>CAZZBB010000067.1:0-94311 GCA_964652195.1 uncultured bacterium | reverse complement strand
TTTCCGTGAAAGTATAATCATCTCGATACACAAAAAATTAACACATACTTCCTAACACAATCTTAACAAAAAACTGGAAAGGTCAATGGATGGATAATTCAAAACTTGGGATGAACAAGACACAAGCAGTGATATTAGGGCTCATAGGGGTAGTAATTTTTGTGTCTGGATCTCTACTCTCTTATTTCAGAACTTCAGATTCACTAATTGGGCTGATTTTGATAAACATTGGTCTATGGATACATCTATACACTGTTTATTTTTATGGAATCACCAATTATCCAAAGTGGCTTCTGAAAATCTGTGTATGGGGAAACTGTGGTATGAGCATTGGTCTAATACTCATGCTTATTTTGCCACAGTTTCGATAACATTAATCACTAAAAAATAAAACAAGTTTTACTATCACAGAATAACATCAGAAATTAGAATCTGTTAGAAAGGAAAACATGATACTTGATGTTCGCGACCCACGACTATTAGATTTAGTTGATGAAGAAGCAGAAGTACAACAATTGGCAACTGGATGTAAATTTACAGAAGGACCTTTATGGAATTCTATAGGTAGATATCTGCTTTTTAGTGATATTCCAGCAAACAAAATACGCCGCTGGGATGCAGAGTCCGGGATGACAGATTTTAGAGATCCCTCCGGTAATTCAAATGGCTTAACCTATGATAAGGGTGGACACCTGATTACTTGTGAACACGGAAATCGCCGCGTTTCCCGTACAACAGCCGATGGAGATGTCATAACCATTGCATCACACTATGAAGGTAAACGTCTAAACAGTCCCAACGATGTGGTTGTGAAATCTGACGGTAGCATCTATTTTACCGATCCACCATACGGATTATCTGGCAAAGAATCTGAAAAAGAACTTGATTTTCAAGGTGTCTACCGTTTATCCCCTGATGGGACAAATTTGACACTTCTTGTGGATGATTTCAATAGACCCAACGGTATCTGTTTTTCACCAGATGAATCAATTCTATATATTAATGATACCAATCGGATGCACATTCGGGCATTTGATGTACAGTCGGATGGGACAATAACAAATGATCGTGTGTTTGCTGAAGAAGAGGGAGATAACGGTGTACCCGATGGAATGAAAGTTGATCGCCAAGGAAATGTATATCTAACTGGACCAAATGGGATATGGATCTTTGCACCAGATGGGACACACCTCGGGATAATAATTGTACCAGAACGGACTGCAAATTTAGCATGGGGTGGTGATTTCTGGAAGAGTTTATTTATTACCGCAAGTACGTCAGTGTATCGTATTGAGTGTAAAGCTGAGGGGATAGCGGTATCATAATGAAAGTAAATATTAAAAGAATTGATAAATCGCTTCCATTACCCAAATATGAAACACAAGGATCGGTAGGATTTGACCTGCTCTGTCGTGAAGCTATGGAGATTGCACCACAAAGCATTGAATTAATACCAGCGAACGTTATTGTTCAAACCCCACAAGGTTATATGTTGATGTTGTGTATGCGGAGCAGTTCCCCAAGAAAATATGGTCTAATGATGGCACAGAGTGTAGGTATAATTGATACCGACTATTGCGGTGAAGATGATGAGATAAAAATACAAGTTTACAATTTTACGGATACACCTGTGACGGTTGAAAAAGGTGATCGAATTGCACAAGCTATATTTGTTAAGGTTGCCACTCCTGAATGGAATGAGGTAGAACAGATGTCTGACACATCAAGAGGCGGTTTTGGAAGTACAGATCGTAGGTAACCTTATTTCTGTATATACGTTTTTATGCAGGAATAGCTAAACTTTTCGGGAGCGATAATAGTAAACATGAAACAGTATATTGAAGGACTTCAACAGATTTTAGAGGCAGGTGTAGATAGAGAGGGTAGAAACGGTAAAACACGCACCTTGTTCGGCATGCAGATGCGATATAATTTGGAAGATGGTTTCCCAGCGGTCACTACAAAGAAACTCGCATTCAAATCAGTTAAAGCGGAACTATTAGGATTCTTACGAGGGTACGACCACGTAAAACAATTCCAGAAACTCGGAACAAAAATATGGGATGCAAATGCTGAGGCATGGGGACGCGATGGTGCTCTCGGTTGTATCTATGGTGTCCAATGGCGACGTTGGCGGAAAGAGAACGGAAGAATTGATCAGTTGGCAGAGGTAATTGAACAGATCAAGACGAATCCAAATAGTCGTAGACATATTGTTACTGCTTGGAATCCTGCAGAATTAGACCAGATGGCACTCGCACCATGTCATATGTTTTTCCAATTCTTTGTAGCAGATGGGAAGTTATCTTTACAGATGTATCAGCGGAGTTGTGATATGTTTCTGGGTGTTCCTTTTAATATTGCATCCTATTCATTACTTCTATCAATGGTAGCACAGATTACAGATCTTCAACCCAGTGAATTTGTTCATACTTTAGGGGATGCACACATCTACCATGCACATTTTGACCAAGTAAAAACACAGATCAAACGGCAACCCTTACCTTTACCAGAACTTATCCTTAACACTCAGGTAACTTCAATTGATAATTTTAAAATGCAAGATATCCAGTTAAATGAGTATCACCATCACGATCCAATTCGTGCTGAGATGTTAGTCTAAGGAAGAACGCCTGTGACAACCAAAAGATGTAATACATTTCTCTTAATATGTGCCTTCGTTGTAGGTGTTGGCTGTAGTCAACCATCATCGGGGTACAACATTCAGAGGATTGATAATGCTCTGTTGGTCTTTTTAGTTATGGAAGATACTTCAAAAATTGTTGAGGCAAAAATTGATAATCATAACCTAAATATTAAGATTGAAAAAGATGGAGAAATAGTAGAAACTGTAATTACGCTCAAGAAAAAGTTCTTTTTTTCATTAGTTGAAGCAGATGAAACTATAAAAGTTCATGGCATAAACAGGATAAACAGATATGGTGTAGTTCATTTAACAGTTAAATCTCCTTTACCCAAAAGAACGACGATGTCTATGTCTTTTACCTTGAGTGGTAGGAAGTCAAAAAGTATAGCTAAGAAACAGGGATCACATACAAACACGGGAACATTCAGGATTGGAAACAGGTTGATAGCATACTCTTCACTTCCAGACATGAAAACATCCTCATGGGAAGTTTCAAATTTTGGAGTAGGTATCAAATATGAGACCAAAACACCCATAAGGAATATGGGAAATGATATAGACAGCAGATTACTAAACTTGGAAATAAATGATATGGATGTACCAGTTAGCAATCTAAAGTTTCCTCTCAACCACCTACGACCAGATGAGTCAATTGAAGTTAAAAACCAAACAAAGATAGGTGAAGATCTTTATATAGTTGATCTATCAATCATTCCAATGTCAGACGATCAAAAAACGGCCACAGAGAAAAAACGTCCGTTTGACAATTCCACTTTAATTGATCGTTAATCATTTCCTTACATAACTCCAAAGGACAACTGATGAGAATACTGATAGTACACATAGTTAGTTTTGTATTGGTGTGCAGTAGTTGTGGTGTCAAACAAGAACTGCATTATGACGGGTTCATTGGGAATAATGATCGCTGCACCGTTAAAGTATCATTACCAAAGAAGTGGAAAGTAGTGAATGCTCAACTTGAACCCAGTCAGTTGAATCTTGAATACGATAGGGGTAGTGGTATAGAGAATCAGACTTTTTCACTTTCAGACCAAAGTCCTGAATTAGATAGTAATATGGAATTTAGAGGCGTCAGCAAGTTAGGTGGATTAACTTTGCTTTATTTTACGAAGATCGGAGATCCACAACCTACCCATAATATACAACTATCAACAGCAAAGATTTTCACAGGATTAAAGATACAAGAGGAATATGCTATTTTTCGTACAGGAAACTGGCTTATGATTCATTTTACAATTGAAAATACTTCCGTCGGGAATCTTCTCTTTACCAATGTACGGAAAAAATTCTATAGAGGCACCGATACAGACCAAAGAGTTACGTTTAAACATATTGATGATGCATTAGTTTTTAAATTTGGTAAAAAATACACAGAGAAACGGAGTTTTCCAATTCAGGGCTTTATAAAACCCAACGAAAGTCTTGGAAATAATGGTGGTGCTAACAGTTTCAGCAAGAATAAACTTAGTTGGACCTGGCACTATCAGATTGATTCAAACCAGTGATATTTTAATGAGTTAAATGTCATTACACATTGGAGTATTTGTTTAGTGCAAGTCTCAATGATTGCAGCAATGGATAAAAACAGACTCATAGGTAACGGTCCACGTATCCCATGGAAATTACCTGCTGATCTCCGTCATTTCAAAGATATGACGATTGGTAAACCTGTAGTTATGGGACGTAAGACATTTGAAACGCTTCCGAATCCGTTACCAAAGCGACAAAACATCATACTTACACGCAATCGGGATTATGATGCACCTGAAGGTTGTATTGTTTCACATTCTGTTGAGGATGTACTGAAGACTGTCGAAACACTTTCTGATAATGAAGAGTTAGAACTAATGATATGTGGTGGGGCTCCAATATACGAAGCCTTCCTACCCTATGCAAGTCGGTTATATCTCACACTGGTTCATGCTACATTTGCGGGAGATGTCTATTTTCCAGCATTTGATATTGAAGATTGGAGTGAAATAGAACGTATTGACTGTGAGAAAGATGAAAAGAATCCACACGCTTACAGTTTTTTATTTTTACAAAAGAAATAGAAAAGTAATATTTATTTGGAGTACGCTGTGTTAAACTTGTGTATGCTTTCCGGTTCATTTGAATACGATTCAGAAGAATCTTTGACTATTTTAAAGAGATTTATTGAGGAAAATTATCCAATCCAAACAAATTTAATCGTCTACAAATCTGAAGATGATGACCCTACCTTGGAAGTAATAAACGATGCCGATGTATTATTAGTATATACAAGACGACTTAATACAGAAGGTGAATCCCTTAATCTATTTAAATCCTATTGTGAACAAGGAAAACCTATAGTCGGGATAAGAACTGCAAGCCATGCATATCAGAACTGGTTGGAATTCGATAAGACTGTGTTAGGTGGAGATTATCAAGGACACTACGGGCACGGTCCTACTGTACGATTAGAAGATGTTTCACAAAGTCATTCGATTCTGAGGGATATACCTGAATTTGTAAGTTATGGAAGTCTGTATAAAAACCCGTCTCTTGGGAATGATACATCAGTATTGTTAATGGGACATACGGATGTAAATACCGAACCTGTAGCCTGGACACGGTTGCATAACGGTGGTAGGATATTCTATACATCCTTGGGACACCAACAGGATTTTGAATTGGAACCATTTTTGCGATTCCTCGCACAAGCCATATTGTGGGTATCAGAACAGATCTAAAATCTCAACAACTTATACTATAAGGGAAGGACTTAGCTTTAGTTACCTCTGTCTTTCACAGAGGTATTTTGGTATGGAAAAACTAACGATAGTAAATGGGGACATCTATACGCCTACATATTTCGGTCAAGGTAATATAGTCATTCAAGATGGAATAATTTCAACTATTACAAAAGAGAATCTACCTCCATCAGAAGAGGAAATTGATGCCGCTGGATATTACGTAATCCCTGGATTGATAGACGGATTAATCCATGGTGGTGGCGGTCTTGATAGCATGACGGGCAAAGTTGAGGATATTGAAACAATAACCCGGGCACATGCAGCAAATGGAATCACTTCTTTAGTAGTAGGTATATCCTCTGGAAGTATGGAACAAATTAATGCTTCCTTAACAGCAATCGCTCAGGTTGCTGATCAACCCGTAGAAGATGGAGCAAGGATTATTGGCTCCTATGTTGAAGGTAAATTTGGAAGTCTTGAGAAAAATGGGGCACAAAACGCGAAGTATATCACGCCACCAAACTTTGAAGAATTTCATTCCATGTGGGCAGCCTCTGATGGAACCTTAAAAGTGATTTCCGTCGCACCAGAAAACGATGAAGATTTACAGTTTATTAAACATCTTGCTAAGTATAAGACGGATGCCTATAACAATATCGTTATCGCAATGGGACACACTAATGCTACATATCAGCAGGCAATGGAAGCTTTTGACGCAGGCGTTACCCGTGTAACACACACCTACAACGGTATGAGCGGCATGCACCACCGCGACCTCGGCGCACTTGAAGCAGTTTTTGATCACCCCAACGTCCACGCTGAAGTGATTGTTGACGAACACCACGTTCATCCTTTTTGGGGCAAACACCTTATCCAGTATAAAGGAATTTCAGCCGTTGGATTGATTACAGATTGTACCGAACATGCGGGTTTGTCAGAAGAAGAATGGCAGAAAGATGCTGTTTACGAAGCAGAACATGATGCTTATCGACTTAAGGCAACAACAGATTCAGACCCACCAAAATACATAAAAGACGGTGCAATGTGGTTAGATGTTGGCACACCTACCGAACGACTCGCAGGCGCGATCATTACCCTTATGGATGGTGTTCAGAACGTCGAAGGATGGGGATTTTCTTTAGAAGATGCTTTGACAATGGCAACATTAACACCTGCGCAAAATTTAGGTGTAGATGATCGTATTGGATCAATTGAACAAGGTAAAGAGGCTGATGTTGTCATTGTAGATGAAAAATTGTCCGTTCAAACCTTAATACTACGCGGAAAAGTCCGTCAACCGTAATTATTTATCTAAATCTTAAAAAAAATACATAATTTCAGTAAATTTACCTATTATAATTTGACAAAACATAGAATAGCGGGTATAATAATAAGGTTTTGAGTGGTATAGTAAGTTTCGACTACAGAAACAAACAGGGGGCATTCAATTTGGAAACAGTCTAACGTCGTTTTCGCAGCTACGTTATTGTGTATTCGATTGAATAAAGCCTTATAAGGCTTTTTTTCTTTTATAGAAGTCTTAAGTTCCAACTTAGAGTCGTTATATCAGTGAGGTTTGGAGATGCCGACAATTAATCAATTAATAAAGAAGCCACGCAAGAAATATCGTAAGAAAACAAAATCACCGATCCTACAACAGTGTCCACAACGCAGAGGGATCTGTTTACAGGTTAAAACGGTAACACCAAACAAGCCTAACTCCGCTCTACGGAAGGTGGCTCGTGTTAGGTTCACATCCTCTGCTGATGAAGCAACTTGTTATATTCCAGGTATTGATCACAATTTACAGGAACACTCAGTTGTCCTGGTTCGTGGGGGCCGTGTTAAGGATTTATCTAACGTACGGTATCACATTGTTCGTGGGAAATTAGATACTGCTGGAGTAGAAAACCGTCGTCAAGGACGTTCAAAATATGGAGCACGGAAACCCAGTTAATTAGAATGTTTATCGACTGGGAAAAAGCGGGTATGATACGGAATTCTGGAGGAGTTATAGATGCCAAGACGGGGTAACGTCGCAAAAAGGGAAGTCAGTGCCGATGCTGTTCACAACAGCAAATTAGTTTCAAAATTCATTAATCATCTGATGTGGGATGGTAAAAAGGGCACTGCCCAACGTATTGTATATACCAGTTTTGATATTATTTCCGAAAGGACAAATGAAGAGGGTTTTGAGGTATTTCGTCAGGCTATCAATAATGTAAAACCTGTGTTAGAAATACGACCAAGACGAGTCGGAAGTCAAACATATCAAGTCCCTGTAGATGTAAAGGCTGAAAGACGGACTACATTGGCTGTTAACTGGATTATTCAATCTGCAAGAGATCGCGGTGAAAAAGGAATGGCAGCCCGCTTGGCAGCTGAATTAATGGAAGCATCTCAGAACGAAGGTGCAGCAATTCGTAGAAAGCAAGAACAACACCGAATGGCAGAAGCTAATAGAGCATTTGCTCATTATAGATGGTAAATTAATCAAAAATAGACAACGGAAATTGTGAAACGGTGTCATAATTAACCGACGAATAAGGAGTCTTGAACTGTGTCGGACAAGAATCAGAAGGCAACAAGCCGAACAACCCTATCCAATACTCGGAATATCGGTATCATGGCGCATATTGATGCCGGTAAAACTACTGTAACCGAACGTATCCTATACTATACGGGGAGGGTATATCGAATCGGCGAGGTTGATGATGGCACAACCACAATGGATTGGATGGTACAGGAACAGGAACGCGGAATTACTATTACCGCTGCCTCAACAACTTGTAGTTGGAAAGACCATCAAATTAATATAATTGATACACCCGGACATATTGATTTTACTGTCGAAGTAGAAAGATCACTTAGAGTGTTGGATGGCGCTGTCGCTGTCTTCTGTGCAGTTGGTGGTGTGGAACCACAATCCGAGACCGTCTGGCGACAAGCAGATAAATACGAGATACCACGCATTGCCTTCATCAATAAGATGGATAGAACAGGGGCAGATTATTTCCGTACAGTTGAAATGATGGGGGAACGGTTAGGCGCAACTGTTGTTCCACTTCAAATACCAATTGGATCCGCTGAACAATTTAAAGGTATTGTTGACCTTGTTTCGATGAAAGGTCAACTGTGGGACGAAGGAAGCCTGGGTGCTGTCATTCATGAAACCGATATTCCTTCTGAGATGGAAGAAATGGCACAAGAATACCGGGAACACCTAATTTCTGTCATTGGAGAATGTGATGATGAATTGGCAGACAAATATCTTATAGGTGTTGAATTTACACCAGAAGAAATTAAAAATGGATTACGCCAAGCAGTTATAAAGGATAATGTTGTACCTGTCCTTTGTGGTACAGCACTAAAAAACAAAGGTGTTCAACCATTATTAGATGCTATTATTTCATATCTACCGGCACCCACGGATGTAAAACCTGTCGTAGGTATTAATCCAAAAACAGAGGAAGAAGAGGACAGAACCGCTGATAAAGATACGCCTTTCTGTGCTTTAGCATTTAAAATTACTACTGATCCACATGTTGGAAAACTCACATATTTGAGAGTTTACTCAGGTGTCCTAAACAAAGGGGATACAGTCTATAACAGTAAAACTGAAAAATTTGAACGGATCGGTAGGTTGATGCAGATGCATGCTAACAAACGGGAAGAACATCAATCCGTAGCTGCCGGTGATATCGTCGCTGCCATTGGCTTAAAAGATCTAAGTACGGGCGACACTATATGTGATCCTAAAGTACCGATTGCTTTAGAAACAATGGAGTTCCCGCTTCCAGTCATGTCTGTATCAGTAGAACCTCGATCACAATCAGATATTGACAAATTAAATCTCGCTCTTTCAAAATTAGCTGAGGAAGATCCAACATTTAAAATACATCAAGATCCAGATACAGGACAGACTCTTTTATCTGGTATGGGTGAACTTCACCTTGAAATCATTGTAGATAGACTTGTAAGGGAGTTTAATGTCTCTGCTAATGTTGGCTCACCAGAAGTCGCATATCGAGAAACATTGCTAAAACCAGTTAAAGCAGAAGGTAGATTAGTCCGTCAATCAGGTGGTAAGGGTCTATTCGGACATGTTGTTATTGAGGCTACCCCTCTGGAAAAAGGTGCTGGTTTTGAATTCATTGACGAGACAAAGGGTGGAGTTATACCACAAGAATATATTCCTGCAATTGAAAAGGGTATTCAAAATGCAATGAATACTGGTGAATTAGCAGGTTATCCTGTTGTAGATGTAGGGATACGTTTATTGGATGGTTCATACCATCAAGTGGATTCTTCAGAAATGGCATTTTCAATTGCTGGATCAATGGCGTTTAGAGAGGCTGCCAAGAAAGCAGGATCAGTCTTACTTGAACCGGTGATGGCAGTTGAAGTTATAGTACCTGATGAGTATCTTGGGAAGGTGATCGGTGATCTCAATTCTCGACGTGCTCATATTAAAGACACTGTGGCACATGTTAAATCTCGAATTCAAGTAATTCAAGTAGAAGTGCCACTATCTGAAATGTTTGGTTATGTTAAATCACTCCGTTCACTGACACAGGGACGCGCAAACTATACTATGGAATTTGCTCATTATAGAGAAGTTCCTACGAGTGTTGCGGAAACATTAATCTCAAACACAGAAACAGCATCGTAGTCAAGAAGTGGCATTAGATTCTGTCCACCTATGATGGAAATAGACCGATATATCGGTCAGAGTATATGAAACGACAAAACCGAGCGATTTAAACTCATTCGGTTATATATTGTGAATGTCCGAATACATTCGGGCACGATTGATGCACTTAGTAAGTCTATTATAGATTCAACTCAGGTTAAGCGATTTTAGCAACTTTTATACCTAAACCTATATATTGGAGTTCGGACAAAAAATGGCAAAACAAGCATTTGAAAGGACAAAACCACACGTTAATATTGGTACAATCGGCCACGTTGACCATGGTAAGACTACTCTTACTGCAGCAATTACTATGGTTTTATCAAAACTCGCGGATAAAGACTATGTCATGACCTATGAGGACATTGATAAAGCACCCGAAGAAAAAGAACGTGGTATTACGATTAACACAGCACACGTTGAATATGAAACAGAAAACAGGCACTACGCTCACGTCGACTGTCCAGGACACGCCGATTACATCAAGAATATGATTACCGGTGCTGCGCAGATGGATGGTGCTATTCTTGTTGTTTCTGCAGCAGATGGACCAATGCCACAGACACGTGAACACGTACTCTTAGCAAGACAGGTTAACGTTCCTTCTTTGGTTGTCTTCCTTAATAAGGCTGACATGGTGGATGATGAAGAACTGTTAGAATTGGTTGAGCTTGAAGTACGTGAGTTGTTAAACGAGTATGAATTCCCTGGAGACGATACACCAATTATTGCTGGATCCGCCCTTGAGGCTATGGAATCTGCAGGTGATCCAACCAGCGATCAATGCAAACCCATACTTGACCTAATGTCATCTGTTGATGAATTCATTCCTGAACCGGTACGGGATACAGAAAGACCGTTCTTGATGCCAATTGAAGACATTTTTACGATTAGTGGTCGTGGTACCGTTGTCACAGGACGGGTTGAAAGAGGAATTGTTGAAGTCGGAGAAACCATCGAAATCGTTGGACTCCGTGATACACATGAAACTGTTGTTACAGGTGTAGAAATGTTCAATAAGTTCCTTGATGAAGGTAGAGCAGGCGATAATATCGGCGCACTCTTACGCGGTATTGACAGAGAAGATGTTGAACGTGGACAAGTACTCGCTGTACCCGGATCAGTTACCCCGCATACAAAGTTTGAAGCAGAAGCCTATATTCTTACTAAAGAGGAAGGTGGACGCTGGAATCCATTCTTTAGCGGTTACCGACCACAGTTCTACTTCCGCACAACTGACGTTACTGGCGAAATGAACCTTGAAGAAGGTATTGAAATGATTATGCCAGGTGATAACGCACAGATTACTGTTGAACTATCAAAACCGATTGCTATGGAAGAACAACTTCGATTCGCTATACGTGAAGGTGGACATACAATCGGAGCAGGTGTGGTCTCTAAAATCATTGAGTAACAAGAATGTCTTGTAACATCCGTGCCTTTGTCCGTTTGGTATACAGAGTTTTTATGTATCTGGTCGAAGGTTCAAAACCAATAGGAACTGACTAATAATTGGTCGAGATTACTTCGACAAGATACAGGTTAATATTGAAAACAAACTTACAAAGGAACACATTGTTACTTTTTGAAGAGGAGACAGGAAATGGACAACCAGAAAATTCGAATTAGACTCAAAGCGTTTGACTATCGTTTGCTTGATCAGTCTGCAAAACAAATTGCAATAACTGCTAAACAAACTCAGGCGAGAGTCTCAGGTCCTATTCCATTACCAACAAAAAAGCATATCTATACTGTTCAAAGATCGACATTCAAAGACAAGAAGTCACGAGAACAGTTTGAGATGCGTATTCATAAACGCTTGCTGGACATTCTTGAGACTGCTCCAAAGACTGTTGATGCACTCATGCGTCTTGACCTACCTGCTGGGGTGGATGTCAAGATCACATTACTCTAAAGGGAACTTGGATTATGATTAACGGAATTATTGGTAGAAAAGTTGGGATGACACAAGTCTTTGAGGACTCCGGAAAAGCCATTCCAGTCACTGTTATTGAAGCTGGTCCATGCCCCATAGTTCAAGTGAAAACGCAGGAACGGGACGGTTACCAAGCCGTGCAGTTAGGATTCGGTAAACGAAAAGAAAATAAATGTAACAGTCCAAGACGCGGACAGTTTGCAAAAGCAGGAATTGAACCAGTCCAAGTACTCAGAGAATTACCCGTTGATTCGCTTGAAGATGTATCTGTTGGTGATTCTGTTGATGCAAGTTTATTCTCTGAAGGTGAATTGGTAGACGTAACTGGAACATCAAAAGGACACGGTTTCACTGGAGTAGTAAAAAGGTACGGATTTGCCGGGGGGAGAAAGAGTCACGGAGGTGAACAAGATCTTCGCAGAACTGGTTCTATCGGCGCAAGTGCCACTCCTTCAAGAGTATTTAAAGGCAAAAGAATGCCTGGACGGTATGGGGCAAAAAGACATACTGTACAAAATTTACAAGTTATTCAAGCAGATGCAGAACGAAACTTGTTGGTTGTTAAAGGTGGAATTCCAGGACCAACAAATGGACTCCTCCTCATAAGAAAGGCTGTTAAAGGTTCTGTTGAAAACAAGACTGAAGACTAATAATAGATCATTATTTTATACCCCGATGAATCCAATGGATAGCGGGGTATTTCATCACAAGTTTCAGCATATTGGAGAATTATAAAAGAGTTATGGCAACATTAAACGTACACAATCGATCAGGGGAAGTCCTCCACGAAAAAGTTCTTGCTGACTCGTTCACAAATGCCGAAGTCAATGATGCCGTTGTGCATCAATGTGTAGTTGCATATCTCGCAAATCAAAGAAGAGGTACAGCTTCCACGAAAAAACGTAGTGAAGTTAAGGGCAGTGGTAGAAAATTATATCGACAGAAAGGGACTGGTAGAGCACGGGTGGGAGATGCAGGATCCCCAATACGAGTGCACGGTGGTGTTGCATTTGGACCAAAACCTCGAAGTTATCGTCAGAACACTCCCAAACAAATACGATTACTCGGTCTAAAATCAGCAATTTCAGATAAGTTTCAGAACGAAGAATGTGTTCTAATTGAAGATTTTAATCTTGAACGTCCACGAACGAAAGATATTATTTCCATCCTAAACTCATTAGATCTTGAAGGAAAAGTTCTGTTTGTTCTGGGTGAAAATAGTCCAAATATACATCTTTCTCTACGGAATATACCGAAAGTAAACTGTTGTACTTGGGATATGCTGAATATATATGAAGTGTTGTGGCATGATAACATTGTGATAACTGAAAGTGCCGCAGAAAAACTCCAAGAAAAATTTACAGATCCTGAAGGGGAATAGAATGAAAGATAAATATCAGGTTATTTTGAGACCCCATATAACAGAAAAGAGCACAATGCTTCGGGAAAAAAATAAGTATTCCTTTGTTGTCAGTAGAGATGCAACAAAAATTGATATTCGTCGGGCTGCTGAGGAATTGTTTGAGATTCAAGGGAGTATTATTCACGTTCGTACCATGCAAGTCATGGGTAAAGTTAAAGGTGGAATGAATCGGTATCAACGTGGACGACGTCCTCATTGGAAGAAAGCTGTTATTACCGTGGAAGAAGGAACTCGCATTCCGGTTTTCGAAAGTATTTAATCTTATCCCAGTGTATATTCATGGTCGTTCCCTTCAATATTGGGAGGCATGAAGATTGTATAAATGAGAGGAATTGAGAGTGGCTAAAACATATTCACCTGTCACACCGAGTCGTAGGTTCATGACGGGATACACCTTTGAAGAGATTACACGCCAAAAACCTGAGAAGTCTCTTGTGAAGGGATCAAAGAAAAATGCTGGACGGAACAGCAATGGACGCATAACTGTCCGTAGACGAGGTGGTGGGCATAAACGCCGTTATCGTGTGATTGATTTCAAACGTGACAAATTCGGTATACCAGCAAAGGTCGCAGCAATTGAATATGATCCAAATCGATCAGCACATATCGCACTACTTCACTATGCTGATGGTGAAAAGCGCTATATCATTGCTCCAGTAGGGCTTCAAGTCGGAGACACTGTGACATCAGGCGAAGATGCTGAAATTAGTGTCGGAAATGCATTACCCCTTGATCAAATACCATTAGGTTCGTCTATTCATAATATTGAGATGCAACCGGGTAAGGGGGGACAGTTAGTACGGAGTGCTGGAGGTGCCGCACAATTAGTAGACCGTGAAGGTAAATACGCAAGGATAAGACTACCCTCGGGGGAAATTCGACTGGTTCCTGCCAAAGCTATGGCAACTATTGGACAAGTTGGAAATGCTACAACGATCTCAATCGGTAAGGCAGGACGCTCAAGATGGTTAGGAAAACGACCGAAGGTTCGAGGCGTAGCTATGAATCCTGTTGATCATCCACACGGTGGGGGTGAAGGGAAAAGTTCTGGTGGAAGACATCCGGTTACTCCTTGGGGTGTACCAACAAAAGGATATAAAACTCGTAATCCTAAAAAGAAATCTGGTCGATATATTATGGCAAAACGTAAATAGGCATATTAACGTAAATACGTATATTAAGGAGACATCTTATGCCACGCTCAATTAAAAAAGGTCCCTATGTAGACGCAAAACTTGCCAAACATATAGCAGAGATGGAACAATCTGGTAGCAAAAGGGTTATACGAACGTGGGCAAGAAGTTCCACTATTACCCCAGAATTTGTTGGACATACAGTTGCTATACATAATGGCAAGAAATTTTTCCCTGTCTATATTACAGAAAATATGGTTGGACACAAACTCGGAGAATTCGCACCAACTCGAACATTCCGTTCCCATGCTGGTGGTGCCGGCGGTGTTGCACCCAGATAGATAATATTCATGAGTTACATCGGAATACACTATACTGGATATATTCCGATAAATTGTTAAGAGTCATATGAAGCAAGACATTACTCATAATAGATATAAGTCTTGTTAGGAGATACTAATGGAAGGAAGAGCAAAGATTCGGAACGTTTCGGTTTCACCACGGAAAGCCCGTCTTGTTGCCGACTTAGTTAGGAATCAATATGTTGACGATGCGCTGAATCAACTGCTCTTTACACATAAAGCGGCAGCACCGGTTATACATAAACTGATTCAATCTGCTGTAGCGAATGTTCAATACCAAGAACCAAGTATAGAAGTCGCTGATTTATACGTTAAAGAGATTCGTGTTGATGAAGGGATTACACGAAAATGGATTCGACCCCGGGCACGAGGTATGGCAAATCGCATTTTGAGACGACGCAGTCATATCACTGTTGTTGTTGATGAGGAAGCCGACGATGATGTTGAGTAAACAATACCACCGCTATTCCTCTATTGTCACAAACGGGTAATATCCAACAGGAGGTTTGTGTGGGACAAAAAACACACCCACGTGGGTTACGCTTAGGAATAATTGAGACCTGGGATTCAAAATGGTATAGTGACCGAGATTATGCCCAGTGGTTACATGAAGATTTTCAGATACAAAAATATATTAAACAGGAATTAATGCGGGCAGGTATCTCAAGAATTGAAATTGAGCGGGTTGCTGAAAAATGTAGAATCTATATACATACCGCAAGACCTGGAATCGTAATCGGACGAAGAGGTGTGGATTCTGAAAAACTAACAGCTGAAATTGAAAAACTGATCGGGCGTACCGTCAGTATTGAAGTTAAAGAAATAAAAGTTCCAGAGCTTGATGCACAACTTCTCGCTGAAGCTGTGGCAACGCAAATTGAACGCCGGACCAGTTTTAAACAGGCAATGCGACGAAATATTGCTGTTTCAATGCAGGCAGGCGCACAAGGTGTGAAGGTGATGGTCAGCGGACGACTTGACGGAAAAGAAATCGCAAGGTCAGAGTCAAGCCTTGAAGGACGAGTTCCGTTACATACACTTCGAGCAAATGTCGACTACGGTTTTACAGAAGCAAATACAACGTATGGCATCATTGGGGTAAAAACTTGGATCTTTAAAGGCGAGATCCTGGGGGTGCCAGAAGCTTTAGGTGGAGAACCTGAACCACGACGACCACAGAGTGGAAAACGGAGATCTTCAGGAAACACACGTAATCAGAATCGACGACAAGATAATCGATCTTCCGGACAAAGACAAGGAAATCGGCGAAGACAAAGAGAACAGAACGACAGAGATACCCAAAATTAACTTATTTTAGAGTTTATCTTCTCAAGATCGTTACTGATTAAGGAGTTGTAAAATGTTAATGCCTAAACGGGTGATGCACCGAAAGGTCCACCGTGGTAAACGTCGGGGTAAACCCCAGAGTGGGTCTCAGATAAACTTCGGCGAATATGGGTTACAAGCTATGGAAGCAGGATGGATTACAAGCAACCAGATTGAATCAGGCAGGGTAGCTATCACTCGGGCTGTACGTCGGGGTGGAAAAATGTGGATTAAAATATTTCCACATAAACCTGTTAGTAAGAAACCTGCAGAAACCCGTATGGGGGGTGGAAAAGGCGCACCCGAATTCTGGGTTGCAGTTGTTAAACCTGGACGAATTATATACGAATTAAGTGGTGTTCCAAGGGATGTCGCAAAAGAGGCTATGGAACGCGCCGCTCATAAATTCCCAATTAAGACCAAATTCGTTGCAAGAGGTGAGATATAGAAATGAAAGCTCATGAGGTACGAACTATGTCTAATGAAGAATTGGAGAATGAATTAGAATCTCTAAAAGAGAATCTATTTAACCAAAAAGCAAGAGGAATTCTGGGACAGTTAGAAGACACAACTCTTATCGGAAAAATTCGAAAAGATATTGCACGCGTGAAGACTATTCAACGTGCACGGGAATTGGAAACCCAGAATCAATAATTATAATAGGACTATTCACAGCGTTTTGGCGTTACCAGCAACTTTGGAACGGTTTGTAACAGATCTTAGAATCTTACGCACAATATTAATATGAATGTTCCTAATAAAGGATAATACAACGTGGAAAATAGAAGACACCGAAAAATTCGTACAGGTACTGTCATGAGTAATCGTATGGCTAAGACTGTGACAGTAGCAATAGTACGGAGTTATCAACATCCACTTTACAAGAAGGTTGTGCGTTCGACTAAAAAGATCCTTGCGCATGACGAACAAAATACATGTAACGTCGGGGATGTGGTACAGGTCATTGAAAGCCGTCCGCTTAGTCGACATAAACGATGGCGAGTGCAATCGATCATATCTGCAGCACAAACTGCAGATGATTAATTCAGAAGGAAGGTACCGCAATGGTTCAGAATTATACTCGATTAACATGCGCTGATAATACTGGAGCCAGAGATCTAATGTGTATTAGTGTTCTTGGCGGAACACGAAGACGTTATGCTCGTGTTGGCGATATTATTGTCGCAAGCATAAAAGAAGCAGCACCAAACACACAAGTTAAATCTGGTGAAGTAGTACGTGCTGTGGTTGTACGAACTGCAAAAGAATATCGTCGTCAAGACGGTTCTTATATAAAGTTTGATCAGAATGCAGCAGTTCTTGTTACTCCAGAGAATGAGCCTCGGGGAACACGAATTTTTGGACCGGTCGCTCGCGAACTACGTGAAAAATCGTTTACAAGAATCGTTTCTCTCGCACCAGAGGTGATTTAGGAGACGAATATGTCTAAGAAAAAGCTGCATATAAAAAAAGATGATTTAGTTCTTGTCTTGAGTGGTCAAGACAGAGGTAAACAAGGCGTCGTCTTGGAAATCTATCCAAAAAAGAACAGAGCTATTGTTGAAGGTGTGCATTTCATTAAACGCCATCTAAGACCAAATCAAACTGGACAAGGTGGCATTGTTGAGCGAGAAGGCACAATTCATATCTCAAACTTGAAGAAAATTGAAAGATAGTAATTCACTTAGACTGAATTAAGTTGATTACAATTCAATCTACGGATGGATAGAATAGACATTACCCTCATGTAAGTAGGTACAAGGCTCATGAGCCAATTTAAAGCATTTTACCAAACAGAAGTTGCTTCCGCATTACAAAAAGAATTTAACTACAAGAACGTAATGCAGATCCCAAAATTAGAAAAAATAACCCTTAATATCGGCGTTGGGGAAGCAGTCGATAATCCAAAAGCACTTGAAGATGCTGTCGAAGAATTAACCCTTATAGCTGGACAACGTGCTGTCATTACACGTGCCAGAAAATCCATTTCTGCATTCAAAATTAGAGGCCCTTCGAAAATGAATCGTACACCGGGGATGGCAATTGGATGTAAAGTGACACTAAGACAGAATCGCATGTATGAATTCTTCAATCGATTAATTAATGTTGTTCTACCTCAAATCAGAGATTTTCGAGGTGTTTCACCAGACGCTTTTGATGGACGAGGAAACTATTCTTTAGGTCTAACGGAACAACTTATCTTTCCAGAAATTGACTATGACGATGTGAGCGATGTTCGAGGTATGAATGTTTCCATTGTAACATCTGCTGCCTCCGATGAAGAAGCACGGGCATTACTAAAGGAATTTGGCATGCCGTTTCGCAATAATACATAGTGTTTGAGAGCTAATATACTAAGTATACGTTCAAAGGAGTATTAAGTTGGCAAGTAAATCATGGATTGCCAGAAATAAGAAAACCCCTCGATTCAGTTCACGAAAGTATAGCCGATGCAAAAATTGCGGTCGCGCACGAGGGTATCTGCGTAAATTTGAATTATGTCGTATCTGCTTCCGTCTATTTGCACGAGCAGGGAAAATACCTGGTGTTAGAAAGGCGAGTTGGTAAAAAGGAGAATTTTCATGGCGATGACTGATCCAATCGCAGATATGTTAACGCGGATACGAAATGCAAATATGGCTGGGCATGAGCGCGTTGAGATATCAGCATCAAATTTAAAATCTGAGATAGCACGCATCCTTTCTGAAGAAGGGTTCGTACGAAACTACAGACTAATTGAGGATGGAAAACAAGGGGTTATACGAATTTACCTAAAATATGGCGAAAATAGTAAAGAAAAAGCTATTACTAATCTAAAAAGAATAAGCAAACCCGGAAGACGTGTTTATGCAAAATCTGATAAATTACCAAGGGTGTATGGAGACCTTGGAGTCGCAATATTGTCAACATCGCAGGGCGTAAAAACATCAATAGAGTGTAGACGCAACAAAATTGGCGGCGAAGTGATCTGCTATATCTGGTAAGAGTCTACTCATTGCTTCTGTAGAATACAGGCAAGTAATAAATTAGTGGAGAAATAGAATGTCTCGTATTGGACAAATTCCAATTCCTATTCCGAATTCTGTTAAAGTTGAATTCAACGAAAATGAAATACAAGTTGAAGGACCAAAGGGTAAATTGAATTGGACTATACCTAATGGGATTGGTGCAAGTATTGAACAAGATATAATCAATGTACAACGGAAAACTGATGAAAAAAAACAGAAAGCACTTCACGGATTAACACGTAGTCTTATTGCCAATATGGTTACGGGGGTTTCTGAAGGCTTTGAAAAACGGTTACGCGTTGTAGGAACTGGATACCGCGCAGAAGTGAATCGTCAGAATGTCTTAACACTTGAGGTAGGATATTCACATACTGTGACTTTCACTCCACCTGAAGGGATCACCATAACGGTTGAACCATCAGAGAATATCGATGGTCAGGCACATACACCTATTATCATTGGTGGTATTGATAAACAAGTCGTAGGACAAGTTGCCGCCTCTATTCGACAAATCAAAAAACCAGAAACCTATAAACCGAGTAAAGGTATTCGGTATGAAGGTGAACGTGTACGCGATAAAGAAGGAAAAGTCGCTGGTTAAACTACCATTACCCAATTTATCTCATATAAACTAAACGGTAGTGTTAAAATGTGGGAGGAGATCCCTTGGATAAGACAAAGAAAAAACAGCAGAGCCATTTTCGACGAAAGAAAAGAGTTCGTAAGAAGATTAGTGGCAGTTTACAGAGACCTCGGCTCTCCGTTAGTAGAAGCTTAAAACATATTTATGCTCAAATCATTGATGATGAGACCGGTAATACACTTGCACATGCATCCAGTTTGTCTCCAGAAGTAGAAACCGATACCACAGAAGGTGGGAAAATACAAATCGCACAAAACGTCGGTCAGCTTATCGCACAGAAGGCAAAGGAAAATCAGATTGAAGGAGTCATATTCGACAGGGGTGGGTATCTATATCATGGTCGGATAAAAGCCCTCGCTGATGCTGCAAGGGGAGCAGGTCTGAAGTTCTAAATATCCAGGTTAGTCCTGGAGAGGAGACTTATTTGCAAAAAGAGAAAATCAATCCGGAAGATTATGAATTTGAAGAAAGACCCATTTCTATCAATCGGGTCATGCGTGTAGGGAAAGGTAGAAGAACACCCAGTTTCAATACTCTTTCGGTCGTCGGAAATCGAGAAGGTATAGTAGGTATCGGTTTCGGTAGTGCCAGTGAAATTGCAGGTGCTCTACGTAAGAGTTTTGCTGACGCACGCAAAAACCTTATTCGGGTTCCCCTTTCTGGTGGTACACTTCCCCATGAGATAATGTGTGAATTTAAATCGGCAAAGGTACTGCTAAAACCAGCGAGACCTGGCACAGGAATTATTGCTGGGCACGCTACACGCGCCATATTGGAATATGCTGGGGTGCGGGATGCACTCACAAAATGCCTGTCTTCACGAAATGTCAAGAATATTGCTGAGGCAACTATGATTGGATTGAAAAGCCTTAAGGACGTCAATGAAGTCGCTCGAATTCGGGGCAAAACTGTTGAAGAACTATTGCATATAAATACTAACAATTCTAATGACTGAGTTTTCTCAGTATATATCTTAAGGAACAGAAAATTCAATGAAACTCAACGAACTCAAACCTGTCCCAGGGGCACGCAGAAAACGAAAACGCGTAGGACGGGGTAGAGGATCCGGATACGGCGGTACAAGCGGACGGGGACATAAAGGACAAAAATCTCGATCTGGAGGTTCAATTCCCGCATGGTTTGAAGGTGGTCAAATGCCTTTGGTTAGGCGAATACCTAAAAGAGGTCCACGCAGAATCGCACATAAACGGTTCGAGTATGATGTCGTCAATATTAAGACTCTCAACCTATTTGAGGAAGAAATGGATGTTAATCCAGAAATTCTACGGGAATACGGTATCATCAAACGAAAAAACGCTCTCATAAAAATACTTGGTGATGGTGAACTTGATAAACGGCTTAACGTCAGGGCACACCGATTTTCAAAATCTGCAATTGAAAAAATACAAGCGAAGGGTGGCACTGCCGAGGTGATATAAGTGATTAAGGCAATACAAAACGCTTTTAAAATACCTGAATTACGCAAACGCATAATTTTTACTGTACTACTCCTTATTGTTTACCGACTCGGTGCACATATCACTTTACCAGGTATTGATGACCAAGCCCTTGAAGAGTTCTTTAAACAACTCGTAGAGCGAACGGGAAATGTCTTAGCGTTGATTGATGTATTTTCAGGTGGGGCGTTTGGTCAAATGACTATATTCGCTCTTGGAATACAGCCATATATTAGTGCCTCAATTATAATGCAGCTTCTCGCAGTTATCGTTCCATCCTTAGAGAAATTATCCAAAGAACCAGATGGGAAAAAGAAGATTACGCAATACACACGCTATGGAACCGTATTACTTAGTATCGTCCAAGGTATTACCATCACCATTCTGTTACGGAATCCAGGAGGGGCTTTCGGGACTGATACTGGTGCTATCGTCAATAATCCTACAATATGGTGGCACGCTTTAGCAGTTCTCACATTGACTGCGGGAACAGCTTTTGTAATGTGGCTTGGGGAACAAATTACTGAGCGAGGAATCGGACAAGGGATTTCAATAATCATTACTGTCGGCATTATGGCAGGATTTCCTGCAGGGGTAAATACTGTCTACTCCAACTTGTTAGGTAATACAAATTTTGGACTGGCACAACTTGCAATGTTATTCCTTCTGATTGTAGTAGCAGTAAGCGGCACAATCTTTATACATCTTTCCGTTCGCAAAATTCCAGTTCAATATGGAAAACAAATTAGAGGTAACAAAGTATTCGGCGGAAGATCTATGTCTATACCTTTAAGAGTTAACACTGCAGGGATGATTCCTATAATCTTTGCTGTTACCTTGATGACTTTCCCCGGTGTCTTGATCGGCTTGTTACCTAAGGATTGGACATGGGTTGCAAAATTAGCAGCACTAATGGATGCCCAAGATCCATCGTTATTATATCTTAGTGTGTATGCTCTGTTGATTATAGGATTTACATATTTTTATACCGCTGTTCAAGTTAATCCGGTGGACATGGCTGAAAATTTACAGAAATATGGTGGTTTCATTCCAGGTCTTCGTCCGGGTAAACAAACTGCAGATTACATTAATACAACTCTGACCCGTATCACACTTCCTGGGGCATTGTTTCTTGCGGGAATCGCGGTAATTCCTATTATTATAACAAGTAGACTTGGCGTAGGTGGTATGGTTGAAGGGGCATCTGTTTTGATTGTTGTCGGAGTTGTGTTAGATACTGTATCACAAATTGAGTCTTACTTAACAATGCGTCATTACGATGGATTCTTGAAAGATAGACGTCTGAAAGGACGCCGCGGAAGATAGTTAATACAGTTATGTAATTGCTTCAACAGAATATTTTGTTATGTATCATGACTAACATCAATATTAGAGGAATTTATGAAAGTCCGACCATCCGTAAAGAAAATGTGTAATCGCTGCAAAATTATCAAGAGAAAGGGAATTATTCGCGTTATTTGTTCTTCAAATCCTAAGCATAAACAACGACAAGGATAATACTGTTTTATCGTAAAAGGAGAATATTATGGCACGTATCGCAGGTGTAGATCTACCTCGTACAAAAAGGATTGATATAGCATTAACAGCTATCTACGGTATAGGTCGTTTCACCGCTTCGCAAATTGTGACTGATCTCAATATTGATCCAAGCAAAAAGGTTGATGCATTGGATGAAAATGAGGTGAGTAAACTCCGAGATAAGATCACTGAAGAGTTTAAGGTTGAAGGTGATCTGCGACGCGAAGTTGATCAGAATATAAAACGACTAATGGATATCAACAGTTATCGTGGACTTCGACACAGACGACAGTTACCTGTCAGAGGCCAGCGAACCAATACGAATGCTCGGACTCGAAAGGGTAAAGCACGCACTATCTCTGTTGGTAGAAAACTCAAAGAGGCAGCACGGAAAGGCGGTTGATTCAACCATAGTCTCACAAATAAATCGCAGAAAATACAGTCTGTAGGATTCCATTTATTTCATAAATTGAATTTCGTCTAATATTGCTGCAAAGACAATACGTCAAAACAACATAAAAGTTAATCATATAAGTATAATTTAATTATAGTAGGAGACTCTCCGTATATATTAGATGCAATCCATCTATGCACATTTATTGTGCTTTTACATTTTCGTAAAGGAGATACAGTTTGCGTTCACGAAGACGGGAACGAAAAAATGTCCCAGAAGGCATAGCCCATATCCAAGCTACATTTAACAACACAATTGTGACTATCACTGATCCCAATGGCAATACAGTTGCATGGGCAAGCGCAGGAATGACGTTCCCCGGTTCCAGGAAGTCAACTCCATTTGCCGCTCAACAGACCGCTGAAGCATGTGCAAGAAAAGCTATCGAACATGGTATGAAGCGAGTTGAAGTGAGAGTCAAAGGTCCAGGATCAGGACGGGAATCGTCTATTCGCGCACTCGCTGCTGCTGGACTCGAAATTACATTGATGAAGGACATGACACCCATTCCACACAATGGATGTCGTCCACCGAAAAGACGACGGGTGTAAACCAAGGAGACACATGAGTAGGTATTTAGATTCAGTCTGTAAATTATGTCGTCGAGAAGGGGAAAAACTTTTTCTAAAAGGACGCAGATGCATTGGACCCAAATGTTCATTTGAACGAAGAAGTTATCCACCTGGTGACCACGGTCAAAAACCCCTCACACGAGCACGGGGAGAATATCGACGACAATTACGTACTAAGCAAAAAGCAAAACGGATCTACGGTATTTTTGAAAAACAATTTCGAAATTACTATTTCAAAGCGGCACGACAAACAGGAATTACTGGAGAGAATCTAATCGCTCTACTTGAACGTCGGTTAGACAATGTCGTTTATCGCCTCGGTTTTGCTACATCACGAAAACAAGCAAGACAACTTGTAAAACACAATCATTTTACTGTAAATGGGAAACGCGTTAATATACCGTCTTATCTCGTTGAAGTAGGTGATGTTATTACGCCTCGTGAGAAAAGTCGAGAAAACGTCACAATACAAGAAGCATTAGAATTTTCTCAACAGAGAGGTGCACCTCAATGGCTCGAAATTGATGTAGATAAGCCTGAAGGACGAGTTCAGGGCACACCAATTGTTGAACAAATTGCAGCAGAGTTAGACACACAGTTAATTATTGAATTGTACTCAAGGTAACATTTAACAACTACCACTTGATTGTTTTTCCTATTTGACCTTTAGTTTCAAATATGGAAGAAATACGATAAAAACGGTTAAGCATTATATTTATTCATTTTAGTGCCAAATCAACCTAAATTATCGCCCCAATGAAGTAATAGAGATGTTGCTATAATCCTACTATACCAATGTTGGGAAAACATATCTCAGATTTGGTATACAGGAACATGGTACTGATATATTTATTTACATACTAATAAACAGATTTTGTGCAATACAGGTAGTTGTATGGTGTATTTAACTCTGGAACATAACAATTAAGAGCAAGATCAATTCCTACAAGGAATGCATAGATAAGATTGTAATGTTTCCAAAACTTACCTTGTTTGACTCTGTTTATAGAACATAAGCCGATAGGAGGATATCGATGAATAGTTTGGATCTAAGAATGCCCAAGCGTTTGGTGGCAGATACAGAAACACTACAACCAAATTATGCTAAATATACCGCAGAACCACTTGAGCGCGGATACGGCACTACTTTGGGCAACTCGCTTCGTCGAGTACTTCTCTCTTCAATTAAAGGTGCTGCTATAACTGCACTTCAAATTGACCAAGTAAAGCATGAATATTCGACTATTCCAGGTATTTTAGAAGATGTTGTACAAATAATACTTAACCTCAAGGCAATTCGATTCCGACTTTTACAGGACGAACCTATGATACTCGACCTAAAAGCAGATGGTTCTGGCGAACTCACTGCTGCAGATGTTCGCCCCAATTCTCTCGTAGAAATCATAAATCCAGACCAACATATTGCAACTCTTGATAAGTGTCAAGGGATTGAAATGGAGATTCAAGTTCAAACGGGACGCGGTTATTCGCTGGCTGAAGAACATCGAGACACAAAACAACCTATTGGATGGATTCCTGTTGACGCAAAATTTTCTCCTGTTGAGAAAGTTAACTTTTCCGTAAACGAAACTCGTGTTGAAGACATGACGAATTTTGATCAACTGAATCTCGAAATCTGGACAGATGGAAGTATCACACCCAAAGACGCTATCACACAGGCATCTGAAATTCTTCGAAACCAACTTGAAATATTTACTGAATTCGATGAAACTTATGTTGAACCAGAACCTGAAATTGATGAAGCAAAAATCTTGAGAAATAGATACCTTTCAAAACCTGTTGCTGACCTTGAACTATCAGTACGCGCTGGAAATTGTCTTGAGACAGCAAATATTAAAACTATCCGTGAACTCGTCATAAAGAATGAGAAGGAAATGTTGGAATATAAGAACTTTGGGCGTACATCTTTGAATGAAATCAAAGACCAACTTGCCAACATGGGATTGACTCTTGGTATGGATTTGGAAGACGACGATTACATTCTCACGGAGGAGGAGGAAACAGAATGAGACACAGAAAACGCGGGAGGAAATTAGGACGGACTACGAGCCATCGAAACGCACTCTTCCGTAATCAAGCAACTGCTCTGTTTGAACATGAACAAATTCGAACTACATTGCACAAATGTAAGGAACTTCGACGGGTGGCAGAAAAACTGATCACCTTAGCAAAAAAGGATACAGTTCATGCACGAAGACAAGCTGCACGAGCCTTGTATGGTAGAAACCTGCACCATAAACCAAGAAGGGGAGAATCCGGGGCATTAGACAAACATGCAATCCTACGGAAACTTTTTGAAGACATCGCTCCACGCTACCAAGATCGCAATGGAGGATACACACGTATTATAAGAGGTGAATTAAGGCGCGGGGACGGGGCACAGATGGCATATATACAACTCGTGTGATGACTTCAGCTTGAAAACTATAGAATTTGACCACATTTGCTGTGGGTCAGGTTTAGGATAGACTGACTGTCAACATTATTAAACAATAAAGGGTGGAGTTAAAACTCCACCCTTTATTGTTTAAATTCCTACTGAATGATTAGAATCGGTACGCGCCAGAAACAAAAATTCTATGGTTATTTTGTTTCCTTGTTAGTTCATTACTATACTCTCGCCAATTCCCGTACATATAAGCAATGTCAAACTTTAAGGTGTCTTCAAAAATCTTACCGACACCTAATGTCAGGTAATCACGCTCATTCTCAACCTCGGTTTCTGTAAATGGAATCGTATCCCTAAAATAACCTGCACGTATGTGAGTGTCAATACCCGGTAAGCGAAATTCAACTCCCAATCTTGACTGAAGCGTCAGTGAATAAGTCTCTTCAAAGTAATCAGTGGAAAGGTCCTGCGCCGGTACGGGATCATAACGGGTTTGACGCCAATCAGTTAGTTGAATATCACCTGCTAAAATCAACTGCTGGTTCAGCAATTTCAAGGCAATCCCCGTACCAACTTCAAAGGGTCTTTCAATATCGTATGATTTTGAACCCTCATTCGGATCAGTTTCTTCTTCCCCATCATCAAATGATACAATTGTATACTCATACCATAATTCTTCAACTGTCAATTCTGTTGGGGATACCAATGTTAAACCAAGACTAACTGAATCTGTAAAATTCACCAAAACACCGAGTTTGCCGCCAACTCCCGAATATACTCGATCTATTTCATCATCAAATCTAAAACGGGATATGTCATTGTCAATGTTGTACGCATCTGTGGCTGATGTATCCAATTCGTTTATACTATTTCCATTCCAAAAATCAACTGCCCCGCCTATTAGGACACTCTCAGTTATGTAAATACTACCACCAAAACTCCAAATTCCAATTCCACCGGAGTTCCTATTAACCTCATCTACTAACAACCCACTATATATATTTCCAGAACTTGGATCAATCCCTTGGATAGCAGTTTGATAGTCGAAGTTCTGAGGACGATTATACCCAAATGCTACTGCAAAACCACCTTGTTGCGTGTAAAACGGATATACAAACCCAATTGCATTCGGACGGAGTTGCGTACGACTCGTACCTGTTACTTCATCACCTGCGAAAAAACTATCTGTATTAGCTGTGTTATGTGAAAAACTCGTGAATAATTCAAACTTCTGGATCTGTGCCATGCCAGCAGGATTCCAATATAAGGCTGTAAAGTCATCGGAAATACCAAGAGTAGCCCCACCCATTCCCATTGTCCGCGCACCAACCCCGAATGTGTTACCGATTGCCATTTCTTCAATCTGCGCTGTGGATGTGATCGCAAACAATCCTGTTGCAAACAAACAGACAAATACATTATAAATCGTTCGTTTCATTTCATCTTCTCCTTCATTAAAATCTCTGTTTACAAAATTTTCCTGATATGTAGACGACTAATCCTAATCTCGATTATTAGATCTACGTTTTGGACGGTCTGATTGTGGATTAGAGGATATTACACTCCGTGATACTCGTGAACGACGATTTCCTGATCGGTAATCTCTGGTTATTTTACCTCGCTTATAGGTGCTACGCGAAGATGGTGGATATGTGCTTCCACGATACCTTCCATAATAGTAACCTCTATATGGATAATAACTACTATATGGATAATAATTATAACCATAATAAGGGGCATAATTCCTATAACCATAATACCAAGGATCTGAAAAATAATATGGTGAAGGATAATAGGAATAATACCCTCCGTGAGGTATCCAGTAGGAATCACTTGAAAAAGATTTTGATGTACTATAGACGCGTTTACGTCGACCATAGTAACCGTCAGACTCGTCTTTTGTCGTTATAACCTCAGAATCAGACGTTTGGTTTACATTCTCTTCCGTTTTTTCCACATGTTTTTGTTGATTATTGTTTGTATTTACAGGTTCATAATAGCCAAATTTTGTATAACAGCCAAAGAGCGTCAATGAAATTAAAAGAAGCATTATATAAACGATTTTTTGATTCATCACTTCATCTCCTTCGAATATAACCATTACTCACGATTATTATAACATATCCTTCTTTCTCTTTCCAGACTAATCCTTTTCACTTGTCACTGATACGCGGACGTGTTAAACTGACAATATGCGAGTTTTCATACAAATCGGACATGGCATAGTTGGTGCTGCTATTATTTCATTGGTGTGTATCTGGCAGGCAGGCAGCTACGGGGAAGCAAGACACACTATTAGTATCATCGGTGCTATAGCTATCCTCATCGCAGGTTTGTATGTACTACGGAGTAGATGGATTAAATGGGGTTCTCGTCAGGTATGGCTAAAATACCATCAACGGTTAGCAACATTAGGTCTTTCTCTGGTACTTTTACACTCCGCATTCCAACCCTTGGTATGGCACTCTTGGTTAACCTTTTTACTTGCGCTGTCAAATCTTGGGACAGGTGTTGCAGTCAGCCTTACAGCACGTAAGACACGACAAATACTGCTTAGATGCCACCTAATTCTTGCCCCAATACTTGTCATTAGTATTATTTTTCATGGACAGGCAAAACTTGACCACGATGAATTTTTTTCATTAACAAGTGTGCATGATGTACCTTGTGCAAAATGCCATACAGCCGATCCATTCCTCTTCAACATAGAATCTTCAACACTACAACAGGAATTAGATACATCTGAAAAACTACCTGAGGATATACATTGGTGGTCTACACAACAACAGGTAAATATATCTCAAACAGCAGTTGTATTGATAAAGAAAATAGGAATTGAATGGAAAATATCAGACGATGAAAATGACCGTAATTATCACATAAAAAGACAAATCAATCAATTCGCCATATACGCTGATAATCCATATCAAAGTTATACCTGTATTACTTGCCATGAACATAATACACCTGAGATTATTACTGCACATCAATTGCATGGAGTTAACGATTTTAACAGGTGTCTCGTCTGTCATCAGACAGAGATTGAAGGGGTTCGGTACGGGGTGCAACGTACAAATTGGGACTATGATCCAAATTGGTAATTAACTGCAATTGGATCTTGTTAATGTTAGTAGGAATAAACTTAGTACGAAATCAGTGTATTCCTCTATTGCTATAACTTCTGGTATGATAAATTTGAGAAAATTGATCGGATAAGAGAGTTGAATCTGATATAGATTTAACAGATTTTATTCCATTAATATATCAGATCCACTTATGTAGAGGAAACTCTGATTACTACCATGAGTATTATCTGCTGCGATTCGGAGATCGCTTCTACATAAGAAACCTATATTCGTCAATTGAATACCTCTGCATACCAGTAGAACGACTTTCTAACAAATTGTATATATTCACAATTTATGGATTGGATGTAATGTTTATAGAAGAACTTTTATCCTTTACCACCGAATTATCATCATTGACACTAAGAAGCAGCGAAAGGATACTTTTATTTAGAACAGGATGAGATAAGTTCGGGGCGATTTCTGCTAACGGAGCAAGTACGAATCTACGCAGGTGCATCTCTGGGTGTGGAATGGTCAAGTCTGGAGTTTGAAGACACAGATCATTATAGATAAGAATATCCATATCGATCTCTCTTGGTCCCCAATAGGTTCGGTGTTGTCTACCAATTGAGACTTCAATATCTTTTAAGGTGTGTAGTAAGGTATGTGGTGAGAGAGAAGTTTCAAGTGAAACCACACCGTTTAAAAAATCATCTTGTGTTACATTTCCCACTGGTTCAGTCATATAAATAGATGAAATGTTCTTTAAGGTAATTCCCTCCACTGCTGATAAGAAGTGGAGGGAATTTTGAATATATGTAAGCCTTTCACCTATGTTGCTTCCAAAGCCAATATATGCTAAGTGCACAAGTTTATTGTATAGGAATTATATGGATGGGGTTGTGGGAAGTTTAACTGCTAACCAGTGAACTTTCTGACTGCAATAGAGGTATTATGTCCACCAAACCCAAATGCGTTAGAAAGTACGACTTCTATTTGCACATCACGACTTTCGTTTGGTACATAATCCAGATCACATTCTTCATCTGGTACTTCATAATTGATCGTAGGAGGTATAAATCCTTTTTCCATACCGCCTATACACCCAATGAGTTCCACTGCCCCTGCGGCTCCGAGTAGATGTCCAATCATTGACTTCGTTGAACTCACGGGTATCTGATAGGCTTTAGCACCGAAGAGGGATTTAATCGCATTTGTCTCAGCAATATCTCCTATAGGTGTTGAAGTTCCGTGTGTATTGATATAATCAACTGAATCTGTTGGAAGTTTTGCATCATTAAGTGCAAATTCCATTGCTTTCGCTGCCCCTTCTCCGTTATCAGGGGGACTCACCATATCATGAGCGTCAGAGGTCATGCCGAATCCAACGATTTCCGCGTAAATATTTGCTCCACGTTTTTTGGCATGTGTAAGGGATTCAAGAATTAGAATGCCTCCACCCTCACCCATAACGAAACCATCTCGGTCTTTATTGAATGGACGAGAAGCTCGTTCGGGTTCATCATTACGTTCAGACATGGCACGCATCTGACAAAATCCTGCAAATGCCAAAGGTGTCATTGCAGACTCTGTACCACCAGTGAACATGACATCTGCATATCCGTGTTGAATTAAACGTAACGATTCGCCAATTGAATGATTTGAAGTGGCACAAGCTGTAACAGAAGAGGAATTGGGCCCCTTTAGGTTAAAATGGATAGAGACCTGTCCTGCTGCCATATTAATGATCATAAACGGTACGAGGAATGGACTGACACGTTTAGGTCCTTTTTCAAGAAGAATTTCTGCATTTTCTTCAAGAAAACCAATACCACCAACACCAGAACCAATTTGGACACCGGCACGATATGGGTCAATTGTGGACAGGTCCAAATCTGAATCTTTATGTGCCATCATTGAAGCTGCAAGCGCATACTGTATAAAAGCTGGAAAACGCGATACAGTCTTCTTATCCAAATACAATTCTGCCTGAAAATCTTTTACCTCTGCAGCAATCTGGGTACGATAATCGGTAGCATCAAAAGAAGTTAAAGGTCCGATTCCGTTTTTACCCTCTCCAAGCGCATCCCAATATTCTTCTTTCGTGTTGCCAATCGCATTAACAACACCGATTCCTGTAATAACTACACGCTCCACGAGACCGATCCTTTTTTAAGTAGGTAAGAGGGCTTGTAGATTACGGCTACATGCCCTCAAAGTTAATTATCAATTATGAGTGTTTATATATGCTCATCCAAATAATCAAGCGCATCTTGTACTGTTTGTATCTTTTCGGCATCACTGTCAGGAATTTCAAGATCAAACTCCTCTTCAAGTGCCATAACCAATTCGACCGTATCAAGAGAATCTGCTCCTAAGTCTTCCATAAAAGAAGCATCAGGGGTAACATTATCTGCCTCAATACCAAGTTGATGTGCGATGATTTCAATAAGACGTTCTTCATTTGTTGCCATTTATGTTATTAATCTCCTATCAAATGGGTGGAAAATCAACTATATTCAACAGTCTTCAACCACTCCAGCAATAAATATACGTTAATTTACCTAATCATTACCATTAAGGTATTTCTATGGTATGCCAATACTAATAGATTCAAGTTCTGCTGTAGTTAGCAGAATAGGGTTGTGAGTTACATCACCATACCACCGTCTACCTGAAAGGTTTGTCCAGTGATATACCGTGCAGCATCAGATGCCAGAAAACAGACAGTGTCTGCCACATCTTCTGGTGTGCCAAAGTTCTGTAATGGAATCAGTTCAAGAATTTTGTTTTGAAATTCTTCGGGTATTTCTGCTGTCATGTCTGTCGTAATGAATCCAGGTGCGATAGCATTTACAGTTATACCTCGGGTGCCAACTTCTTTTGCAGCTGTTTTTGTAAGCCCTATAATACCGGCTTTTGCGGCTGCATAGGATGCTTGTCCAACATTTCCCATTAATCCTACGACTGATGAAATGTTGATTATACGTCCACTGTTTTGTCGTATCATTGGACGAAGAACTTCTCGTGTACAGTACATTGTACCGCTGAGATTAGTTCGCAACACTGCATCCCAGTCTTCATCTTTAAGACGCATTAGCAGCGTATCTCGTGTAATTCCTGCGTTGTTCACAAGAATATCGATTTGGGAGAACTTCGTAAGTGTTTCCTCAATTAATGTCGAAACATCTGCTTTTTGACAAATATCTGCAGCAACAGCATGTACAGTATAACCTTCACCTTGTAGAGTTTTCCCTATCTGGGTTAATGCTTCTAATGAACGAGAACAAACAACAACCTGTGCCCCTGTTTCACACAATCTACGCGCAATTGCTGCGCCAATCCCTCTAGACGCACCTGTAACTATGGCTGTTTTCCCATTTAACATATCCGATTTAAAGATGCACTGTTGCGTTGCTATATCCATCTTACCTGCCTTTTCCATATTTGTCTAATACGAGAGATAGTGTGCTCAGATCTTCTACATTCATACAAATACTATCGCTATACGTTCGTTTTACCAAACCAGACAAAACCTTTCCTGGACCTACCTCTATATAGGTATCAATACCCTTTGTTGCGATAGTATGTAATGTCTTTTCCCATTGAACAGGTTCAATTATCTGTTGAAATAGTAAACTTCTAATATCCTCAGGTTCCATTACCAATTCACCTGTAACATTCATTACGATATCAATCTTTGGACAATTTAATGTTATAGTATCCAAGACAACTTGAAACTTAGTTTGTCCCGATTCCATTAATGGTGAATGAAAAGCTCCACTCACAGGTAATAATCGACACCGTCTCAACCCTATCTCCTTAGATGCAAGTTCAACAACCTGTTTTACTGCTTCAACTTCTCCTGAAATCACCAATTGTCCAGGACAATTATAATTCGCAATTTTGACAATACCCTCAACACTATCACAGTATCGCTGAAGTATATCTGTATCCATGCCGAGGATTGCGGCCATTGTGCCATCTTGCTCTTCACCCGCTTCTGCCATAAATTGTGCTCGAAAACTTACCAATTGTAAGGCATCCGATAACTCAATGACACCGGAGGCAACAAGAGCGGAATACTCACCTAAACTATGTCCAGCAACAATCTTGGGATTAATACCTGAGTGGGTTAGGACTTTTAAGATGGCGACACTACATGTTAAGATAGCAAGTTGTGTGTTTTCAGTCTGTCTTAATTCCTCTTCTGGTCCTTCAAAACAGAGTTGGCTAATAGATTTTCCCAAAGAACTATCAGCATTGTCAAAGACTTCACGGGCAATTGGATAGTTATCAACTAAATCGGAACCCATGCCGACTTTCTGTGAACCCTGTCCTGGAAATATATAGGCAAATTGCGACATTTTACGGTGTAATTTTGAAATGATACTATTAATAACGTGAACTCGATGTAAGAGAAAATCAACTATTATATCGCAAAATGAAAACTCTCAACCTTCGGTGGTGTGTGGCTTCAAGCACCGATACCTATATATTGCTTATACCGAACGCACTTATTTTAATAAATATGTTTAGTTATAGTCGTAAGAGTGTGCTTCCCCATGTTAATCCTGCGCCAAAAGTTACAAGTAGAATAAGATCACCTGGTTTTGCACGTCCTTGTTGAATAGCTTCATCCAAGGCAATGATAACAGTTGCAGCCGAAGTATTACCATATTTATCGACGTTTACATACACTTTCTCTCTTGGTACTCCGAGTCTGTCGCCAACTGCTTCAATAATTCGTAAGTTCGCTTGGTGCGGTATCAATAGATCAATATCATCTATACTAATTTCCGCTTTACGTAATACCCGTTGTGCAGCTTCAGGCATGAGTCGAACACCAAGTTTGAAGACTTCCCTACCATTCATCTGGATTTTATTGAGATTATTATCAATTGCCTCTGAGGTGACAGGCATTCTTGAACCACCTGCAGGAATACCCAGTAAGTTAATATCAGCATAATCTCCATCTGATCCGATATAGGAGGCTATAATTCCTTTTGGTTCTTCGGTTGCTTGAACGATTGCAGCCCCAGCTCCATCTCCAAAAAGCACACAAGTGTTTCGATCTTTCCAGTCTACGATATTATTAAATACTTCTCCACCGACTACAAGAATAGTATTATACTGTCCAGAAATTATTAGTCCATTAGCTAAATCAAGACCATACAAGAAACCAGCACACGCGGCTGATATATCCATTGCAGATGCGTTTTTTGCCCCTATACCTTGCTGTACATAACATGCTGTTGATGGGAATGCAGTATCGGGGGTGACCGTAGCAACGAGAATCATCTCAATATCAATCGGATCTATATGTGCATCCTTAATTGCAAGTCGAGAGGCATGCACACTAAGATCTGATGTAGCAACATCATCATCGGCTATTCGTCGTTCTACAATTCCCGTTCGTTGTCGAATCCATTCGTCGCTGGTATCCACCATTTTCTCAAGATCAAAATTAGTTAAAACGGTTTCAGGTAGATAAGCACCCGTCCCTGCGATTGCGGCATATCGCTTCATATTTTAAAACCTTATAAGCCGATAATGGATATCTACACAAGATTATAGTTATACCGTATCGGCAAGAAATGAGACGTGAATGCTAACCTTCTTCCTCAGTAGTCTTTAAAATTGATCTACCCTTATAGTGTCCACAATGTGTACAGACCCGATGGGAAACCATCATTTCACCACAATAGGAACAATCAGTGATAACTTGATTCCGGAGTGCATGATGACTTCTCCGCATTCTTTTTTTAGATCGTGAAGTTCTACGTTTTGGATGTGCCATTTTTTAGAGTAATCTCCTTACGCTTCTTTGGCTTATTTTCAGTTTCTACTTTTGCTGCATCTAATAGTTGTTTTAAATCGGCAAAGGGTGAATGTGTGTCCAGTGTATCCGTTTGAATTACTTCTGTCTCAGGACAAGTACAATGTCCTTCATTTAGGTTTATTCCACACCCAGAACATAAACCTTCACATACTTGTGAGCAGAGCGGCCACACCGGGATCTGAAGTACTAATGCTTGTCTTGCATCTTCAGAGATGTTAAATGTCTCTCCATCATAGAAGCGTTCTTCATCATCAACACTTCCATGACCTATTTCTTCTGAGTCTGTGGAAGGGGTAAATTGAATTTCAAACGTTGCTCCAAGATCCTCTTTATAGGTATCAAGACATTTACCGCATTGTAGTTCAATATCTGTAGATACTTCTGCTTTGACGTATATATTATCCTCACCATGATGGAGTAATTGGACTTTTCCACAGACATTACTATTAAAGTTCACATCGTCAAACTCAAGCTCAAGTAGTGATGGCTGAAGTTCTACTTCATATTCATTGAAATCTTCATTCTTAATAGTTCTGACGTCAAAAACCAATGTATCTTTCATCGTTTTTCTGGCTGAACTTAGAAGTCAACTTCTTCTTCAATTCTAATAAGTTTAGCACCACCCTTGACAACTTCCAACTCTAATATTTCATCAAGTGCTGCCTTCATGTTTTTCTCAAGTGCTTTATGTGTCAGCATCATAAGGGATACTGTTTCCATATCATGGGGTTCTTTTTGTATCACTGATGCAATGCTGATGTCGTTATCTCCTAATATATTACCGATTTTTGCTAATACCCCTGGTTGATCAATTACTACAAAACGTAAATAGTATCTTGTATGAATATCGTCAATCGGACAGACTGTAACTTCAGCAGGGACGTCAGGAAACCACGCATGAGAAATTTCTGGGTAGATTCCATTTTTCACAGACTTTGCAGCATCAATAATATCTGCCACAACAGCACTGGCGGTAGGCATTTCTCCCGCACCCTGTCCGTAAAAAAGTGTAGGACCAACTGCCGAACCGATAACACATACAGCATTATAGGCTCCACCGACATTTGCCAATAAACTCCGTTCAGGGACAAGCGTAGGATGTACACGTGCTTCCACGCGATTATCGTCTGTTAACTTTGCAATAGCAATTAGTTTGACAACATACCCAAGTTCACGTGCATACTGTATCTCTTTTTGGGATATGTCTGTTATCCCTTCAACATGGAATTGGTCAATTGACAGATTCACACCATAGGCAAGAGCAATGAGAAGCGATAGTTTCTGTGCTGCATCAATTCCTTCAACATCAAGCGTAGGATCGGCTTCAGCATATCCTTTTTCTTGAGCTTCTACGAGCACATCAGAAAAGTCCACACTATGCTCATTCATTTCTGTCAGAATATAGTTACAGGTACCGTTGACTATTCCATAGAGAGATTCTATCTGATTTGCAGTGAAACTCTCTTGCAGAGTTTTGATTATAGGGATACCACCAGCAGTACTTGCCTCAAAATTAAGACTTACCTGATGTTTCTGTGCTAATTGGAATAATTCACCGCCATGTTCAGCTAATAGTGCCTTGTTGGCTGTAACTACATGCTTACCATTTTCTATTGCCCGAGTGATAAAGGAATGTGCTTCAGATACACCACCGATCAATTCAACGACAATATCAATATCTGGATTATCAACAACTTCGTTAGGATCTGAAGTTAGGCAGTCAGGGGGAAGTTCGATTCCTTCTCGGGTTGCCGGGAGCGACCTTTTTACTACTTTTTCTAAGGATAGTTCTACACCACTGTTCTTGGAGATAAGAGCATTCTGATTAATCAGAATTTTTGAGACCCCAGTGCCAACTGTTCCCCAACCTAATATACCGACATTGATACACGATTTATCCACGACTGTTGCTGCCTTATTTATAGGTTATCACAAATTAAACCGGGTAAGTGGTAACACATCAATGTACCCAAATACCCGTGAATCGGGGCGACTGGATTCGAACCAGCGACCTCTTGAACCCCATTCAAGCGCGCTTCCGGGCTGCGCCACGCCCCGTATAATTTATCGAATTACCGAATTATAGTATCACAAATATGTTTAAAAGTCAAGAATAATAATGGTTTGGGGTGTGTAAACTCTTTTACATGAATTTCACGGATCACATACTTTTAGTTTTTAGCTGTTTTAGAATAACAGTGTAATTTTCAGAGTAAATGCTGTTAGATGATGTTTATATTTTGTATAAAGTCAGTTATAGTCTGGGTTCCTATGTGTATTCTAAAATTTCGGTTTCTTTGATTTACTCTGAATACTCTGAAAATTTCCGTTTGACATTATCAACTATAGGTATTAATATTTTCATAACAAAATATTTAGATATGTGATTTCAAACTGGTCTAAAGTCAGTTTCAGAAAGGGTTTATAGATAGTCTTGAAAATTGTGTTATTTTTTATTTTTTTACTAATTTCATACTATCCAGTTGTTTAAAATACTCTAAATTTTGTTCTGGTATGGGTTTGTAGGCATATCAGATTTTGAATTCCTTTTCATAACTGTTGTGAAAGTTTCATAACAACTTTTCACCTCACGATTTATATGTGATATATATAGTAACATAATAAAATATATAGGTCAAGTTGATAATTAGTATTTGTGATGTTTTTCTAAATATTCTTTACTTTTGTTATTTAAGTAATAGGATACTATTTCAATATTTTTGTCTTTTGTTGTTTATTGGTTAGGTTTTCTTCAATAATTCTTCAATTATTTTTCGTTGTTGTGTATTTGTTGAATATTCTATGTGTTAATTCATTATTTTTCATTTGGGATCTTGTGGGGAAGGATGACATATCGTCTTAATAATTGACTATACCAAACCAGAGAACTATATAAATACGCTTAATTGAGTATCAGGATAACACATATAAATTGTTTAGTTAAAACTCCCATTTTAACAATGTCATGCGGTTGTTCCAGACAAGGAAACCTATTGTTGTACCGATTCCTGCACCAACTAACACATCGGATGTATAGTGTCTTCCAAGATAGATGCGTGAGAAACCTACCAGTCCAGCACCAATATATAACGGTATACGCCATTTCGGATATCGACACCCCAGAATTGTTGCAGTGCTAAATGCCAACGCTGCATGTCCTGATGGCATTGCTGGACTACCCAAGGTCTCATCAAGTGGACGTTTTCTACCAATCAGGCGTTTCATTCCGTATGTTACAACACCAGCACCTAAATATGCGGATGAGACAAGTCGTCCAGTATTACGATGGTCTTCATTACCGTACACCATAAGCAAAATAGAGAACCCCATGACTGCCCGGTAGTGTCCAAACTCTGTGGTTATCTCCATTCCAGTCCACAACGGTTCACTATGGGGTGGTGCATCGTAAATTCGATTAAATAGATCTTGATCCCAGCGTTTTAGGATATTATCTGCAAATACAAACGTGCTTAAATTGAATAAGCATATAAATATCAGGGAAGTGATAGAGGTAAATTTTTGGAGGTGTTTTAATTTAGAATTAAGACTGTCAATGTTTAATGTTACCACGGTGCTTGCCTTTCAGGCAATGGGTCAACTGTCCATGCCATCCGATCAATTAATCTATCCTGCATTGTTAGTTTTACATCCTTGTAATCTGAATTGTTCCATAGATTGTGTGTTTCCTTCGGATCGGTTTCCAGATCATATAATTCTCCACTTTCAGTACCATGTGCTGCAACTATCTTATACCGATTGTTTCTTACCATCGTAGCGTTTGCAGTGGGTTCACGATGCCAACCCATAGCGTTATAGTATTCGCAGTAGACATCATCCCTATGTGAATCCAAACTTTTTTCACCTGATAGCATTGGCAAAATACTCTGTCCCTGCATTCCATGAAATGGTTCCAAATTGGCTGCTTCCATTAGTGTTGGTGCTAAATCCACTAATTCCACAAATGCCTTTGAACGTCCACCATTATCTAACATATTCGGCCCTGAAATAATGAGTGGCACCCGAATAGCAGGTTCATAGAAATATGGTCCTTTTAGGTATATACCATGATCCCCAAGCATTTCTCCATGATCAGATGTAAAGATAATAATAGTGTTTTCTCTCTGTTCAATTTCATCCAAGAACTTGATTATCCGTCCAACTTGTGTATCTATTACATCAATCATTGCCCAATATGCTGTAGTAACCCAACGATGATCGTCATCACACATGTCTTGGAAAGGATAACCAGATTTTCCTCCATAAGCACCACCATGGTCAATTTGTTGCCAAATTGGTTTATTGTCAAGTTCCCCTTCAACATAGTTTGGTAAAGGAATATCATTTAGGATATTACGATACCGTTCAAGTGCTGCGATTGGTGGGTCAAAAGCATGGTGTGGATCGAACATATTAACTGAGAATAGCCAAGGTTGTTTAAATCTTGAAGCATTACTGATAAATGTCATGGCTCGTTCCACGCTCCAGGTTGTTTGACTATGTTCCTCGGATGGGATTGTTCGGACATATTTTGAATCTGAGAACGGTTTGCTGTCTCTGTTTAGTCCTTTATCCTTGATCCATTGAATATAGTCGTGTGTTGACCATGCATCTGCTGGATCGTGTGACCAGAAAAACTGGTCATAGCCATCATCAATACGTTGTTCTGTTCCTTTGCAGACACTTGGGTTACAAGGGGCAAGGTGGAGTTTTCCTGCTAACCCGCAGATATATCCAGCCTCCTGTAATAGTTTAGTTACCAATACTTCATCAGGTGGAATTGCTTGTCCATTCTGTCGACATCGAGTGGTCCGTGGGTATCGACCTGTGAGAAAACTTGCTCTACTCGGTGTACAAACTGGACTTTGACAGTATGCGTGTTGAAAAAGCACACCTTCTGATGCAAGTTTATCTAAGTTGGGGGTGTGGACGAATTGGTTACCATAGCAACCTAACGTATCAAATCGTTGTTGGTCGGTACATATCCAGAGTATATTAGGAGGTTTATCGGACATTTATATGTTCTCTCAAAAGGGTTTATATGTATTATAGACATATACGTTTCTCAAGTCAACTGAGCGAGATTGAATTATGTGATTCTATGCTGAATTATTCGTTGCCCTCGGTTTTTATAGAAAACTTGACACAGGAAGTTATTTAATTACAATAAGTATAAGATAATATTAGATTTATAAATATAATTCGATATATAGGACTGAGTCAAATTTAATGATATTTAGAAGTAATTTGCATTTTACCTATCTCGTCTTAATAGTGTTAATTAGTATAGGATGCGAGAGAATACCTACAGAGGTAATTACCACCACATCTATCAAGAAAGTAGCTTATGCTAATATCTCTTCAATTGATGGTAGTAGTTTAAATGGTACTGCTACTTTCATGGGTATGAATGGTGAGGTGCATGTTGTAATTGAAATTCATAATGCTTCTCCTGGTTGGCATGCAGCACATATCCATACAGGGGAAGATTGTAGTGATGTTGGTCCGCATTGGCATCCTATGGATATCTCCGCGGGAACTGCAGGTGTTCCTGTTGCAGATGCTACTCTTGATACACCTCCAATTGGAATCGGGGAAATTGGCAACATCCGTGTGAATGAAAATGGTAGTGGTGTATTAGAATTTACAACACGATATTGGTCAGTTGGTGGTGATCCCAGCACGGATATTCTTAATAAATTGATATTGATACATGAAACAGGAGATACATTCCAAACCAATCCTCATTTTGATAACACTAGTATGCATACCCACATACAAGGACAAATGGTTGATGTGATTCCACAAGACACACATGTCTGTACTTTGGCAGTGCTTGCTCAACATATAGATTTGGAATCAGATCACCATCTCCCCGGACAGGATATCGGTCCGCATAGTCATAACTTATTAGAGTTGTTACTGAATTGTTTTTTGAGTCCTGAACAGTTAATTGACCCAAGTATACTGATTTCAATTCCATTTGAAGGGACACCTACATATCAATCATTCTTGAATATCCAACCAAAGACATTAGGGACATATCATGATTTCTTTATGAATCAAGGATTACCAGTAGATCCTGATTTCTTTACGAATCAATATAGGCAGATATATTCAACTGGATCTCCAGTAGATTTTGAACAGGAGATGAAGAATCGGTTGACACATTTGTATATTACATCTGGTGTGGACATAGAAAACAGTAATGACACAATAGGATATAATGTATTACTTACGAATTTTCTGGATGAACGTACAACTGCATGGGTTTTAGGGTATTTCCAAGGAGATGATGAGTTGTTTGGTGAATGGATTAAATCCACGGTAAGAGCTTTAAGGGTAAGACCTGGGGCGGGTGCTCGTATTGGTTGTGGTATAATTGGGTTGTTGGAATAGTCATTAAAGTTCATATCAGTGTTGGTGTATTTGTTATCCTATACACAGCAATAAACCTTGAATTCAATAGAAATTTACGGTACGATCTCACCTGTTATGACCAATTCAAGACTCCAAAGATCATATACAATTGTCTTCTATATAATCCCTCTCTTATTTCTCTTTATAGGGAATGTATACTCACAAATACTAATCGACTCTGTAATCGCGGTTGTTAATACACAGCCAATTACCCAGAGTGACCTTGTGAATGAAATTCGTATTGAAGGAATAGTCAATAAAACTAACCCAAATGAGCCAACAGAGGTGGAGAAACAAAATTATCTGAATCGAATTATCAATCGTAAATTGGTTTTACAAAAAGCAAAACACATTGGCATCACGACGATTGATCGTAAGGAACAGGTGAATAATAAGTTAACTGTGATAGGAGAGACATACACGTCTAATGATGCTTTCAGTGCTATTCTAAATAACCAAGAAATAGAAATGGAAGTAATCAAACAGTGGATCAATGATAGTATCGTTTTCGATGAGTATTATAAACTTGAATTTATAAATTCTGTTGATAACAGAGAGATTGATGACTTAGCACCACAATACTTTGAAGCAAATAAGACAGATTTTATTGTGCCAGAAATGGTTACCCTTAATTACATACGAATTTTTGTATCAACAGAAAATGATAATCGGATTGCCGAGAATCTTGCTAAAAAAATTATGGGACAATTGGAACAAGGTGATACTTTTAATACTATTAAGAAGGACTATGAATCAAACCCAGTCGTTAATGTTGGTATGGAAACTATTCCAACAAATACCTCATTAGGATCACTTGTCTCGGAATTGAAACTTTTAGAATATAAAGGACCAATATCTATACCAGAAGGACATATTATTGTAAAACAGATTAGAAAAACTCCTTCACGTCAGAGACAGTATTCAGAAGTTAAACATGAGGTAGCGAGACTGATTCGCGAACAGAAAGCGAAAATAGAGTATGAGAAATGGCTAACCAAACAAAAATCCAAGATATCGTGGTACATCTTAGATGAAGCATTGAATCGAGTTTCCGAAATTACTATTCGACCAGTGAAGTAAAGTTATGTATATGGGTCAAATTCGTCATTTCCTATGTCTTCTATTGTTTATAATCACCTTATCCTCTTATGCCGAAGTAACCCCGTGGGATCTAACGACCTTACCAGAACATGTTCAAAACCAACTTGAGAATGCACAGAAAGTGTTTCAAGAAGAGAATTGGAATGAAGTCCTGCAAATATATCAGTCCATTGTAAAACAGTATCCTGGATTACCAATAGCACATATTGGAATAGGGGATGCATCTGGAAAACTTAGGAATTATGTGAGTGCAATTACATCATTTTTACGAGCATTAGAACTGATTTCTCTATTTCCACAAACTGAACGTATTTTGATTGAACCTACCGTACAAGCCAAACTTGCAACTGCGTATCATCGTAATAAGCAGTTGGATAAAGCGGATGAATTTTTTCAGAAAGCAGTTAAGGGGGCAGGAGAAAATGCTCCTGTGGCTTGGTATATTGCTTTAGGACAAATTGAGACGGAACGTGGTAACTTGGAACAAGCACGTCGCTACTATATCGTAGCAGTTCAATTGGAACCTGCATCAACAGCTGCTTATAATAATCTTGGATATGTCCTGCTAAAGCTTAACCGTTATGATGAAGCCGATGCAGTATTCAGGGAAGCATATACGTTAGATGTAACGTTGACAAGTGCTATCTATGGAAGAGGCGAAGCGGCGCGAGCACGAGATATGTATGAGATTGCACAACATTTTTATGAAAAGGCAATTGATGCTAATCCAAATAAGCCGTTATTCTACAAATCTCTTGCGGACCTATTCGATGAACTCGGTGAAGTTAAACGGGCAAACACAGCACGTTCTCGGTACAAAAGAATATTGGCAGAGGTATACTGGAAACAGGCGCGAGTTTTTATAGATAAACAACAGGGACCACCTGCATTAGAATTGTTGGAGAAGGCATTGGAAACAGATGAGACATACATACCTGCCTTGAAAGATTATGCTTTTGTTCAAATGCAACTAAACAGTCTGGAATCTGCTAAAAAAACATACGCACGTGTACTTAACTATGAAACTAATTCCCGGCAAGCATTGTTACATTTAGGGTTAATTGAAGCAAAGTTGGGAAATCGTAATAATGCTGAAGGACATTTGCAAACTTTGATTCAGAATGATCCCAACTTTATGGATGCTTATTCTCAATTAGCCAATCTTCGTAAGTCATTTGGGGATTTTGTAGGAGCAATTGATGCGTATACATTGGGGATTCGCCAAGAGGTGACTTGGGCACCAGGTTATTTTTGGCGAGGACAGATTCACCAACAGCGGGGAGAATCAGCAAAAGCAGAAGCTGATTTTCGTCAAGCGATTAAACTTGCTCCCGATGTATCTTATCCAAAGAATGCTTTAGCATCACTTCTTGCTGAAGAAAGCAGATTGTTGGATGAGGCACTTGTTCTTGCGAATGATGCTGTTGAAACTGATAACCGTCCCACCCATTTGGCAACGCTTGCTCTTGTTTATTTTCGTCTGAATAGAATTTCTGATGCGCGAAAGATAATTACTGACGCCAAATCACAAGATTCTAAGAATGCTTATATTCAGGAAATCTATTTTGAAATCCATAAACCGGATTAGCAATCGTTGTCTTAATATTGAAAATAGAAGTCTTTAATTTTTACTTAATTAAGACAGAATTATATTTTTTGAATTATAAATTGAATTATGCTACAATTGATAATAATGAAGTTGTGTATAGAGCAGCTCATAAACTGCTTTATTCTATTAGAGTTTGATTAACTGTAGGTTAGCAACTCTAAAATTTATTTTTCTATAGAAAAGAAAAGGAACATTAACAATGCTAAGATATCAAGTGCTCTTGATTACAGTTTTAATTTGTACAGTTACCTTTATGGCTTGTGATAGTACTCAAGACATGTTAGAAGAGGTTATGATGGATCCAGAAGCAGATATGATGGGTCCTGATGAAACGATGGAAATGGTCATGGAAATGGCTGCACACCATTCTTGGGCAAGTGTTGACCTTGAAGCACCAATGATGACTGTTGCGGAAGCTGCTGCTGCCATGAACGCCGCTGGAACCGGTGCGGCACATACCCCTGGTGCTCGGACTGTCTATTTCAACGATGTTGCTGCTATGGCAAACATGGCTGAAGGTGATAAAATGTATCCTGCTGGTTCTATGATTATCAAGGAAGTCTATGGTGTAGATGATATGGTAGATAAAGTCGTACATGTCGCATCGATGACAAAAACTGAAGACCCGATGTATGCCGAACGGGGCGGGTGGATATACGGTGTCAATGGAAATAATTTTTCCTTGGAAGCTAGTGTCGGTTGTGACGAGTGTCATGCGAAGGCTGGTGAAGGTAATGATTACGTCTTCGTTTCACTAATGAAAGATGAAGAAGGCATGACCGAAGAAGGTATGACTGAAGAAGGTATGACTGAAGAAGGCATGACCGAAGAAGGTACTGGAAACGGAAATGGGAACAGAAACGGCAACGGGATCTAATACTTCTGTATAAAGTATAAAAACGGATTGGCATTTAGACTTAGTTTTTGCCAATCCGTTTTTCTTTTTAATCTGTAGATTTTACACGTTACAGTAATCTTATTGGATAGAGAGGAAACGTTTACACTTATCTGAATCTAATACCATTTCTATTAATTTTTGACCCATTCGCAATAGCTATAAATGAAGTGTTGTGTAGCACAAACTAAAAGTTTATGCTACAAAAGAGAGTCGTGATAAATCAGAAATGGTATAATACCATTTCTATAAATGTTTATCCCATTAACTGTTGTTATGTAAGTCTTGAAATACCGCACAAACTAAAAGTTTATGTTACATTACTAAAAGTTTATGCTACATTAAAGAGACTTTAATTCTCAGAAACGGTATAATAAGTGAGTTTATGGAATTGGTTAGTGTAAGCATCAGTGTAGCAAGGTATGGAATTGACCTTGGTTAGAATTGAACCCAATAAGACGGTAGATTTTGCGAAACAGTGAATCAACATTACCAATACCTTGATAAGAAAACTTGTAGACGTTCCCGGTATAAATGCCCGAAGATTAACCTTGGTACAAAGAAGAATTGGTAGAATAGTGGTTTGCTTCCCAGGATGGATGTTGGTTGATGGGATTGAAATGGCATCTGCTGAAAATAATAAAGCCGTATAATATTTACACGGCTTTATAGTTATTTCTATGGATATTTTTGGTTTCTTATCAGTCTATTAATCGCCCCAAGCGGAACCACGTTTAATCCATAAATGCTGTCCGACACTCAGTCTTGTCCTATCAAAGATATAGTCGTCTTGGTTTCCAGCAACTAACCGCGTCCACTTCTCTGGATCATCAAAAATCTCAGGACGTGAAGCAATCAGTCTAAGCGCTGCCTCACCATTTTCATCTTGAATATCTTCTTCCTTAACGTGATAACTTCTTACGAGTTCTGGACTGGTAGTACTAAAACTAAAACTGTGTGAATCTACAAGTGCGTTACCCGCCATATCAGTAGCGTCAGAAATAGTTACAGTATACATACGACCACATCGCATTGGCATATCTGCGGTAAATGTTACAGAATCTCCACTCCCACTTACTGTTCCACTAAGCATCTCTGCAGCAGGCTCACTTAGTGATTCTTCGGTTTTTGCAACTGCAACCTGAATATTGACACTATCTGTATTGACAGGTTCACTAAATGTGACAGTGAGACTATCTCTAATGTTAAGAGAGTCTTCATATTCAGATAATACAGTACCATCTGCCGGATCAGTGCTTGTTACCGTTGGTGGTGTTGCATCTGTATATGTGAATTTTTGACTAAGTGTAACAGGTACATCTGGTTTTCCATTATTTGTAATAACAACACTTACCGATTCTCCTGCAGTTCCTTCAGGGGTTACGACAGTCACTAAGGTTGCACTTGAAGTAGTTGCACTTAGACCTTTTATATTTCCAAAGGTAACAGTTACACCATTTTTCGTATCGAAATTTTCACCAGTAATCTCGACAGTGGTTCCACCAGATTCAGGTCCTTCAGTCGGTGTCATCCCAGTTGGTGCTGGTTCTGGATTACACCCTCCGCAGCCAAGCATCCATACACAGACAATTCCCAAGATAGCATAAACGGTAATATTTCTGTGTTTATTCATTAATCGCTTCTCCTTATCATCAGGAACAAGCCTGTTCCATTATACAATAAATCAATTCTTCCAACCTTAGGACATCACGCATCAAGTTGTAGTAAGTGCATGTAGGCAACGTCCAAAAATCCCAATTTTTTAAAATTATACATGCAAACTGATGGTATTGTCAACTTTTTTATTCCTCACCTCGCCATGTTGTCCTCTTTAACGGATCGTGTACATCCACGTCCAACTCAGGACCGAAATTCTCTATTCCCAATCGAACTGTATCACCATCCCCGACATCGGTTAGTGCTTCATGATGTGTACCTGTAGAGACGACATCTCCCGGTTTTAATGCGATCACGTTTGTAATTTCAACTAATAATTCAGGGACGAATCGAGCCATTGAGTTAGTAGAAAAATCGTGTTGTAAACTGTCGTTAATCCAGAGTTTTACGTCAAGTTTATTTGGATCGGACACTTCATCTGCGGTGACGAGTGCGGGACCCATAGGTGCAAAGGTGTGCCAACTCTTCCCTAAGAAGAAGCCTCCATGTAAACCGCGAGCAGATACATCAATAAATTGTGTGTAGCCAAATACGTGATCCATGGCATTTTCTTCAGTGAGATGTTTTGCTGGTTTTCCAATCACAAGTGCTAACTCAGGTTCAAAATGGAATACCCCTACATCCGCTGTGGGAAGTTTGACAGTATCTTTTGTGGGAATAATACTGTTTGGTGATTTGAGAAATGCATTAAATTCCAATCTTGTTGGACTATCTGGTTCAATGTAATTTCCCGCCATACATACCAGTTGTCCAGGTCGTGGAAGTGGGGGTTTAAGATTAACTGTATCCAAATGAACACCAGTGTTGTTTTCAACTGTATCTTCGATAAGTGGTTTCAGGTCATTGAAATTCTCAATTACCATCTGAATAAGTTCTTGCGGTGTGTGGTATGAAATATCACTGACTGCTTCAGAAATGTCAACAATGGTATCTCCAGTAATAACACCGAGATTATAGTCATCAAAAAAAGCAAGTTTCATTCAGTTTTGTGCTCCTGTATTAAGACGTTTTATAAGTGGATGGTATCGCTCTTCTAAGGGAAGTTGTACCTTCTGATTAGTAAAATGTGAAGTGTATGTGGCACTAACACATTCAAGAGAGGTAAGAGCGTTTTGTCCACCGAGTTCAGGTTGGGTATCGTTTAGTATAGCGTCTCGTATGTTCTTGGCACTCCAGATTGTGTGGCGAGACTTCCACGCTTTTCCAGAGATGATAAATTTGGATGAATCAAGTTCTATCTGTTCCCATTCAGGTGTATGTTGTGCAAAGGAAACATCAAAAGGACAGAACCACAATTCATCAATACCTGAATTTGGGTTGGGTTTTATCATTACTTGTCCATTAGAACCGAGTAGATGTGGTCCCATCATCCAACCGTGTCTTTGTTCTCTTGGATAGAGTTCCATGATACCGTAAGCACCACTTGATCCACCAATATGTATCAGCATGGTATCACCGGCGACAATACCGTTATCCCGTCGATCAGTTGTGCATAACTTACTACTGTGCATTATATCTGTATCTGTAACGTCGTGTCTATTATAAGTGATATGTGCTTGAATCCATGAGATACCATTCATGAAGAAATCCATTTCGTCAAAGTAGTGGACTCCCATCTCCATTAGTTCAAAACCTGCTTCTCGTCCTTTTCCGACTTCTCGTATGGACCGTAACTCTCCAATTTTACCTGATTCTATGAGATTTTTAGCGTGTCGAAACAAAGGCGTAAATCGGAATTGATGGCTTACAGTTAGATGGACTTGCGCGTCCCTACATGCCTTGAGCATCTGATCAGCAGTTACCAAATCAACAGACAACGGCTTTTCACATAAAACATGAACACCATTTTCTGCTGCAGCTATAGTGATTGGGGCATGTAATGGTGCATGTGTGCAGACGCTAACAATATCAAGGGATTCTTGTGATAACATCTCCGTGTAGTCTGTATATCGGTTTTGAACATTAAATTCATCAGCACGGTTATTCAGTGCATTCGTGTTAATGTCGCATACTGCAATGAGTTCAATGTAATCTAACCCATCGTATGCTGCTGCGTGGCTCCGACTTATTCCACCGCATCCAACGATTCCAGCACGTAATTTCATATTGATTCAAGCGTTTTATTTTTATGTAACGTGAGTTCGGTTTATGCCATATTTAGCATATATGTCATTTTAGTCTGTGGGAATTAAGGTTATCAAACACTAACCGTCCGTTGGAAGTATACCCAGTTGAAAAGAATGGATTAATTGGCAATAATTGTCAAAACTATATTAACTATAATGTATCAGTCATCATAGATTGTAATGTTTTCCACTGTGTTTCATCAACAAGGACACCTTTTTCATGACTTTCTTTTCGTGTTCGTAACATACCTTCTCCAGGATATCGTACCTCTCCAGTCTCATCTAAAGGTGTAGCTGTATGGAAATCGTTGATTATTGTATCCACAGTGTCGTTTAACATAGATTGTCCTGCGATTCCTGTGGCAGCTACTGCTATATAAACTTGGGAGACTGCATATTCAGATGACTGTTTACCTATTTGATGTGTTGCTTGTCCACCCGAAATTATGGCAGCCATCGTATCAAGTACGAGTGCAAAACCGGAACCTTTCCAGTAACCTATTGGTACAGCCCTTTGCGATGTAAGGATTTCACCGGGGTCAATCGTAAGATTCCCTTGGGTATCATATCCTCCGGGTAACGGTAGTTGTTTATCTTGTAGTTTGAGTACTTCTAATTTTCCGTTGGAATACTGACTCATTGCCATATCAAGGAGAATGTGTCCGTTTTCACGTGGAATTGCGATTGCTAAAGGATTATTCCCAATTTTCTTGTCAGCAGATCCCCAAGGAGGCATGAGACGGGTAGTGTTTGTCCAACAAATACCAATATATCCTGCTTCAGCAGCCTGTAATGCATAAGCACCACCACGCATCCAGTGATTTGTGTTTGAAAGTCCAACACATCCAATGGTGTTTTCAGCTGCGAGTTCCATTGCCCGCTGCATACTGATGTGTGCATTTACAAGTCCTACACCCATCTTACCATCCCACTGTTCAAGAGCTCCAAAACTGTCTATTTTCTCTGGTTGTGCATTGTAATCGATCTGTTTACTTTCCAAACCTGAGACAAATCCAGGGAATCTGTTAAGTCCGTGTGAATAAACACCGTCCCGTTGATTCTCTGCGAATAATTTAGCACATAATTTTGCTCTGTCCCCTGTAAAACCGACTGCAGTTAATACGCGATAGAATTCATCAGATAAGGTCTGAAAAGGTACTCGCAGCATAGATGTCTTCCTTGGGTTAGGAAATAGGAATATGCAATGTGAATTAGACTACCACATTTCGAGCCAATCGGATAGAGAAGTGAGCGTTTGTGTTTGACTCTTAATAACCCACTTAAAGTCTGGATCTTTCCAGTAGATTGATCCTGGATGGTCACCGTCACGAAGGTATCGAATATCAATTGCCCAACGAATGATTTCGCTTGTTGTATGAGGAAGAGATCGATGGAGAGTCAGGTTGTTAAATACCAATGCATCTCCAATATCCATTGGACATGTGACTATCTTCGATTCTTCTATGAGTTCATCCATCACTTCAAGAAACTTGCCTTCCCGATTTTCTGTGTGGTGACTAACAACACCTAACGTATGTGAACCAGCGACTACCTGTAAACAGCCATTTGTTTCGTCTACTGGTACTAATGGAATCCAGGCGGTTGGTATTAGTGAGTTTTCACTGATTGTACCAAAATAACCGCTATCTTGGTGCCATGGAACAACAGTTAATTGTTGTCTTGGTAATTTTGGCCGTGCGTTAAACACGGGATGTCCGATTACATCAGTTCCAGTGAGTTGTCCAATGGCATCAATAAGTGGTTCGGCATAGTGTAGGTCGAATATTTCTGATGTTGCAATTTGTCCACGCCATGAACGTCCAAACCGATTGGCATGTTCTCCTGCAATCTTCAAGAAACGGGTTTCAAATGGAAGATTTTCCCCTACATCATCAATGGTATTCTGCTCTTTCAATTCGTTAATAATTCCGTCTACTACAATGGCGAACCTATCACGAACCCCATTTATCTTAGATTCGGGGACAACATTTTTTAATAGTAGATACCCATCGTTTTCCCACTGAACTAATTGTTCAGGGGTTAGGGGTGTTGATTGGTTTTGTCTGTTTTTCATTGTGGGACCTTGTCAACTGGTAAAATGTCTATTTCAGGGATAATTCATCAGATTAACTAATCTAATTATGTGTGTAAATGATAACTAAGATACCATAATAATGCAATAGAAAACTGATAATAGGGTGGTATTTTTAGAGGATGTATAGTCAATTGGTCTATAGGATTGGTATTCCAAGATGATTTACACGAATAAGGAACATTATCTTGAGAATATATCATAAGTATATGAAATAGTCTTGGGGAATAGACCTGGATTTGGAATTGGTTTTCATTCATATCTCTTCTGACATCCGTTCTGCTAACCGTGCCAGAGCAGGGGATCGATCCAGTTTCTCAAGTTCTAGTTCAATAATGATAAATTGTTCCGTTTCATCCAATGCCGCCTTCATGGCTTCGTTGAATTCACCTTCGGTACGGACATGAAAACCATGTCCAGCAGTAAAGAGAGTAGGTAAGGAACTATAATTCCAACATCCTATGTCGTTAAATGTACCTTCAAGTAAATGCCGTTCTGTACCGTATCCTTGATTATTCAAGATTAACACGATAGGATTTAACCCGTACCGTACAGTAGTAGATAACTCGGTTCCAGTCATCTGAAATGCGCCATCTCCCACAATTACCAGGGGTCGAGTGTTTGGCACACCAAGTTGTGCTCCTATGGATGCGGGTACAGCGAAACCCATTGAAGTGTAATAAGCGGGGCTGATGAAATTTGTGTGTTGTGGAATGCGTAACTCGGCAGCACCAAATAGGCTATCACCTACATCTGCAATGACAGTCATTTCATCAGTGATGAATGTATTTAGATGTTGGAAAAACCGTTCGACAGTTATTTGTTTTTTAGGTTTAACTTCAAACGGTTTTGACTCAGGTTGTATCCAACCTAAATTCGGTTTTTTCTGTTTTCGTAATTTGTCTGAATTTAACAAATCAATGAAATCCTCAAACATCACATCGTCGTAACTATGGTATTGTACAGAGATCTTTTCTGAAGTTGCATAAATTGACCTTGATCGATCAAGGTTTGCAGTATAAATTCCGAGATTTACATCTGTCATAAATGCCCCAAGGATGATCACACAATCTGATTTCTCAACGAATTCTGTGATCTCACTTCTTCCCATTGCACCTTCATAAATACCTAAGTATAGTGGATGTGCCTCGGGCATGACCGATTTTCCGAGTAATGTTGCGACAACCGGTATCTGTTTTTCTTCTACAATTTTGAGTAATTTGTCTTGATATCTGAATCTATGTAATTCGACCCCTGCGAGAATAACAGGATTCTTACTCTGATTTATAAAATTTACGGCATCTTCAACAGCGGCGTTTAAGGATTCCGTGTCGCTCATGTGTCCACCAGTTGATGCACGTCGATAGAGTGTTCCCCGTACATCTACCATATCTCGTGGAAGTTCAATATATCCTGGTCGTTTATAGTGAAAAACAGCATCAAGGACACTATCAATTTCATTGAACGCTGTAAAGGGTTCATCAAGAAGTGCTGTTGCGACGGTAATTTCATCATAGATCCGTTGTTGTGTATGAAAATCTTTTACTTTATGGTGTAAGAGAGCATCTTTTCCACGTTCATTGATGCCTGGAGCACCACTGATGACCACAACTGGTGATTTTTCAGCGTATGCACCTGCGATTGCATTCACTGTTGATAATCCACCGACACAGTATGTTATGCATACGACCCCCATACCATTAGTGCGGGCATAGGCATCTGCGGCATATCCTGCTGCATCCTCGCGTGTCATACCAATGTGTTGAATTGAACTTTCTTCAATTAGTTTATAGAAGCGAAGAACATAATCACCAGGGATACCGAAGATGTGTCCAATATTGTAACTTTCCAGTTTATTGAGTAGATATTCACCTATAGTTGGGGGTCTGTTACGCATGGTTTGCCTTCCGTTGTAAGGGTGAATTAGGATTTGGGACAAAGTATAATATGGATATCTATTGAGAAATTATTAGGAACTAATCTGTTTTCTCAACTTCGTCCTTATGAAGTGTTTTTAGTTAAATGATTAAAAACGCTGGCTAATATCCTATCTGAGTGATCCCTTTAAGCGGGAGAATTATCCGGTTACTGATATATAGTGTTTCCAAAAAGGCATATATTTTATCAAAATCATCACTATTTCTATATTTATTCCTGACTGCAACAATTAAGTATTCTACATTATGCATCATGGATGCTTCAAAAATATCCTTTAGAAATGCATAATTAGCAAATGCTCTACCAGCTTCAATCTCCAATGCGATTTTCCATCATTACTTATCCCATCAGCATTGAAGGATTTGTCAACAAAATTATTCTTGCCAAATAGGACAGGTACATGAATTATTTTATTCTTAGTTTTTCCTGTTTCAACTCTAAAATCAACTTCCTCAAGATATGGTCTCAATATTTCTAATACTTCGTCGCTTTTAAGTTCGTTTTCAGATGACTTTATTTGATGATATGCATTTTCAAAACAGGTAATTACAGCTTGAATTTGGTTTGTTATTCCAATTGAACGTGGAAAAAGTTGATAATTCAACACAGCTTTCTATTCCTAATAAATCACAATCTTTCAAAACTGTTTATCGCTATCCAGTAAGATGGTGACAGGACCGTCATTTATGAGTTGTACATCCATCATTGCCTGAAAGGTGCCTCCCCGTGTTGGGATGTTTAACTTCTCTAATATTGTTATGAACTGTTCATATAGGTCGTTTGCTACATCAGGACGTGCTGCATTAATAAAACTGGGGCGGCGTCCTTTTCTGCAATCCCCATAGAGCGTGAATTGGGACACAACTAAGGCTTCCCCACTTGTATCAAGGATGGAACAATTCATTTTGCCATTAGCATCTTCAAAAATACGTAGATTTGCAATTTTGTTTGCTATATATTCTAATTCTTTTTCGGCATCAGTATGTGATATTCCGAGAAAGATTAGTAGTCCAGGACCAATTTCAGATATGAGTTTATTGTCAACTGTGACACTTGCAGATTTTACACGTTGGATTACGGCTCTCATGATAGTTAATGGATAATAGTTATTATAACATATCTCCTAAATCAGATATTTGGGATGCTTTGATCTTGCCCTTTGCTATATATTGAAACAACGGGCGGGGAGACCCCGCCCCTACGAAAAGAAATTATATTGGTACGAACAATTCGTATTTATGAGATACACTGTAGTTGAATGCTGATGCGTTTTAGAATAATAACTTATCTCCTTTTGTTGCTTCTGCTTGTGCTCCACCTAATGTTAGACTAAAGTGGATTCCGGGGAGTGAATTGATTCCAATTTGAAATGCTAAGTTGTCTGAAACAGCGTATCGCATTGCGAGACCTAACATATTTGAGACATTGATACCAGCATATTGCTGTTCACGAGTAAAATCAGCTGCGATCCATAAGTCATCAGAGACGGCGACTTCTCCTCCAGCCATCCAGTTTGCTATAAAAAAATCTGTCGTTTTCAACATTTTGGAGGATAGTGAAACCCCAGCGCCAGCGTGAACCTTAAAATATCTCCCAAACCTATGTGTTCCAACAATATAAGGATATGCTCCGATAAATGGGAACCCATCAATAGGTGTCCGGTCAAGAAAATCCCCATTAGAATTAAGTCTGTCATCAGCAGTTAAACCGAAATAGAAATCACCCCCGACAGAAATACTTGGAAACCCGTCATTCATTTCAGGTTTAATATTATATTTTAGACCGATCACACCTTCATAGATATGTTGTTCATATACACGATCTTTTGCATCTAAAATAGAATCCTCAGCGTTATAAAAATCTTTCACCACTTTTTGTACGCCACCCGTAGATAGAGTTGCTCCAAGTTGCAGGTCGAGTTTGTCACTCAATCCATAGATGAATCTGACAGGTACAAGGAAAGTTTGGATATCAAGGTTAACTTCATGGGGTTCTTCAAAACCACCAATTACAACACTTTGAGAATGGTCTGGTGCCAATCCGTCTTTTTTTGAATATTGGAAAAAACTGAAGGATGTTGTAGAGCCACCTTTGCCAATAGGTTCAGCAGTCTGTATTGTAGTCAGTTGAGTTGCTGGTGGTGCTTGAGCTAGAATTGGCGGGGTTATAGTTAATGATATTATAATGATACCAAAGAGAATTCGGTATGTAATAGACATTTTTCTTCCTTTAATGATAGTTAGTTTATGGTTGTCTATCCAATGTAAGAGGGCAAAATTGTTGGTAAACTTCAAGTATAGGAATTATAGTTATTATGGTGATATTGCTTCTACTAATTCACTTTCATCTCGTTTACCATCAGGACCCGGTGTATCATCAAAAGCGGTAATAAAATATGTACGGAGTACAGCTTGCTGATTTATAACAAGTGGATCTTCCCCTGAAATGGTAACACCGTTATCCCGTCTATTTAATGTTCTACGTGGAATTAGGTTTCCTTCAGCATCCTTTGAATAGATTTGGTAACCTGCGAGGTCATATTCTGTATTTGCTTTCCATGACATGATAGCGTCATACTTATTGTTAAAAAATGAGCGTGCAGCATAAAACACCCTAAAGTTCTGTGGGGCTGCAGGTGGAAAATTCGGTGAAGTAGCACTAATCGCAGTGATTGCTTCAACTCCAAACTTATCAACTCCAGCGACACGATAGACCTTGGCTTCACCGTCCTTTCTGAAAGTTAAGTCAAAGAAGTAGTTTTGATCGCGTTTAATATCATGACTAATTCTGAAAGCAGGAGTTTTTCCGTCCCCATCATCTCTTGCAATGTAAACCCGGAATAGAGAAAAATCATCTGGAAATTCATACCCCTCCCAAAAAAGCTTCACTGTAAGATCACTTGGAGATCCGATTGTAACTACCGGTGCTGGTGGAGGAACACTTGGGGTTACGGCATTTGCTTGCCATACCCGGTATGGTTCTTCAGTAGGACTTGGAGGATTGTTTGGATCGGGTGTTTCAACTCCGTTTACATCAACATAAGATATACGATATTCATAAGAAAGAATACGTCCAACAGAATCTACTCGATCATTCTCTATGTTTTGTGTATCAATAAACTCATTTGCAGGGGCATCAACCGTTCCGACTAACTCAAAGGGTTCATCTGAATTACTTTTTGAACGTCGGTATATTTTGTAGGATTTAATTCCTTCTGAATCAGTCTCTGCCCATGTTACTCGAACCTGTCTATCACCAGCATATAGTTTAAAGTCGTCAGGAGATCCTGCAGTACGTAAATTATCAGCGTCAAGAGGATTGGCATAATCTTCGGTATTAGCACATCCAGAATAAAATACGACTATAAGATATATAGAAATACTAAATAGAGAAAAGTATGAAATCCGAAGATGTCTGGTATTTTTATCAAATAGATTGAAAATTGAGAACATCAAGAATCTCCTTTACTGAAATAAGTCAATTAGTAGATATGGAAGTTAACATACAGGAATTGGTCATAGAACAACTTAGAATTTGTGAAATAAACTTATGGAAGCACGTTGTGTTTGAAAGTCGTAGTGTGGACGTAATCTAAATCGTAGTGACTCATTTAATAGAAATCCAGTAGGTTTGTATTTGTAATCTGTAAGATATAATCTATTATTAGACATGGTCTGAATCTCAACTGAAGGTACAGTGTTATTCTCTATATTATCGATGTGTTTGAAAATAGAGAGTACAACAGCTAATCCTATACACCCATATCCAACCCGTCGCATGATAACACTTGCATTTTGGTGTGCAGCAGCTGCATCTTTTTTATTTTGGATATCCTCTTGAATAGTAGCGGTGAGATAGTCCTCGTATCGTTCCTGTGCAGAGGTGTTAAGAATTGTACTACCGACTTGTAAACCTAATCCTGATATTAACAGGGATATTTCAAACGTATGTTTACGGGATGCTGCTTGTACCGGTGCAATTATTGCAAAATTGAGAATAAGAATAGAAGTAATCCAGAGAGTAGCTCGGTTCAAGATTGCGTGATTGAGTTTCATTTGTGTTCCTTTGCAGATGCTGGTATCCTTGATTAATAGATTAACGTAAGAGAGGGTTGAAAGTCAATGGTATTTGGAAAAATGAGTAACATTCATATATACCATTTTAGTGAGAATGGATAGGTGATTTAACAAATGAACTATACACTTGAAGTATAGATTAAATTCCTAAAGTTAATACGATGATTAACATTTCAATCTTGCTAATATCTCAGCAAATGTTGTTCAGAAATGAATTTACAGTTATTTTCACTGAGAGAATATTGTCTGGATAGATTTGTAATAGTGGTTTTGAGTTGATTCAGATTGTATACGGATAGAGATAGATTAAATAAAACAATCCTACATTAATTGAAAGGTAGTTTACCTAAGAGATTACGTGCAATGAACTTTATTTCATTAAACGTAATCTTTATTTACTCTTTATTCGTTATTGTCTGAACAAGGACTATCATATTGAAAAATCAAATAGTATTATCCATTTCTTTTGAATGTATCATCATCATTTCATTCCTGTGTTTTGTCGGGTGCGATAAACCTAATGTAAAGGAAGACTCCTACGAGACACTTGTTTTTAATGTTGATGAATCCAAGCTTGAACCTGTATTAATAGATACAGAACTCAAGATTAGATTAGCATCCCCGAAAGGGTGGATAAAAGTTGAGGAATCAATGGTGTCGGAAGTTGTGAAGGCGGTAGACACGTCACCAATTGAAGGGTTAGAAATTGTTCCTCGAAGGATCTTCTTAAATGAGAGATCGAGAGCGGTTTGTATTGTGTCAAAGGTAGACTGGACAGGTATTGTTCCTGATAAGACTTTATTACAGAATCTTACCATTGCTTACCAAAACCAATTTCCGAAAGCCAAGGTTAAGCAAGCGGTATTTATGAAGGATGCGTTTCGTATCCACCAGTTAATGGTTATTGCATCAGATTTTGTACTGATCAAACTGATATGTGATTCCCCTGAAACTTTAGTTTTTGAGGTTGATTATCGCGTTCCGATTGAAGTATACAAATCTGAATTGTCAGCCATTGAATCATCAATCGGGTCAATTGACCATTTAGATAATTATAGGTAATAATTAAAACGAAATACATGGAGAACATCATGCTTAAAAGATACTCTGCAGTTCTAATGATTGCTTGTATGTTGTTAGTTATTGGCTGTGCTACTCACGTCCATAAAGTAGGTAATGGTGCACAAGGTTATGACATCTCAAATGCCCGTCAATGGTATATCTTATGGGGACTCGTACCGATCAACGAAGTTGATACAAACGCCATGGCAGGTGGGGCAAGTGATTATGAAATAATTACCTCATCTACTGTAATTGACATTCTTATAGGTGCAGTCGCAGGTTCAGTTACAGTGAGTAGCAGATCAGTAAGTGTTCGTAAATAACCGATAGGATAACCTGAGAATATCAGGGCAAAGTCATCTCACATTTTGAGATTGACTTTGCCCTATATTTTTTAACAATCAACCATTCAACAAAACAGGAACATCCTTCATGAAATCATCGGTTTCGTTCTGCCATCTTTTCAATTCAGCAGCTAACGTTTTGATCTGTTCAGCATGATCTGACTGATCAGCGAGGTTGTTTATTTCCCAAGGATCATTTTCAAGATCGAATAGTTGAATTAAATCCGTTCCTTTCCCATTTTCTTTAGAGACATAGTTTCGTATCAGTTTCCAACGTCCATCGCTTACAGTGCGATGTATGTCTTTGTAGGCTGCAAAAACTGAATCACGAACTGTATCAACACAATCCTCCATCAATGGTACTAAACTACTTCCTTCAACAGTATTTGAACATTCTACATCTGTCAGGTCGCAAACGGTTGGGAACAGATCGTATAAATAGGTTAGAGCATCAACCATTTGTCCTTCCGGTATTCCTGGACCAGCGAATATTGAAGGAACACGTATGCTGTGATTATATAGATTCTGCTTACCAAATAATCCGTGCTGTCCCACTGCCAGTCCGTGATCAGCGGTATAGATGACAATAGTATTCTCCAATTGTCCGATATTTTCCAGGGTTTGTATCATACGTCCCATTTCAGCGTCTTGACTTGAAATCATACCGTAGTAATCTGCGATGTGCTGTTGCACGATTTCTGGTGTACGCGGGAACGGAGCTAACTCTTCATCTCGTATCCTCATTTCTCCATTATCGAACGGATGTTCAGGATAGAAATTCTCTGGTATAGGAATATCTTCAGGTGAATACATGGTTGCATATTCTCCTGGAGGTGTCCTTGGATCGTGTGGAGAGGTGAAGGAGAGATATACGAAAAATGGATCCGTTTGGTCATAGTTTTCTAAGAATTGTACAGCTGATTCAGTAAACAGTTCTGTAGAGAATTTATCACCAATATATTTGTTTTCATTTGGATATTTTCCTGTGGCATCAAAATCGAAAACAGGAACTTTATATTGATTACCCATCCCACCGAAGAATATCTTGGCACCATCATCAAAACAATTATAAAAGGTATTTCTGTCATTGTGCCATTTACCGCTGAAGAAAGTATGGTATCCAGATTCCCGCATAGTTTGTGGCCAAACAGCTAAATCGGTGTTAATCTGGTTTCCACCACTTCTGAATAGGTTAGCACTGGTGAGTACAGCTGCCCGACTTGGTACACAGACAGCACCAACGAGTGAACCCATGATGTGTGTCTGTCGGAAGGTTGTTCCGCGTGCCATGAGTGAATCCATCGTTGGGGTTTTTACAGTCGGATCACCCATCCCTGCGATGGCATCCCACCTATGGTCATCTGCAATCATAAAGAGTACATTTGGTTGTGAAGGCATTATCTTTCCTTGTTAATAGTTGTTAGTTAATAGTATTAAATGTTGTGAATTTTTCTTGTTGTCATTAAAATATGAATAAAGATAAAAATCAATATAAATTTGGTAAAGGAAGAATAATGAAAATTGTGAAGATTGACCAATTCTATCCTCGTCATCGAATGCGACTTGTTAAGATTACGACGGATACTGGAATCGTTGGTTGGGGTGAAACCACACTTGAAGGCAAACCTAAAAGCACGTGGGCAGCAGTGGAAGAACTGACTGAGTATTTTATCGGTAAAGATCCTCTACGTATTGAACATCATTGGCAACATGTTTATCGATCCGCCTTCTTTAGAGGAGGTAATGTATTAATGTCTGCATTGTCTGGTATTGATCAGGCATTATGGGATATCGCTGGAAAATACTATGATGTACCTTCCTACAAACTGTTAGGGGGTGAGGTACGTGATCGTATCCGAGTGTATGCTCACTGGGGTATCGGTAGCATGAGTGATGAGGGGTTAGGTGCAGCAAAAGAACGTCTTGATTTCCTACAGAGTAAGGGTAATTATTCCGCGTTCAAGAGTGGACCTGGTGGAAAATGGCGTGGTCATGAGCCTCCTGCTGTGATTGATGATTTTGTTGAACGTGCCTATGAAATGCGTGAAATGGTTGGTCCTGATGTAGAACTTGCCTTTGATTTTCATGGTAAGATGACACCTGCTCTTGCGATTGAGGTGTGTAATGAGATAAAAGGGATGCGTCCCATGTTTGTTGAGGAGCCAGTTCCACAAGAGAATGTAGATGCATTAAAATTGGTTTCTGACCATGTACCATATCCAATTGCTATCGGTGAACGTCTTCTTTCTCGATGGGAATTTCGTGAGGTAATTGAGAAACAGGCTGTAGCATATTTGCAGCCGGATACATCTCATGCAGGAGGGATTACAGAACTGAAGAAAATCTCCAACATGGCAGAGGTATACTATATGCATATTGCTCCACACTGTGCAATCGGTCCTGTTGCTTTTTCTGCATCCCTTCATGTTGATGCTGTTGTGCCAAATTTTCTCATTCAGGAACAAATTGATGTCGGGTTAGGTGCAGGGTTATTTAAAGATGAGTGGCAGGTTATTGATGGTCATATTGAATTACCCACAAAGCCTGGATTAGGTTTTGAGATAGATGAGAAGGAGGCGGAGCAAATCCTTGACACCTATACTGAAGAACTCGGCGGCGAATACTATTATGATACCGACGGTAGCGTTGCGGATTGGTAGGTATGATTTACTATCAATAGATTAAACTGATACTAATTTTACTTAATTAGTTTACATTAATTCCAGATCAGAAAAGTCAATTTAGTTTATAAGGTATTCTATAAACATTCCGTCCCTATGGGACTCAAGACAATGGATAAACATGTTTTCTATAGACATTTCGTCCCTACGGGACTCATAAATACGTATATGATATTCCTTGTATCGCGTAAGTCATAATGTAAATCTATCAATTGCAAATGGCATAAGTTTTTGGCATTAAAGCACTGGAAGTATGTTCTTTGAGTCACTTTCCGTTTTTAGTTAAGCTTGGGATCGGATTCCCTCCTACAGAAGAGGAAGAGAAGAACGCTTCTCATACTTTCAAAATGAAATAAAATGGCTAATTATGTTAGATGCATGGACCCTGTGTATTGCAAAACCTGTTAATTTTTGTCGTCTTAAAAAGTTTACACTTTCACGGAAACCTTCACGGAGCGATTTTACGAACCCTTATTCTATAAGGGTTTATATTTTTAAGTAGACCAATTCTCCGTGAACCACATTTGTTAATTCATATATTACTTAAATATGTATTAAGTTTTCTATAGACATAGTACTCCGCTGGAGTGTGGTATTTTTGATATAGAAAACTGTTAAAATAACGTGAGTTTGATAAGACACATTGTAACCCGAACTTTTAACTAACACCCGATTGCACAAACTGGAAAGTTTGTTTTACAAAGACAGTCCTCAGGACAAAATACTGTTTATAGAACTGACATTTCTTATTATCAAGCTGGCGTTAAAATAGACTTATTATTAGATACTCAGTTTCCCTAAATTAGAATTGTCCTAACTATAAGTAGTGGAGAATAAACTGTCAATCTCGAAATTCAGACAGGATGAATTGGAATTTGAGATTTCATTGGTGTTAGGTAAAATGGGAATTATTTTACACACCGTATTACACCACTGTTTTTCGATGTGCGACGTAAGGGGGTTCAAGCATCAACTTCTGATCTTCTTCAGTCATCAGTTCACGAAGATCATCGTCATATCTACCTTGTCCCCAGGATGCATGTCCAGGAGAATACTTGAATAGAATTGAGCGTCGTTCATGTGATGCAGTCCATGGTAGGGTTCCATGTGTTAATGCCTCAGTGAAAATAACGACATCACCTGCTTTTTGATGAACGGGTGCCATACAAGTCTTGTTTTCTATTACGGGTCGGAACTGTGGAGGACAGGGATAGTTGCTTTTATGACTTCCGGGGATACAGCAGAAACCACCATGACCAGGAAGCATATCTGTTAATGCCCAAGAGACAACAGTTAGTCCGTTATACATACGGTCATTTCTGAAGACATAATATTGTGATGGGTCGTAAGGTGTGCCGCCACCGTGAAGTGTACCCCCAGGATTTCCATCAATCATCAGGATACCGTAGACATGATCGAGTCTAAATTTTGGACCGACAATTTCAGCTAAACATGGCATGATACGTGGGTGGTTAAGAAGTCTGCGAAATGCGTCATTTTCCCAGCTTAAAAAACCGCCGAAACGTTGAGAATGAATATTTTCGTTTTCTGGGTCAGGATAGTTTTGTGAATCGATTAATGCATTTAGTTCTGTCAGGTCTTCATTACCCAACACACCTTCAATATTGACATATCCCCATAGATCGAACAGATATTTTTCTTCTGTGTTCATGCGGAATCTCCATAATTCTATTGATGTGGTGACCGTGAAGTGGGTTCCATACGGGTAACCTCAATCTTGGATCTGTCAATGAGTTCACCAACTTGAGGTGAAATTTCATTTACCCATCGGTCATCTTCATAAACAGCAGCGTAAAGTTGTTCGCGTTGTTCTTCACTTTCAAACCGTCGTATCCAAACGTATAGATCATCTTCTTCCTCACCGATGAAACTACCGATCACTACCATTCCTTTTGAAATCTGATACGGGATGATAGTCTCTTCCATATATTTCACCCAGTTCTCACGTTGTCCGGGTTGTGTGCGGTATTGCCTTAATTCAAAAAATGCCATTTAAACTCCTATTCGTAATTGGTTAATGGTTGTAATACCATTTCTATTATTTTTTTCTATTACCTATTGTTAGAAATTAGACGTAATGTAGCACAAACTGGAAAGTTTATGCTACAAAAGAAATGAAATTATGACCAATTCGTTGCATTGGAATGCATAATAATATTGATTACCGTTACAATCGATTATATCCGTATCCATTTGCTGTTATATCAAAGAGGACGGATGCCGCAAGAAAATGTATATCTGCATCTGTATCTTCCAAGACAGTTTCTAAAATTTGTACTGTGCTATCGTCTTTTGCATCACCCATTGCTCGTATTATATCTAATTGGAATGCCCGTTCAGTTTTCTCAGCATATAGTTTCGTGAATTTATCCACAAGTGCAGATACAGCACCGTCTGAAGCTATTTTTCCAAGAGCACGTGCAGCATCTCTCCTTATTTCAATATGATTTTCATCCTTATTCATGATTTGAATCAATGCGTCTGTAGTGGAAGGCTCAGCGAGTACTCCTAAAGCTTGTGTTGCTATGCGTCGAACATCTTTATTGTCTTCCTTTTCTCCATTTGCCACAAGGATGAGATCATCTATAAGAGCAACTGTACCAGATTCTCCGATTGTGCGTGCAGTATCTTTCCGTGTATCCACAACTGGATCTGAGAGAGTTTCTCGTAGTTTTGTGGGATCAAGCGAACGTGTCCGTCCCAGAGCTACAGAAGCAGCGTTTCTGATGGGCGGACTTTCCCATTCATCATCCACGCGAGTCTGCATTTTTTGAGATATGTATTCAGGTAATTTATGCTTTTTCGCAGCACCAACAATAGGTTCCCAACTCCAATTCCGTTTTCTATCATCTAAAGCTAAATTTCGTCTGTTTGCCTCATCTTCCAGTGCAATAATATATTCAGTATCATCAATAAGGCGGTTTGCTAATGCATTAATTGCTTCTTGTCCACCAATTTTACCGAGAGCAACTGTTGCTTTACTGCGTGGTGAGGCATTTGCTAATAGAGCTGTTCCTGCATTCAATGGTATACTAACATCTTCCATAATTTTACTTAGATGGGGAACAGCCGATTTGATTTCCATTTTGCCCAAGGCATCTATGGCATTATTAGATATATTTCCAATTCGGTTGCTAAGTGCCCGAATAAGTAACTCTTCTGAGGATTTATCACCAATATTTCCAATTGCAGAGACGGCAGCAGCTCGTATAGCATCATTCTCCAAATTGTTTTCGACCATTTGTCGTAGTTTTTCAACTGCTTTAGCATCTTTTATGCCACCTAAACCTGCGACAGCTTGCCACCGAACTGCACTATTTTCATCGTTAAGTGCCTCCCGTAGTACAGGTGCAGAGCGTTCATCACGTAGGGCATTTAAGGATCCAATTGCAGCGGCACGGATTGATTTTGATTTGGTTTTGTTTTGAACGATGGCGATTAATGGTTCAACGGTATCCCGGTCTTTATACCCTCCTAATCGGGTTACTGCCTCTTTACGAATTATATAACTATCGTGGTCTAAACGTGAAAGTATTGCATCTAAGGATGACTTGTGATGGATTACACCCAACATATATACTATTGCCCAATGTGTCCATTCATCATCAGCGGAATTAAGTGCATTTAGTAAGTGTTCTGTAGTGATGGCATTACCATTATGTAGTAGTGCGCCTATTACTTCGTTCTGGACAGATTGTACTTCAAAACCGTCTTCAAAACTTCCTCGACCTTTCTTAATAATATCAACAAGACCTTTATCAGCCAGTGTTGGATTTATTTCTCTGAGTGCTTTGGTTGCTTGGAGACGGGCAGTTTCGTATTTGTCCGTTTTTATGATATCTAAGAGTACGCCAACACTTTTCGGGGATTTGATTGTGCCTAATGCGATGGCTGCTTCTTGTCTGACAACACCTTGCTTATCTTTTTTTAGAGCGGTAATAAGTGCATCGATTGCTTTATCCCCACCAACTCTACCGAGTGCCCATGCAGCATTCCGTCTGACAGTAGCGCGTTGATCATCGGTAAGTGCATTCACTAATGGTTCGACGACAATTTCACCTTTAAAGATACCGAGTGCTCTTGCGACTTCACTTCGAACGAGGCTTGGGATCGGTTTAAGTTCACCCCAGATACGATAATATGGTCGTGGATAATCTGCAGTCCACATGATATTGAGAGTATCAAGATGAGACCTTAATGCGTCAAGCGTTTTGAATTTACGTTTCATGTGCCGTTGAAAATCTGAGATCTCATCAAATTGCATTGATAATACCCAAAACAGAGCCTTGAGAGTTTCAGTATCCTGTATTCGGCTGAGAACTTTCACAGCATTCGCTCGAATAACAGGGCTTGATTCATCATTTAACATGAGCAATAACATGGGTTGTGTTGCGGATGCAGGTTTTATTTGCCATAATGCATTTAATGCAGCCGTCCGTACTGTTTCACGTCGGAGTTTATCCATTGAGATTGCGATCAATTTTCGGGTAGTGTCTTCAATGTGGACATTTATTTTTCCTAATGCTTCTGCGGCTTGGGTAACAGTAGTATCATCTAATTTGAGTGCCTCTGAAAGAGCCATAACGGCACTGTTTTCTGGACCGCGTGCTCTCATGTTTCCAAGACCTTGTGCCGCAATTGCTTTCACTTCTTTATCAACATCGACCATTAATATATCAATGAAAGGAGGAATTGCACGTCGGTCACCAATAGCACTTAATACTTTTGCTGATTCTAACTGAATTGTGTGTTCACCAGTTTGTAGTGCGTGAATCAGTGCTGGGACAGCTGTACCACGCATTGTAATTAATGCAGTATGTGCTGCCGCTTTCAGATCTTCATTGTTTAAGAGTTGAATTAGAGGGAGAATTGCCTCTTTGGTTCGGAGTGTTGCGAGGGTTTCAATTGCAGCAGTTTGTGCTCTCAATCTATATTTCTTCATCCAAGAATCGTCGATATAAGCACTTGCTATATACTTGTATTGATCAGAAAATCCGTTATCTTCATCAGGAATTATATTTTTAGCACCGGTCTCAAGAACGTCTAATAACGGTTGAACAGATGGTTGTCCGATTCTGTCAAGAGCAATTATAGCAGTTGTTCTAACGTATGTGTTTGAATCTGATAAAAGTTTGATGAGATCATCAACGGCAGCGGCTGTTTGTAGTTTTCCGATAAGCTTGGCAGCGTGCATCCGAACTTGTGCATTATTGTTTCTTGTCGCTAACTGAAGAAGAGGGATAATTTCTTCATTCATTTGCGATTCGGGTTGACATAGTCCTTCAACAGCTACAATTGCACTATAAGATACCTCTGGTGCTTCATCTGTCTTGGACAGGATTGAATGGTATAATGGAATCTGATCAAAGGATTGGAGTGTGTATAATTCGCGTAGGGCGGATTCCCTAATTTGTGGATCTGTCTGATTTTTACTTTTTAGGATCGCTGTGAGATTAGCGACTGTATTTTCTGTTGTAGTGTTGATTTGCTGTAATAAATTCTCTATGGTGGTATGAACATTCGGTTGATAACATTTTTGTGCTTCTAATAGAGCGGTTACAATGACTGTATCGGTTCTATTGGCTAAATTAGATAGGAGTTCGGGTTGTTTTTCAACCGCTATTGCAAGTGCGGAAACGAGTAGTCCGGATATAGAATTCCGTGACCTTATAAGTCTTTCTTGTCTGTTTAATTCATCGGAATCGGGATCATCAAGTATTGTAATTGCTCTTATATCAGAATTAACTGTTTTCAAATGATCTAATATCTGTGCGATAACCTGATGCCACCCATTTGTATCTGTACTGGTCCGTAACTGCAGTAGTCGACTTAGGAATACAGCTTCCTGATTGTCTGGGTTATTTTGACGAGATTTATCTACTGCAGTTTTTGCAGCCGGATAGTTTGCCTCAACGATTGCTTTTCTCGCAGAGAGAAGTGCTTTGTCTTCTTTATCAGCACAACCAATTATAAGTGCCCCACATAGAATGAGAGTAACAAGAAATATAGAATGTCGTTTCATAGGTTTTTATTCAATTATTATAGTTATGTTCGTTTACAAGTAATGTTAGTTTGGTAACAATAATTGTGAACTTCTTGCTTATTCTCCAGCAATAACCAGTTTTGTTAGGTCGGCTACAGCATAGATCCGTTTTGCAATTCGATTGAGTAATGCCAGACGGTTTTCACGTATATCAGAATCTATTGCCATTACTAAAACATCATCAAAGAACTGATCAATTGAAGGTTGTAACTCGGCTAACTGTTTTAGGAGTTGTGAATAGGATCTTTTCTGAACAGAATCTTCAAGGTTGGGTTCTACGTCCTTCAGATGTTGATAAAGTAGTTTTTCCGCATCATCATTTAACAGCGTATTATCCACATTCTCTGTTACATCATCGGGTAAAATTCTCAACACACGATTGAGTGCATTATATATATCCTCAAAATTATGAGTCAAGCGAAATTCAGCAAGAGCATTGGCACGGTTGAGTATATCTATAATGTCAACATCCCCGACTGCTAACACTGCATCTGCAATATCAGGAGTGTATTCATGAGTTTGCAGAATAACGCGTAATCGTTCCTTAATAAAACTCAATACACTTGTTTTTGTATCATCAACTAAATCAACTTCATATAGTGATATTGCCTTATCCACAACTGCATCTAATGAAAGTGTTAATTGACGGTCTTGAAGTATACGGATTGTACCGAGTGCATGTCTACGTAATGAGTATGGATCTTGTGAACCCGTTGGTCGTTCTTCAATACCGAAGTAACCAACGATAGTATCTATTTTGTCTGCTATAGCGAGAATAGCGCCGACTTCTGATTCTGGTAAAGGTGTGTCTGCTCCCAATGGCTGGTAATGTTCAGCGATTGCTGTGGCAACTTGTTCTGGTTCACCTGAGTTTCTTGCATAATACTGTCCTGTAACACCTTGTAAAGATGGGAATTCGATAACCATATGTGTGGTAAGGTCTGCTTTACACAACCATGCAGCCTGTTCGGCATGATGTATTGTTGTTTCAGAAACTTTTAATTCTGTACTAATGAACCTAACCAATACTTTTAGGCGTTCTGCCTTATTCAAAAGAGAACCCAGTTTTGTATGGAATATAACAGTATCTAATCGGTCAACCTTTTCTGCGAGAGAAGTTTTTTGATCTTCACTATAGAAGAACTCAGCATCATTTAGCCGTGCATTCAGTACCCGTTCGTTTCCGTGTCGGACACCATCTATATTTCCATCAGTTCCATTTGAAATGGTAATGAATTTCGGTATTAATTCAGTATCAGTTTTCCACATAGGAAAATAACGTTGGTGTTTTTTCATTGCAGTTATCAATACTTCAGGTGGAATTTCCAAATGTGATTCACTGTAATTTCCTACTATAGGTTGTGGATTTTCAACAAGGTAGTTGACTGTCTCTAAAAGTTCTTCATCAATTTTGACTAAACACCCTTCGGATTCAAATGTATTACGTACTTGTTCTTCGATAATTTCTCTGCGTCTTATTGGACAGACATTAACACCTGCATCGAGTAATGTTTTACTATAGGATTCCAGATCCGCTGAATCTAATGTAATTGGATCTGGATATAAGGAGCGGTGACCATAAGTTTTTCGTCCTGCTTGTGCAGCACCGTAGGAACAGTCGATGATTTTTTCACCGAGTAAAGCGACAATCCATCGAATGGGCCGTGCAAAGCGAGGTCTTGTTTGTGTTGCGTTGTCTACATTTTCCCATTGCATTGTTTTTGGAAAACGAAGTGCTTCAATCCATTCTGGTATAAAGGATTGGAGTATTTCTTGCGTTGGTAGACCAATTTCCTTTTTAGATGCAGCAATATACTCTCCTCGTTCAGTTTCTACAATGCGGAGGTCAGTAATGTCTACACCTTGTGTTTTTGCAAAACCGATGGCAGCTTTTGTTGGTTCATCGTTATCATCGAATGCAATCTGTTTTGGTGGTCCTACGACTTCTGTTTCTTGACTTTCCTGGAGCGTTTTAACGTCCTTAATTGCAAGTGTAATGCGGCGTGGTGTACCGAATGTTTGGATCTCACCAATTTGTATTCTGTGTGTAGAGAATGAATTGGTTGCGATTTCTTTAAGTTGATTTAATACTGGGGGGATATAACTTGCAGGTATTTCTTCTGTTCCGATTTCAAAGAGGAGGTCTGCCTTTTCTTGTTCTTGATTGGTGTTGTTGGCAGCAGATTCTCTGACTTCAATTGGCGTAGACTCTGTTTTGAAACTGTTGAGGAGAGGGTGTTCCATCTCTTCGCGTTGTTCTACATAAGCGCGTGCAATTCTTTGGGCAAGTCTTCGAACACGTTCAATATAACTTACACGTTCAGTTACACTGATAACACCGCGTGCATCGAGCATGTTGAAGGTGTGTGAACATTTCAGAACATGGTCTGTTGCGGGGAGAACTAAACCAGCGTCTAAACAGGCATAGGTTTCTTTTTCATAAGTGCTAAACTGATCAAAGAGCATATCGACGTTGGCGTGTTTAAAATTGTAGGTTGAGTATTCGACTTCGGCTTGATGATAGACATCACCATAATTAAGGTGTTCATTCCATCGGATGTCAAAAAATGTATCGACATCCTGTAGATAGAGTGCAATGCGTTCTAATCCGTAAGTAATTTCGGCAGAAATCGGATTGAGTTCAATACTTCCCATTTGTTGAAAATATGTGAATTGTGTAACTTCAGCCCCATTCCACCAGACTTCCCATCCGAGTCCAGATGCCCCGAGGGTAGGTGATTCCCAGTCGTCTTCTACAAAGCGAATGTCGTTTTTCCGTGGAGAAATGCCAAGATGGTAAAGACTCTCCAAGTAAAGGGGTAGTACATTTTCGGGTGCTGGTTTTAAAATGACTTGATATTGGTAGTATGCTCCGAGTCGGAAAGGGTTTTCGGCATATCTACCGTCGGTTGGTCTTCGGACAGGTTCGACATAAGCGACTTTCCATGGTTCTGGACCGAGACATCGTAGAAATGTTGCGGGGTTAAATGTTCCTGCTCCGACTTCTATATCGCATGGTTGTTGAATGATGCATCCTTGATCTGCCCAAAATTTCTCTAAAGCTAATATTATTTCTTGAAAGGTCATATCTGAATTACTGCCGTGTTCTCCGTTTTCTGTAAGGTGTTTCAATAGATTATTGTAGCATATACGGGATGTAATGACAATTATTTTTAGATAATTATATGCACCTTAGAGAAGATAGAAGATCGTGGATCGGAATCCCTCCTACAGAAGAGCAGATCGAGTAATTGAACCAATAGGGAGGTTCCGTCCTTACAAAGAGGAATTATACTTAATAAGAATCATTTTAAATAATGGGAGACGCTGTTGTAAAATGAAAAAGTTACACTTTTCGTCACATGGTGTGACTTTGATAAAATGCTCTAATCGCTGTGACAGACTGGGTTTATGGCAATTTTTTGAAATTTTAAGAATTTTGATTTTTGTGTGATTTTCTGGTTTTTCTGATTGTCCTGACCTATGATGCCATCCGTTATTTTTTCTATGTCTGATTGTATTTTTATGAATATTTTGGATTTTCATTTTTCCTATTGTAACCTAATGGGTTGTCCATCCTAAAATTATAAGTATCAATAAATGATATCGCGTCCAGGAGGTCGCTCCTACAAATGAAAACTACTCACAAAATTAACGTGGACAATCTACTAAGTGGCCATCTATTAACTTACATAGTACTCCGCTGGAGTGCGTGAATGTACCGATAGTGTTTTCTATAGACATAGCACTCCGCTGGAGTGTAAGAATGTACTGTACGAACAATTCAATTTATGAGATACACAGTTGCATGGATTCCTTACTATTTATCGGACATTGTGATTTTGTTCAATGCCTGAATAGTTTTGGTAATGGAATTTGTAATCAGGTATATGTCTCTGGCAGTAATATCTTCTTTTTCCAAAGCAATCTGCATCTGTTTAACATTATCAACTAATACACTAACCTGTTCAGCTGAATTAGTTAAAGTGAGGTTTGTAGTCTCTTCAATTTTCCTACTGCGTGCTTCTCTCCATAAGGATCCATATTTTTCCTCTGGCCAGCTTGGGTGTCCGGGTTTGAGATATGCTAATCGTTGAACTAATAACCTTCGGAGTTTTTGTATCCCTATTGCATCATCTTTTGCCAATCTTTGCATGGCTGGATGTTCATCTATAAGATTATTTGCGACTTCAGTTGTGGTACACCCTTGTGCATGATATTGTACAACCCGTTTTCTTATTTCATCTTCAATAAACTTGGAAATGTATTTGGTTAATATATCTCTAACAAGATTCTGAATAATCTTTATTGGCTCTTCGTCTGACTCGTCTATTGTTTCAATATCAAAGATCGAAAGAATATTTGTGATAGTGTATTCCTGAACGGCTGTAACGAACTTGTCAATATTCGTATATGGAAATTGAACTTCAAGTAATTTAGTTATTATATATGGAAGTTCCTTAAGGTTTTGTACTTTATCTTCAAACAACATCGCCTTTATTGCGGTTGTATGTTCATTTGTATGTTCACTGGTTGACATGGTAGTTCTCCTTTATAGGTTGTCATGTTTTCACAACACAATTTTAAGTTTGCAATGTTTAAAACTGCTCTAAAGTCAGTCCCAGAAGGGGTTTTTTAGAAATACCTAAAAAATGTTAAATTTTTTAATTTTTTTAGAAATTTCATACTCCGTTTTTGTTTGAAGTATTCTAAACCTTGTTCTGGTATAGGTTTGTAAGGGTTTGAGATTTTAATTTCTTTTTTACAACTGTTGTAAAACTTTTACAACAGTTGCAATACTTTCGTGGATACATTTTAGTCTGCTTTTACTGTGATATATATAGTAACATAATAAAAACAGATATGTCAAGTTAATAATTATATATTGTGATATATTTTATTATTTTGTTTACTGGTGTTAGTAATATGTTATGCGTATTTCTACAATATTATATCTTTAGTTGTATTATGGTTTGGTTTTCTTCAATATTTCTTCAATATTTCTTCAATTATTTTTTGGTTGTTGTGTTTAAGTTGAATTTTTCTATGTGTTAATTCATTGTTTTTATTGGGGATCTTGTAGAGGATGGATGGTAGGCATTCCCCGCCTACAGAAGAGTCTAATTCTTAAATTGACGCTTATAGTGCCGAAAACTTTACACACCCATGAAAATTATATGTAGATTGACTTTACATCCCGAATGTGATATAATTCCGTGATTGAAAATTGTAATTTCATAAGATTTAGTCTTAAGGTGGATATGTTAATATGGATGAGATAAAGTCAGCAATAGGTACAATCTTACAGGAAGCAATTCAGGATGCAATTGATGCAGATGAATTACCAATTACCACCCCACCAGATATACCATTTTCACCTACCAAAACACCAGATCATGGTGATATAGCAACTCCCATAGCATTAGGATTGGCAAAAAGTGCGAAAATGTCTCCTCGGGCTATCGCTGAAACAATTCATAAGCATGTGGATTTAGAAAAACATACTATAATCAGTGATCTTGAAATTGCTGGACCAGGATTTATTAATTTATACCTGTCTAAAGAATGGTTATTCGACACAATTAGAAATATTATCTCTCAACGACAAGAGTATGGGAAAACAAATATCGGTTTACAGAAAAAAATACAGATTGAATTTGTTAGTGCCAACCCTACTGGTCCCCTAAATATCGTCAGTGGACGTGCTGCAGCTGTTGGGGATACATTGGTAAACCTATTAAATGCTGTGGGATATGATGCTGTGAGAGAATTCTATGTCAATGATGCAGGTGGACAAGTAGAACGGCTTGGACAATCGATTGATATAAGATATAGACAAGCATTGGGTGAAGATAACTTAGAAATACCAGAGGGTGGTTATAATGGAGAATACATTACAGATTTTGCTAAAAAAATCGTTGCTGACGATAGTGATACACATCTAAAACTTAGTGATGATCAGCGTATTTCACTTTTTAAAGAAAAAGGTATAACACATCTACTTGGACAGCAAAAAACTACACTTGAACGTTTTGGCGTTAACTTTGATGTATGGTCAAGTGAGAAAGCAATACGGGATATTGGGAAACCTGATGAAATAATAAATATCTTTCAAGAAAAAAACTATCTGTACGAAAACGAAGGTGCAACTTGGTTTAAGATGACAGAATTTGGGGATGATAAAGATTGTGTGGTCATTCGAACAAATGGTGAATATACCTATTTTGTTCCCGATGCTGCTTACCATTTGGATAAACATGATAGAGGATTTACGAAAGTAATTGATCTATTTGGACCAGATCATCAAGGACACATTTCGAGACTCAAAAATTTCGTCAAAGCATTGGGATTATCAGATGATTGGTTGGAAATAGATGTTATACAACAAGTAAATCTTGTAGATTCAGAAGGGGATCGTCAAGATATGTCCAAACGTCAAGGACAATTCTATACCCTTGATCTCTTAATTGACGAACTCGCTGAAGCAGTTGGCGAAAGATATGCAGTAGATGTTGCTCGTTATTTCTTTCTGATGCGTGCTAACAATACACACCTTGACTTTAACATTGAATTAGCTGTAACACAAGCAAATGAGAACCCCGTTTTTTATATTCAATATGCGCATGCAAGATGCTGTAGTATTTTTCAACAAGCAAAAGAACAGGGATATGAGATAAAACCGGTTGAAGATGTGAATTTAGAATTACTTAATCAACCACAAGAGCATGAATTAATCCGTAAAGCTGCAGATTATCCATCAATCATCATTTCAAGTGCCGAGGATAGAGAAGCACACAGAATTCCACATTTTCTGCATGACTTGGCAGGAATTTTTCATCCATATTACAACCAACATCGTGTACTCGATTCATCGAATAAAGATAGATCATACGCCAGACTAATTCTTATTGATTGTATACAAACTGTCTTAGCTAACGGTCTAAGATTATTAGGCATTTCTGCCCCAGAGTCAATGTGATCAATACATTAGAACAATAGTTTTGAATAGTGTAATAGGATCTAAACTCTTATAGGAGATAAATATCAATGGCAGTAAATTATAGAGAAATTGATAAATCACATGTATGGCATCCGCTTTTTCAACACCAGAGTTTAAATGATTCTGATTTAACAGTTTTTAAATCTGCTGACGGTTGTATAATTGTTGATGATACTGGAAAAGAATATCTGGATGCATATTCCGCATTATGGAATGTCAATGTGGGTTATGGCAGGCAAGAAATTGTTGATGCAGTATATGATCAGATGAAGGATTTGCCATACTATCCTCATTCACAAATCAATGTTCCGGCTACACAATTAGCAGAGAAATTAGCTTCGATTCTTCCTGGTGATTTGAATCATGTATATTTTTGTAACAGTGGGTCCGAAGCAAATGAAACAGCGATAAAAATTGCCCGTCAATATGGTAAATTGACGTATCCAGACCAAAACAGATATAAGATAATTAGTCGTTATCAGGGGTATCATGGGTTTACATTTGGGGCAATGTCAGCGACTGGTCAGGTTGTTAGACGTAAAGCTTTTGAACCACTTGTCCCTGGCTTTCATCATGCACATCCACCCTATTGTCATAGGTGTCCATTAGGTTTAGAATATCCATCGTGTGATGTGGCTTGTGTAGAAGAGATTGAAAGGATGATCAGAGCAGAAGGGGCCGAAACTGTTATTGCAGTAATTGCCGAACCAATAATTGGTGGTGGTGGTATCATAGTTCCACCTGATGACTATTTCCCAAGGCTTCGTCAAATATGTGATGACTATGGATTATTACTCATCCTTGATGAAGTGATTACAGGTTTCGGACGAACAGGTAAGATGTTTGCTTGTGAGCAGTGGGATGTGCAACCTGATATCATCACGTTGGCGAAAGGTTTGACAAGTGGGTATTTACCACTTGGAGCATGTGTCACCTCAACAGAAGTATTCAACACTTTCCTTGGATCACCAGAAGAGAAACGTGAGTTCTCACAAGTATGTACCTACGGTGGACATCCTGCAGCATGTGCTGCAGGTGTAGCAAACTTGGAGATATTACAAACAGAAAGACTATGGGAGAATGCTGAAAAGGTAGGAATGTATTTATATGACAAACTGTCTACCTTGAAATCAATGCCAATCGTCAGTGACGTTCGCGGGAAGGGTCTGATGATTGCCGTAGAATTATGTGAATCGGATGGTTCGCGGCTACTAACTAAAAAGACAAACAAAATTACTGGACAACTAAAGGAAAATGGGTTGATTGTTGGAAAAATTGGACATGCTATCGAAGAGGAAGAAAATATACTGCATATTGCACCACCACTAATTCTATCTGAAGCAGAAGCAGATACAATTTACCAGATATTACGTGATGTACTTCTGAAGCAATAATTTTAATTGGTGTTTTTTAGTAATTGGAATCTTATCTGCTTGTGTGGCAATGGCATATTGTAGAGCATTTGAACAATCACACCTCCTTTCTTCGCCTGATATCTTTGAAACCAAGCTTTTTACAATCTGTTTGGATACCTCTACATTGGAACGAAGATTATCGAGTATCATCTCTGTGGTAACATTATCGTGTTCAGGATGCCAACAATCATAATCTGTTACGCATGCCAGGACGGTAAAACAGATTTCTGCTTCACGAGCAAGTTTTGCCTCAGGGGCAGCTGTCATTCCAATAATGTCAAACCCGAGTTGTCGATACACATTGGATTCTGCTTGTGTAGAAAATGCTGGACCCTCCATAGAAATATATGTTCCACCATTATGCACAGTCACTCCTTCTTCAACTGCGGTGTTATAGAGTAACTTACTTAAATCTTGACAGAATGGATGAGCAAGACTAATGTGAGCAGCAATTCCTTGCCCAAAAAAGGTAGATATTCTGTTTTTTGTATGATCATAAAGTTGATCTGGAATCACGAAATGTCGAGGTTCAATTTCTTGCCTAAGACTACCAACTGCACTGACCGAAATAATAAATTCAACACCCAACGACTTTAATGCATATATATTAGCTCGAACATTAATGTCAGCAGGAAGAAGTGGATGACCAACACCATGGCGTGGCAGGAAAACTACGGATTGTCCCTCAAGTTTACCAAGGATAAGATTATCGCTCGGTTTCCCAAATGGTGTCTCTACATCTATTGCTTCTATATCGGTTAACCCCTCAATCTGATAAAAGCCGCTACCACCTATAATGCCTATTTTTACATTCATAAATACTTAATCTCCAAAGGAAAGCAGAATAATCTGCTAAACATAATTATGCCATTGTTACAATGTGGAAATTGGATCTTGGAAGGAAAATCAAGTTCAGCGGTTGCGACATACATAAGAATAAAAGAACTTGATTTGATTTTTGATTTGGGTAGATGTCCAATGAACTTCATCGGAACGAATCATGTTTTTATATCACATTTTCATCTTGATCACTATTTTGGTTTACCAATTTATATAAGCCAACGTTGGTTAGCTGGAATGCAACCTGGGAATATATATGTTCCAGCGACCGGCTTCAAGCAACTCCAACATATACTCAATAAACTGTCAGAACTTGATGCAGGAAAAGGTTGGAATTATCACATTATACCTTTAGAAATAGGGGATGCGATTCCTTTTCGTCGGAATCTAATTGCCCATATTTTACCTGGTAATCATAGTGTACCCGCTGTCTCCTATCTGATATGTGAAATTCGAAAGAAATTGAAAGAGGAATATAAAAACCTATCTAGAAAAGAAATAGTTGAACTTAAAAATTCGGGTATACAAATTACTAAAGAAGTTCAGTTGCCCTTAGTTGCCTATCTTGGGGATACTCGAGGAATTTCAAGTGATACACATCCACTACTTCACCAATGCAAGCTTTTGATCTGTGAGTGTACTTTTCTTACACCTGACCACCGTGAACGTGCCAAGAAAACCAGGCATTTTCATCTTGATATGTTGCCAACTTTCTTACAACAATTTGAAAGTGAATATGTCGTTTTAAATCACTTCTCACGAAGATATACACCTGATTTAATCAAAGAAGTAGTATATAACCAATTACCACCTTCAGAACACTCACGCGTTAGTCTATTTATATAATTACTCAAGTTGCCACCGATTTACTTATATTGCACTCCGCTGGAGTGCAGGATGTTGGTATACCTTTTTCTATAGACATATCACCCCTCTGGGGTGAGGAAAGTATCTGAAAAACTGTGTTGAAACAATCAAAATCCGTTAGTAGCAGCTTAGGGGGAACCCGGGACCATAATATGAACATGATAAACCTTGTATCACGTAAGTCATACCATTTCTAAATGATGATTGCTCATTACTGATTGAAGAAACCCCCTAAAGAATCAAGGAATCAACGGTATGAATGACATTTAGTCATTCACCGGGTATGAATGCCTTAGGGCATTCCCCGCCCCTTATCAGTGGGACTACTAAGAGTGCTTGTAATGTGAACTATTTTAATAGAAATGGTATCATAATGTAAGTCTATCAGTTGAAAATGGTATAACTTTTCAAAATAAAATAAAAGACAATAAGAATAAATAAGTGAGTGGATCAGAAATTAGACCTGAACTAAGTTTGATTCCACTCACCTACTATTTGCCCATACCCACTTAATTTACCCAGAATGATTTGTTAGAACTTAATTTCCCGCTCCAGGATATGAATTAGGATCTTGATCGGATGTGCCGTTTTCTTGTTCAACATAGAACTTGTACCCATCCTGATCTTGATCGAGTTCATATTGACGAACAATTTGTTCTGCCTCACGGAAATATGGTGTATCCCCTTTTGTTAGGCTCATATATGTCTTGAATCCCTTATAAGCATTACTAAATTCTCTTATAGCACGATAGCATACAGCTTGTTGATAAACTGCTTCATTACGCCATGTAGACTCAGCAGCGTTTTCAAATAAATTATCATAGGCACCAATAGCTCTTTCGTATTGACCATTCTGCTGATAGAGATATGCTGCTCTAAATAATGCATGTGCAACTGCAAATTTCTTATGTGATAAGTCCTTAATTATGACTTTATAGGTATCAACTGCATTAGGATAGTTTCTTATATCTTCCCAGTTCTTTGCAATTTGTTGAAAGTTCTGAACGATTAAATCTGTCTTGCCTTGAATCCATTTCTCTGATGGGAGTACATATCTTCCCATCTCTTCATAGAGTTGTGCTTTTTTACTTTTATTTCTCAGAATTTCATCCTGTAGTTGTTTGATCTCTGTCAATAATGTATCAGTTTTTTTCAACATAGTAGTTACCTGTTCTGCTTCATAGGTATCAGGAAACTTTTGAACAACTGCTACAAATGCCCCCCATCCACCAGAGTTTGTATAATCATACAATTTATAGAAATAGATATTCCCAACCTGGTTTTGTGCTTGTACTGATTTATCATGTTTTGGAAATTCCTCTACCATTCTTTCGTATTTAGCAATAGCCTCAGGGTAATTCTCTAATGCCTCATACGACTGAGCAACTTTGTACAGAGATTGTGCTGCAATATCGTATGCTTCATCAGTTCCTTCAGAATCATATAATGCCTTATAGTTTTGGTAGTTAGCAAGTTCTTGAGTAATTAATTGACGATTCTTAAGAATTCCAGCAATACTTGCCTTAGCTTCACTGGCATAATAACCAGTTGGATCTAATTCTACGATTGCCTGATAATGCTCATTTGCTTTATCCCATTCATAAGATCTTTTATATATTTCACCTATCTGAAAGTGTGCGCGTTGAGCATACTTTCCTTTTGAATCTCGTTCTATAATCTCAAGATATAGAGACATAGCATCCTCATAAAGTTTCTGCTTCTTTGCTAATGCCTTCTGTTTCTCATCAGGATCATCTGACCGGGTTGTAACCGCCTCTGCTTCATCAAAAGCATTATCTGCATTCTGAATTTTGGCACTTAATGGAACTAAGTTCACACCCCCAATACATCCAGTATAAGTCATAAGAAAAACACTGAAAATCAAAAGTGTCAAACATCTTCCTAAATATCGTTTTAATTGGTTTCTGGGTATTAGATGAGTCATCAATGTAAATCCTCCTCAGGAATATAGTAAAACCAACCAGTAAGTTGATGAAGTTCACTGGTTATCGTTTAATATATTCAGTATAACAAAAAACAAAATTTTGTCAAGTAAAATGAAATTTTGACTTTTGGTAGTTTGGATCGTATTCATAAAGTTATTGACAATCAGGAATGAAATTAGTAAAATAAACGATTAAAAGACAATGATAAATCTTGTGTTTTCACGATTTTAATAGGGAGATTGGTATGTCAAATGCAGATTATACAATTGGAGTTGTAGGGGTTGGCCGAATGGGGGCAAATATCGCACGCCACCTCAATGACGAAGGATTTCAGGTTACAGTGGTATACGATGTAAGTTCAGAACGTTCTCAGGAATTGGCAAAAGAGATTAATGCTACCGCTGCAAACAAATTATCTCAGATTACATCACTTGCAGATTATATCATCACTGTTGTAACTGATGATAGTGCAATGCGAGAAATATATTCTGATACTGCAGAAGACAGCTTGCTCAAAGGAGCATTAGGAAAAATCTTTATCAATTGTGCAACAATCAGTCCACAAGTTCATGTTGATATTGAAGCTCTCGCTGCGGAACATGGGGCTGAAAGCCTTGAAGGGTGTATGGCGAGTAGCATCACTCAAGCAAGAGAAGGTACACTTTACCTTATGTGTGGGGGTAAAAAGGAAACTTTCGACAAAGCACATCCAATTTTAGATTCTATGAGTATTTCACTAAGGTATATTGGAGAATCTGGGAAAGCTGCACAAGTGAAGGCCTTAGTGAATATGGTAATGAATATCAATACTGCTGGATTAGCAGAAGGACTTGGATTAGGTGCAGCACTCGGTTTAGATCTTGAAATGTTGCAAGAAGTTTTCGCACAGACGGGTGCAAACTCCCGTGTATTAGAGACGGATGGAGAAGATATGCAGATACGCGACCATGAATGTTACTTTTCAGCTGCACATGCCTCAAAAGATTCAGGGATCGCACTTGACTTAGCAGATGAACAAGGTATTTCCTTACCTCTTGCCCAAGCGACAAAAGATCAATATGATAAGATGATTGAGCAAGGATTAGGTGATTTAGATAAATCTGGTGTTGCTGAGTTGACATTCCCTGGAAGAGGTAAGAACTCGTAACTTCCCAATCAGTTTCATATTAGTGTTAGAAGATTCAGTTTCAGATAAATCCTGTAAACGCTAATTGATACCTTATTCCATAAGAGATGCTATGTTAAAAGGTGTGATCCTCGCTGGAGGACTTGGTACTCGTTTATACCCATCAACTAAAAAGACCAGTAAACACCTCCTCCATGTTGGCAATGAGCCAATGGTTTTTCATAGTATCAGACAACTTGCCAGATCTGGAATTAATGATATTCTTATTGTAACAAACCCATCATACGTAGATGATTTTAAAGATGTAATAGGGACAGGTAAACAGTTATGCTGTGAGATCTCTTATGAAATACAACAAGATGCAAAAGGCATTGCACATGCACTTGCATTAGCAGAGGATTTTGCAGAAAGCCAACGTATTGTTGTATTACTTGGTGATAATATATTTGAGTCTACAATTCAGATATATATTGAAGATTACAAGAACCAAGAATATGGTGCCCGTGTAGTGCTAAAAAAGGTTATAGATCCAGAACGATATGGTGTAGCCAGTATTAGAGAAAATAAAATTACATTGATTGAGGAGAAACCTGATAACCCTGACAGTAGTTTAGCTGTTATTGGTCTCTATTTTTATGATTCAAATGTTTTTGATATCATAAGGACAATTAGCCCCTCATCTCGTGGTGAATTTGAAATCACTTCTGTCAATAATGTCTATTTAAAACGAGGACAATTGGAGTATAGTTTTCTTCAAGGTGGATGGGTGGATGCTGGGACACACGAATCCCTTGCTCTTGCAAATGAAATGCTATTAAATCGGAAGGAGTAGCATTGAAGACAACACATAAACCCTATTTATCTGTAGTTGTTCCAGTATACAATGAGGAGGATAATGTTAAACCATTATATGAGAAAATACGGACTGTCTGTGAGGAAGTAGGTAAATCCTTTGAAGTCTTATTTATCGACGATGGGAGTAATGATAGTACTTTTGAAGTGCTTTCCACTTTACGAGATATTGAGCCAAATTTGGCTGTAATCCGGTTTCAAAAAAATGCAGGACAGACTTCCGCAATGGCAGCTGGTTTTGAATATGCACAAGGTGAAATTATCATTAGTATGGATGGAGATCTACAGAACGATCCTGCTGATATACCTAAACTACTTGAAAAACTGAATGAAGGGTACGATTTAGTCTGTGGATGGCGTAAGGAAAGACATGACAAGTTTTGGAGTCGACGAGTTCCTTCAGTTATTGCTAACTGGATAATCGGAATAGTTACAGGTGTAGCAATACATGATAACGGTTGTTCTTTAAAAGCCTATCGATCGGAAATGATAAAACAGGTACCTTTATATGGAGAGATGCATCGTTTCATTCCTGCAATGTCTACTGTTGTTGGTGCCCGGATTTCAGAAATTGTTGTAACCCATCATCCTCGACAATTTGGTACGAGTAAATATGGTCTTGGAAGAGTGTGGAAGGTCTTCCTTGATATTTTGGCTTTTAAATTACTGCTTTCAATATTTGCACAGTCTACAAATCCTGACAGAATTGACTCAAAACAAGAATCTATTAGTCATCAGAACATAAAATATAATATTTATCGTATATCTGCATTCCTTAGCGTACCGTTTTTAATCTCTGGTTTCTTCTTATTTAGTATATCCAATATCATAGGACTTAGCCTTATAAGTATTTTTGCTTGCATACTTGGAATTGGTGTGATTACCGGTACGACGGTATCAAAAGCTCATAAAGAAGCTGCAGATTTCAGTACACTTGCTCGATTTTTTATAATTCACTGTTCAAGACGTCCAATTCGATATTTTGGACCATTTTGTACGCTATTTGTCTTAATTGGATGTATAGTTTATGTATTTTTCCCAAGTATCGCACCGTTTATTATTACTCTTGGAATTTTGGTTTTTTACATTGGACTCTTTGGGGAAGTCATTTCCTATGCAAACGCAAAAAAGGTTAATGATTATATAGTGGATATCTTCCTGAACTCAAGGAATGAGGTTATGAATCTTGAAAACAACATTCAATGATTGGCAATCTGAATTCCCTGTAACACAAAAATATGTCTATATGAACCATGCTGGTGTAGCACCACTATCAAAGCGAGTACAGAAGGCTATGGTGGATTTCGTAGAAGACGCAACTGTGAATGGTGCAGTTAATGTAGATGAGTGGGTAGATACAATTGAGGAATGTAGAGATAGTGCAGCAGAACTTTTGAATGCTAACAACACAGAAATAGCATTCATGAAGAATACCACTCAAGGTATACTGATCGCTGCAAACGGAGTTGATTGGAATGAAGGTGATAATGTTGTAACTACAGCAGTTGAATTCCCTGCTAATGTCTATCCTTGGTGGAGTCTAAATGAGCGGTATGGCGTAGAAACGCGCATGGTACCAGAAAAAGATGGAATAATACATGTACAAGATCTTATTGACAATATTGATGATAGAACAAGAGTACTTACAATCAGTCATGTTGAATTTGCCTCTGGTTTTCGAAATGACATTACTGCGATCGGTGAAATATGCCGTGAACGAGATATATGGTTTGTTGTTGATGCTATTCAGAGTCTTGGTGCAATTGAGGTAGATGTCAAGAAGAGTAAAATTGATATACTTGCTGCGGATGGACATAAATGGATGTTAGCACCTGAGGGTGCAGCTATTTTCTATTGTTCAGACATTAAACGTGATCGCCTTATCAATACCAATCTTGGATGGGCAAGTGTAATTAATCCACGCGATTTTCTTGATTATGATATAACACAGAAACCTGACGCCACACGTTTTGAAGAAGGCTCATCTAACACGACAGGTATATATGGACTTAATGCTGCATTAAAATTACTAAAAACCGTTAACATCCAATACATCGAAGAAAGAGTTCTTACCCTTACAGATTTATTAATTACTGGATTAGACAAGAAAGGATATATTGTAAATACACCAAAAATCAAGTCTGATCGTGCAGGGATAGTTATTTTTGAGAGCAATATATACACCCCTACTCAACTTTTCAATCTACTTCAAGATAATAACATTATTACTGCGGAACGTGGAAGTGGCATTAGAATTTCACCACATTTTTATAATACAGAATCTGAAATTGAACAACTACTAAATATACTTCCTGATAATTAACTACAACTTTTTACTAAGAGAACAATCTCAGAAAATAGGGTGAAATATCTAACGATGGGACTACTTCAACTCAAAAAAATACTTAAACTGTGCATTTTCACATTATTAATCCTATACACTGGTTGTACTTTCCCTGGTAGCAATAAAGATACCAACCGAATTAGGTTTACAATCCAAAATACCCTGACAAGCCCTCAGAATAACATCCCAATCAATCTGTCGTTAGAACGACTCAGAACAGTGAAACCTGATTTTTCTCTGAAAGCATTCTTAGTTGTTTCTAGTAAATCCCCAAAAGAAGCGATGATTCCAGCTCAAGCGGATGATTTAGATTATGATGGTGAGCGTGATCAACTGACTTTTTTATTAGATTTTGTGTCTCAAGAAACAAAAGAAATCTCGATATTATATGATCCTGATCTACAAGCTACATTTACATATGAAGTGAAAAAACAGTCTCGTGCTGGGATATTCCCTGAAATAGACGCTTCAGGGGCAATTGAATCTGACCTAATGGCTTATGAATTAAAAGCAGATGGTTCTGTAGTTCCGTATGGTAAGAAGAGAGTAGATTTATTCAATGTAGATGGCATGTTTCAAAATGAATTGGACTTCAATGATCAACTAACACCAGAATTCAGACAGCATTTTGAATCAAATAATATACAACTTACACAGAATCCACAGGCATTAAATATAGAGATAATTACTCCTGAATTTAGTTGGATAATCCACGACTTTGAAAACCAAGTAGATTATTATATCCGTAAATCAGATCAGCAACTGAATCTATATAAATCAATAGGATTATCTTTAAACCTATTATTAAATGACGATAATACCACATTTGTCCCTCTTACTTCTCAAGAAACCACTATTGGATGTGGTGGCTATGCAATATACAACAAATTAAGTGGAAAACATATCTCATTAGATTTACAGAAGGATTATGTGCGAATTCTTGCTAATGGAGGCATGCGATCAGTCATTCAAAGGGTATTACCAGAGGTTGAAATATCTGGTGAAAAATATAAGATTACAGTCACATCATTCATATATGGTAGAAACACCTGGATAAACCAGACAATCCATTTAGATAAACAATTATCCGCTGATGTTGCTTTGGTTGTTGGAATACCAAAAATTGAAAGTGATTTCGGTATTGATGAAGATTTGCAGTTGATCTGGTCTTGGGGGACAGATCCTAATGGTTCACATCCACTCGGTTATGCCCTCTTTTATACTAAATCTCTCAATGATGAAATTGTAGATATTGATCCTTCAATATTATCTATTTCATTAAAGCCTAATGAATCTGGGCATATAAATTATCGGGTGTTATCAATTTGGGATGGTGGGATTAATACTATTCGGACTAAACAAGAATTTCTGCATTATATAAAGAATATGAGAATAATTATGGATAATGAACCAACAATCAATTTCATAGTTGGAGATGAAAAATAGGGGTAGATTTACTTAATAATTTAAATAATTTATGCTGAATAAAGAAGAATGTCTTAAGGTGATAGCCTCCCAACGTACTGATGAAATTGTCATAACAACAATGGGGACGAGTGTGCCTTGGGCAAAAATTTCATCACATCCACTGGATTACGCATCGGTTGGTAGTGCAATGGGACACGCTGCTGATTTAGCACTCGGTATTGCCTTGGCGAAACCGGATACAAAGGTAGTTATTTTGAATGGTGATGGAAGCATGTTGATGTGTTTAGGTACACTTGCAACGATTACTGGTTTGGATAATTTACCTACCAATTATATACTATTTGTATGTGATAATGGTACCTATGAAGTAACAGGCAATCAACCAGTTCCTCGAAATCCAGATTTATCATGGAGTACAATTGCAAAAGGTGTAGGTTTTAACGAAGTGCATGAATTTGATGACATTGAAAAACTTCAGATTAATCTTCCAAAGATATGGAATAAAATAGGTCCAATATTCGTAAGTTTAAAAATTGATCAAGCCAGTGAACCACCCCCTGACAGGTGGGGTGGTTTTCAATTTCCTTATTTACAAGAAACATTGGCAACATCTACACACAATCTAAGGAAATCTTTACTATAGTCGATAATTCAATAGGAAATTACTATGTTAGGTAAATTAGAAAAACGACGCATGGGACGTACTGAGATGTACCCAAATTCATTGGGTCTTGGTGCAGCATGGTTATGTCATAAACCGGATGATGAAGTCATCACATCAATTCGTCGTGCCATAGAACTTGGAATGAATTATATTGATACTTATCCTGGTCATGCAGAACATCTTTGGGGTATGGCACTTTCTGATGGATTAAGAGAACAGATTTATCTACAAGCAAAAGTAGGTACACATCCTGAAAGAAGGAAAGACTTTACTGAAGATGGAACCCGTTGGAGCGTTGAAAACAGTTTGCGGGACTTGCAGACAGACTATCTTGATGCAGTATTGATTCATGATCCAGAAAATATGGAAAGTGTATTAGACAAAGGTCATGCTTTAGATACACTCTTAGAGATGAAGTCTGAAGGACTTATACGACATATTGGTGCAGGGGTTAGATCTCATGATTTTCATAGAGAACTGATACAAACGGGACATATAGATATCATACTTACGTTTCTTGATTACACACTACTATCACAAACTGTTACAGAGACAACTTTCCCGTTAGCACGGGAATATGATGTAGGACTAATTCTTGCTAGTCCTTTAGGAATGGGGAGTTTAACTGGGGTAGAACCAAACATAGAGGATGAACGTAGAAGGAATCCTGATGGTGAACCCCGAGCCCATTCAATGTGGAAATGGTGTCAGGAAAAAGGTGTCAATATCCGGCACTTAGCAATGCAGTTTTGCCTTGCTGCACCGATAGATGGGATAGTAATGTTTGGACCAGCAGATATTTCTCAAGTGGAAGATGGTTATGCTGCAGCCACCGCTACAATTCCTGAGGAAGTATGGGAATCTTTTGAGAATGAATTTGGTATAAGACCGGGCATTTAAGACTTAATTTTACTCAAACCTGATAGTCAATTTAACTATACACATTAATTGAAATAATCATTCAGACTTAACACCTTCAGACAATTCAGACGCAAACTTCTTCACCGCCTTTAGCATTTGTTCTTTATTGTGCATATTATCTTCAATCACATTTACAATTGCACTCCCAACAATTACACCATCCGCAATTTCTGATACCTGTTTAGCATGTTCAGGTGTTGATACTCCAAACCCAACACCAACAGGTTTATCTGTATGTTCTCTAAGCTCAGTGATCATAGGAGTTATTTCATTCGAAAGAGTTGCACGCACTCCTGTTACTCCAGTTAATGAAACACCATAGATAAATCCTGTACTGACCGAACCGATTAATTCCATTCTATCAGATGAACTCGTAGGTGCAACAAGAAAAATGGTTGATATATTATATTTTGGGGCAACATCCAATAAAGGTTTACCTTCTTCCGGTGGTAAATCCGGAACTATCACTCCATCTACACCTACATCTTGTGCTCTTTTACAAAATTCTGTTTCACCGATTGAGAAGATTGGGTTGTAATAACTCATCAAGGCAATTGGTATTTCAGTCTTCTGTCTAAGGTTAAAAACCATGTCTAATATATGTTCGAGGGAAATGTTGTGAGAAAGTGCACGTTCACTTGCTCTTTGGACTGTTGGACCGTCTGCAATTGGATCAGAAAATGGAACACCGAGTTCTATAAGGTCTGCACCTGCATCTTCAAGGGTTAGTAGTAAATCTGGAGTTAATTCGGGGGTAGGATCACCTGCACAAAGGTAAGGCATAAATGCACAGGTTTCTGACTGTCTGAGTTCTTGAAATGTCTTGTGAATTCGATTCATGTATAATTATATTGAGACTACTATTGATATTCTCAATTATACTTTGTCTATAGTGGATTGTCAAGAATTACAATTTTATTAATTCTGAAGTTAATACTCTAATTCTAAGGACTCACCAGGTAATATAGACTCCCATTTCTGAACTAATTCATGAAGCCTTTTTCGCATATTATTGATCTGTTCAGAGGTTAGGTTGGGTGGCAATTCTTGTGAATCAGAGTCAATTAATTTCTCCGGAAAACTTTCCCAATGTTCCATCTGAAGAAGTGCGACAATAGGTTCAACTGAGATTGCTTCCTCAGGTATATGGAAGGGGCGTTTAGATTTTGGAAGATTAAAATCAGGGATATTATAACCTTTTGCAATTAGACCAAAAAATGCATCATTAAAACCAAGAGAGGTTTCAACTACATAATGTGTCAAATCGTGAAGAGCAAACCCATAATGAATATGTGACCATGTCACACTTCCATCATCACGGATACATGTAAGTGTATCCGGTTTATGTTTAAAGCGATTTTTTCCTTTCTTGATACGTATTTTCATTTTCAATTATTTTGTTCATCAATTTGATGTAATGCCTCACTTATATACCGACGAATCCATTCGCTCTCCGTAGATTCTGCTAAATCATTGAGGGCTGATATAGCTTGTGGGTTACCAATTCTACCTAAAGCCACGACTGCTGCAGAACAGACCGATCTATCCGTATCGGTAACACTACTTATCAAGGCATCTAAAACCTTTTGAGATGAATGCAATTCTCTCTTATCATGAAGGCCTAATTCCCCTAAAGCAACAACAGTGGTACACCGCATATCCACTTCCTCATCCTGTAGGAATGGTATAATTACATCAACAGCACGCGTGTCACCAATTTTTCCAAGTGATGAAATTGCAAATCTACGTACAGAAGGATTATCATCAGCTAATGCTCTTATGAGTGGTTCAACTGCTGAGGCATAACCTACCGGTCCTAATCCTTCAGCTGCATAAGCCCGCATTTCGGCTGATTCGGAACGTAATTTGCGTAGGAGAATTTGCGTTGGGAAAAAACGCCAATTGCGAATTGGTCCATCTCTATGAGATAGCAGATTTATGAACTTACGTACCTTTTTGTATAAGGATTGATCTGAAACCGGTTGAGATAATTCTGGTTTCATAATGCATCCTGTTAATCTGGAAATATACAGTATTATAGCACTTCACAATTTAGGTTGCAAATGGTAAAACAGATTGTCTCAGGATATTTTTCTTACATGAACTCACGTTAAATTATAAACTAATCCCCAATTCTTTAGCAATTGTGTATACATCCTTATCTCCACGACCGGAGAGACAAACTAAAATTGTCTTATCTTTACCAAGTTTAGGTGCAAAATCCCGTAAATATGCGATTGCGTGCGCAGATTCTAATGCAGGAATAATACCTTCAGTTTCAGATAAAAGTTGAAAACCTTCAACAGCCTGCTTATCGGTAATTGGCACGTATTCTGCTCTACCTGTTTCCCGATAATAACTATGTTCTGGACCTACACCCGGATAATCCAAACCAGCAGAAATTGAATGGGCAGGAGTAATCTGTCCATCCTCTTCTTGTAGAAGATAACACTTTGCCCCATGAAATACCCCAACCCTTCCAGCGGTAAGAGGGGCAGCATGCTTTCCACTCCCTATACTTTCACCAGCAGCTTCAACTCCTATGAGTTCAACTGAGTCATCATGATAAAATGGGTAGAACATTCCAAGGGAATTACTTCCACCTCCGACACAAGCCACAACATAATCGGGTAGATCTCCAGTTTGTTCTAATATCTGTGTTCTTGCTTCATCTCCAATTACAGATTGAAAATCTCTAACGATCATTGGGTAAGGATGTGCTCCAACCACCGAACCAAGTAACATGTATGTCGTCCGGACATTAGTAACCCAATCACGGAAACAAGCATTTATTGCGTCCTTCAGTGTACGAGAACCTGAATCAACAGGAACCACCTTCGTACCCATAAGTTGCATACGAAATACATTGAGTGATTGTCTTTCAATATCTTCTTCACCCATATATACTTCACATTCCATATCAAACTTTGCTGCAACTGTTGCTGTGGCCACACCATGTTGTCCTGCTCCAGTCTCAGCAATAATTCGTTTCTTTCCCATCCACCGTGCTAATAATATCTGTCCAATTGCACTGTTGATTTTATGAGCACCAGTATGGTTTAAGTCCTCACGTTTCAGATAAATCTTAGCACCATTGAGATGATCCGTTAGTCGTTCAGCAAAATATAGTGGATTTGGTCGTCCTACATATTCACTAAGGAAATATTGGAATTCTTTTTGAAATTCTGTATTATCCTTAAGTGAATTATATGCCTGCTCCAATTCTAATAGGGCTGGCATCAATGTTTCAGGGACATATCTACCACCGAACTGGCCAAAATGACCAGATGCATCAGGAAGTTGATCCATTAAGTTCTCCAAAATCTGAAATTAGGATTGAATATCTAATATAAATTCACCATCTATGTTATATTTGCACGAATATTAGACTGTTCTAAAACTGTCGGGTTAATCACAGTCTGTGGAAGTTGTCCAGATAACACCTGAACCACACATTTTGCAGCCGTAACCTGTAATTCATGTATTGATTCCTCAGAGATAAATGCCGCATGGGGTGTTATCACAACATTATTCATATATAGCAGTGGTTCATCTATATAAGGGGGTTCGGCTTCCAAAACATCAATACCAGCTCCTGCTATTTCTCCGGATTTTAAAGCTTTTTCAAGTGCTCCAGAATCAATGATTGCTCCACGAGCAGTATTAATTAAGTATGCAGTATTTTTCATCTGGCAGAATTCCTGAAATTTAAACATATGATGTGTGTCATGTGATAATGGGGCATGGATCGTGATAATATCAGATTCACTCAACAGTGTTTCAAATGAGACCTTTACCGATCCATGACTTTCTATGGCTTCCTCAGTAGTACGTGGAGAATAAACTTTCACTTCAAGTCCAAAAGCCTTTGCCTTCTGAATTACTGACTTTGCTATATTTCCAAATCCAATGACTCCTAAAGTTTTACCTCGTAACCGATGCATTTTTCCACCGATAGATGAATCCCATTTTCCGGATCTGACGGATCTATTATATCGGGCGGTCTTTCTGACACAGCTAAGCATAAGAGCTATCGTATGATCAGATACCTCATCTACACAATATGTTGGTACATTCGTGACAATAATCCCTTGTTCTGTGGCAGTCTCTACGTTTATGTTATCAACACCAATTCCATACCTGGCTATGACCTGACAATTCTCTGCAGCAATAATTACTTTTTCTTGAACCGGTTTCCAACAGGTAAGAATAGCATCAACCATTGGTGCGAATTCAAGCAATTCTGTTTCTGACCCTGATTCAGCAATTATCAATTCACCACCAATTTCAGAGATGACTTCTCGTTCAGGTTCAATTGATGACCATGCATAATCAGTTATTAGTATTTTCCGATCTTTAGACATTTTTATATTCTCTTATTCTCAATAACAGTGTAGTTTAGAAGATAATTTGTTTTGTATCTATATGAAATGATATATTCCAAAAGTATATCAGTGTGTATTTTAATTAAATAAATACTTTACCAGGATTCATCAGATTATATGGATCTAATGCTTGTTTAATCGTTCGCATAAGACCTACTCCTTCTTCTTCATGCTCCTTAAGTAATGCCTCACGTTTCCCTAACCCTATACCATGTTCACCTGTACATGTTCCTTCCATCATTAGAGCAATATCAACAATCTGGGAACTTAGTCTTCTTGCTTCCGCCAATTCACCCTTATCCTTTGGTTCAAGCGGAAAAACTACATGGAAATTTCCATCTCCAACATGTCCTAATATAGTATATAAAAGGTTCGATTTACTCAACACTTGTTTTGTTTGTAAAATACATGCTGCCAGATTAGAGATAGGTACACATACATCAGTTACATACCCAACGGATCCAGGACGTAAATTGAGTGATGCGTAATAACAATCATATCGTGCTTGCCATAGTTGGTTTCGATCTTTTTCATCAGTTGCCCAACGAAAATCTTTTCCTCCATGAGATAATGCTATATGTCCTACTGATTTTGAATTCTCTTGAACACTGTGAATAGATCCATGAAACTCAAGAAAGAGTGTCGGATCATTATCATAATCCAATCCTGAGTACTTATTAACTGCCTTCATCTGATTTTCATCTAACAACTCAATCCGTGCAATATCAATTCCTGTATTAAGGACTTTTATGACAGTATTTACAGCATCCTCTATAGACGAAAATGAACATACAGCTGCAGCAACAGATTCTGGTTGTCTAACTAATTTAACAGTAATTTCAGTAATTATACCCAATGTTCCTTCAGAACCAATAAACATTCGTGTAAGGTCATAACCTGCAGATGACTTCTTTGCTCTTCCACCAGTTTTAACAATCGATCCATCAGATGTTATAACAGTCATACCAAGTGTATTTTCCACCATAGTACCATAAGAAACTGCACTTGTTCCTGAGGCACGCGTTGCAGCCATCCCACCAATTGATGCATCCGCACCAGGATCAACTGGAAAATAGAGTTGCGTACCAGTTTCTTTCAAATAGTCATTTAATTGAAACCGAGTTACACCTGCTTGTACAGTTGCATCTTTATCATCCTGACCCACACGGAGAATGTTTTTCATCTCCATTAAAGATATACATAGAATGTTATCAGTTGAAGTAACTCCACCTTCCACACCTGTACCTGTCCCGTATGGAATAATCGGAATATTATACTCTAAACAGACTTTTACAATTTCCGATACCTCGGTGTTTGTCTTAGGAAAAGCTACTGCAAATGGTGGTTTCCCCTCGTGGTATGATGCATCCATAGCATGAGATGCACGGACGTCCCCCTTAGTATTATAGCGTTCTCCAAGTAATGACCTAAACTTACAATGTATATGCTTTGTATCAATTGAATTCATACGAATGATATTTTAACATGATTAAATTGTTGAAACAAGCACAAAGAAATCAAAAATAGGTTTAGACAGTATCCAAAGCAAACAAATATTGATTTCTTAAGGTTTAATCTGTATGACTATCCTATACTTTTTTAAGTCCTATAACGTAAGATATTCTACTCAGGATTATTTATAGTAAACTTTAGATTCAATTGGACATTATACTTGTAGGAGCGACCTTTCGGTCGCGACCAGGAGGTCGCTCCTACATAAGAGGTGTGGGTCACAAACAAAAGTAAAGCCAATAGAAAATGTAGTATTAAAATTATTGTTCACTATAGTTTTCTATATTTATGTCCTAATTCATAAGAATATTAATATCCTACTGTTTTTTGTAGGTCTGGTTGAGCATCGCGAAACCTGACTTGTTGTGATTCTATCCAAATTAACCGGATGAATACCATTTTGGATGGAATTTCTGTGCTTTGCTGTGTATCATAATCAACGTATGAAGGTCTTTTAACCTTCCCTTATTCAACCCGGTCTACTACATAACCTATAGTAATTCTTTTCAATTATAAATTCTTAATACTATTAGCCATGAATTTCACATTTAATCCTAATATATAGACAACCTAATAAGGTGCAAAATCAGAGGTTTAATCCTAAATTCTTAGATGATATATCGTGAAAATGTTGATTTTCTCCATGGGTCGAAAAAGTGAAAAAAGTTACACTTTTTGACACATTCTGTAACATTGAAAATGGTGTAAATTACCCCTCTAACCCCTGTCATAGACTGACTTTACTCCACTTTGAATTAGATTTATATGAATTTGCAAAAAGTGTGATTTTGTGTTTTTGTTGTCCTTGCGAATTTTGACAAATCCAACATGCATATTATAGTTGATTTTTTGACATAAAGATAGTTGTGGTATTTAGGATCGTTCTTATAGGTTGTCATCATTAATTCTCTTATTATTTCTTTATCATTAAGGTTATGATTATTAAGTCTAAGATAAGTCATAAATCAGATAATCGGCGATGCTTTTATCTTGCCCTTTGCTATATATTGGAACAACGGGCGGGTTTTTTATATTTAATTTGGCCGCCCCTACGAATTTGACCAACTTAAAAAAATAAACAATCGTTAATAAGCATTATACGCATATAATATGATTTTGACAAGTTAATTTGCTAAATTTATTTGTTTTATGTTTTTTAGTTGCTTGTGGTTTGGGTTTTATTCAATTTTTTTGTTGGGTATCAGACTCTTTAGTTTATACCATTTCTATTGATTTTGTCCCATTAGCAATTGCTATAAATGAAGTGTTGTGTGGCACAAACTAAAAGCTTATGCTACAAAAGAGAGTCGTGATATATCAGAAATGGTATTATTTTCTTAATTGCGGATTTTACGGAGAAGAGGGTTAGTGTCAAGCGGGTGGTTTTGGTAAGTGATGGTTTCTTGGGGTGTCTGAATCGCAGATGATACGGATTACGCGGAACTGGGTTTGGTTGATAGATGCTGATAAATTGTTCTATTGTCTTTGTCCAAGTTAATTCTTGTTGTATACGTTGTTGTCCTGCTCTGCCAAACTGTTCTCGTTTCTCTGGGTTTTCTAATAGCGTTTTAATAGCGGTTGCTAAAGCATCCACGTTTTTCTCACCTACCAAGAGACCTGTTTCGCCATCTTTTACGACAATAGGTATACCTGAAATATTTGAGGAAACCACAGGTTT
>CAZZBB010000066.1:0-2912 GCA_964652195.1 uncultured bacterium | reverse complement strand
GTTCCACCACCACCTGCTGCCCAGCCGGTCACTGGAGATGTGAAATGTATACCTTCAATGGTATTATTCGTTTCGATTTCCTGCTGTGTCCAACTAACGCCACCATTATTTGTATGCATGATGAAGCCACCATCACCGCATACCCATCCATGTTTTTCGTCAGCAAAGGATACCCCCAATAATGCGACATTGGTATCTGTTGGTAATTTATTCCATAATGCTCCGCCATCCGTTGTTTTTAATACCGTACCATTTTCACCAACAACCCATCCGATTTTAGGATTAATAAAGCGGATTTTCTTTAATTCTACTTTAAAGGGTAATGGTTGGTTTGGTTGATTATTCCAAGTTTTGCCACCGTCCGTTGTGTTGAGTATGGTAGAATTGCTACCAACAATCCATCCGTTCTGATTATCAATGAAGAACACATCAGAAAAGGATGCATTCCATTGAGATTCACTTACTTTAACCCATTCTTCTTGGGTATAGCCAAGTGAAATTACGAATAGTAATAGTATCAAACTAAACAGAGTAAAAATTCCGCGCGTCATTGTTATTCCTCCAAAGAGAATCGTAGTTTGTGTTTGTCTTATTAAAGTGAGTAATATGTATCGGAAATTCAATCAATATTACATGAAAGTAAACTGGTAACCATTGGTAGGTAGAGTTCCCTGACAAATTCCAAGGAATGCTTTAATGGCTTCAGTCTATAGATATGTTAGACTCATTTCGATGAGTTTACTGATTAGTGGATGATTCACAAACTGATTTGTATATTTACTTATTAAAGATCATACTTTCATAATCAGCAATTAATATGCCAATTTCTAACATCCAAAACCCTATACCAAGGATGTATTAAATCATTATAGTTGCACATATAGGTGCATTGGTTAGGATTCTGCACAGAAACGGGCAAAACATAGATTTGTGTTGTCTGAACCAAGCATTACTGATTCCTTGATTCTTTAGGGGTAAAAATATAAAACTAACGATTTTATATGCAAATCTATCCGTTCTCCGTTCAAATTACCTCTGTCCTGTTAAGTATCGAACTCACGTTAAAATATACTATATCGGTTCCAAAACATGAAATCTAACTCTAAAAACTGTTAACTGTTTACTACGTATCATCCATGTTTTCTTTGACACATCATAAGGGGTTTGATAAACTTGAGCATCAATTTAACAAAACTACTCTGTAGTTCTTCATAATCCAGATCATAGGAGAACCGATATTTTGCAAATAACTGATGTCAAAACAATTCTGACTGCCCCGGATGGAATACGACTCGTCGTTGTAAAAATAGAAACAAGTGAACCCGGGTTATACGGTGTGGGGTGTGCAACATTTACACAACGCCCCCTTGCCGTGGCAACCGCTGTCGATGAATACCTAAAACCGTTTCTCATTGGAAAAGATCCAACTAACATCGAGGACATATTCCAGACAAGTTTCGTGAGTTCATACTGGCGAAATGGACCAGTATTAAACAATGCTCTTAGCGGCGTAGATATCGCATTGTGGGATATTATGGGAAAACGGGCAGGAATGCCTGTATACCAACTCCTTGGGGGTAAATGCCGGGAAGCGGCTACGCTATATGGACACGCGGGGGGTGGAACATTTGAAGAAGTTGAAAACAGTGTTCGTCGATATATAGAACAAGGGTATAGATATGTACGTGCACAAGTTGCTATCCCAGGATATACCACATACGGTGCAGGTGGTGGCAAGCGAAGTTCTCCTGCATTTGAACCTACGCCGTATGTCAACACGGTGATAAAACTGTTTGATCATTTAAGAAACACATTAGGGGATGAAGTAGAACTACTTCACGATGTCCATGAACGGATACCACCCATTCAGGCAATCAATCTGGCAAAAGGTTTGGAACCGTATAATCTCTTTTTCCTTGAAGATCCATTTGCTCCAGAAGATGTTGATTATTTTCAACTAATGCGACAACAAACCAGTATTCCAATTGCCATGGGTGAATTGTTTAACAATCCAAATGAATATACACATCTAATTAAGGATAGACTGATTGATTTCATCCGTGTACATATTTCACAGATTGGTGGAATTAGTCCTGCAAGGAAACTCGCAGCGTTCTGCGAATTCTTTGGTGTTCGTACTGCATGGCACGGACCGGGAGATGTTTCTCCTGTCGGACACGCTGCCAATGTTGCCTTAGACTTGGCATGTTATAATTTTGGTATACAGGAACAGCATGTCTTCGGTGAAAACACAAAAGAGGTATTCCCTGGTTGTCCAGAGATACGCGATGGATGTTTTTGGGCAAATGAAGAACCAGGTCTTGGAATTGATGTTAACGAGGAATTGGCAGAACAATTCCCATTTCCTGAACACCCTCTGAATGGCGGATGGGCACCCGTCCGGAGAATGGATGGAACAGTGATTCGTCCATAATTCTATAATTCTATTATGTCTCTCTTTGACGCATAAACTGTTAGTTTGTACTACAAAGAGAAACATTATATATTAGAAATGGATCTGTAGAAAGTGTCTTTGAAGTTTTGGAAACCTGTCAAAACAATGATGGTGGTTTTGGAAACAGTTTAGAACAACAGCCTCTTCAGCCATTGATACTATTGGTGCATTTCAAATATGTAAAGAAATTGATGTGAATCCTGACCATCCTTTACATCGGAAAGCAATACAGGATTTGCTAAATACTTTTGATGAAGTGGATTAAGAATTAGACTCTTCTGTAGGCGGGGAATGACTAAATGTCATTCATACCCGCCGAATGCCATACGCGCATTCGGCGTTGATTTGGGGGAATGCCATAAGGCATTCATACCGTTGATTCCTTGATTCCTTGATTCCTTGATTTGAAGTTCCAGCATTGAAAGAAAATCTTGCAGACATTAACTTTTCTTCTCCG
>CAZZBB010000065.1:0-34126 GCA_964652195.1 uncultured bacterium | reverse complement strand
TTTCGCACCGCTGGTGCTCGGTTACTTGTGGCATTTACGTATCTACACACATTCCGCACCGCTGGTGCTTGGGTTTACTATCCAAAAGTTTTGGGTCGCCAGATTTGACTGACAACCCTTTTGTAATATCTTTATTTTTTTGTATTTTCCTACGGATTTGTTGGATGGGGTTCTTTGAATTCTACACCCCGCGCTTCTGCATCCCTTCGCCTGCGATCCCACGCTGCGACTTCTTTGTAAACTTCATCTTTTGCTTTTGCTTTTATTTCATCTTCTCTGCGTAGATATTCTCTAAAACGTCGTAACATGATGTCTATTTCTTCCCCAAAATAATGAATAAGGTTGATGCTGAGATTATTTTTGAGATGCTGTTAACAACAAAGTAAAGAGACTTTACGAGTGTGTAGTTATTAAGAAAACATAGGTATAAAATTATGCCAAAGGTGAGAACTATAACATAGGAGCAGAACAACAAAATGGTGTTTTTAGTATCTTTGCCTCTATTTTAACATTAGCATGATTTTATTCTCAAAATCAAGTAAAACAACTAAAAGTTATGCTATAAAAAAGAGAGATTTCATTTATAGTAGAACTTAGAATTAAAATTATATTTTACAATATCAGAATACCTCTGTCGTAAGGGCGAGGTTCCCTCGCCCGTTGAAGAATGTCTCATTATAGTAGACGTTGAAAATAATACCGTATCTGAGAATTAAAGTCTCTTTAATGTATCACAAACTTTATAAAGATTAATTTATTCATTCGGTAATACGGACGGGAAACCCCGCACCTACGATACCTTTATGAACCGAATTACCTAAATATTTTTTAAATCTTCATTAGGCACTCCCCCCGAGGTTTTCGGGTTACCAAGATTGTTTCTCATCTACTTTTCGCCACCAACTCATGTTATAATATGAGGCAAATCAACCCTATTCAAAAAAGAAAACTCTGCCATGCAAAAAACACTTTATTTAATTTCAGCGATTGCGTTCTCAATATATATTATACCCCAAAACACCATCGCAGAAGACATACAAGATTGGAATTTACTGGGTTTACCCGAAGGTGCCAAAGCGCGCTTCGGTGAAGGTAGTATCACTGGAAATATAACGTATTCTAATGATGGAAAACGTTTGGCGGTTCCGAGTAGCATTGGTATTTGGGTGTATGACGCAGAGACCGGCAAACCACTTAATCTATTGACAGGGGATATGAATGGTATTCGGAACGTGTCGTTCAGTCCAGACGGGACGCTGTTGGTGAGTGCGGGTGATAACGCTGTTTATGTGTGGAACGCGCGCACCGGCATAGAACTGCGGTCAATGCAAGGACATGAGCAACCGACCACAGATGTGGTATTCAGCTTGGATGGCAGAACGCTGGCAAGCGCAAGTGAGGACAAGACAATCCGTCTTTGGGATGTGCGCACTGGCACACATCTGTGGACGTTGACAGGTCATATCAAGTCTGTTAGAAGCGTAGCGTTCAGTCCGAATGGCAAAACGCTGGCGAGTGCAGGTGATGATAGAACGATGCGGCTATGGGATGTGCAGACGGGGGTATTAGTGCGGACAATGAAACTGTATGAAACCGATGAAATAAAAACCGTAGCGTTCAGTCCAGATGGCAAGACAATCGCAAGTGCGAGTAATCACAGCACTGCTCACTTGTGGGATGTACAGACAGGCAAATTAAGCGGCATGTTGGAAGGGGAAAACGTCTCAGATGGACATAATGATGACATTTCCGTCGTTATCTTCAGTCCGGATGGAAAGTTGCTGGCAACTGCAAGTGAAGACCATACCGTACGTCTATGGGATGCACAGATAGGTGAATCGATTCGGACATTGAAAGGGCATACCAGACCTGTCTTGAGCATTGTGTTCAGTCCGGATGGTAGTACATTGACAAGTGCGGGTTGGGACCAAACTATCCGTCTTTGGGATGTGCGCACCGGTGCAGAACTGCGGATGATGATAAAACATCAGACTGGGAGCGGCACCGTTATGTTCAGTCCAGATGGTACTCTGTTGGTAAGTAACGGTGAGCATCTGACTATCCGTCTGTGGGATGTGCGCACAGGTACATCGCTTCACACAATGGAAGGTCATACCCGTCATATTACAGGTGCAATGTTCAGTCCGAACGGTAAAACAGTGGCAAGTAGTAGTTGGGATTTTACTATTCGTTTGTGGGATGCAAGAACGGGTAAATCTATTCAGACTCTGGATTTACATACGCATTCCGTCAATGGTATTGCGTTTAGTCCTGATGGTAGGACATTAGCGAGTGCGAGTCGGGACCTAACTGTTCGTCTGTGGGATGTGCAGACAGGTGAATCGATTCGGACATTGGAAGGGCACACGAAAATTGTTAATTGTGTTGGGTTTAGTTCTGATGGTGCTAAGGTAGCAAGCGGAGGTATGGACAACACCGTGCGTGTGTGGGATGCAAAAACGGGTATTCCTCTTTTGACGTACAAAGCACATAGGAGTGATGTTACATGTGTTGCATTCAGTCCGGATGGTAAGACGATAGCAAGTGGGAGTTTTGACAAAATCTTGAATTTGTCGGATGCACATACGGGTGACTCGCTTCGGACGTTAGAGCATACCGGTTATGTTAAAAGTGTTGCATTCAGTCCGAATGGAAGGATACTGGCAAGTGGGAGTGGTGATCGCACCGTGCGTCTATGGGATGTACGCTCCGGAATACTCATTTCAATGTTGAAAGGGCATGCAAATACGGTAAGTGGCGTAGCGTTTAGTCCGGACGGCAGGACATTGGCGAGTGCATGTTGGGTCGGCACCGTGCTGTTGTGGGAACTCCCGTTTGCTACTGTGGAATGAAGGCGAGAGAAATTTTCGTGGTGGTAGCACTCACAACGGAAAGGTCTATCCCCACTACAATGATGTAGTGTATTACAAATTTACACCTATTAGAGACAATGAAGGAAATATAAGAGGAGGTTCCACATCTATCAAATCGGGTCCTCACGTTAAGTTCACACGTGCGGATTTAAAAAATCCACCACCTGGTCTACGGGTTTTAGAATTAGATTCTTCAGGTATAGATCCGTATCAGTATCTCAATTTACGTTAAAATGGGAGAAATAAGAATGTTAATTTGCACAACGCTTTACTATTATGCTTTGCATTCTTGTGAATGATTGTATATAATTAGTAATCCTAAGTCTTATTATAGTTTGGAAAGTTTTTGTCGGTCTCATGTCGTGTTTCAAGGGTTTCTGTATTCCTGATAGTTTTTAGGTTGTTATAACTCACTGAAAAACAGACATCTTTACATAGCACTCCGCTGGAGTGCGGGACAGTTTGGCTCTATTTCTATAGAAGTATCACGCCGCTGGCGTGAGGAGACATCGTAAGGTGGTGTAGTTAGTTCTCTATTGATTTCATCTAACACACGGATATGTAGTGGGTCTTGCTTCAGCGGAGCAATATATCTATAGTAGTGAAGTATAGCAATCCCGCACTCCAGCGGAGTGATATGTCTAAAATTGTCCAAACGATAATAGTCTTATATTGAACTGAGAAAGGCAGTCTTCTATGAGTTGCAAATTCAATCTTAACTTACTATACCGAGCTGCGTATCTTGATTGTATAGGTGCGTGTCGCTCAAAGATTAAGATGGGATTAGATGTGTCTTTGGAACGCTATCGAATTGGTCATGACAATAGACTTGGATAGATTTATTAATAGAGTACCAGATGTATAAGTAGAGGATACTTTTAGTAAATACAAAACACAAAACCTACAACAAAAGGAAAAAAATGAGATATTTCATGTTTTTCATGGTATTGGCAGTACTATTCACTTTCGGATGTGATAATCCGATGGTAAAAGATGTAATTGTAAATAAGCAAGAAGACACACTCACTCCATTACAAAAAGCACAAGCAGCAATGGAACAGGTAAATATGAGTAGAATGGATGCTTACCAAAGAGCGCAGGAAAACGGAGATTTTTCAGTGCTATTTCTGGTTGGCGGAATAATTTTACAAACAGAACTCGGATTTGATGAAACGCTTTTTGAAAAAATACTACAAGCGTGGGAAGATGGACATGATGAACGCGTGCAATCACTCTATCAAGCGGGTAAAACAGATGAGTCTCTGGCTGAGGCACAAAAGAATGTAAACTTCCTGACCTATTACTTATCAAAATTTGATTTTGAAAACAATAGTGGTGGTGAATACTTCTTAGAATACATGAGTGCTTATGACGACATCGTCACAGAATACCTACGACTATCCTATGAAAATGCTAATAGTTCACAGGAACAACTCCTCACCTTACTCAAAGATTCCATTGCCACCGGAAAAGTTAGCATCATATTTGATAAAGATGTGGAGACCACACCTTAACTCCCCGACTCCGTCAGTGGCGTGTAGATAAAAAACTTTCAAGCTGAAATTAGTTTAATTGTTTCCTACACGTCTTACTGGAGAAGATAAACCCCATGCTATGGAGGAAATAATGTATGGTAAGAAGGATTTGGTGAATTGCGTTACAGAGATTATTTACAATCTTATAAAGCCATCTTGAAAACTGTGTCGAATCTTCCAAAGTTTTCAGCTTCTGATACACTTGTAGGAAGGACTCTTGCGAAATATCCTCAGCGATATGGAAATCTCCTGTTTTCCGCCAGGAATATGCATGAACCTGTTTACTGTACTTTCCAATCAAACATGCAAAGGCATCTTCATCACCTTCAAGGATACGTTAAATCAACGTAACATCTTCGTTTTTCATCAAAAGCCTCCAGGAAGCATATCTTTACTCACTCATATATAATGACGCGAATTAGGAGAAAAAAGGTGCATATTTTTGGAAGGAATCAATGCCTCTGTTTAAAACACAAAACCACTTGACAATTCAGGTAAATTGATGCTAATATTGATTGTATAAAGATAAGGAGAAAAAACCAATATGGCATCAAAAAGTGAATTAAAGTCAATGTTAAACGGACCTATAGGTTTAGCCCCCAATACATATCTGCATTTTTATAACGGAGGTAAACTTCGAGCAGAATTTATGGGGGAATCTGATCCGAAAGATGACTACTATTCTGAAGAATGGATTTTCTCAACAAATCGCGCAATTACACCGGGAAGAGATAATCCACCTGACAAAGGCTTTAGTCGTATCACACTTCCTAATGGGGAAGAGGTCTTATTAAAGGAATTATTAGATGCATATCCAGAAGAAACATTGGGTAACGCACATGTAGCAAAATTCGGTACGGACCTTGGTGTTTTACTAAAGATTTTTGATGTAGGAGAAGGCGCTCATATCCCAATACATTGGCATCCAAACCCAGATTTCGCACAAGAACATTTAAATTCACCATTTGGAAAAAACGAAGCATGGATATTAATCGGTACACGACCAGGCGCAAAAGCTTGGATCGGTTGGAAAGAAGCAATAGAGAAGTCCGAATTCCGACGCCTCATGGAAGGACAAGAAATAGAAACTCTACGTAGTTTAATGCATGTCGTTGAACCAAAGGTTGGTGAAGTATACTATTTACGTACACCTATCGTACATTCTCTCGGTACTGGACTATGTGTGCTTGAACCTCAAGAACCAACAGATTGGAACATACTCGCAGAATGGGAAGGATTTCCCTATGATAAAGAAGATGGACATTGTGGACTCGGTTGGGACTTGGCTGTTGAGGCCGCAGAGTATGATAAACTTGAACTGGATTATCTAAACAATTATATCCGAAGAAAACCAGAACTCGTTAGAGCAGAAGGAGATAACCGAGAGGATCGAATTGTACCTGAAGAAGCATCTAAATATTTTGGTTGTTCACGCCTAACTGTCACTTCCACGCTAAGCATGCCCGAAGGAAAAGGTTTCTATGCCCTTGTCACTTTAGGGGGAGAAGGTGTACTACGTGGAGATTTTGATGATGTGGAACTCAAACGTGGGAAGTCCGTCTTTATCCCAAGAAGTTTACCCAGTTATGACATTGTTAGTACAGGTAGTGACCCAATGGAAGTAATTTGTTGTTATCCACCAAGTCTGTAGACATTGGTCTTGTTCTGTATAATTTAGTATATACATCTCAATTTTCAATCAAATAGGAGAGATATCTGTTAAATTCCACACCAAACCTATGATTTGAGAACATACAGAAACAGTGAGATATATACAAATTACCTGCTTATATGTTAGATTTCAAACCTCCTAAACCGAATGAGCTATCAATTAAGATTGTACAGTCTCTCGCTGCGTTAGGGAATAGATTGTATTCTAAAGGTTTGACATTAGATATTGATGAGGAATCTATTTCACGCCTGAAATCAACATTCGGTCATCCTTCCATCATAGCGCCAAACCATGCAGCATCGGCTGATCCAACCGTTCTCTTCCTCTTATCGAAGAAGTTATCGCAGCCATTCTACTATATGGCAGCACGTGAGACATTTGAAAAAGGAAGGTTTACCGGTGTTAGAAGTAGACTTATGCAACAAATGGGTGTTTATTCCGTTGTGCGTGGAACTGTTGACAGAAACGCATTTCGGACAACTCGACAAATATTGTCGGAAGGGAAATGGCCACTCGTCGTATTTGGTGAAGGTGAAGTCTCTCGTCAAAACGATACTGTCATGCGGTTTGAAAGAGGTATAATACAACTCTGTTTTTGGGCATTAGACGACATCAAGAAAACAGGTGAAAGTAAACCGCTTTATGTAGTTCCAATAGGAATCAAGTATCGTTTTACCGAAGACATGTGGGATATTATTGATAATGCACTAACAAAATTAGAACTCCACATACTTCCTCCATCTACCCGTACACCTGAAGAACGATATCAAAGACTTAGACGTATAGGTATTGCAGTTTTAAAAACACTTGCTGATGAATATCAGTATAAAGTGGATCAATCCGCTTCTTTAAATGAACATATTCAAGGTCTTAAGGAACAGTTGCTATCACATGCTGAGAAAATCATGGGTATAGAACCAAACGGGGACATTCTCACACGTGTACGGATGTTAAGGAATCTCGTGGATTCCGAAATCTACAAAGATGTTGAACAGATGACCGAGTATGAACGTAAAATACATCAAGAACTTCTACAGAAATTTCAACAGTTTTATCCAGATTTAGATCGATTAATCAATTTCATAGCAATAACTGACGGTTATGTGGCTGATGATGAATCTCCTGAACGTTACCTTGAAGTGATTGCACGTTTAGAAAAGGAAGTTTTTGGTGCCGCGAAAATGCGAGGACCACGCGTTGCGTCTATCAAAGCAGGTGAACCGGAGAACCTATTCGATGAATATGATACCTATAAAAATGACAAGAAAAATACTGTCGAAAAAATTACCGCTAAACTTGAAACCGATGTACAAAATTTAATTACAGGATCCAATTAGATATTGACTTTTACATTAAGAAATTGAAGATTATACTCTATGATTCATTAAACCCTATCTTATTTGACCATTAACACTTACTACTTTAAGAATATGCCTATTGGAGGAATATATGGCAAAGAAATTGTCTATTGGAAGTTGGGCTTACGCTTTTGGACCTTATGAGGATAACCCTGTACCTTTTGATGATGTTGTTAAACGGCTTGGTGAACTGGAATTTGATGGTATTGAAATCGGGGCATTTAAACCACATATCGATATCAACGACTACCCTATGAAGAGTGATCGTGATGCAGTTAAAGGTCTAATTAGCTATTACGGATTAGAAGTATCTGGATTAGCAGCCGATTTCTGGTCTCACCCTGGACCGGGAACGGATGAAGCACAAGAGGACGATGCATATTTCAAACTCTTCAGACGCAACCTTCAACTTGCACTCGATCTCGGTTCACCATCAATACGGGTTGACACAGTATCAGATCCTGAGAAAGAAATTGAAGGGGTTGAACGTCAGGAAGCGTGGGATAGGATTGCAACATTATGGAGACGGTGTGCACAAGTCGCAGAAGATCACGGTGTACTGATGTTATGGGAATTTGAACCAGGCTTTATGTTCAATAAACCGAGTGACATCATAAACTTACCTAAGGCTGTAGATCACCCCAATTTTAAGGTAATGTTTGATACATGTCATGCACAGATGTGTGCAACAGTCGGCTCAAGACAGGTCGGTGAAAAGGAAACACTCGGTGATAATGGGGTTATTGAACTTGCCCGTCAACTTAAAGGTGAGATTGGACACTTCCACCTTATCGATTCTGACAATACCCTGCACGGAGACGAAACAAGCACTCACGCTCCATTCGGATATGGTGTCTTAGACTTCGATGCAATTATACCTGTGATCATGGATGAAACAGGATATGACGGAGAATGGTTCTCTATTGATCTCTGCTTTTGGCCAGAAGCATGGGATGTAACAGAAAATGCTAAGAAATTCTTAACACCTTATTTGGAAAGATATTAGTTCTAAAGTTATCCGTAGGGAGAGGATAGAAATGTCTTTATTAGGATAGTTCTTTCCCTGCGGATATTTCTATGATCTGATGTCAACTTTGTTTACTAAGCGAATATGCTAAATAATACTACACTTGACGCATTACTGGATCTTGCATTATCTGAGGATATAGGTATTGGTGATATTACTACTGAAGCTACTATACCGTCATCCCAAGTTGCAATTGGTATACTCACCGCGAAAAGCGAAGGTGTAGTCGCTGGATTACCTGTAGCAGAAAAAACATTCGCAAAAGTTGATTCATCACTCGAATTTCGTTCTAAAGTCAAAGAGGGGGATTCTGTCTCTTTGGGATCATCCATCGCTGAGGTGGAAGGGAGTGCTAAATCAATCTTGATCGGGGAAAGGACAGCACTAAATTTTCTTCAACGATTATCAGGTGTGGCTACCTTAACCTCCTTATTTGTAGAAGCAGTTCGTGACTATGATGTAAAGATAGTTGATACACGAAAGACAACACCGGGTTTACGCGCACTACAAAAATATGCTGTACGTGTTGGGGGTGGCAATAATCACCGTTATGGACTTTATGATGGTATATTAATAAAAGACAATCATATCATAGCATCTGGTGGAATACACAACGCAGTGAATAGTGCAAAATCTTCTGCACCACATACAGCAAAAATAGAGATAGAAGTTGAAACTCTTGAACAGGTACAAGAAGCATTAGATGCTGATGTTGATATTTTACTTCTTGATAATATGTCAATTGAAATGATGCAATCAGTTGTTAAACTTGTCGGAAACAGAGCAATTACTGAGGCGTCCGGGGGAATTACCTTGGAACGGGTGCAAACAGTCGCGTCTACAGGTGTTCATCTAATATCTATTGGGGCATTGACACATTCAGCAATGCCAATGGACATTAGTTTGAACCTAAAACTACTAACAATTTGAAACGGTTCCTTTTAATAGAGGAAGAGGATATGAAATAACATGCAGGCACCACTGAGCCGCGAGAACATGATTCGCGGTGTTCTTTTGTTTACGCTGTTTACGGTAGTTGGGTTAGTACTCAGCTTTTTATGGACTCATGGCTCACAAGACATTAGAGAAGGGGCTGAGGAACTACGTCAAGTACTCCTGCACATGCGCTATGAATTCCTCCTTGGTGCTGCAATATTCATGTTTGTGGATTGGTTATGTGCTGGTTTACGGTTCCATGTTTTTATTCGTATCGTCGCCCCGACTATGAAATTTAGGAATAGTTTCAGAGCAATTTTAGCTACAATTTGTGTTTCTGCAATTACACCATTTCAAACAGGAGGGGTTGGCCATCTCTATATCTATGCACGATCCGGTGCGCCGTTTTCTGGGGCATTAACAGCGGGTATAGCCTCTTTTCTGTCTACTTTAGTTATTCTAATTTGTGCCGCAGGTGGAATTCTATTTTTTATGCCAGCAACTATTCCTGAAGGAACGACCTGGATCAGTCTATTTAGTTTTCTTATATTCGGTTTAGTCTTTATCACTTTTCTACTCTTACTTTTTAAACCTGAAATTGTCACACGCATCTTTTACTGGTTATCTGATCTGGTTGGACGTAGATTTAAACCGATTGCTCCAATCTTAGAACGAGTAAAATCAAAAGTAGAACAAATTTCTGTTGAACATAAAACATTTGCAAGATCACTAATTAGAGATCATAAATGGACATGTTTACTTAGTTTGCTACTTACATGTGCATTCCTTTTTGCACGGATCGTTGGTGGATACTATGTTTTACGTGCATTTAACACTGAGGTCGCCTTATGGGATCTTTGTATTGTAGAAATGTTATATAACTTTGTTGTACTTTTTGCACCAACACCTGGAGCAAGTGGATTTGCTGAAGGTACGAAGAGTTTGTTAATGAAAACACTTGTCGTTGAAAGGGTTATTACACCTTTCGTACTATTAACAAGATTCTTTGCTGTCTATTGTGGTGTAATTTTGGGGGGTATTGTCATTGCTCTACAATTAACTAAGGATTTAAAAACTAATAAAAAAGTTATAACCAAAGACGTCACACCTCAACCTTTAATTAATCCATTAGAATATCTTAAAGAAAAATATCTCCAGAAAAAGTAAAATCGCTAAATAGGTAATAATGTTTGATCAATTCCTGATAAATTAAAATCGTAGCACTCCAGTGGAGGCTATGTTGAATTTTTCGTATAAGCATGTTAGAAAGGAGTATCATGGAAAACACTATTAAAAACATTGAACCATCTACAACTAAACTTGGATGGGTTGGGACAGGGGTTATGGGACGGTGGATGTGTCAACACCTGATGGATCTTGGATACGATATGACAGTATACAATCGTACTAAATCCAAGTCGCAACCTTTGATAGACGCAGGAGCAACATGGGCAGATTCACCGAGTGATGTCGCAGCAGCTTCTGATATCATCTTTACCATTGTAGGTTTCCCTCCAGATGTTAGAGAGGTATATCTCGGAGACAACGGTATACTAAAAGGAGCAAAATCTGGTAGTATCATCGTTGATATGACAACAACCGAACCCTCACTGGCTCAAGAAATATACACTGAAGCAAAAACACAGAATGTATCATCTATAGATGCACCTGTATCGGGTGGTGATGTTGGAGCACGCGAAGCACGTCTCTCTATTATGGTCGGTGGAGACGAAGATGCAGTTCAAACTATTATGCCACTTTTCTCAGCAATGGGCAAAAATATCGTACATCAAGGAGAAGCAGGCGCTGGACAGCACACCAAAATGTGCAACCAGATTACTATATCAGGGACAATGATCGGTGTCTGTGAAGGATTAATCTATGGACATAAGGCAGGTTTGGATCTGGAAACAATGCTATCTTCAATCAGTGGTGGCGCAGCCGCATGCTGGTCATTGGACAATTTAGCACCACGTGTATTAAAACGGGATTTTGATCCAGGTTTTTTTGTGGAACACTTCATAAAAGACATGAGCATCGCCTTAGACGAAGCAAGAAAAATGAATCTTAGCCTTCCTGGACTTGCTTTAGTACATCAACTCTATACAGCAGTACAAGCACAAGGTCATGGTCGGTTAGGAACACAGGCACTGCTATTGGCTTTAGAGCAAATGTCTGGTACTGAAGTCAAATAATTCAGAATAATCCTATATTTGTCTCAATCACCTGGTAGGTACGGTTACCTTAGTGCACTATAGGCGTCAATTTAGTAGATTAGTATTTTTTAGGTTTGTTTTGAGTGGTCTGAACCACAGATTACACAGGTTACACGGATTATACGGAGAAGAAAGGTTATTGTCTGCAAGATTTTCTTTCAATTCTGGAACTTCAAATCAAGGAATCAAGGAATCAAGGAATCAAGGAATCAAGGAATCAACGGTATGAATGACATTAAGTCATTCCCCGGGTATGAATGACATTAAGTCATTCCCCGGGTATGAATGACATTAAGTCATTCCCCGGGTATGAATGCCTTAGGGCATTCACCGCCTACCGGGTTTGGGAAAATTAGGATTACCGAAATATTTTCTTAATCTTCATTAGTCATACCCCGGGCATTCCCCACCTACCAAGGGTGAACAGGATCTTGAAGAATCGGGGATCGGAATCCCCTCCTACAGAAGAGTCATAAGTACGAAAATTGAATTGTATGGAATATGTATAAAATCAATACAAAACTTGAAACCCGTACCAAAATACTGGTTATGATGTGTTTTGGCATTTTGGTTATTCTTCTTGATAGTCCTACTGCCTTAATCTTCTGTTTTTTATCGAGTCTAATCCTACTTTTGCTGTCAAAACCTACACTTAAGCAGTATAGATTACTGGTGATATTTTTATTCTTAACTACATGGGGATTGATTTATAGTCAAGGTATGTTCTATAACATCTATCCTCGGACAGTCCTATTTACAATTATTCCTGCAGAGACACCGATAATTGGAAAATGGACAGGAGGCATTCGAATTTATCGTGAGGGATTGTATCATGGAATCATCCAGTCATTAAGGTTCAACACGCCCCTCGTTCTTGGCTGTTATATTGTTTGGTCTACACAACCCAGAGATCTATTACTTGCGTTTGGACAGTTACGTATACCTGGGGCACTTGCATTTATGGTAACAACTGCCCTTCATTTTATTCCTGTGATAGCAAATGAGGCATCTACTGTAATTCGTTCCCAAAGATTGCGCGGGTTTCGTTACCTCCAACTTAATCTTTTTAAAGTATTTCGTGGAGCAGTAAACAGTTTTAGACCTATAATAGCAGGGAATATAAGGCATGCATCAAACCTTGGGGAATCAGTGGAAAGTCGTGGATTTTCACCTGAAGCCGCATCACAGAGGACATCGCTTAGAGATTCTCAGATGAAAAGATTGGATTATGTTATAATCGGTATACTTGCAATAAGTATGGTATGTGTAATAGGTCTCAAGGTATTATACTTCTGTTATGCAAATAACCTATACTATGGTTCTTGGTTAAGAGGTGTATATACATTTACGAGAGAGGTATTATAGTTTTAGTCTTGAGAAACGGAATTGAGTTTTCATATAAGTTTTCTCCTAAGACTTCCCATACTGATTGAAATATTTAGTCATTTATTCCTAACGACCAACTTCCCAAGCTAAGTGTTGAAGTTCTGGACCTATTAGTTTTTCCCATGCTAAGCGAACAGCAGCATTTGAACCAGGTGTAGAGACCACAACTTTCCCTCGATAGACACCAGCGGTAGCCCGTGATAACATTGCAGCAGCCCCTACCTGATCATAACTAAACATTCGAAATAGTTCTCCAAACCCGGGTAAGGTTTTTTCTAATTTTCGATTGAGTACATCAAAGGTAGTATCTCGTGGTGCGATTCCAGTACCACCATTAAACATAATCACTTGAGCATTGGTATCAGCCATTTTATCTAAGACTTCTGACACTTGGTCTGGTTCATCTTTGATAATTTGATATGCAGTGACACCATTTCCTTCCGCTTCAAGTTGCTCACGCAGAAAAGCCGCGTTAGTATCTGTCTCTGGTGTACGGGAATCGCTTACTGTTACAATTGCAACTGAAACTGGTCCTTCCTCAGCTGCAATTTCTCTGTGTTGTTGTGTGCTTGTAGAATTCGACATTAAATTCCTCTATATTATTGATTTGGATATGATTTTGGGGTATATTTAGGCATAGTAAAGAATTGTCCCCCAGTTTCTTTGGCAAGTGTGGACTGAAAATCGTCTTCTTTTGGATGTCCTACCACATACGCTGTAATACCTAAAGACTTACATGTTTCAAGTGCTTGTTCAATGGAGTATTTACCTGTAGTTGGTTCATCTGTCAGAATAAGTATAAAACGTCGTGCGTACGGACTGAACTTTATCTTAGGTAATCCTTCAACAATTGCATCTGTTAGATGCTCATCTCCACCAAACGGGTCTTGCATCAGTGATTCAATAATCACTTCGTTGATTGGCATCTGTGTAACAACAGCACCATTGATTACTTTAATTGCATCTTTAGCTTCAGCAAACCGTATTAGTCCAATTCTATATTGGATAGGTAAAATAGATAGATTTCCAATAAGCGTACTTATTCCAAGCATTAGTGCTTGCGACTTTCCTCCCATGCTCCTGCTGTAATCTAACATAATTACTATGTCTACAATAGGTTCAGACCCCTTGTTTGCTGCTGTACCGGGTTGTCCACCAGTGTAGACATTAAGTCGGTCTTTCTCATGCTTTAAAGTATAGATTTGGTTGTTTGTCTCATCTTTAATCGTCCATCTTTTCCCTTGTTGCTGTGTTGCTGCTGTTGTATTTTCTAAAAAACTCCAATTATCTGGTGTAATTCCTGAATATACATGTAGTTTATTCCCAAACCTGCGAATTGTAAAAACCTGACCAATGTCGTAATCCGTGATTACCCACAAATCATTCTTTCGTTTCTCAATTATATTCACCTGATGAGAACGGAATGTATGGTCTTTTAGTTCTACACCATTTTTTCTAAATGCATCACTAATTTGTTTTAGGGGTATATCATCACCTTCAATTTCTATATCGAACTGTAAATCAAGGCTAAAGAGTAATTTACCACCGTTTCTACGAATGTCTGTAGCGATATTTCTAAAGGTTTTTAGCAGCTTTTGATTTCCAACGCGATTGGTTGGAAGAGACCCAGGATTTCTGGTTCCACCAGGTATTTCCTGCCAGATTCCACCAGTATTCTGCGATAATCTTTCCTGAAAAGTTTCTGGAAACCCGAGAATATTTACACGTATATCTTGCAATTTACATTGGTCAATTACTTTTTCGCGAATAGTTTCCAGGGGTTCGTTTTTTCGCATAGTTGTTGCTGGTTCGTCAGTTACCAGAATAAGGAATTTATCTGCATCAAGATGAAAATCAATAAATGTCAATGTATCCATCAGAGCATCAAGTGCATTTTCATCCCCACTTAGTAGGGTTTTTTCCATTCTACGTTTTACGATTCCAACATCCGGTACAAGGGAGCGAGTATTTAATTCTTGACCTTCCGGTCGTACACTAAACTCTGTCATCCCTATATGATATTCAAGGTTTATTAGATCAAATTCATCTGTCATGCTGTATAGATTCTTCGCCACCTGTTGGATGTTATCTTGCATACTTGCACTTGTATCAAGGACAAAGACTATATTGACTTTGTCAACAGTCCGTGTACCGATGATGTGGTCAGCGATTCGTTTTAGTGCTTCTGCAAAAGGGTTCGTCGAATCCCCACTTGCAGCACCATCTCCCTTTCCACTTCCACCACCAGTTCCTTGGTCTATTCCTTCTCCTATTCCACCAATTTCTGCAGTACCAGTAGAGTTAAATCGATGAAAACCACTATCACCATCTCCTTTAACCCGTTGTCTTAGACTCTTTTCACCAGCACCTGATGTAATTTCAAATGGACTTGCTACTGCTTTTGGTAAGGCAGCAGTACTACTATTTCGTTGTTCTGTGTGTGTTGTTACATCTGGTAGATTTGTTAATGTATCAGAAACAGTTTCTGTGGCACTATTCAAAAGAATTTCCTCAGAAGGACGGACTGTTTCATCAATCGGGTTTGAAGCAGCAGTTAATGAGATATTCCTTGGGCTAAATTCAGAAAGTTCTTTAGTTTGTTTAGGTGTGTTTAGTTTTTTAGGCTGACGTTTGAGTTTGCGTTGTTGTCTCTCAAGGGTTTTAATGTCGATTAATTCTGCACCTACAACATCTTCAATTTCATTAATTGTGTGCTTATAATAGTATATTGTTATGGATATAGCAAAGCACATATGAACAATTCCAGCGATGAGGAGAGCATTTAATGAACGTTGTCTATTTCTATAACGAGTCATAGTTTTCACCTATAGAGTATATTCGTTTACTTTTCTTATACAACTCACTGGTTCATGTAATCAGTATAACAGAATATCGTCTTAGTATCAAGATAGACATAAAAGAACGGGTTTGGAAGAACCCTAAATATCAAGATTTTTGTAAGGTTATATGTAACCTAAAATTCTTAATTTACGTTCAATTTATTGAAAGAACAAATAAATACAATCTATGAGGAAATACAGTGGAAAAACAAACATCTGAATTCTATGTAAATATGAATCCTCTCCTTGGATTATCATCAAGAACATTGCGTTTGTATAGTGCCCTTGATGTATTTCGTGGGAAATCTGATTCACTTGAAAAACCAGAATGGTTTCGGACACCTAACAGAGACGAGATTCTTGGTAAAGTGGGTTTTTCTAAGGCAGATATTGATTCCGGTATTACAGAACTAATAGATGCGGATCTACTGCAAGTACAGGATATGAATCGAGATCAATGGTATTGCCTCAAATAAGTGCATATGCCACATATTAAATCTACACGGGTGATTTTAGCCTCATCTTCCCCCCGTCGTGCCGACCTTTTATCTCAAATCGGACTAACCTTTGAGATTTATCCAAGCGACATTGAAGAACCAACATTTAATGGTTCAATTACCCCCGCATCTGCCACACAACAACTTGCTTCTATGAAAGCAAAATCTGTGGCTGAACGTTATACTGAAGGGGTGATTATAGGTGCGGATACATTAGTAGCATATAAAAACGAATTAATAGGGAAGCCAGATAATCCCGAACATGCCCGTAGTATTCTTAAAAAACTTAGTGGAAAAAAACACAAAGTCGTGACAGGTGTTTGTTTGATTAATGTTGAACTTAGTAAAGAAATAACATGGAATGAGGTAACAAAGGTATATTTTAGAGAGCTTACCCCTGTGGAAATTGAGGAATATGTTAATTGCGGTGAACCCTTGGATAAAGCAGGGGCCTACGGAATTCAAGGGCGTGGTGCTGCTTTTGTTAATCGAATTGAGGGTTGTTATTTTAATGTCGTTGGGTTACCTTTGGCAAGTCTCATAGAACAACTAAGTGATTTTTAGCGGATGCATATAAGTAACAATGATCTTCCAATTGATGGATACAACCAAATTCTAAGTAGAGGTGAGTATGGGATCGAATCACTGGAATTTGGGTTACTCAATCTTAGTGCTGATTCTACCTTTTCTGGTAATTCAGATGACTGCCAAGTTGTGTTGGTAACATTGGGTGGAAAGTGTAAATTATTAGTTGGTCATAATGGTAACAAAGCAATCGGTTTATTGGGAAATAGGCCAGATGTTTTTTCTGGGAAAGCTTCAATAGCGTTTATCCCTCACCATACTACTTATGAGATAATTACCACAGGTGAGAGTATTGAAATTGCTGTATTTAGAAAAACTTCACATTTAGATACAGCCGCAGTAATATCTAATCTTTATCTAAATGAAGATACATCTCAATATAACATTAATATAGATGAATCTAAGATTTTGCATGAAAGTGTTGGAGAAAGTATCTGTTTTTATCGATTTCAGAATGAAAAAGATAGTGCTGCGATTAAACTGATTGAACCCAATAATGAATCGGCGCGAATTGATCTAAGCAACAACGATCTACTCTGCTTACCAGATCTGACTCGCACCAATTTACTATCATCTCAAGGGATCTGTTATCAACTAAGTGTTTCTTAATTATTCGCCTTCTATTAATTCTCCACCTTTTTTTACAAATGCTATAGCACTGTGGGATATATTCACCTTAACCTCCTGATTATTCATCTCTCCAACTGAGAGAACAACAACCGTCTTATCATTACTAATCCCTAATATCTTGCCGTGCAGACCACCATTTGTAACAATTTCATCCCCCTTTGTCAGATTTTGAAGCATATTCTGATGTTTTTTACGTCTTTTACTCTCCGGTCGAATCATAAGGAAATAAACGATTGCGACCATAGGGACCAGCATAAATAACATGCTAAATAGAGGATTACCTTCCATAAACTAATTCTCCTTTCATTTTAAATAATAAGCATTGCGTCACCATAACTATAGAATCGGTATTGGTGTCTTAATGCTTCCTCATAAGCCTTCTGAATAAGGGTCGTTTCAGCAAAAGCACTTACGAGCATGAGTAATGTTGATTTTGGTAGATGGAAGTTGGTTAATAATACATCTACCACCTTAAAATTATAACCAGGATAAATGAATAACTCACTATATCCATCAAATTGGTTAATTGTGCCTGATTGTGAAGCAGATTCTAACGCCCGTACGACAGTTGTACCAATTGCAATGATCTTTTTCCCATTATCATGTGCGGATTGAATTCGTTGGGCTTCTATACTTGATAGGTTAATATATTCTGCATGCATTTTATGGGTTTTGACATTCTCAACTTTGACGGGTTGGAATGTACCAATCCCTACATGTAAAGTTAATTTTGCGATATCAATACCTTGAGATTTCAATGTATCTAATAGATCGTTGGTAAAATGCAGACCAGCAGTTGGTGCAGCAATTGCCCCTTCTGATAATGCATAAACAGATTGGTAACGAACCTTATCTTCTTCATTGGCTTGACGTCGTATGTATGGTGGTAAAGGAATCAACCCTACCTCTGAGAGGATAGTAAAGAAATCACCTTCGTATGTAAACTTAACCAGACATTGTCCATTATCCAATAAATCCGATACCTTTCCTAATAATACTCCATCACCAAAGACTAACTCTGTTCCAATTTTCAAACTCCGACGCGGTTTAGCGAAAACTTCCCATGTGTTTTTTTCGACTTCTTGAATCAGTAATAATTCGATTTTTCCACCAGTCATGCTCTTATTCCCAATTAGCCTTGCGGGAATGACTTTGGTATCATTCAGGACCAATAGTGATTTCTTGGGTAAAAATTCCCCTATCTTGTTAAATCGTGTATGTTTTAATTCACAAGTTTCTCTATCTACCACCATGAGTCGAGAATCATCACGACATTCCAATGGGGTTTGTGCAATCCTATCTGGAGGAAGATCATAGTTAAAATCTGACAGTTTCATTTAGCGGTAAATAGGAATGAAAACATAAGGATGGATACTTAGGATAGGTGACCATCAAACAAAGATGGTTGACTATGGGTTGTATAACCAAAATACTTATATGCAGCCTCAGTTGCAACACGTCCACTTGGGGTAAGCATTATAAATCCTTCTTTTATATAATGGGGTTCATATACTTCTTCGATAGTTCTTTCATCTTCACTGAGTGCAACTGCTAAAGCCTTTTTCCCTGCTCTCCCTTTAAACTTTTCAATAAGTACTTGAAAATATGCGTAGTCCTGAGAATCTAACCCGCGCTCATCAATACCAAAAAACTCCAATGCTTCTTCAACAACCTCGAGTGTTAGGACACCTCCACTTTTCACCTCAGCATAATCTCGTACGTTAGCAAGGAGTTTATTTGCCGTCCGCATGGTTCCGCGTGATCGAAGTGCCAAGGCATATTCTGCATCTTCGTGGATTTCAATATTCAGTTTTCCACTGTTGATACGGATAGCTTGTTGTAGATCTTCAGGTTCATAATAATCGAGATGAATATGTATCCCAAACCTTGCCCGAAAAGGTCCAGCCAATAATCCTTCCCGTGTTGTTGCTCCAACAAGCGTAAACTGAGAAACATCAACCTGAACAACATCAGAACCTGGACCTTGACCAATAGATAAATCAAGAACAAAATCCTCAAGAACTGGATAGAGTGATTCTTGAACATTTACCTTCATTCTATGTATTTCGTCAATAAATAAAATGTCTCCTTTTTCAAGGCTAGTCAATGTTGATGCCAAATCAAGACGTTCCATTACAGTACCAATGGCTTGTTTGAAATTAGTTCCAAATTCATTTGAGATGATTTTTGCAAGCGTCGTTTTCCCAAGTCCTGGAGGGCCAACGAGTAAAACATGCTCAATCACATCATTCCGTGTTTTCGCAGCTTCAATGTGAATTCGTAACTGTTCCTTGGCTTGATCTTGACCGATAAATTCACTCAATGTTTCAGGACGAAGACTATATCCCAATTCATCTTCAGTATTATCGTGAATATCGTATTTTTCCATCATGATTCCTGATAGTCCGTGCTCAGTGTTGTCTTTGAAAATTATGTATTGAAATTGGATTTTTTTCCATTATTTAATTTCGGATATATCGGAGTGCTTCTTTCACTAAGGAATCTCGTTCAGCGGATTCACCAAGTGTTTTGTGTGCTTTTTCAACAGCTTGTTCAGCCTCAATAGCTGATGCGCCAAGATTGATTAGGACATCTATGACCGCTTGTTGGTCTGAACCGACTGCAACAACTTCGACCTTTTCTTCTAATTTTATTTTGGCAATTTTCTTTTTTAACTTCAGGATTAATAACTGTGCAATTTCTGTGCTTACCCGAGGAACACGCATTAATACAGGTATATTATCCCGCATTACAGCTTGCTGGAATTGGGATGGGGATAGCCTTGTAACAATGTTCTGTGCTAATGATGGTCCCACGCCTTTCACAGTTAGAGCTAATTCAAAAATTCTTAATTCATCTCGTGAAGTAAAACCGTAGAGTTTTATGTCGTTATCTCTACTCTGACTATAATGTGTGTAAAACGATATTGGTTCGCCGACAGTAGGTAATTCGTCAACTGTTCGGGGTGCAACTTCAACCAAATAACCTATCCCGTTAACATCTACTACGACCTCTTTTTCACCTATATTAGAAAGAGTGCCATTGACATAAGCTATCATACTGAAGATTTATCCTTTTTATTCTCAGCGAGTTTTGTTGAAATTGATTGTTTTATGTGTAGGAGTTTGTGAGAACGTGCATGGCAAATCGCTAAAGCTAAAGCATCAGCAGCGTGGTCAGGTTTAGGTAATTCTTTTAACTTTAATAAGGCTTGAACCATTCTCTGTACTTGTATTTTCTCCGCCTTACCATACCCAACAACGGATTGTTTAACTTGTAAGGGAGTATATGTAGTTACAGGTGAATTTGTATTAGCTCCTGCTAATTTTACTATACCTTTTACTTCACCAACAATAAATGCGTTGTTAATATTTTTATTGAAGAAGATATCTTCAAGAACCACCTCTTCAACCTGAAACTGATCAATTAGTTCCATTATGGAATCGTATATAATTTTTAATCGTAGTTCAGATGATTCTTTGGGGCTGGTTTTTATATGACCATAGTGGAGTGGCTGTATTTTATTGGATATAGATTTTACGATACCGTATCCTGTATTTGCGATGCCAGGGTCAATTCCAAGAATTATCATCAAGGTGTATCCCTAATTATGCTGCAGCTTCAAGAATATCATCAGGGATATCAAAGTTTGCATAGACCTTTTGTACATCATCAATTTCATCCAGAGCATCCATCAGTTTTAGCATCCGTTCTGCTTCTTTTCCCTCAAGCTTCACGGTATTCTGGGGTATCATACTCAATTCAGCTAATTGTACGTCAGCATCGGTGGATTGAATTGCAGTAACAACTTTGTCAAACTGATCAAAAGGTGTAATAATTTCAAATACATTTTCCAAAGAAGTTATATCTTCTGCACCAGCGTCAGCTGCCGCCAAGAACAGATCATCCTCATCAACAGTATTTGCGTCAACAACAATCAAACCACATTTGTCGAATCCCCATGCAACACAACCTCGTTCTCCAATTCTACCTTCATATTTCCCTAATGTATGTCGTATTTCAGCGATTGCACGATTCTTGTTATCCGTAATAACCTCAATCATCAAGGCTACACCACCAGGTCCATATCCTTCATACACAACTTCTTCTATAGATTCACCCTCAAGATCACCTGTTCCGCGTAGGATTGCTTTTTCGATGTTATCACTTGGAACATTACTTGATTTGGCAGTGGCGATAGCGGTTCTTAAACGAGGATTCATGTCAACATCGCCGCCCCCTAACCGTGCTGCAGCAGTAATCTCTTTGACTAATTTTGAAAATAATCTACCTCGTTTTGAATCGTTTGCTGCCTTTTTATGTTTTATTGTTGACCATTTTGAGTGTCCTGACATAATCTGTTTCCTTTCTTATAATTCATTCCACAACCTTGAAAATGTCTGTCTAAGGTATATACAGAAAAGTATGGTGAAGTTGTAATAACACATTGATAGTATATCATAAAGTGGTAAGTTATACAAACAAAATGAATGTACAGAGCATGTAAAGTTTTTGGCATAAAAGCACTGGAAGGTATGTTCTACGAATAATGATACGTTTGTAGTTAAGGTTGGGGATCGGAATCCTCTCCTACAGAAGAAATATAAGAATCGGGATAGGCATCCTTCTTCTCTGCTTCATCATGCATTCGGAAAACCATATCCGCAATTTCCGTGAGTTCGTCATCTGATACAGGTGGAAAATCCAACAAAGCTACCTGTTTGATGATTTCAGAACCAATAGCATTTTTTCTAATTCTGGTAGTTGATTGAATGCTTCCAAGATGGATTCTGATGTATTGTGCATATATAATCCCTTAGTTAATATCATTAGATATAAAGTATACATTTCAGATACTAAAATAACAAGGATTCATTAGTGCTGGTACAGAGTCACAAAATTTATTAAAGTGGATTTTTGCTTATGTATTAGTAGTTTGCAATCACTTACTGCAAGAAATAGAAAACGAGGGCAGTATTAATGATTGCTAAAATAGTTCCTACTGCTGTTTGGAGGAAGGTGTGTCTTTCTCGGTAGATTCTTGCCCATGCAATTAGAGGGATGAGGAGAAAAAACCAGAAAAAACTGGTATTCACAAGGAATACCAACACCATTATACAGCCGGTTGTCACACTGGTATGAAAACTGATTTTCCAGAGTGGCGTAATTGCAGAGAAAACTATACTATTTGCTATATAGGCAATACATGCATGGATTATCTTTTGAGTCGCACCAATCTTGTATAGGATTATAGTACCAGAAATCATACTGAGTACTATAAAACATAAGGGAATCAGTCTCTCTTCTTTAGCATGAAGATGTAAATTACCAACTTTAGAAAACCGAACTAAGAGTACTATTCCAAGAATTGGGAGAATTGTAACAAATAAAGTGACAATCCCCAACCAGAGTAACACATCCTGACGTGTCATTGCATATTTTTGAATAACAATGACAGCCGTAACAATTGGAACAATAAACGGACTAAAAACAACAGACGTGCCCAACGCTACCCATTCGGGAAAAGCCGAGAATGTCTTCTGAAACATTAGTTCGTTTTTTGTGTCTTGATGAAGTTTACTAAATCAGGTCCCTGTGTACTGGGATTTACATCTTTGTCAATCTGGATTATTTTTCCAGATTTATCAATAACTATTGTGATTCGATTGAATCGTCCTTCTAACTTGTCAGTTGCTCCATACAGTAAAGCAAGATTTCTGTCAGTGTCTAACAACAGTGGGAAGTTCAATTTATTCTCTTCTGAGAATTTCTGATGCGATTCCGCATCATTTGAGGTAATTCCAAATACTTGAACATTGTGTTGATCAAGATTACTCAACTCATCACGGAGCGAGCAGACTTGAGCCGTTCAGCCACGACCAAAATCACGAGGATAGAAGACTAATGCCACATTCTTTTTATCCTTGAATTTGCTGAGTTGGTATTGTTTCTCTTCACTGTCTATGGCAATAAAGTCTGGTGCCATCTCTCCTACTTCTATTTTTGGGAGGACATTACCAAGCATTTCAACAACATCTTCACCATGTGTTCGCACCTTGACTTCTTTATCAATTGCTCGAATATATCCAGCCTTATCTATGATGAAGGTGACTCTATTTGATGCATTGAACCTTTCCATGATTCCGCTATACTGTTTGCTGACATCAAATTCAGTATCTGCCAGTAATGAAAAACCGAATTTCTCATCCTCTTTGAACTTTTTGTGTGATTCTACAGTGTCAACACTCACACCAAATAGAACAGTTTCTGTTTTTTCTATTTCGCTCAATTTATCCCGGAGCGATTGTAGTTCAGCAGTTCAACCCCCTGTAAAATCTTTTGGGTAAAATGCGAGTACTACGTTTTTCTTACCTAAGAATTCTTTGAGATTTCGTTCTGTTCCTGTTTCATCTTTTAGTGTGAAATCTGGTGCAACCATCCCAACTTCAAGCTCTTTCTTCTTTTCCACTTCATTCTCCGCTAAGGCTAATGGAATCAAAAGTGTTGTAATAAAAACGAGGATATAGGCATTACGAATAGACATAAAATGATACATCTTTTAATTCCTCTTAATAATTATTTAGAGTTAATTTGCCGTTATATGTTTTGATTAAATAATGCATAACGACGTGTTTCTATAAGTATACTTTTTCTCAATGTGAATGTCAATTAGTGATGTTCTCATCAGCCTTGTTCGACTCTAACTATTTCATGTTTTAACACCATAGTGATTATGAAGAGATAATTCCTTTCTCTATCAACCACATCTTTAAGGGGACATCATCATCTTTGGGTGAAAAATGACCATTTGCATTCGTACCACCGCCAAGAAGTTGTTGTCGAATAGGATCGTTCTGAGCAAAGATTTCATCCGGTATTGTCATATCATCTTTACTGCGTAACCATCGATAGCCGTACCCATAAAACAGTCCTTTTCGAGTGATGTCGGAGTCGTTCTCGCTCCGTGCATGCCAAATTCGTCTGTCAAAAAAGACTGCATCCCCCGGTTTACAACAGATAGGTGTTGCCCCTTCTGGAAGTGATCCATTATCGGGTCTATTGAATTTGTCCCATAGATGACTCCCAGGGATTACATAGAAATTTCCGCGTCCCGGTTCTGAACAATCTGAAAGCCAATAGACTATCTTAATGGATAGGCGTGGTCGTGGTGAACTTTCGATTTCAATGTTGACGCGTCCACTATCTTGATGCCATCCAAGTGGACCTGTTTTGCCACGTAATTCCTCTGATCTTGGTGGTGTGATGATGAAATGACTATGGTATGAATAGATATTCCATCCCAAGATCCCCCATACCTTTGGAAATGTCTTATACCAATCCAATATGTTGATAAATGCTTGATTTCTCCCAAGAAAATTTGGAAAGAAGAAATTATCATTAGGTGTTAGCATTCTTTTTGTATATGGATCGTATTCAGCATTTAAATGTCCTTTATAGATCGAATCAATAAGTACTTCTAACTGTACTACGACATCTAAAGGAAGAGCATCCTCAACAGTAAAATATCCATTAACATTTAAACTATTAAGTTGCTCTTCTGTGATTTGATGCTGGATATGACGTTCATCAAGCATCTATTGTTCTCCTTCTAATATACTATGGAAGTGGACCTTCTATTTGGTCAACAAGTCGGATTGAATGGATTACATCCCGTAGATCAGTGAGTGGAACTGTCTTATTTCTGACGGAATCAACGAAATGCTGATGCATCGTGAGTACACCTTCATAACTCGGTGAATCGCGTTCATCAACACCATCAACTTCCCATCCACCCATTACATGTCTATTGTTATTCTCATGGATCTCAATTTCTTCAGGAATTTTCATATAACATCCGATACCAACCCCGTGCAATTCAGATCTTAAGACACGTCCACCGGAAGCTCTGTTTCCAAAGACTACACCTGTGACATTGTTATCAAACCGAACAAAAGCAGTGTAGAAATTACGTTGTTCTGCATTGAATGTATCTCGATGTGCAGTGACTTCAACGGGTTCACCACCAGCCATATACCTTAACAAATCAACAACATGGCAAACATCGTTCCATAGTGTAGTGGTAAACTCACGATTTCCACCGATCATCTGTTTGTTGAAAGTTGTTACTGCCAAGGAAACAGGACCTTTTTCAGCAACACGTCGCATTGCTTCTCGTGTAACAGCAGCGAATCTTCTTTGAAACCCGACCATACAGTAGACATCATTCGCTACGGCAGCATCTAATAGTTGTTGCGTTTCATCGCTTGTTGCCCCAGGTGGTTTTTCAATGAATAGATGTTTTCCAGCATTTAGACAGTCGAGTGCCGGTTGTAAGATCCACTTTTCATTCATTACACAGTAGACAACATCCAAATCCATTGTATCCAACATCTTTCTGTGATCAGTGAATGTATGTGGAAATTCGTACTTTTGTGCAACCTGATTTAACTTTCCTTCATCCAGTTCACATGCGGCAGACATTTCAACGTCATCCTCAAGTCGATTGACACTTGGATAATGTGCTCCTTGACTTCGTCCGCCAGCACCAATAAATCCTGCTTTTAGCATAGGTGTACCTCTTCAAAATAGCTTTGAACTTAGTGGTATTTTATATGATGGTTTCTTTTATTGCAAGTGGTTTCCCTAATATAGAACTGTATAAAAGACATTCACACCCCATATCGTAATGGCAATTCTGAAGCACTGGTAATGGGAACTAATTAAAGTAAACTTTTGTATTAATGGAACATTTAGAATGGGTGAGGTGACCTCGCCCCAACGATGGACGTTCTTCGTAAAAGTTGAAATGTCTCATTAATTATTCACTCTACTATAAATAGAATTCGTATGCGATTTTTTTAAATTTTTTGGTTTATCATATTTAACATATGTAATAGTTAGACTTAATACTGTTAAAAATGTTACACTTTTTGACACATTGTGTGTCATTTGTAAAACGGCTGTCCGCCCTGTCACAGTCTGCGTTCATCGGTGTTTTATTAGAATTATAGAAATTCTTATATTGTGTGATTTTGTGTCCTTCTTTTTTTCGAAGACTATCTGATACATACATTTTCTAAATGATAATATCTCATTATTGTAACATTATCTTTTAGGGTGTATCCTATTAGATAACATCCCGATGAACCCTCCATGCAGCTTTTTTTCTCAGAAATAGTATAGGTGATGCTGTTTTTGTATTTAAAATTAATTTGAGTGTATTGGATAGTCATTAGATAATTTCTGTTTTATGTAAAAAGTTACGAAATCGTAACTTTTTTCTGTCACCCCAATTTTAGTATAGTCGCTGTTATGTCTGTCCCCATCTATACTCACAGCCAATTTACGTTTTTCTGTAAAAAAATAAAAAAGTTCTCTTGATAGATTTCATAACATTTTATTTCCCAATAAAATGTGTGTGATTGACATTTGTATAACTGTGTATATTTTCTTTAATCATAATGATTTATCTTCTATTAAGTATTAGTATGCGTATAATATTTATTCTCTATATGTTATTTTAACGTATATTTACGCTTGTGTCAATCTCTTTTCGTATATGTGATGTCTGTTTTTTTAATTTCTTCAATTTATTTTTAAAACAAAGAAGAAATTATAGTGTCAATCTTTAGAAGGATCAATTTCGTAGAATCTACACGAGTATTCAGTATTCCTAACGCATGTCTGCCAACGCACTCCTCACGGTGTCAGAAAAGGGCAGTGGTACGTCCCAGTTCTTATCATGGATGTGGTTGAAAACCGAACCGCATAAAATATAACTTGGGTATTTAGGACACCTATTCATATAGAAATGGTATAATTTTTAGAATTGAACACGTTGATTTAATATCGCTTCTATGATAATGTATCTGAAATCCATTCAATAATTTTTACCTAACCAACGAATACTTATGGAGATATTTTGAGCATTAAACAGAAAGCATTGATATGTGTTCCAATCTTTCTTGCAATATGTATTTCTTTAATATTGTTCTTTCCGAATGTTGAATTGGATGACGGAACAATTGTTAAATGGTATAGTGTAATCCCTCCTCTTCTTGCTATTACCTTAGCAGTGATTACAACGAAATTATTCTTAAGTCTTGGTGTTGCTGTAGGCACTGGATTTATCCTATCTTGGTCTCAACAGAATTTTTCTATATTCGGTTACTTTTATGAATTGAACTGGTTTATACGTGCAGTTACCATTTCTAATGATGGTATCGACCTATTCAAAATGTGGGTGATACTGTTTGTATTATTTATGATGTCAATGATATCTGTGGTGATAGCATCGGGTGGAATTGCAGGTGCAGTTAACATTCTTTCCAAATTAGCACGGGGTCCGCGTTCTACTCAATTTATCACATCACTCATGGGTAGTTTGATATTTATCGGTGATTATAGTAATGCAATGCTTGTTGGTCCGACAATGCGACCATTAACCGATAAGTATAAGGTGAGTCGTGAGAAATTAGCTTTTATTGTTGATTCAACAAGTGCACCTATAGCAGGACTTGCATTTGTTAGCACGTGGATTGGTTATGAGGTAGGTTTATTTAATAGTGTGGCAGAGAAAATTGGATTGGATAGTGATGGATATTCTATGTTCTTTGATGCACTTCCGTTCAGATTCTATTGTATATTGACCATTCTATTTGTCATGATTAACGCCATTAGTGGTCGTGACTATGGAACAATGCGGCGTGCTCAGACCCGGGCGAAAGAAACAGGAGATGTTACTGCATCTGACGCTCAAGTCATGGGTAGTATTTCTGCAGATTTGAACGAATCAGACAACAAGAATCAATTACTATCTGCCTTTATACCACTCACTTTATTATTTGGTATAATACTCGGTGGTTTATGGATAGATGGAGAGGGTACAGGATCAATCTTGTCCCTAACATCGTGGCGTGATGCCCTGTCTAAGGCGAATAACGTCAAGATTCTTGCCTCAGCAGCAATTACATCTTTTTCAGCTGCAATCTTATGTGGTTTATTCATTTCAAAGATGACATTTCCTCAGATAGGAAAGGCAATTTATGATGGGTTATCCGGAACACTGTTGCCAATAGCCATTATCTTGTGTGCTTGGGGTATACAGGCAAGTTGTAATAAATTGGACACAGATCAATATATTGCTTCTCTATTAAGTAATTTGGTATCTCCGTTATGGTTTCCTGCCCTTGTATTTGTTGTTGCGTCCTTAACCTCATTTGCAACCGGAACGAGTTGGGGAACAATGGCAATTCTGATACCAACCGCTATACCAGTGGCTTTTTCACTTGATAATGATGTGTATGGAATAACAACAATTATATGTTTAGGCGCGGTCTTGGATGGTGCAATATTTGGGGATCATTGTTCACCCATATCAGATACCACAATCTTGAGTGCAATTGTGAGTAGTTGTGATGCAATGCATCATGTTAGAACGCAGATACCTTATGCTCTGACAGTTGCTTTTGTTGCATTGGTGTGCGGTTATGTTCCTGCGGCACTCGGTCTTCCATCCTACATTGGTATTCTCATTGGCTTCGGAGTTTTTGTGTTGTTATTTTTCGGATTATTGCGATTAAGAACTGAATAATTTGTTAGTATGGTTAAAATTTTAATATTTATCGGAATCCCTCCTACAGAAGAGAAGAAAAGAGAATATAAGATCGGGGATCGGAATCCCCTCCCACAGAAGAAAAGAAAAGAGAATATAAGAGAATATAAGGTCGGGGATCGGAATCCCCTCCCACAGAAGAGAAGAAAAGAGAATATAAGAGAATATAAGATCGGGGGATTGAAGTCTCCTTCAACAGAAGAAGGGAGAATGTAAGAGAATTTAAGATAGGGTTAGGAATCTCCTTCACAAAAGAAAAGAGATTAGGAATCTCCTTCACAAAAGAAAAGAGATCTGATTCTCTACCTATGAACTTATATCGGGAAAACGGAGGAATCTTTTTGCATTCCCACCCATAATGTCTTCTAATTCTGATTGCCGTATATGTGGCATGAGTTTCTCAATTATCGTTGTCAACTCACCATAACCGGGTTCATCGAGAATCCACGGAAAATCTGTTGCCCACATTACCCTTTTTGAACCAAAATCACTGAATAGATTATTATGCATTCCCGCCAAATTTTTATAGGGATATGGTTCTTTGCTAAATGCATACTGTCCAGAGAGATGAACAGTAACATTTTCGTATCGAGCTAATCGGAATGTCGTGTGCATATTTAGATTATAACCACCGATCTGAATTTGCGGTCTACCCAGTTCGTCCTGTGTGAATTTGCCTTTTCCAGGTGTCATTCCAAGGTGATTTAAGACTACACGAACCTGCGGAAATTCCTCTACCAAGAAAGGGAGTAGATGTGCGTCAATGGATCTTGGATATACCCACATAACATAGTCTTTTTCTGCTGCACATTTCCAAATTGGGTATGTCCTAAATTCTGAAACATCTTTCGTCTCGAAAATATCACGCGGTCCACCAAGGTCAAAGAGACGGAAACCGATAATCCCTGTACCTTCTGCCAGTTCTGTCATGTGTTCTTCTGGATTAGGATGATCTTGTGGTACAAGTCCAATACCGAGAAATCTATCTGGATAGGTCTTGAGACAATGAAGTAAATAACTGTGTTGTTCTATTGTTCTCCCACCAATTTGTACGAGAACTGCTTGATCCACCCCGTTTTTCTCCATTAATCCCAATAGCTTTTCAGCGGATTCATCTCTATCAGCAGGTGTATTCGATGAAACTTCACGAGGAAATTCATCCGAAACAGTCGTAAATACATGTACATGTGCATCAATTACAGGCATTTCAACATTTCCTTATATTTTTCGTTAGTTTGATAATAGGTATATTTACTTATACCATTTCTAAGCTATACTAAAGTTTGGACAATTTTCGTATTTTCTCTTGCAACTGTTTTTTATACACCTTTCGCACCACTGGTGCTTGGTTACTGGAGTCATTTACGTTTATATACACATTCTGCACCACTGGTGCTGCCGATTTGGTCTATAACATTCTTTTTCTGCAGTTTTCATGCTGTGGCTTAACTCACCAATTACTAAACTTTGGATACTTTTTAACGGGATAGACATTTCGCCCCTACGGGGCTTGCTGGTGGGTGTACCGCCTTTTCTATAGACATTTCGCCCCTACGGGGCTGCTATTAGGGTCGTCCGAGTTTATTTATTGCGGGATACGTATTTGTGCGAAACAATAAAAAGAAAAAAGATGACGGAAACAAAGCGCGATATGGACAAAACTGTCCAAACTATAGTAAGCTATATTATGACATATAAAGATTATTCACCCTACACTGTAGTTTCGGTTTGATGAAGATGAAAGAATTAATTTGGTAATGCTTAATATTAAATACCAAGTTAGTGTTAATATCGGTAATAATCAGCGGCAACTCTTCTTTGTGGGAATTTCATGCTTTTCATTAATAAACTTGTCGAAAATACTCTTGATCCTTACTCAGTATCTACGATCTGAATTCTGTTTCCACAAGTATCATTGAAAACAGCAAAAATTGTTACTCCTATATCAGTAGGCTCTACACTGAATTCGACACCATGGGTGATTAAGCGTTCATATTCTTCCTGAACGTTTTCCACATAGAATTGGGCACAGGGAATTCCTGCATCAAATAAAGCTTCTTGATACGTTTTGGCAGGTTCAAAATGATTACCAGATAATGGTTCTAACAAAAGTTCAGTCCCGCCTTGTTCTTCTTTTGATACAACTGTAAGCCATCTGTCACCATTTCCTAAGGGAATGTCCTTCTTTTTAACAAATCCCAATTTTTCAGTATAAAATATTAAGGCACTGTCCTGATCTTGAACAAAAATGCTGGTTACTCTAATTTTCATAATGTTATTTACCTCGAATTTGGTAAGAAATTATAAATTACCAAATATAAAATTTAGAAAAGTCCTCGTACGGAATCAACGCAACATTCGCCTATGGCATGCTGCGGGGTGGAATCCAAGCTGAAACACATCATACACAGTATATGAAAACGTTTCATGTTGGGTTTCGTTTCAACCCAACCTACAAGAGGAACATACATCGCGCAATTATGATTGGAAAATCCGTATTTTTTATGTGATTATGCATCTAAACTAAATATTTTGCGACGTTCTGGTGTATTACAGTGTTCTGCAATGGATGCAAATTGTGTTGGTCCCACCCGTCCTGGTGTACGTTTCTCATAGATAAGTATGATGGACTTCCGTGGTGTATCTGAGGAATTATCCATTGATGTATGCCATCCACAGGAATTAAACATTATCGCTGTACCTGCTTTACCGGGGAAACTTTTATGTCCCGGCATACTCTCTTGTAATAAGGGTCGTTTATAGGGACCAGACCCGTGTCTATGACTTCCGGGTACAAATCCAAACTCTCCACCCCCTTTTGGAACATCATTAACATATATCTGCACCTTGATATGTATAGGATTATCTTTACCTACATCAGGATGCCATCCTGTATAACTTACTGGCCACGGTGCAACAGTTCTTACTTGAGGTCCGAGTAAAATTACATCGTCATCTGTGAATTCCATCAGTGCCCCGTAATAACTTGGATGATCTATGATGTCTATAAAAATGGTGTCTTTCTCAAGTGGATTTGGAATATCATAGAAGGTGGCGGCTGCATCTGCTGTTTCAACCCTTTCCAGCCATTCATCCTTACATTCATCTGCCCAAAAATCAAATGCAGTTTGGAGGCGTTCTAATTGTTCACCTTGTATTGCATTTTCAAAAACAAGATATCCGTCACGTTCCCACTGTTCTTTTTCTTCAGGTGTTGGTCTATTCATTATTTTATCTTTCCTCTACCGGCAATTTGCCAGATAGTTTCGACTTTATCTCCTCGTACCCCTACCAATTCATCGTGTAGATTACTTGTCATTCCTTGGTGTAGTGGAATGACTGACAGTTTATCACCAACGTGGAATTTATTTGAGCAATTACTTACATCAACATGTCCGTGTTCAACAGACATTCCATATATTTTTGCATCTGGAAATTCAATTATATGACCATAAGGACTGGGAGGATAACTTGCAAAGGTTTTCTGTCCTCCGTCGATTATAATTCGTTCCGGTTTAGGTGTGCTAACAACAGTTGTTAATACACGAAGCACACACTCTTCTGGAGATAACATCTCAGAATTACCGATTCGTGACAAACCTTCATAAACATAAGATCCGCTCCGTGTTTCTGTACACCCAATTTCTTTGGATGCTGCCTCTGAGCCTGTACCACCACCACTAATTATGTTCACTGATAACCCATCATTCTTAAAGAGATCTACTGTTTCAGAGATATACTGTTTTGCGCTGACATTACTGGGGTATGTCATGATTCCTTGTAAATCTATTCCCGTCATTATATCTATTTTCTGTGCAAGTTGTAGTGCATGGTTTGGTGATTGAACGCCACATCTGCCACTACCTGTATCCAATTCAATTATTATAGGAATTACACAGTTATCTTGTGTTGCTTGTTGAGATATACCATTGGCAGTTGTTTCTGAATCGACAGCGACAAAAATCGTTGCGCGTTTTGACAATTCAGTTAATCGCTTCACTTTCGGTGTTCCGACAATGTTGTAGGGTATTAAGATATTTTCTATTCCTGCATCCACCATTGCTTCTGCTTCCCCTAACTTTTGACAAGTAATCCCTTGTGAACCAGCGGTGAGTTGCATTCTTGATATTTCTGGGACTTTATGGGTTTTTGTATGGACACGTAGTGGGATATCAAGATTTTGACAGCGTGTTGCCATGTCTTGAATATTCTTTTCAAGCACATCTAAATCAGCAATAAGGGTGGGTGTGTCTAAATCATGGATGTGCATAGAAATTTCTCCTATTCTGTAGATGATACTTTATCTATTGTATAGTTTTGTGTCAAGTTATTTAATCCTAATATACTGACAAAAAACAGTGTATGAAAACAGACATTTAATTCTAAATACTGTGCGAGAAGTTCGTGTTGTTGTAGCATAAGTCTATCTGTCGAAAAAATGAAAAAAGTTACACTTTTTGTCACATTGTGTGCCATTGAAATTGGTGTAAATTACCCCTGTAACCCCTGTTATAGACTGGGTTCATAACAGTTTGAACTTGATTTATAAGAAATTTGAAAATATGTGCTTTTGTGTTTTGTTGTGCTTCCTGATTTTGCCATTTCCAACGGTTAAAAGGTATGTTTTTTGACATATATAAGATTTCGTATTTAGGATCGTTTTTATAGAAAGTCATTATTGTTAGTTTATAAATATTGTTTGATATAGTATTGTGTAATTTAATTTTATTTAGACAAAAATTATTATTTTGTTTTATGTTTCTGTAGTATATGTATGTTAGATGTTAGAGGTGGGGTTTTCTTCATTTTATTAATTTAACCTAAGTTGCTACCTATAAACTGCTTTTATATCCATGGGTTTTCTCTATAATGTTTATCATTATAGAATATTTGGAGAAACCCCATGGAATTAACTATTGTAGCAATATATACGATCTGTGACGATCTTTTAATTTCA
>CAZZBB010000064.1:0-62717 GCA_964652195.1 uncultured bacterium | reverse complement strand
TTATACCATATAAACCCAATCAATACAAGGGATTATCGCACTTTTCAAATCTTTACCAAGTCCAAAACGACTAATTCCGTTTCTTTTGTACTGCTTTTAGGTGTAAATTTCATTCTAATTGATTGACATCTGACACAATCTTGTGTTACCCTTCAAATTGAGTACAACGTTTTCATTGATAGTGAGGAGAAGCGATGAAAGAGAAGATTTCCGATGATACCTCCCACATAGATGGTTTGCCTGAAGGCAAACAAGAATCTGAAGAAGGCAAAATCAAACTTCTGGATATCGTCGCGCTCACACGGGATGTCCCTGAACATAATCTCAAACGTGGAGAGGTGGGAACAGTCGTTGAAATCCTCTCGGATGGTGATACGTTTGAGGTAGAATTCAGCGATGACAACGGGCAAATGTATAAGTGTACCAGTTTCTTTGAATCTCAACTCACGTTGGTACAGAACAGACCGATAAAAAAGAACGCTGCTGCACAACGTCTCATCAAAGCGATGGAAAAACCACCACATCTCACTGATGAAGACATTGAAGCACTGAATCAGTCCATAAAAGAGGGGAAAATTCCTATAAAGTTTGACTCTCCCTTTGATTCCAATGAAAGTAATGAATAATGAATAAGTATCTCTTGGATACATCTATATGTAGTTTCTTAATGCACGGCAATTCCAAAGTAAATGGACATTTAGATTCTCTGACTGATTCGGACTTCCACTTTATTTGCACGATAGTTAAGGGTGAAATTCTTTTCGGTATCCAGCGACTTCCTTCCGGTAAAAGAAAACAAGATCTCAAACAAAGGGCAGATGAACTTTTTGCAGAAGTACAATGTGACACAATCCCAGAGCCTGTTGCCGATACCTATGCACAGCTAAAAGCTGCTGCGGAACAACAAGGAACACCTTTGGGTGAATGCGACCTTTGGATTGCTGCGACGGCTCTCCCTCTTGATGCAATTTTGGTTGCTTCCGATTCTGATTTTGATAGAATCGTTGGATTAGGACTCCGTTTGGAAGATTGGAAAAATTAATAAAAGACATACTTCATGTCAGTACCACAGGTAGACCGAAAGGAATAGCCCCATGCCTACACTTGAATTCAAAGGGAAACAACACATATATGCACACCACCTCACTGTTTCCTACCGACCACTGAAAACAGACGAAACCCGATCCTGCAATCCAACTGGAGAAGATGATAACCTAATTATCCACGGCGACAACCTTCACGCCTTAAAAGCACTACTCCCTCGTTACGCAAATCGAATCAAGTGTATCTACATTGATCCACCCTACAACACTGGCAACGAAGGATGGATTTACAACGACAACGTGAACAGTCCACTGATGCAGCAGTGGCTTACAGAAAACGCACCCGTCGATAACGAAGATATGGAGAAGCATGACAAATGGCTCTGCATGATGTGGCCGAGGTTGCATCTCTTACGTGAATTACTCCGAGAAGATGGAGTTATTTTTGTCTCTATAGACGATAATGAGTTACATCATTTGCATTTGTTAATGAACGAAGTTTTCGGTGATACAAATTTTGTTGCTTGTTTACCTACCGTTATGAATCTCAAAGGTAACAATGACGAATTTGGGTTTGCTGGAACCCATGAATACACTTTCTGTTGGGCGAAAGACAAAAAATTCGCACAAATTGGCGAGTTTGAATTAGACGAAGAAGAATTATTAGACTCGTGGCTAGAAGACGATTATGGATATTACAAAAAAGGGGCTAATTTGAAATCAACAGGAGTGAATGCCCCAAGAACTAAGAGACCTAATTTATACTATCCAATATTTGTCAATCAGAAGAATGAATTGACCGTCACTGAAGATTTATCCAATATTGAAAATTACAAAAAAGTATTACCGCTCACAGATGGCGAGGAAATGAGTTGGCGATGGAGTAAAGAAAAAGTATTTGCCGAATCCCATAATATCATAGTGGAGAGGACAGAAGACAAGATAAATTTTTTTAAGAAACAGAGACCTAGCCTCAGTGATTTGCCAACTAAAAAGCCAAAGTCTTTGTTCTACAAACCAGAATATAGTAGTGGTAACGGAACCGCTGTATTGAAGCAAATATTTGGCAACCGTACACTATTTAACAATCCTAAGCCAATTCAACTATTGAAAGATTTGATCAATTTAACCACTGAACAAAACGATATCATTTTGGATTCCTTTGCTGGCAGTGGCACAACCGCCCACGCTGTACTTGCATTGAACAAAGAAGATGGTCGCGATCGTAAGTTTATTCTCATAGAATGTGAAGATTATGCCGATACTATCACAGCAGAACGTGTTCGACGTGTTATCAACGGTGTTCCCGATGCAAGTGACGATGCATTGCGCGAAGGTTTAGGTGGTTCTTTTACTTACTGCACTTTGGGCAAACCGATTGAGGTGGAAACGATGCTTAGCGGAGAAGGTTTGCCCGAATTTTCAGCACTTGCAGCGAATCTGTTGTTAACGAAGTCTGGGACTGCTATAGGATCCGATATGTTATCACCTCAAAACAGCGACGGACTCTTCTACAGCGATGATGAAAATGACTACTACTTACTCTACAAACCTGAGCTTGACTATCTCCGCAGTGATGATGCGGTATTCAACTTGGAACGTGCGGAACGTATTCGCGATGTTTGCAGTGAAAATGGTAGAAAGGCGATTGTATATGCGGCGGGTAAATATATCGGGCAACGTGAACTTACGGGGATGGGTATTGTATTTTGTCAACTTCCGGATGCGCTGCATGAAAGGTAGTTGACACATTCCGTTGCGCGTATTTAACAAATTTATAGTAGGCTTTTGAATTAATGGAACATTTTGAGATGTAGGAGGGAACTTCGATTCCCGACTATCACTGAGTTAATTCGCGATTCGGAGATCGCTCCTACAGGGATTTTGTGTTATTATTTTCAATGTAGCATAAACTTTCAGTTTGTGCAGTATTTTAAGTCCCATATAACAATGGTATTACATTGTTTGTTAATATGATTCTTGAGATAAATGTTGATTTCCAGATACAATAGCAGCATAATGTTTAGTGACAAAATACTTTACCCACCTACAAGATAAACTGTATTTGACAGTTGACTTATTCTATGCTATAACATAATCAGAGAGGAAAAACACCTGTGAAATCTAAGTTGATAAGATAAGATCGGGGATCGGAATCCGAATCAACGGTATGAATGCCTTATTGGCATTCCCCGCCTACAGAAGAGAATATAAGATCGGGGATCGGAGTTCCATCATACAGAAGAGTAAGAGAATGTAAGAAATATAAGATCGGGATCGGAGTTCCATCATACAGAAGAGTAAGAGAATGTAAGAAGTATAAGATCGGGGATCGGAATCCCCTCCCACAGAAGAGAAGAGAATATAAGAGAAGATCGGGGATCGGAATCCCCTCACACAGAAGAGAAGAGAATGTCAGAGAAGATCGGGGATCGGAATCCCCGCCTACAGAATATAGGAGAAGAGAATATAAGATCGGGGATCGGAATCCCCTCCCACAGAAGAGAAGACAGAAGAGGAAGAAATGTAATAGCATTAACGGAGGCATCAGATGAAAAAGCAAGAATCCCATGATTTCAGTCATGGGAATATTAGGAATTTAGTCGTAACAGAAGAAATATGGAAAGAAGGCAATATGTACACTGCTTATTGCCCGGAATTGGACATTGCAAGTTGTGGAAACGACATTGAAGAAGCACGTAAAAACCTGCTTGAAGTTATTGAAATTCAGTTAGAAGAAACAGCACAACTTGGAACCCTTAGAACCTTTTTGGAAGATGCGGGATATGATTTGGATACTTCACAACCCACCCTTCAACTTGACAAACAAGTCGTCTCCTTCAATCAACTTACTGTGACACTTGGAGAGGTATAATGCCTAAGATTTCGCCGACAGACTGGCGAACACAAGTTAAGGTATTTGAACACTTTGGGTGTCAATTCGTTAGACAAAAGGATCACATCTCATCTATCACCATCCTGATGCCACACGTGCTGTAGTTATTCCGCGCTATGAAGAGATCCCGGTTACCATCATCAAAAATAATATGCGAACTGTTAACCTGACTATAGTTTGGACAATTTTCGTAATTTCTTTAACAACAGTATACATACACCTTTCGCACTGAATCAACGCCGAATGCGCGTATGGCATTCGTCGAGGCTCGGTTACTTGGTGCATTTACGTTTCTACACACATTCCGCACCGCTGGTGCTGCCGATTTAGTCAATAGCAATCTTTTTCGGCAAGTTTCAGGTTGTGGTCTAACTCATCAATTAATAAGTTCTTATCAAACAACAGTCTGGTGAATGCTATCTAATACCATTTCTATTATTTTTTGTCCCATTACCTATTGTCAGAAATGAAGCGGAATGTGGCACAAACTGAAAGTTTATGCTACAAAGAGAGACATTTTTATTTAGAAATGGTATAACATTAAATCCTAAGCACCAGAAGTGAGGGATGTGTCTCAACATTAAGAATGGACTTTCAAGTCTCTGTTTAATTCATAAAACTGTCCAAACTATAGTAACCTGAGCAGACAGGAAGATTTTCGACTGCTCACAGAAGTCTAAACCGGACTATATACATATATCTATGATGGAATTAAAAGTCTATCAACGCAACACACTTGACGCGTTTAGCCGTTGGTTAGAAACACTTGAAGACACACAACGTGAGTTAGAAACTACAATTGCAGCTTTGCAACAGACTTCTGTTGATTCTTCGATTCTTGACGAATTGGGCAATTATCCAAAAACTGCATGGAAAAAGTTAAAAGAAGACAGAAATGTTGCAGCAACTGCAGGCGAATACGTTGACCGCACAGATGACGCAAATCGACCAATTCCGCATATCTGTTTTAAAGTGCCGACAGGTGGTGGTAAAACGCTACTCGCAGCTGCTGCGTTGGAACATGTCCCTTGGCAGAGAGGTTTGGTATTATGGATTGTGCCGACTAAAGCAATCTACGCACAAACGAAAACTGCTTTATGGAATAAGGATCATCCTTATCGTAAAATGTTGCAACGAGCAGGTGCAGGTCGCGTCAAAATGCTGGAAAAAGAGGACGCCTTCAGCAGAGACGATATAAACAATTATTTTTGCGTCATGCTGCTGATGTTACCAGCAACGAATCGGCAAAGAGGTAGAGAGTTTCTGCGTATGTTTAGGGATACCGGACGTTATCCGAGTTTTTTCCCCGATAGTGATGACATCTTTGGTGATGCCTCCTTGCGAAACGAATATCCTGATCTGGAAACTGAAAATGAAGGTGGACACGTCAAACAGAGTCTATTTAACGTGTTCAAAATGTTACGTCCTATCGTTGTTTTAGATGAGGCACATAAGGCTTATGGTGCAAGAAGGCAGGAAGCGAATGTAGAATTTGCCCAATCCATCAGTAGACTTGATCCGCGCATGGTGATTGAACTTTCTGCGACACCGAACCGTGGGATTAGTAATCTGCTTGTTGATATTGACGGACCTGATTTAAAAAAGGAAGAGATGATAAAGTTGCCGGTTCAGGTGACTTCGTTTCCACATGCAGAATGGGAATTGACATTAAGCCAAGCAGTTGATGAACTTGAACGGCTTAATGTAGAAGCAAGGACACTTGAAAACAACACGGGACGATATATCCGTCCGATTGCTGTTGTACGTGTTGAGCGAACAGGGAAAGATCAGCGCGATAGTGATCACATTCATGCGGAAGATGTGCGGGAGTATCTGACACAAAATCTGCACGTGCCTTCCGATGCGGTTCGCGTCAAATCTGCTGAAAATGATGAACTTGGTCAAGAAGATCTACTTTCGGAATTTTCAAAGGTGCGTTGGATCATTACAAAATCCGCATTGATGGAGGGTTGGGATTGTCCGTTTGCATATCTGTTAGTCATGTTGGACAATACACAAGCACAAAAGGCAATTACACAACTCGTTGGTCGGGTAATGCGGCAACCGCAGGCGCAGCTTACGGGTAGAGAATCCCTGGATCAATGCTATGTCTATTGCAACAACACCGATGTTGCTACTGTTGTGCAGCAAGTTAAGCATGGACTGGAATCGGAAGGACTCACAGGCTTGAGTGACGAAGTTATGAGTGCTTCAGGAACTACGCAGCAAGACGATTTGCAACCCAAAAAAGTGAAACGTCGTCAAGAATTCCGAAGCAATGATATCTATTTACCGGTTGTACTCCATAAAAGGGGTGATGAGTGGATTCCTCTCAATTATCAGGCACATATCTTACCTTGTATAGATTGGGCTGCAATTGAACCGCCTGATCCGAATGCATCCGCCCCCCAAAGCGTAAGACGCCAATCCGCGACGGTTGATGTGGGTGAGGAATTACCTGTTTTCCATACTGATCAAGAACCGTACGTTGAAAAGAGAGTTAGCATTTCCGACTTTGCACACCGCTTATCGGATATCGTGCCGAATCTATGGCAGGCAGCCCGTATTGCACATGAAATGAGTAAACGGCTTATTGCAGACGGTGAAACCGAAGAGAACATTTACGACAGACGTTCTTACCTGGCACATGTATTGCGGGAACACGTTAAAAGCGAAGTTGAAAATCAAGCAGAGCAGGTCTTTCGCAGAAAACTTGAACACGGTGAAATCCGTTTTGATTTAGAGACGCAAGAACTAAATTATCGGATGGTAGATAAATATGAAATACAGGTCAGTCCTGATAATGATAGACCGCTTTTGAACAATTTTGAGCCAGTACAATTAAGCCTATTTGAACCTGTATTTGAGAAACAGTTTGATAGTGAATTGGAAAAGCAATTTGCCTACTATCTTGATGAAGAACAGGCATTGCGATGGTGGTATCGGGTGGCAGCACGCCAACGTGGCGAGTATTATTTGCAGGGGTGGAAACGTGGTCGTATTTATCCTGATTTCGTAGCAATGACAAACGAGGTGAACGGTTTGACGCGCGTGTTGATTTTTGATACAAAAGGTCAACATCTTAGTGGTAATTTTGACACTGAATATAAACGTAAAGTACTGGAGACCCTTGAGGGTGCATTTAATGCTGCAGGCACTATGATTGTACGTGATAGTTCCAAATGGAAAGGCATCTTTCAATTGGTATTCAACGAACAAGATTGTTTGGAAATAACTGCCCGGTTAAATGATGATGCGTAATTTACAGAAATTAGCATAGCAACGTCCAGTCAACCCCTTAATTAACCGAAAAAGGAAAAGGTAATGAAATATATCTATCATAAAGAGGATGCAGAGGTTGTTCGGATTGAAGGTGAAGCACCTCGCACACTCTACACACTTATTGAACCTAAAACCCGCAATACAGAAAATTTTTCTATGGGATTAGAGGAGATTGATCCACATAGTGAAATACCTATGCATTCGCATAGTGAAGCAGAAGAGATAATCTTTGTCTATGGTGGGGAAGGTAAGGCTTATGTTGATGGTGAAGAAGCGGATTTAAGACCCGGAACTGTCATTTATCTTCCACCGAACGTTGAACATCGGTTTGTCAATACAGGGGATGAACCGCTTTGGATTACCTGGACGCTTTCACCACCGGGATTTGAAAAGCAGATACGAAAAATCGCAGATGGTTCGGCAGGGATGGAGGTATTCAGCGAATCCTAATTAGTTCGTTCCTGATGCAGTGATAGATGAAGGTGCTACATCGTAATGTGAGAATTCTAACGTAAAAGCACCGCGTCCTTGGGTCATAGAACGTAGACGTGTGGTATACTGGAAAGTTTCTGCAAGTGGGATAATAGCATTGATAATGTTATTTGCGTCTTCCGAGGTAGTCTCATTAATCTGTGCTCTGCGAGAATTCAGATCACCGATTACCTTTCCAACATGTTCATCTGGTACTGTAATGTGTATTTGCATTATCGGTTCCAGTAACAGCGGTTTCGCCTTCCGAATAGCACTTTCAAATGCAGATACAGCTGCTCCTTCATACGCCACCTCCGATGCATCGGTCGGATGTGTGGAACCCCCAGTAAGTATAACCTTGATATCCTGCAGAGCATAACCCATAAGTGCTCCAGTTCCCATTGCGCCTTCGATTGCACTTTCAATAGGTGGGATAAATTGTCGTGGAATTTGGGTTTCATCAGTTCTATCCTCAAATTGAAATCCTACATCACGTTCCAAAGGTTCAACAGTCAGCACAACATCTCCGTAAATACCTTCTTCCTCAGTTTTATGGATATGTGTACCGCGTCCTTCGGCTTTACCACTGATTGTTTCTCGATATGCAACCTGTAATTTACTTACGCGTGCATTAACCCCAAATTCTCGAATCATACGGTCTGTGAGGATTTCTAAGTGTAGTTCACCCATACCTGAGATGATGCGTTGTCCAGTCTCTTTATCAATCCCTACTGTAAATGTTGGATCTTCGTCCATAAGTTTTTCGAGTGTTTCCTCCAACGCATCAGTATCACTTGCGCGTTCAGGTTCAATTGCCACAGAAATTACCGGGGGTGGGAATTCAATGGACTCTAACAGGAGTGGATTTTGAACATCAGATAAAGTATGTCCAGTCTTTGTAGTTCGCATGCCGACCAGTGCAACAATGTCCCCCGCATAGGCAGCATCACAACTTGCCTCTTTATTTGCGTGCATTTGTAGGATACGATTTACGCGTTCCTGTTTTTCTGTAGCCACATTGTAAACTACTTCCCCGCGTTTGAGTGTACCAGAATACACCCTACAGTATACCAGTTTATCTACGGTGTCATGACTCGCTACCTTGAAGGCTAATGCTGAAAAGGGTTCAGTATCATCTGCATGACGTTCAACAATTTCGGAACTGTCAGAATCTTTTGTAGATTTTTTTCGTTTTGAAGATTTCGATTTTGATATTTTTGGTTTTTCACCTTGAATTGGTGGTACATCAACAGGAGAGGGTAGAAAATTAATGACAGCGTCAAGTAGGGGTTGGACACCTTGATTCTTTAGTGAACTTCCACATAGGATTGGGATGATCCTCCCCTGCAAAGTAGAACTACGAATTCCGGTAACAAGTTCTTTATCTGAAATCTCGCTACCATCAAGATACTTTTCCAATAGTTTATCATCTTCAGATGCAATATTTTCAACAAGAGATTCACGGGCAGCGTTAGCGTTATCTTCATATTCAGACGGAATCTCAATCTCTTCATAAGTTTTACCTTGGTTAGCTTCATCCCATTGTATGGCTTTCATAGATATTAGGTCAACCACACCAGCGAAGTCACGTCCCTCACCGAGAGGTATCTGCAAAGGTACAGGATTTGTTTCAAACCGATCTTCCATCATTTCAAGAACGCGTGTGAAATTGGCACCCACTCTATCCATCTTATTAACGAACGCAATACGCGGAATCTGGTAACGTTCTGCTTGATTCCACACAGTTTCTGATTGTGGTTCAACACCACCAACAGCACAGAATAAGGCGATAACACCATCTAAAACACGAAGTGACCGTTCTACCTCAACAGTGAAGTCAACATGCCCTGGGGTATCAATTAGGTGAATTGCGTGGTCTTGCCAGAAACAGGTTGTTGCCGCGGCAGTGATTGTAACACCGCGTTCTCGTTCCTGAACCATCCAATCCATTTCTGCAGTGCCCTCATCAACTGTACCAAGTTTATGTTTTTTACCTGTGTAGAAGAGGATGCGTTCAGTTGTCGTTGTTTTGCCAGCATCAATATGTGCTGCAATACCGATATTCCGTACGTTTTCAATTGGATATTCGCGTGCCATCTTTTCCGTGATACCTTAGTATTCTTATTGCTACATTTCATTGTTCCACTGAAGAACCACACCAAGTAATCCAGGATTCCATTCCATCAACAGTTGATATGCCTTTGGTGCATCCTGACCTGAAAAACGGTGGCTGATCAAGGGGGTAACATTGAAACGTTTTTGACTGATAAGTGTTATCATCAACCGACAATCATCTTCACTTGTCCAGAAATTGGGTGATGACTCTTGCCGTGGACGAATTGAGTTATGTGCACCGTATAGAATAAGACCTTTCTTATGTACATCCCGATAGAAATTTACATGTGGGGTCTCACCGCGTGTACTGGCCAAGAGGACAAGCCTCGCACCCCAACCAGCTGCATGTAATGCGGTAGTAATTGCATCTGGATGTCCAGTTGCCTCAATTACAACTGTAGGACCTTTATTCATTGTAGCATTGGCTAACTGATCTGAAAAGTCTTTATCTTCAGGATTGAATGTATAATCTGCCCCGATTTCTTTAGATAATTCAAGTCTACTATCGGTTAAATCGGCAGCGATTACAGGCACTGCCCCACTCAGTTTCGAAAGTTGCAATGCAAGTAAACCAATAAGTCCTTGTCCAATGACTAATGTAGATTCACCTAATTCAATCCGTGCTTTTCGAACACCTTGTAAGGCTATAGCACTAAGATTGTAAAAGACAACTTCTTCTGCAGGTACATCAGTTGATTCTACCTTGAGTAAACGTCCCGGATTCGCAATAAAATGGCTGGTATGTCCATGTGTTGAGGCAAAACGTTTACCCAACAAATCTTGATTTACATTTTTTCCAACCTCAATGACCTTACCAATATTACTATATCCGGGACGGGAAGGATATCCACCCCGTGCATTTGGTAGTCCTAATAAGAACGCGCGTTCTGTCCCTGGACTGATGAGTGTACATTCACTTGCCACCAAAACTTCGTCATCTGGAATTGTTGGCAGTTCAAATTCTTCAATGTCAACATTGGCACGACTCGGCCAAATAACCCGTTGCCCTTTCATCAAAATAACCTCTTAAAAGATGAAGGATAGCATTTTTTGAAGTATATCACAAAAAACGCTATCCCTCAAGTTTTATAATTTTTGCAATTCAATAATGTTTGATGGGTGTTTAAACTATTTGTCCCTTCACTTATAAGAGGGTATTCCAATTCCCGACTCTTCTGTAGGAGGGAACTCCAAATTCCCGATTACATTATGGGTCGCGATTCGGAAATCGCTCCAACAGAAAAATGTATGTTAGACCTAACAGGACTTACGCAGAAGATTGGATTTCATAGCGAATTGAAGGTATATCGTAAAGAACGGGCAATGAATTGCCCTACTACAAACGCTTTAACTTCTGAAAACGAGCAAAATGCGTAAGTCCTGAGACCTAATCTAAACCCTAATATTGTCACTGCCCATTATATGTAAGGATACCACTGACTTAACGATCATCCTCAGTCCAATCAGAATTAATCTTCAGAGTAAGATAATTCACACGACCATTAGGACTTTTAACATATACAAGAGCCAAGTCTTCACCTTTATCTTTTAATTCTTTTACAACCTTCTTGTAATCTACCAGATTCTCTATAGAAATATAATCTATTTCCTTAATAAGATGGCCTTCTTGAATACCATTATCTGCTGCTGGACTATCTTCTTCAACATCAACAACAATAACACCTTTTTCGTTATTATAACCATATTGTCTCGCCAGTTTAGGTGTTAATTCCTGTGTCTGCATTCCAGCAAATTCTTCAGTATCTGGTTGTTCTTCAGGTTCAATTAATTGAGGTTCAGATTCAACTGGTGATCTTAAACTTGCTACGGCTTCTTCAGTCCTTTTCTCTAATTTGACATTAAGTTCTTTCACTTTTCGATTACGTACAACTTTAATCTTTACAGAAGCCCCCACAGCGGTTTCAGCAACAGTAAACATCAAGTCAGATGTTCCTTGGACAGGTTTTCCATTAAATTCAACGATGATATCCCCATGTCTAATTCCGCCTTTTTCTGCAGGACTATCCGGTCCAACTGCCAAAACAAGTACACCTTGTGTTGATTCCAAATCCAGTTTATCTGCTAATGCATGGGAAACCGATTCCATGGAGATTCCAAGCCAACCGCGTACAATTTCTCCATTTTCAATTAGTTGTGGAAGAAGAGCATTTGCTGTATTGCTTGGAATAGCGAAACCGATCCCTATGTTGCCAGTGGTAAACCCGCCAGTAGCAATTAATGTATTGATACCGACCAACTCACCGCGAATATTAATCAGTGCCCCTCCACTATTTCCACGATTGATAGGGGCATCAGTTTGTATGAAATTTCCGTACTGAATATTTGTAAAACGTTGACTTCTATTCTTGGCACTCACAATCCCACGTGTAACAGTTTGTGAAAGGTTTAAAGGTGTTCCAATAGCGATCACCCATTCTCCTACCTCAAGAGCATCCGAATCCCCGAAAGGAAGAGCAGGAAGTCCTTCTGCATCAATTTTTAAGACCGCTAAATCTGTCCCACTCACTTCTGTGTGGCCAGGATCTTGTCCAATCAATTCTGCGTCATACTCTTTTCCATTTGGTAAAGTCACCTTAATCTCATTTGCATTTACAATAACATGGTTATTGGTTAATATATAACCATCTTCACTGACAATTACACCTGAACCTACTCCTTGGGTTTGTCTTGGAGGCATTGGAGATGGTTCTGCAGGAACTCGAAAATCATCTGGAATACGGAACCCGAACAAATCTTCAAGTAAACGTCTTCGTGAATCCTCTCTATCCAATCTGGAATTCTCATCCCTTCTAATCCTGACTCTTGTATTAATCTGAACGACAGAGTTCTTTGTTTTTGAAACTAAATTTATGAACGCTCGATTTGCACGTTCTAAATGCTGAAAATCCTCAGATTCTGTGAATTCTGTATTGGTATCACCAATGGCTATTGGTACAACAAACTCATCTGTACCATTATTTATCACAAGACCCGCTACAACGAAAAGTCCGGCTAATATTAAAAAAATTGCTGTGCGTTTGTATAGTATGTTGCTTTTATTTAACATGGTAATTTATCTCCTGACTAATTAGGTTATCCGTAAGTTCTATTATTCATGTATTCATGGTATTGAACTAAAAACACACCTATTTAGAAATAAAGTTTCAGAAAAAGTTCGAAATAGGTTATTCACCTTGCGAGATTCTTTCTACATGTTCACGAACAATATGTTCTGGACATAATTTAATAAATATCCATGATCCTGGCACAAGAATCAATAAGGCACCAATTACAAGATCATCAATACGTCCGATGATTGGTAGAAGAAAATCACCATCAAATGGATATATAAGGTAGATAATCGCAAATACACCTGCAAGTATTTCCGCAATAACTAATATGGCTTTCCTATATATAGGAACACGTTCGTCACGGAATAACCGGAATGTCAACCGTATAAAATTTGGTAAGTGGATTAAATAGCGTATAAGACGAAATATGCCTCGTCCTTTACCACCGAAGAAAAAAGGATTTATCATACTTTTATTGTATCAAAAATAGTACATATTGTCCAAATCAATTCAGGATTGATTGTTTATCTTACAGAAATTAATATTATTCTGTAGAATTTGTAAATTACGAGATAATTACATCCATTTCATATAATCCTTGACACCTACTATATCCTTTATATAAACTATCCTAACGTGAGTTTGATAATAGGTATATGAACTTCATTCTTCCTAAATTATGACTCTTATAGACCCGGTAGGTGGGGAATGCTTAGTAAACTTTTGAATTAATGGGACATTCTTCAACGGGCGAGGGAACCTCGCCCCTACGACAGAGGTATTCTGATATTGATAAAATGTATTTTTTATTCTAAGTTCTACTACTATATAGCAATCATACCGTTGACTTGGGGAATGGCTTGATGTCATTCATACCGTTGATTCCTTGATTTCTTGATTCGAATATAAAACTCTGAGTTATCTAACTTACGTTATCCTACGAACAGTATTTGAACTTATTTAAGGAGAAAATATGGCGACACAACTTGCTGCACAACTTTATACGGTACGAGAATTCACAAAAACTGAGGATGACATTGCTGAAACAATGAACAAAGTCAAACAACTCGGATATGAGGCTGTTCAGTGTTCAGCACTTGGACCTATTGAACCAGAAGCGTTGAAGAAAATAGTAGATAATGAAGGTATCACAATCTGTGCCACTCACACAAGTTATGCTCGGATGCGAGATGAACCACAAGCTGTCATTGATGAACATCAATTATGGGGATGTAAACACGCAGCGATTGGTGGATTACCCGGTGAATATCGTACGACAGAAGGTTACGCTAAATTTGCAAAAGAAGCATCAGAGGTCGGGGTGCGATTGGCTGAAGGTGGGTTGACATTCTCTTATCACAATCACAGTTTTGAATTAGAACAGTATGAAGGTCGTACTGGACTTCAAATATTATATGAGGAAAGCGATCCTAAATATTTTAACAGTGAAATAGACACCTATTGGATTCAACATGGTGGTGGTGATCCTGCTGAATGGATTCGAAAATTAAAAGGCCGTGCACATATTGTTCATCTCAAGGACATGGTGGTCAAAGAGAATTCTCAACGATATGCAGAGGTCGGTGAAGGCAACCTAAATTGGACGGCTATCTTAGATGCCTGCGAATATGCTGAGGTGGAATGGTATATTGTGGAACAGGATTCGTGTTATGAACGAGATCCTTTTGAAAGTTTAGGTATAAGTTTTAGGAATTTAAAGGAAATGGGTCTTTCTTAATCATAATATCTGAAAACATAATAAACTTGGCAGAATAGAGATGGATTGATATTCTGCCTTTCCATATACGGTAAAATAATCATGAGATTTCCGACCATTCCTGAGTCCCAACGTATACAGAAGTTACACCCGCCAGATAGTTGTGTCCGAATGATCCTTGACACAGATACATATAATGAGATTGATGACCAGTTTGCTGTTGTCCATGCACTATTATCACCTGACAAACTCAAGGTAGAATCAATATATGCTGCTCCATTTCATAATAATCGTTCAAAAGATGCTGAAGACGGTATGGAGAAAAGTTATGAAGAGATTCTGAGGTTATTAACATTCCTAAATGTTGAATCTGAAGGGTTTGCATATCGGGGTTCAACTGCCTTTTTGTCGAGTGTAGATTCACCAATTGAGAGTGATGCAACTACAGATCTGATTGAACGTGCATTATCTGATTCTAACGAACCACTATATGTTGTTGCTATAGGTGCAATTACCAACGTAGCATCAGCTATTCTAATTGAACCAGAAATTCTAAAAAATATTGTTGTAGTGTGGTTGGGTGGAAACCCGTTATATTGGCCTCATACCCGTGAGTTTAACCTTGCGCAAGATGTTTTAGGAACGAGAGTTGTCTTAGATAGTGGTGTTCCATTTGTGCATCTACCAGCACGAGGAGTTGTTTCACATCTGTTAACGACTGTTTCTGAGATGGAACGGTATGTACAAGGAAGAGGAAAAGTTGGTGATTACCTTGTTGAGATATTTAAAGAATATAATAAAGACCACTATGCCTGGTCTAAGGTAATATGGGATATATCAGCAACGGCTTATGTTATAAATAGTAGTTGGGTGCCAACAGAAATAGTCCATAGTCCAATTCTAACAGATTCAATAACGTGGAGTTTTGACAACAGTAGACATCTCATGCGTGTTGCTACGGGTGTTAACCGGGATGCTATCTTCAGGGATTTATTTGAAAAATTGGAGAAGTCGAGTTAATTTTCGAGAGTGATATTCCAGTCATCCCCACAGATTATCTCAATTTGATCTTTCGGTTTAAAATAATCAGTTGGATGGTAGTCTTCACCCATAAAACCGAACAACCTTTTTCGCCGAGGTGTCATCCTTGATAATACATCATCTGGTAGAGAATCATAATCATACGGTCGGCTCCACATCTGTCCATACCTGAATGTAACACTCTTTCGGATGATATCAGTATGATTTGGGCCCACACCGTGCCATAGTGCCCAAGGAAATATCACAGCATCCCCTGCCTCAGCAATTACTTGGATTGCTCCATCAGGATATTCACCACTAACAGAATTGTAATCTGAAAATGGTCTTTTATGACTTCCCGGTACACACATGAAGTTGGCACTATTTTGATGTGATAGGTCAGTTAGAAAAAACTGTATTTTGAATTGTAGTGGTAGGTTATTAGGATGGGGATGAATTCTCTGTAAAGAAGGACCGGCATCAGTATGAAACGCCATAAGTTGTTTTTCATCAGGATGACGAACATATATCTGAGTTCCCATAATTTGTAGATAGGGTCCCATTAGAGATAGAATTGTTCCAAATGTATTTGGATGATCAGTAAGTGAATCTAATTTTGCGGTCCTTTCTATTGCTTTGATGATAGTAAATGCCCCCGATCCAAAACGAGTTCCCTGAAAGTTTGGAGACTCTTGTACATAGGATTCAATTACCGTATCAACTGCTGTTAGAATCTCTTTAACTTCTATTGATGATAAGACCTTTCTTAGATTAAGATATCCTTCATCGTGCCAGTGTTGCTTCTGTTCATCAGTCAGGTATATAGGATTCATATATATTCCATTGCTAATACTATTGGTAATAATGTTTTGATATATCATACCATAACCTGTGAATTGTATATTAGAAAAATTGTTAATTGAAACAATATTGTCATATAAAAGTGCTCTATATGTAGCATTAAACTATTATCAATCGTTACGATTTGAAGAGGCTGTTTACAATTGATTCTATGCAAGTCTTAGAGTATACTATACACATTAATCTGCTCCTATAATAGGTATATTAGAACCCTTAGGTAATCTACATAAAAGTCATAATTGAATACCAGCTTATATAGTGAAGAATGAACGAACTAAATAAGATATTATCAACAATTAACAGGCCATTTCAGCAGGAACTAAAAACAGGCTGTCGTGATGATGTTGTTATAAATGGTATAGAAGCTTATGTTTCACTGTGGGTAGGTAATGCTACAAAACTTGAACTGAATACTCAACAAAAACAGTTCCTAACAAAATTAAATAAACTCTTTCAAAACTATTCTAAGTTGCCTACAACTGATAGAGAAAGTATTTTGCAACAGGCATCTAATGCAATTAGCTCTGCACTAATTGGTGATTTAACCCTCCTAATCTCTGATGAAGATTTGGGACAAAAGACAGACACTAAACCAAACAACACAATTAGCAATACTAACCATAAAAAGTCTACACCCACAGACTTAAAGCAGATTGAAAACTTACCGTTGTTCCGTAATTCAAATCAAATTGAAGTTACTACTGCTTCTGAAGAAAAACCACAAACACCTGTTGTTCCCACACTTGATTCTTCAGATGATTCTTCAGACAAATTTAAAACCCAACCAGCATCATTTGATACAATTAAGCCATCTATAAAAAATGATACTTCAGAGGATGAAATCCAGTCTGTAGTAATTAGTGATAAACCTGTAACAATTGATGTAGAATGTCTGGAATTATTTAATAATCCTCTTCAATATGTCAAAGGTATTGGACCCAGACGTGCTAAGATCCTATCTGACGAAATTGACATCCAAACAGTAGGAGGGTTATTAGAATACTATCCAAGGGATTATCTTGATAGATCCAAGATTGTAGATATTTATAGTCTGGGGAGATCGGGAAGTGGGGAGCCTGAGACTATTCAGGGGACAGTAGTTAATCATGTTACACAACCACCTGTAGGCAAAGGTAGAAAAAGTATAGGAAAAGTATCGATTTTTGATGGGACAGGTGTAGCAGTATTAGTTAATTTCGGCAGAAGAATAGGGTACATAAAATCTATTCTTCCTATTGAAACAGAGGTAGTAATTAGTGGTAAATTTACAAGACGATATAATGAAATTCAGACATCAGACTATGAATTTGAGATTTTTGATGAAGATAATCAGATCCATACTAAACGAATTGTACCAAAATACCCATTAACAGCGAACCTTACTGCCAAATTGATACGAACTGCGGTTCGGTATGTGTTAAATGAGATTGGTGAAGATATTCCAGAGATATTGCCGTTACAAATACGGCAGATAAATCAACTGATTGATAGACAACAAGCTATTAATGAGATACATTTTCCTGCATCAGATGCTCATCGGATGGCTGCACAACGTCGTTTGGCATTTGATGAATTTTTCTTATTAAGTCTTGGAATGGAAATGCGTAAAGACAACAGAACTGCCCAAAACGGGATTCAATTCCATATAGATCCTATCAATTCCAATAGTCTTATGAATAGTTTCATTGCTTCTTTACCATTTGAATTGACAGGTGCACAATCCAAAGTTTTTGATGAAATTCGAGAAGATATGAAGAGTCCGCGTGTTATGAACAGATTAATTCAAGGAGATGTAGGATCTGGTAAGACAGTTGTTGCGGCACTGTCGCTTCTTTGTGCTATTGAAAATGGATACCAAGGAGCGTTAATGGTGCCAACTGAAATACTTGCAGAACAACACCATCAAAACCTATTAGGTCTTTTATCACCTCTTGGACTTAAGGTTGTACTTTTAAAAAGTGATCTTCCAAAATCGGAACGCGATGAAGCAATGACTTCAATTTCAGATGGGAGTGCAAACCTAATTGTTGGAACACAAGCACTTATACAGGAAGGCGTAGAATTTTCTAATCTTGGACTTGTAATTGTAGATGAACAACATCGGTTTGGTGTCATGCAGCGTGCTATGCTCAGAGGTAAAGGTAAATCTTCAACAGATAAACATCTATCACCCGATGTTTTAGTAATGACTGCAACTCCTATACCCAGAACTTTGTCATTGACTGTATATGGGGATCTGAATGTCTCTGTGATAGATGAATTACCACCAGGTAGGCAAGAGATAGAAACACAATGGGTGAAAGAAAAAGATCGTGGTGAATTGTATGTTGAATTAGAACAAGAGGTAAAAAATGGAAAACAAGCATATATTGTATATCCATTGGTAGAAGAATCCGAAAAATTAGAGGAATTAAAAGCAGCCACAAAAATGGCTGAGCACATACAGAATGATGTGTTTCCAAAGTTACGAATTGGACTCTTACATGGTCAAATGAAGTCTGTAGAGAAACAGGATGTTATGTCTCAATTCAATACTAAGGAAATTGACATACTTGTTGCTACAACAGTAATTGAGGTAGGAATAGATGTCCCAAATGCTACGATTATGGTTATAGAAAATGCAGAACGATTTGGTCTTGCCCAACTTCATCAATTGCGTGGTAGAGTTGGACGAGGAAGTGATAAGTCATACTGTTATTTGGTTGCCACCCCTAAAACAGATGAAGCATACCGTCGAATACAAGTTATGGTTCGATCTAATAATGGTTTTGAAATTGCTGAAGAAGATCTGAATATTCGTGGACCTGGGGAGTTTTTTGGTACACGCCAATCAGGTATGCCGACATTTAAGATTGCAAATATCATTAGCGATGCTGAATTGCTGGAATCAGCCAAGAAAGAGGCAATGAATATAATCCAAAAAGATCCTCAGTTGAATGAACCTGAGCATCAATTGATGAGATTAATGTTACACGTTCATTGGAAAGGACATTTAGAGATTGCCTCTGTAGGTTAATATACGGTCTAAGAAATGAAAACACAAGCTGAAGTAATTATTGTCGGTGGTGGGATATGGGGATTAAGTACTGCCTATCATTTAGCAAAATATGGACAAAAAGACATACTCGTGTTAGAACGTAATTCCGAAATTGCTGCTGAGACCACACCACAAGCTGCTGGACTTGTAGGACAAATTCGTTCTACTGATATAATGTTCCAAGCCATCCGTTATGCCCTTGAACTGTTTTCTCAGTTTTCAAATGAAACAGGATATGATACAAGTTTACGTCAAACAGGAAGTTTAATGGTTGCACTAACACCTGAACGGATGGAAGCGTATAAGAAACAAATTGAAAAGGCACATAATAACAATATTAAGGCAGACTTTATATCTAAAATTGAAATGTCAAAACTTGTGCCATCAATGAATGTGAGTAAAATTGAGGGTGGATACTTTGTTCCTAATGATGGATATGTAAATCCATATGAATGTGCTTGTGCTTATGCCAATGCTGCTAAGGATTTAGGTGTAGAAATTATTTTCAATACTCCCGTTATAAGATTGTGTCAAGAGAATGGAGAGATCCTTGGTATTGAAACAAAAGAAGGAGTAATTGAATCTAATTATGTCATCATAACCGCTGGTCCGTGGGGTGCTTCAATCGCTAAAGAAGTTGCTACTACAGCTGTCCAACCGATCCGTCATCAGCGTGCCAGAACAGTTCCGACCAGCAACATACCTGACCATCATCCAGTTGTCCGTATACCTGATCTCAGTTGTTATCTGAGACCTGAAAAAGGTGGATTTCTCTATGGATATTTTGAACCTGAACCTGTAAGTATTGATTTGGAAAAGATGTCTTCTGACTTTAGGACTGGAGATATTGAACCACCGATAAAGGTAATGGATGATGCCCGTGTACGATTATCACCTATATTTCCTATACTGAGTGATCTTAACATTGCGGAATATAACAGAGGTATGACCACCTTTTCACCGGATGGTGGATATATGATAGGACCTGTACCGGGAATTGATCGTCTATACTTAGCTACAGGTTGTGCTGCATTAGGAATTGCAGGTTCAGCGGCTGTAGGTCGATGGTTATCGAAATGGGTGATTGATGGTGATCCTGGTGAAGAGGTATCCGATTTTTCCCATCAGCGATTTGGTGATAAAGTTTTAGACCCCAATTGGTTGCGTCGAGAAAGCGAATTATATTACGCAAATTACTACAGTATTCGATCTGAATAATGCATTCTACAAGGATTGAAATTGATTTGCAATTCCTATCAATTACATGGATGTAGTTATCAAGTTGTATAAATTAGGTACAGTAACAGAAAAGTCACCAGAGATATGGTAACTCTCACCACCGTCTTTAACTGTGCGGATTAGTATGGTTTTCTTTGGACGGTGATAATAATGTGCATCTGTAGGTTTACCTTCTTCTTGAAAATCAGCAAAATCTATCAGGTCGAAATTAGCCGTGGTGAAATGCCGAATTTCCTCACCCCGTTGTGTTGCGATGTTCCGTGCCATTGATAGACTTTTAAGATATACTTCTGGTCCCATCACAGCAGAACCTAAATTTAGGAATACCCCATCCTCTAATTTTGATATAGACTCAGCAAATTTGAGAAAATCTTTGCCAGATGTCCATCCAAGAGCAGCATAATCAGCAGAAGGGTGTTGATCAGTAATGTCAAAACCGATGCCTTTATGTACAGTTATTGGTATACCTAAGCGATATGCGGCTGCGAATATGCTTACATCTCGGTAGGGAAAAGATATATTCTCTTTTTCGTCATCTATAAGCTTTCCAATTGATTCACCAAAACCAATTTGTTCGTGGTAACCTCTATTGATAGCTTGGTTGATATAAGTTCCTGTTTCTTCCCAATTACCAAATTTCCCATCTTTGATGTATATTTCCACATCTTCCAGGGTAGCTCCAATATACGCCATTTCAAAATCGTGAATGGCACAAGCACCATTGGTAGCGATATGCGAGATGATACCGCGTTCCATAAGGTCAATAATATAACGGGAGTTCCCTCGCCGTATAACATGTGCACCCATCATCCAAATTATCTGATTGGATTTTTTATGTGCTTTAATTATACGTTTTGCTACGAGTGGAAGCTGTTCATTTTCATAGTTAGGGATTGAAGCATCTAAAGAATAGATATCTGCTATACTCATCTTGTGTTGACGCTCAGAAAGAGGAAGAATACTGAGATGAGATCGACTTAGTTCAGACATTTTTGGATATTAGGCAAGGAAGAATTACTCTGTAAACTTTTTTGAGACAACTTTTGACATTCCTGCTTGTTCCATCGTAACTCCATACATCACATCAGCAATTTCCATAGTTCGATAATTATGTGTTATAATGACAAACTGCGTGTTCTTAGCATAATCACTGATTAGGTTAGTGAAACGGAGTACATTTGCTTCATCAAGTGCTGCATCGACTTCGTCAAGTACACAGAATGGACTGGGTTTAAGTTTGAAGACTGCAAACAGTAGTCCTATGGCTACCAAAGATCGCTCTCCACCGGATAATTGTGTAATACTCTGAGGACGTTTGCCGGGGGGTCGTGCAATGATCTCAATTCCAGATTCCAGTATATTTTCTTCATCCGTTAATTGTAATTCAGCTTCCCCACCTTCAAATAACTGATTAAACACTTCTTGAAAGTTTGTTTGTACCTGTTGAAATGACTCAAGAAAAACATCTCGTGAGGTTTCATTAATTTTTTGGATGGCTTGATAGGTGGTTTGGATGGATTGTTGAACATCTGCCCGTTGGGATTCAAGAAAGTCCAATCTTTTTCGATGTTCTTCATGAGCTTCAATAGCCTTTAGGTTAACCGAACCAATTGCCGATATATCTGCTTTTAGTTTCTCAATTCTATCCATTAAATCTATTTCATTGAGTTCAGTAATGGTAGGATTGTGAGTTTCTTCATTGGATTCATCTGTTTCGTTTTCTGTAGATGGTCTTATAATATCATCAATTGATACCTGATATTTATCCATAATACGTTTCGAAATAGACTTTAACTGCATCTCCAATTGGGTAGTCTTAATTTCGAGCTGACGTCGTGAGTTATTTTGCCTTTCAGTATGTTTACGATTTTTACGCATCTCTTGTTGTATAGATTCTATTTCTGTTAACAGAGATTCACGTTCTTCAGTCAACTCATCATACTTACCTTCAACCTCTGCGCGATCAGCCCCGATACTCAGGAAGGTCCGTTGTGCTTCTTCAATTTGATCTGCAATATCACTTTTGGTTTGGTCATCAGAATCAATAATTGATTGTTGTTCTTGAATGTCTTTGTCTATTTGAAGATGTCTATCATCAAACGAGTTTATATCAGATTCTAAGTTATCCAACTTAATGCGTTGTTCTGCAAGGAAGATTTCTCTTTCACGACAGAGCGATTCCATTTCATCATGTTTACGATTTTCACTCTCTATTTGTTCTGAAACAGTCTTTATGGATCTCTCGGTTTGTGTCCGTTTCTTAGAGAGTTCCTCAATTTCTATTTCAAGCTGTTTCTGTTCTTCTCGTGAAAGATCAACTGATTGTTGTAGTTCTTGATTCTGAGTTTGAATTTTAGCCAGTGCTTTCTCCAAACGTTCGATGTTATGATTTTCTTGTTCAATATCTTTAACAAGACCTGCTTTTTCAATCTGTTTGTTCTGTAATTCAACTATAAGATGTTGCCTTTTCTGATGTGTTTCTGCAATTATTGCAGCGTATGACTTACTTAATTTATCTTTTTGATTGAAAATCTTTGTAATTTCTCCAATTTTTTCTTCTAAGACTTCTAATTCCCGTGAACGGTTAAGCAAACCAGTTTTTCTTTTATCATTGTGTCCTCCGGTGATAGTACCATAGGTATTGAATAATTCACCTTCTAATGTTACCAGTCTTGCTGTGGGTCTACTTCTTCGGGTCAATGCGATTGCTGCGTCTAAATCTTCAATAACCAGTGTATTTCCTAACAAATGTTGTACTGCCCTGTCGTATTGATTTTCATAATCAACTAATTCTCTTGCGATTCCAATTACACCTGGTTGTTTAAGAAGTGAATCATCTGAAAATCTTCTACTTTGAATATAGTCAAGTGGAATAAAAGTTACAATTCCAGCACGATTCTTCTTGAGATAATTAATTCCGTTCTTACTATCTTCACGTGTTTCTACAATAACATTCTGAATAGCACTTCCAAGTGCAACTTCTATAGCAATTTCAAATTCATTATCTGTATTAATCAGTTCAGCAACAACACCACAAATTCCACCAAACTGTTCGGGATAGTGTTCTTTTGCTTGCATTATAGCTTTTACGCCAGTGTAATAACCTTCATAGGCAGAATGTAACTGTTTTAATGATTTATGCCGAGATACATTTACTCCCTTTGTATCTTGTAAACCACGTAATTCGGCATCAATTTTACGAAGTGCCTCTTGTGTTTCGTTATGTTTTGTTTCTACCTCTTTTTTCTCAGTCTCAATTTTAATTGACTCTGCATCTAATTGTGTGACATTTCTTTTAATCTCATCACGTTTTTCAATAAATGTTTGTAATTCATTTTTTGTGGAATTAGTATTTTCCTGTAATTGGTCTAGATTGCTTTGTGAATTTGATATTTTCTCATCTACTGTTACCCTTAAATTCTCACGTTTTGAGAGTTCAATTGATGTTTCCTGTAATGAGGATTTACGATCTTCGACCGACTTTTTTGTTTCTTCAATTCGAGTGCTTAATTCTTCTAAAAGTTGCTTACGAGCATTGAATCTACTCTCTTCTATTTTGAATGATGCAGATAGTTTTTTCTGTTCTTGTATTCTTTCTTTCTTCTGAGTTTGTAAGTTTGCTTGTTGTGTTTTTAGAGATTCAAGTGTCTGTTCAGCTCTCTGTCTTTGAGATTGAATATTCAGTTGCTTTTCTTTATGTAATACAATCTGCCGTTCTATTTTTTCAATCCGTTCGGATATGTTCTGGATCTCCTCTTGTGATTCTGATATAGCAGAATCCAGTTCAGATCGTCGTATTGATGCATTTTCAATCCGTTCTTCTGCTTCTTGTATTAGATTGTTGGCTGAAGTGACTTCGACTAAAATGGATTGTAACTTTTCTTGTGTCTCACGATAATCTGTCTCCATTTTCTCATAATCCCGATAGGCTAAACCCAACTCTAATTCTTGAAGTTGTTCATGCAATGATTGGTAATGTATTGCTTGTTCAGCTTGTGCTTTTAAAGATTCAGTTTCTCGTTGTAACTCCTGAATTACATCATTGATACGGACTAAATTCTGTTCTGCATCTTCAATTTTTCGGATAGCTTCTTTCTTACGATGCTTGTATTTCGTTATCCCTGCTACCTCATCAAATAAGAATCGACGTTCATCTGCACGTACATTAAGAATTAGGTCAATTTTACTCTGTTCCATAACAGAGTATGCGTCTACACCGACTCCAGTGTCCATAAAAAGTTCACTGATGTCACGAAGTCTGCATGGAGTTTTGTTGATTAGGTAGCTGCTTTCTCCGTCTCGTGAAAGTTGTCTTTGCACTTCTACTTCTGGTGAGCCAATTGATAGATTTTCATCAATATTTGTAAAAGATAAGGCTACAGTGGCTTTCTCAGATGGTTTAAAATTTGTTCCACCATTGAAAAGTAGATCTCGCATATTCGTACACCGTAGCGCACGGGCACTCTGTTGACCAAGTACCCAACGAATGGCGTCTGATACATTACTTTTACCACATCCATTAGGTCCTACTATTGTTGTAATACCAGGTTCCAATATCAGCTCAACATTTTCTGCAAAACTCTTGAAACCGCTAATTTTTATGCTATTTAAGTGCAAAAGAAACCTCCACAAGAATAATTTAAGTGCAAAAGAAACCTCCACAAGAATAAAACGTATACTAAGAAAATCAGGTTAAAGTTAACGGTTTATTATTGTATATTTAACATAAATCTTATTATTCTAAACGAAAAAACCGTGTTAATGGTTTCATTTATGGGTTTACTGTTCTTGCCAAAGTTAACACATCTATTTCGATTGGATCTTCATTCCACAACATATTAACGGCTTCGTTCACCGTGGCACCAGTTGTAAAAACATCGTCAAGAATTAGGATACGCTTACCTCTAATAAGGTTTCTATTCTTTATTCCAAATGCCCCAACGACATTTGTTTGACGTGCATCTCTTGTTAAACTGCTCTGTGGGGATGTGTTTCTACTACGAACTATAGCGTCAGTACATATATCAATTCCAATTTCATTACTGATACCTTGAGCAATGAGAGTTGATTGGTTAAAGCCCCGTTCTCGTAATCTATTTTTATGTATCGGTATTGGGAGAATGTAATCATACTCTTTTAAATTACAATCGTTTGGAATGTGGTTTACCATCATATCAGATAAGTGTTTGGCAAGAGATCTTCTCTTTTCAAATTTATACAGATGAATAATCCTTTGAAGTATAGCATCATAGAATGCAACTGTTCTTAGTTTACCATAGCGGGGTGGTGCCGTTGCACACACATCACAAACACCATCAACATTTTGAATACCACATATCTCACACCAAGGTGGAGTGACAATTTCCAAACTATCCCAGCAACCATTGCATAGATATGGTATTGATTCGAGTCCAATATTCTTTTCACAAACTTTACACTGTGCAGGAAATAGAAATGTAATTGCGGTTTCAAATAACTGTTGAATCATAGAATGACTTGATTGCTATAGTATTCTCTTGGTTGTCTGTTAACCCTACTTTATCACAAGAATTCTTGAATGTCAAGGTAGACCGTGTTATTGGGGTGTGTAAAGTTTTTCGCATGAATATTACATCTTTCTTTTTACATCTTTCTTTTTGGAGTGTTTCAACCCCGATTTATCGGGCTACAAAGTCCTCTAACAAGAAAATAACATGGTTAATGCAAAAATATTTACACACCCTCTATTTATTGGTGGTTTGCATTCACAAGGGTCTTATGATATAATCTAAGCAGAATTGAATTAATAAGATAACACTCCCAAATAGGTTTACATCCAACTACACCTATACTATAAACTATTGCCCAGCATTAATTAGAGAACTTTGAACGACACAGGACATAAAATATTGGAGTATCAGAATGAAATCCTATCGACAAATCGTTGAGGAAGCAAAAACAGAGATACCAGAAGTATCAATTGACGAAGTAAAAGATGAACAGGAACAGGACAACGACTTTGTTCTACTTGATGTAAGAGATGAAGATGAATACCGTGCTGGATATATACCGAATGCAGTTCATGTTACAAGAGGTATGTTAGAGTTTACTATTGAAAACTCTATCCCTGACCGAAACCAGAGGGTTGTCGTATACTGTGCTGCGGGACTCCGTTCATTATTAGCAGCGAAATCTCTTCAAGAAATGGGTTATACAGACACTGTTTCTATGGCAGGGGGATATCGTGATTGGTCCGCTGCAGGTTATCCAACCGACCAAGATAAACCAATGTCTCATGAACAACTTGATCGCTATAGTCGACATTTTATGTTGACCGAAGTCGGTGAACAAGGTCAAGCAAAACTACTTGACGCAAAAGTATTAATGGTGGGTGCTGGAGGATTAGGATCGCCTGCAGGAGTGTATCTCGGTGCTGCTGGAATAGGACAAATGGGGATAATTGATTCAGATGTAGTTGAATTAAGCAACCTACAAAGACAAATTCTACATAGGACAGAAGCAGTAGGTACACCGAAAGTACAATCTGCAACAACTACAATAAAATCTCTAAATCCTGATGTAGAAATTACACCATATAACACACGCTTAACTGCAGATAATGTTGAAGAAATCTTCTCAGAATACGACCTAATCGTTGATGGATGCGATAACTTTGCAACACGTTTCCTTGTAAACGATGCTGCATATTTTATGAATAAACCAGTTGTACATGGTAGTATTTTTCAGTTTGAAGGACAAGTAACCCTTTTAGATCCAAGTGAAGGCCCCTGTTACCGTTGTATGTATCCCACACCACCTCCTCCTGGATTAGTCCCAAGCTGAAGTGAAGCAGGTGTCCTGGGCGTGCTCCCAGGTATAATCGGTGTGATGATGGCAACAGAAGCAATAAAATATATTCTTGGTATAGGTGAACCCTTAATAGGCAGACTTATACTTTATGAAGCACTTGGAATGACCTATCGAGAAATGAAAACAGTCAAAGATGAACATTGTCCCTTATGCAGTGATAATCCCGTAATTACACAATTAATTGATGATTATGATGCTGCCGCAGAAAACCCTGAAACCTATGTCCCTGCCGCGGATTAAGAATCTAACAAACAAAATTACATTAATGTAAGTTCTAAGTAAGAGAATTAAGTGTTTAATTCACTAAAATGATGCTTTTACAACTACGGTAGATGCGGTTGCTAACCGTACTGATATCAAAATCGCGTATACAGTACTCATGTTATATTTATTGACAATGATAGATTATATCGAAATAGTCAAATCTAAATGATCGAAATAGTGATAATAGGTTTAAGAATATGATTACACATATTCGAATGAAAAACTTTAAATCCTGGAAAGATAGTGGGAGGGTTGATCTTGCACCACTAACTGGATTCTTTGGTACAAATAGTTCAGGTAAGAGCAGTCTGTTACAGATGTTGCTTTTGTTAAAACAAACTGCACTTGAATCAAATAATGATGAAGTAATCTCGTTTGGAAATAAGGAATCATTAATAAATCATGGCTCATTCAAAGATATTATATTTGGTCATTTAGATGATGAAACCCTTGAATTTGAGCTCAGTTGTAATTTACATAGTCCAATAATTTTAGATGTTGATGATGAAAATCAAGATTTGAAGATAAAAATAGAATCTTTCATCTTCAACACTTCAATTGCATTGAACGCTCATGGTTTATATATCCCAGAATTGAAATATACGATTGAATCACCAATTAGTTTGAAAATAAGTTGCAAGGACGGAGAATTATCCTTCAAATATAAAGATCAACAACATAAAAATCAGAATCACTATACTTTAAGAAATGAGCGAAATTGTTACGGTAAATTAAAAAATGAGAAAAACGACTTTAGTTTGTTTGCTAATGCATTTGAAACTACATTTTCTAATGTTTATTATCTTGGACCGAGTAGAATAGATTCCAAACGTTTTTATAATTGGCAAGGGCAGCATCCAGAAAATTATGAAAAATTTGGTAATCAGACAATTGATGCCCTTCTCTCAGCTCGTGTATTGAAGATCAATACTATACATAATAAAGAAGAAGTTCCAATTGAAGAGAAAATCTCAGACTGGTTAAAAAAGATGGAACTTGCATATTCATTCTCACTGGATTCAGCAGATCCAAAGGGTGTTTCCTATGTTGTACAGATTCAAAAATCTGCACTTAGTCCAAAGGTCTCATTAGTTGACATGGGATATGGATTAAGCCAATTCTTACCAGTTCTTGTCTTATGTTATTATGCTCCAGAAGGGGCAACACTTATACTTGAGCAGCCCGGTATCCATCTTCATCCAAGAGTTCAATCACAAGTTGCGGATCTCCTCATAGAAGTTGTCAAGGAACGAAATCTACAAATTCTGGTTGAAAGCCATAGCGAACATTTATTAAATAGACTACAGCGACGTATCGCAGAAGAGGAAATTCGTGTTGACGAAACCGCGCTCTATTTTTGTAGAAACGATGACGGTGAATCTAAAATTGAACACTTAAAAATGGATGAATTTGGTAATATATCCAATTGGCCAGATAACTTTTTCGGAGATGAGATAGGTGACTTGATTGCAATGACAGAAGCACAAAAGGAACGTCAGAAAGGGATTGAATTATAATGGCGGCAGTGGTGGTTGACACCAATGTTATCGTGATCGCCAATGTTGTTGATGACGATGACCGTAAGAATTGTAGGGAACTTTGTATAGAAAGACTAAATCAGATAATTACACAACAAGAGATTATAATTATTGATGATGGTTGGAGAATACTCACTGAATATATTGATAATACTAATCCAAATACCAAGAAAGGTATTGGTGATCTGTTTGTAAAAAGATTGTTGCAGAATCAAAGTAATTCAAATGTCTGCGGAATTGTACAGATTTCTTCAGTGGTTGGAAATGGAACTGAATTCAATGAGTTTCCTGACGACCCTAGATTGCATAATTTTGACCCAGATGATAGGAAATTTATTGCTGTTTCTATTGCATACTTTAACCAATACCAAGAAAACCCATCAGTACTATTAGCAATAGATAGAGGATGGCTTCTTTTTATTGATACTTTACAAAATCATGGTGTTCAGATTGAACTTATATGTGAAGAAGATATGCAACAAGTAAAATAAAAAAGTTTCTAAAATTTGAATATTACTTACAAAGTATTTAATGCGTACAAAATACCGCATAATTTTCCTTCTCTCACCATTAATTTGGTGGCTACTCTTTTTCTTTTTTCTTCCCTTAACCTATGTATTCATTTATAGTTTCTTAGAACGTGATACTTATGGAGGTATCCAGTGGACTTTCACACTCGAAAACTATATTCGTTCTACTGACGGTCTATACCTTCAAGTACTATGGCGATCAATAACAACTGCGTTCGTATGTACTATCATTTGTCTAATAATTGGTTACCCGTTTGCATATTATCTTGCTGTTTTTAGACCAAAACATAAAAACATTTTACTTCTATTAATTGTAATTCCATTTTGGATTAACTTCCTAATACGTACCTATGCCTGGATACTCATACTACGAAGAGAAGGTATTTTAAACAGTTTCCTTTCAAATCTTATCCCTGGAATTCAACCACTTGAACTACTTAATACACCCATTGCTGTTCAAATTGGATTAGTCTACACATATCTTCCCTTTATGATTCTACCTCTTTACGCATCATTAGAACAGATTGATTTTTCATTAATAGATGCCGCAAAGGATTTAGGGGCTACTCCGCGTAATACTTTTTGGCATATAACATTCCCCCTTAGTCTACCCGGAATTCTGGCAGGATCAATGTTAGTTTTTATTCCTACGGTTGGAGCATTTTTGACACCCGATTTACTGGGCGGTGGAAAAGTAAGTTATATTGGGAATGTAATTGAAAGACAATTCAAATCTGCCCTTGATTATCCATTTGGATCCGCTTTATCAATTTTTTTGATGTGTTTTGTCCTTATCGGAATAGTCATCTATTTTCGCACCTTAAAAGAAAGCAATAACTTAGGTTATTAGATTAATGAAACAAGTACTAACAGAATACACTTAAAGAATCCTAACATTTCAACAGTAGTATTTGTAGATGAAACGTTTATTTCAACTAAATACCTTTATAGTATTCCTCTTCCTTTATTTGCCTATATTAGTAGTTGTGATATTTTCATTCAACAAAGGAGATCAGATAACTATTTGGGCAGGTTTTTCAATGAGATGGTATACATCACTATTTAAAAACAGTGATGTATGGCGTGCCTGTAAGAATAGTCTAATGATAGCTGGAACTGCAACTATACTTTCCACTATAATTGGTACAGCAGCAGCACTGTCAATTGAAAAACATAGATTCCGTTTTAAGATGCCAATTAGCAATACCCTGTATCTACCTATAATAATACCAGACATTGTTTTAGCAATTGCTTTATTGACATTCTTTTCACAATTAAAAATACAATTAAACTTGTATACTGTTATAATTGCACATGTCGTTTTTAATATTGCTTATGTGACAATTATTGTGAGAGCGCGTCTGCAAGGATATGACCAAACAATTGAAGAAGCAGCACTTGACCTCGGAGCAAATCATTGGCAGACATTTTATCGAATAACACTCCCTATTATCTCACCAGGCGTAATAGGAGGCGCACTCCTGGCATTTACTTTATCTATAGACGATTTTGTCATTACTTTTTTCACAGCTGGCGTAGGATATACAACTCTTTCTGTTTATATCTATAATTCACTAAAATTTGGTATTACACCAGAGATAAACGCTATTTCTACGATGTTGTTATTCAATTCTATCATATTCATTATTTTGTTTTTATGGTTTCGAACAAACAACCTATATAATAGTTCCAAGAGAATTTGAATAATCCTGATTTAATAAAAATATAATTATTGATATTCAACTCATAGTAAGGATATAATTTGTGACAATTGGTAAAAATTATAATGATATATTTAATACCTTTAAAAAGATTAAATTTACTGTTCCTATTTCCTACTATCTTCCTTATAGGAATTATTATTGCATGTGACACTGAAAATCTTCTCAATACAGATTTGGAAATGCTGGAAATTGAAGTAGAGACAGAATCACAACAGCTAATTATTGGGGATACTACTACTCTTAATGTAACAATTGATTATACTGGAGATTCTTCTGTCTTGGTATATAAATGGAATGTTGAAGCGGGGAGAATCCTTGGTGATGGTAGAAATGTTGTATATGTTGCCCCACAGTCAGCTGGACGTTATATAATATCTCTTGAGGTTACTGATGGGAATACTAAAAAGACCTTCTCTCTTCACATCGATGTAGAGATTGGAAACGCAATCATTCTCTTACCAAATCGTTATTGGAAAGGAAATACATTCACTCAAGAACTAACTTTTAAATTGAATGTACAGAAAATTCATACCGAAAATGTCACCTTAAGATATGAAATCTCACAAGAATCCGCACGAACTGGTGCGTTTCTTAGCATTGCTATAAATGGTATAAACACAATACAAGATAACTTAATTGGTATCGTACAACCTGACGAACCGATAAAAGTTATTGATGATATTGATGTTTCTCAGATAATCACCGATACAGGAATATATGAAGTCAAATTGACATTGGATGTCATAGATGTAATGGATAATGCATGGTTGTTAAAGAAATTAATGTTCATTGGTTTAGAAGGAACACACACTGAAATACAATAAAAGAATAGGTATAGAAGTGGAAACTAAAATACAATCACATGTTGAAATTGACCTACTGAAAATACAAGATAATGCAAAATCAATTAAAGAATATTGTAGCAGAAAATTGATTGCTGTTGTTAAAGCTGATGCTTATGGACATGGGGCAATACAGGTCGCAAATGTCTTACATAACATTACCGAAATGTTTGCAGTCGCAACTGTTGAAGAAGGTATAGAACTACGACAAGCTGGTATACGAAATCCAATTCTTGTTTTATTTAGTACATTACCTGATACAGTTGATGAGATAATTTCCTATGAATTAACGCCAACTATTGACAATTGGGATTTAGCTACAAGATTGAATGAAGCAGTTTTAGGTAGAAATTCATTACTACAATTTGTACCAATAGAAAAAGCAAATATACATCTCGATATCAATACTGGAATGAATAGAAGTGGAATCCCATACCTTGAAACAAGAGATTTTATAGAAAACTTACAAACACTCAATCGTCTTGAACTTGAAGGGATTACAACACATTTGGCTACAGCAGAAGAAGATGATCAGACATTTGTTAATCTACAATTACAACGATTTGTTTCTTCAATTGAAGATGTTGAGAAATCAGATACAGGAATTCCTTTTTTTCATGTTGCAAATAGCGAAGCGACATTATCCATTCCTGACTCACATTTCGATGCAGTGAGACCTGGATTAGCTTTATATGGTATTTATCCTTCAAATTCATACTTTGTTGATTTACAACCAGCACTCCGTTGGAAAACACATGTAAATTGGGTTAATATGATTGATAGCGGTGAAGGAATTAGTTACGGACTAACCCATAAGGTTACAGAACAAACGCGTATTGCTGGTATTCAAGTCGGTTATGGAGATGGTTATCCACGCTTACTGTCTAATAAAGGGGAAGTATTAATTGGTGGAAAACGCCGACCAATTCTTGGTAGAATCTGTATGGATATTACTGTTGTTGGATTAGAAACAACAGATAACATTGAAATTGGTGATGAAGTAATCCTGATAGGAAAACAAGGAGACGAGGAAATTACTGTAGATGAAATCGCTGAAAAAGCTGAAACAATCCCATACGAGATTCTTACTCAAATCGGTAAACGTGTAAAAAGAATATATACTTAAGACCATTGATCTTAACGTATATATATATATTATAACACTAACATACAATCAAATTGTAATTGACCAATTCAATACGTATAATTATGTTAAAACAAAATTGTTGTTAATTTGTCACATCTAAAATTGACATGTATATTATTGAGTACTTTACATAATAAAGTCTAACACATTCTTCTCAACAGTATTATAGATTTATAAAAAGGAGTACATTAATGTTAAAGAATATAAAACTTCTGATAGTAGTAATTACTTTTACACTACTAATACTTACACCATTTGCAGGTGCTCAGTTTTCAACGGATGGAGTGATTAGTTATTGGTCATTTGATGCTGGTACGATAAATGGAAAAAATGTTAAAGATGTATTAGGTGCAAACGATGGAGAACTAACTGGCAATCCAAAAATAGTTAACGGTAAAGTTGGGAAAGCTCTCGAATTCGATAGTAAGAATTTTGTACATATCCCTGGAACAGATACCTTAGATTTCAATGGTGTTGAGGAAATGAGTGTTTCCGTATGGGTATATGGAGCAAAAGATTCTCCTGTGGATGGGGCTGTTGCAGGCGTATGTTGTGGAACGATTGTTGCACAACGAGATACAAATGGATGGGCGTTAAGATATGATGGACGAAATGGGGGTGCCGAGTACGAATTTATCACGCAGCCAGGATGGCAAGGTGATGGTGGATTTGGGGTAGCAACATTTGCACAGAAAGAATGGCATCATTTGGTTGGTGTTGTTGATGGAAAAAAGAAATACCTTTACGCTGATGGAAAATTAGCTAAAGAAAGTGATTACAATGGTCCCATGCAAGGTGGCACTGAAACTGAAATTGGGAGTGCTGGTGCGGATGGAGGTTATATCGGAATTATTGATGAAGTAGTTATCTATAATAGGGCAGTAACTGAGCAGGAAGTAAAGCAATTATTTACCGCTGAAGGTCTTACTGTTATACCTAAAGGAAAAGCAGCTGTCCAATGGGGTTTAATAAAATCCCGCTTTTAGTTGATACATATCAAATATTGTATTATTGAATGAAACCAAAGTGGGTTGTATTTACCGGCTTCTCTTCTGTAGGAGGGGAACGAAATCCCTCCTACAGAAGAAAGCACCTATAACTTTTGCGTGGACTGTCCACTAGTTTTCGTCTATCAGATGGTTAATGTTCTACTATATATAATTACCCAATTCGAGTCCGGATCTATTCCAGTAATATAAAGATTCCGTTACGACAAAGTATCCTCACCATCCGTCAACCATTCCAAATCAAACTTCGCAAATGAAATCGTCTGGGACGGATGCTGTTCACCACGTTCATAGAGACAACAGATATTCATATCCGAATCAATACAGAGATCAGAATAGGCAGCAGGACCATCGTGTAAAACCTTACCAGCATTCCAACTACGACATTCATCATAACTAATCCTAACTGTCATTTTTTCACGCGATTCACTTGCAGGATTAGAAAAAAGCACACGATTCTTATTATGATTATTTACATCTGTATAACGCACGAGACTCGCCTGACAGATAGGTTCAATTAAATCATCGTCATAACCAAATTCAGTGAATGTATCTCCACCATCAGAACTCCACGCGTAAGCACGACGTTTTGGTGCGACATAGTTACGGCAATTAAAATACAGATTGCCATCCACAGTTTCAACAACAGTAGATTCGTTTGTACCAGGTTGTGCATCTCCCGCCATCTGCCAAGTCTCACCATGATCATCACTAACAATCAAATGGGAATACCCCATCTCAGCATAGTTACGACTCTGTCCAAGCACATGATCACACGGGATTACCAATCTACCACTTGCCAATTGAATACCATGACACGGTCCAGTAGCATACCATGTCCACGTATCCAGTTTTGTAGCAGATGTAATTTCTTTTGGTTCCGTCCATGTTTCTCCATCATCATTACTTGAGGTAATCCAAACTGTACGTGGTGCTTCTCCAGCAATTATCTTACCTTCTCCACCATCAGCATAATTCTTACAGAATAATAACCAAATAATTCCTGTATCTTGATCTACCACAGGAGCAGGATTACCATCCGTATCTTCTCCAGTGGAAACAGCGACTTGCATCGGTTCCCAAGTTTCACCGTTGTCAAAACTGCGTTTCATAACAAGATCAATATCACCTGAATCCCCACCACCCTCACGTCTACCTTCACAGAATGCCAACAGTGTCCCTTCCTTAGAAGGAACAAGGGCAGGAATACGGAATGTGTTATAACCCTCAGTCCCAGATACAAAGAGCGGATTTTCTGTCTTATACATATACTATCCTCATATTAACTAAGTTTCTACCTTGTAACGCAAATATTCGCTAACTATCATCAATTTCAGATATGACGACGTTTCCATGTCTAATAACTTTTAGGTAGCAACTTAGTTAATATTATGATTAATCAGTTTTTAAGTGTCCCCATGTCAAAGCCAATTTACCGAGCGGTTGAACAGGTGCAGGGTCATCAAGTACTAATTCATCCGCCTCCTTCTGATGGTCCGATAGCCGTAATCCATCTACAACACAATTCGTTGGAAATTTTGGATCAGGGGGAGAGGCATTATTTACTTCAAATGATGCCGCAAAAACAGTTGGTCCACGATCAGTTTTATTTTCTGCTGCCAATTCTCCATCAAGGAATAGTTTCAACCCATCTGGTCCCCATGTTCCTGCCATGTGGTGATGTTCACCTTCTTTCCAATTTAAGGCACCACTATCAGCATTAAACCAACTCCCAGCACTCTTTACACGCATACGGGCTTTTCCACCACTGTCAAACTGCAGGAAAACTGCATCCGTACCACGTTTATATGTCATAAATAAGAAAAGTTCGCCTGAAACTGTAGAAATATCCATACCCATTGTAACCCACAATTCAACTGTTCCTTTTTCAAGATTTATGAATCGATCTTCCACTGGAAAATGAATAACATCACCAACTTCTTTACTAACAAAACCGTTCCCAAATTTCCCGGGAGCGAATTCTCCACCATCCACTGTACCACCCTCTTTTTCTACATCTGCTTGACTCTCCAATGCAGAAAAGAAGGTCTCTTTCGCCATCCCAACAGAACAGAAAAGTAATGTGATAGCGATAATACAGAATAATCTCATAATTTGTCTCCTTAAGAATCTTTACTATATATTGATTTCTGATTTGACATTATATCATTTTGTAGTTATTTTGCAATGATTTAGTCCCAATATACTTTCTCTACGTAAGTGTGGGTCTACCCACATGTTTTCCATAATGTAGGACAATACAAAACAAAGAACATAGAAAAATGACTTATGAGATTTGCTTTACACAATACTAACTTACGGTTATTCAGTTTTCGTGTTTTCAGTAACATTTTTCACATTTCTATATAAACTACTTGTAGGTTAGGTTGAGGAACGTAACCCAACATGTAACACTGGGCATACAGGAATTGTTGGGTTTCACCTACCATTTAACCCAACCTTCAAAACTAACTTCAATTCGGTTGACTTAGCCACATTTGTGTGGTAATGTAGTTACATACTAAACACACATTTGAAAGGTATTTTATTGTTAATGGAACAGTGGCTTGAACATCTAATTGTTGGCATTCCCAATATAGGACTACTTCTGATAGTAGCAGTAATGCTCTACACGCTCGGAAAAGGAGCAGATTGGCTTGTAGATGAAGCAGTAGTCTTATCAACACGATGGGGTCTCGGAAAAGCAGTTATCGGAGCAACAATCGTAAGCATCGGCACGACAACTCCTGAAGCAGCAGTATCCGTATTTTCAGCAATACAAGGAAAACCTGATCTTGCTCTCGGCAACGCCGTCGGTTCGATTATATGTGATACAGGACTTATTCTAGGATTAGCATCATTAATTGCACCGTTATCGTTTAACCGACAGTTTGCATCAAGACTATCCAATGTCCAGGTTGGTGCTGGGATTCTCATGGTCCTTGCTTGTTTTCCCTGGTCATCTCCAGCGGCAGCCTTTTTTGAAGATGGAGGTAAATTACCTCAATATGTAGGGTTTATCTTCGTTGTTCTATTAGGATTGTATGTGTGGCAATCAATCCGATGGGCAGGTTCAATACCAACTGAAGATGAAGAGGAATCCGAACATAACGGCTCAAGTGCTTTTGTAACCCTCCTAAAACTCATCGGTTCAATAGCAATTGTTGTTATCTCTGCACAAATCCTAATTCCTGCAGTGAATGAATTAGCAGTTAGGTTTAAAGTTCCAAATGAAATTATTGCCGTAACAATAGTCGCCTTAGGCACATCCCTACCTGAACTGGTAACAGCCATTACAGCTGTTCGTCGAGGACACGGAGAATTAGCAGTTGGAAATATCATTGGGGCAGATATTCTGAATGTACTTTTTGTTGCAGGTGTCTCAGCATCCGCCACCCGGGACGGTCTAATTGCATCTGCTAAATTCTTTCAATTCCTGTTCCCAGCAATGGTATTCATACTAATTGTCTTCCGTATAGGTATTTTCGTATCGGGTAGCCAGTTGAAACGTCCATTTGGTTTTGTCTTGGTTGGAACATATATTCTGGTTATAATACTCAGCTACATATTCTCAATAGACATGCATTAGGAAATTGACTATCTACAAAAATGTGTATGTATATTCCGTACTATAAGCGTGAATTTATGGATTAGCACACTAATCCACCCCCAAGACATCCTCATAATGTCACGAATACCGTTTTTGATTCTCACCTTCCTATTTTCAATTCAGGTAATAACCCCAGAGATTTCTGCCCGAGACCATCCAAAATGGGGATTACCCGATGGTGCCAAAGTACGTCTTGGTAAAGGCATTGCATCGCGTGTCATTTCTTCACCAGACGGAAAACTTATTGCTGTAGCAAGTTCTACTGGGGTTTGGATTCACGATGCTCTGACAGGTCAAGAACTCTTTCTACTTAAGGGACAAAACGCTTATGTCTTCTGTGTGGTATTCAGTCCAGACGGATTAACGTTAGCAAGTGGGGGTACAGATAGAATTGTTCGTCTATGGGATGTCCGAACTGGTACAGAACTCAGATCAATGTCAGGACATACAATGAGCATAAATAGTGTGGATTTCAGCCCGGATGGTAAAATAGTGGTAAGTGGCAGCCACGATACAACTGTACGGTTATGGGATGTGCAAACGGGGAAATTACTGGAAACTATCGAAGGGTATACGGATCGATTTGGGAAGGTAGTATTCAGTACAGATGGTACAACACTCGCTATTACAAATCGAGAATATATAATACATCTATGGGATATAGCTACTGGAAACATACTTCACAAACTCAAAGGACATGAGAAACGGATAAGGGATGTCGCCTTCAGTCAAGACGATAAATTTCTAATTAGTTTTAGTTCTGATAGAACAATCCGTATGTGGGATGTAGATACAGGAGCATCTCTTCAAACACTAACAGGGTACAGACCTGAGGAGGTTGTAAGTGTACAATACAATCCAGACATTAAGAAAATTATAAGTGTAGGATTATGGGATAAATCCTTTACTTTAAAGGATGCCATCACAGGTGAAACACAACCAACATTTAGTGATAACACAGATAACGTAATTAGTATAGATTTTGGTTCAGATGGAAAAACCTATGTAACTGGCGGACGAGGTGATACCCTACAGGTATTAGATGTGAAAACATTAGAACAGATTCAGGACCTGACAGGATTTACCAATAGAGTCCGAGCTGTAGCATTCAGTATAGATGGGAACATCATTGCAACTGGTGGTAGTGGAAGTGTTACAGTCAGTTTGTGGGATGTAAAGACAGGAAATCTACTTAATGAATTCTCAGGACATACAGGTAGGGTCTCAGGGGTAGTATTTAGTTCAGATGGAAAGACACTCGTTAGTTGTAGCTATTCTGATGAAACTATACGGTTATGGGATATCCAGACAGGTAATTCAAATCGAATGTTCTCAGGACATACTGACGGCGTCAGCAGTATAGCGCTAAGTCCAGATGGGTCAATACTTGCAGCCGGCAGTGACGAACCGTCCATACTTATATGGAATCCACATACAGGGGAGCAACTTACATCACTTGCAGGTCATACAAAAAATATCGTGAGTCTTGCATTCAGTCCAGATGGAGATATATTAGCAAGTGGGTGTTGGGATAACACAATACGGCTTTGGGATATGGATGCAGGTGACACTATACATGTACTATCTGATCACATGAATAGGGTAAGTAGTATAGCGTTTTCTCCAGATGGTGGTACACTCGCAAGCGGAAGTTGGGACGACACTATCATCTTATGGGAAGTAGAAACTGGTGAAGTTATACAAACCTTGTCTGGACATGCAGATGATGTACATACCATCGCCTTTAGTCCGGATGGAAGAATGCTGGCAAGTGGTTGTTGGGACAGTACTATTCGTTTGTGGGATGTTCATACAGGAGTACATATTATTACTCTGAATGGACATACAAGTAGTATAGATAGTCTGGTATTCAGTCCGGATAGTAAAACTCTTGCATCCGGTAGTTTCGATGGAACTGTATTGTTATGGGAATTAGCAAACTCAATGGATTAGCCGATTCTATAATTTTCACTTAGATATACACCCTTTCATACCTTATCCAAACCACTCAAACACTCTTATCCACGAAATTCGAGATAGAGAAATAACACATCTTTTTACCACAAACTGTATGAAGATTAAAATATTAATTCGGTAATGTGTTAGAATTTCAAATCAACGGTATGAATGCTATTTAGCATTCCCCATGATTAGAAACCGCACCTGCTGGGTTTGGGAAAATTAGAATTACCGAAATATTTTCTTATTCTTTATTTATTTTGTGATCTTACTCCTTATTCTCTCCAAACACTCTTATCCATGAAATCCACTTAATCTGTAATTCAGACAACTCAAAATTTCCAAATATATACTAATCTTACTAAATTTAAGTCTATGGTAGGGTTTAAACCGAACCTAGTACAAAAATCTGATTTATCATAATCACATTATAGAAATGTGCATCCAAATTCCAGTAACTATAGAATGATTGTTAGGAAGATCACAATGTCACTAATCAAAGGATGCACATATTGAAAAAAGTACTTTTCTCAGTTACAACGATTTATATTTTAATACTGTTCATAATACCACACACATTAGCACAAGGACACGTAAAATGGGGTTTACCAGACGGTGCGAAGATACGCTTGGGTAAAGGTTTGACAAGCCAAATAGTATACTCACCAAATGGAAAACTTTTAGCAGTAGCGGGTTCAATCGGTATTTGGATACACGATACACAGACAGGTGAAGAACTTGACCTACTCGTTGGGCATACATCTACCGTTAGAAGCGTTGCATTCAGTCCGGATGGATTGACATTGGCAAGTGCAAGCATGGATAATACTATCCGTTTATGGGATGGGAGAACCGGAACACTACTTAGAACAATGATTGGACACACAAAACCAGTCTGGAGTGTTACATTTAGTCCAAATGGACAGTTATTAGCAAGTAGTAGTGATGATAAAACCGCACGAATATGGGATGTACGTTCAGGATTATCTTTACGCACACTCCAAGGGCATGAGGAAATGATATGGACTGTTGACTTCAGTCCGGATAGTAAAATACTCGCAACTGGAAGTTGGGATACTACTGTCCATCTATGGGATGTCCAGACCGGTACACTTCTTCAAACACTTATAGGACATGAAAAACATCTCTTAGTAGTTGCCTTCAGTCCGGATGGGAAAACAATCGCCAGTACGAGTTGGGACAGAACCGTACGGTTGTGGGATACAGAGACCGGCACATCCCTACATGTACTTAAAGGACATACAATGGGAGGTGTTATTAGTGCAGATTTCAGTCCAGATGGAAAAACAATCGCCAGTGCAGGTGTTTGGGATAACACAATTCGTTTTTGGGATGTTAATACAGGTGATATACAACGAACCCTAAAAGGACATATCCTAACGGGAGATATTGGTAATTTCAGGTCCATTGATTTTAGTCCAGACGGAAAAACACTCGCAGCCGCAAGTGGTGCTGAAACTATATGTTTATGGAATGTTAAAACAGGTATTCATGACCGGGAATTTACCGGATATACTGGTGGGGTCAGAAGTGTAGCGTTCAACGCTGATGGTAAGATAATCGCAACTGGGGGAAGTAGAGAGGATAGAGTATGTTTGTGGAATAGGCTTACAGGAACACTCCTTAAAGAAATACCAGGACATACATGGACAGTATCCAGCGTAGTATTCAGTCGGGATGGTAAGACACTCGCAACTGGAAGCTATAACGACGAAACTTTACGGCTGTGGGATGTAGCGACAGGTACAGAACTTCAGACATTCCAAGGGCATACGGGTGGAGTCAACAGTATTGCCATTAATTTCGATGGTAGCATACTTGCAGGTGGAAGTGATGAGAAAATAATACATCTATGGAATCCGAATACTGGTGATCATCTCAAGACACTTAAGGGACATGAGGAAAATGTTATGGGTCTCGCTTTTACACCGGATGGACAAATTCTCGCCAGTGGAAGTTGGGATGGAACAATACGTTTGTGGGATGTGCAGTCTGGGAACACAATTCACACACTCAATGAACATACACACCGAGTCAGTAGCGTCTCATTCAGTCCGGATGGTAAGATCCTTGCAAGTGGTGGATGGGATAATACCGTACGTTTGTGGGATGTAGATACTGGTCAATCTCTTCAGACGCTCCCTTTGCATACACATAATGTCAGTAGTGTCTCATTTAGTCCGGATGGTAAGATCCTTGCAAGTGGTGGTTGGGATAAGACCATACACCTGTGGGATGTAAAATCAAACAATCACCTGTTAACTTTCACTGGACATACAGATAGTATTTACAGTATTGTCTTCAGTCCTGATGGCAAAACCCTTGCAAGTGGAAGTCTTGATGGTACTGTACTCCTATGGGAACTTTCACCTAACTTTGAAGAATAACCTATTTTCAAATAATTTTATTATAGAATCAACAATAATGTCCACTATTGAAGGTATGAACAGTTTCCAGAAGACTCCCATTCACGGATTCACCATTTATACACCACTTACCTTGATTGAACTCTATTATATACAATCAGAAAAGATTGCAAAGCCTGCATCCACATCCGTGTAACAGTACTACTTTTCGTTTAAATTCATCATTTAATTCGCATAAGAGGAGATTTCTGTATTGAAGAGGATACTGTTTTTATCTATTTGGTTCTCAATATTTACTTTAGTCACAAACACTTCTTCCCAAGATTACGTAAAATGGGGTTTACCTGACGGGGCAAAATTACGTCTGGGTAAAGGTAGAATAGGTGATATAGCTTATTCCTCAGATGGCAAATTACTTGCAGTAGCTGGTGGTATAGGTATTTGGATTTACGATGCACAAACGGGTAAAGAGCTTGATTTACTCACAGGGCATTATTCTGAGGTAAATAGCATTACTTTTAGTCCAGATGGTTCATTATTAGCAAGTGGTGGGGATGACAGAATTATCCGTTTATGGGATGCACGAACGGGGACACACCTAAAATCACTAAAAGGACATACGAGAACTATTTTTAGTATGGTTTTCAGTCCTGACAGTAAAATCCTTGCAAGTGGGGATGATCATCATATTATCAATCTATGGGATGTACGTTCGGGCGACTTGCTTCGGTCAATGAAGGGTCATAAAGAAAGAATTACAAAGGTAACATTTAGTCCTGACGGATCGATGATTGCGAGTTCGAGTTGGGATAAGACTGTTCGTTTATGGAACGTAGCATCAGGTGATGAACTTCAAACACTAACTGAACATAATAATAATGTATTGACTGTAGCGTTTAGTCCCGATGGAAAAACACTTGCAAGCGGCGGATGGAACAAGACTGTTCGTCTATGGGATGTGAAGACTGGTACACATCTAAAAGCACTCACTGGACATATAAATTGGGTTAGCTGTGTTGTGTTCAGCAGTAATGGAAAAATTCTCTACAGTGCAGATTTTTCCAGAGTGTTACACGTATGGAATTTACAAACGGGTTTAACTACTCGAAAATTAGAAGGGCATGGTTCGTATCTGGTGTTTAGTCCTTATGGAAAAACATCAACCGCTTGGAGTTATAAAGGTTCAATTCATTTATATGAATTGGAAACAATGAACTTACAGCAGAGGTTAACAGGACATCCAGGATCTGTCAGAAACGTCGCTCTTAGTCCTAATGGTAAAACACTATTAACGGGTGGAGGAGATTCTATTGTGCGTTTATGGGATGTACAAACGGGTGAACTCGTTCGTAGGTTTCTTGGACACTCATTGAGTATATATAGTGCTGTATTTAGCCCAGATGGGAATACTATTGCAACTGGCAGTCGAGATACTACTATACGTTTATGGGATGTAAATACAGGTGAACTTCTGAATATTTATGCTGGACATACAGGTGCTATCCTGACAGTCGCCTTTAGTCCTGATGGAAAATTGCTCGCGAGTGGAGATTGGGATAATACTATTCGTTTGTGGGATGTAGATTCCAGTAAACATCTGTGGACTTTTAATGAACATGCCGGAATTGTCTATAGTGTGGCGTTCAGTCCGGATGGTAAGACTTTAGCAAGTGCCAGTAGAGATATGACAGTCCGTTTGTGGGATATCAACACACACAAACAACGAATGGTGTTAGACAAACATACAAATTGGGTTTTTAGTGTTGCTTTTAGTCCGAATGGAAAAATGTTAGCAGGTTCAGGAGAAGACAACACCATACGTCTATGGGAAGTGAATACAGGTAAGGAGTTGCACATATTAAAAGGACATGGGAATGATGTAAGGAGTATCGTATTCAGTCCGGATGGTAAAATCCTTGCAAGTGGCAGTAGGGATACTACGATACGTTTGTGGAATACGGAAACCGGAACCCTCATGGGAATTCTATCTGGACATATGGATGGTATCGATAGTATTTCATATAGTCCAGATGGAAGTACACTTGCCAGCGGATGTTTCGATGGTACTATATTGATATGGGAACTGACATCTGAATAGGCGGTAACGACAATTCTGCACGTATATGGGATGTGCGAAAAGGTATATCGTTACGTATACTCTATGGACATACGATGAAAATATGGGACTTAGTCTTTAGTCCAGATGGAAATACACTAATCAGTGGAAGTTCAGACGGAACCGTATTAATATGGGAACTCGTCGCTGAGGAATCTAATCTGATTGCATAATTCACATCATTAGAATGGTGGAGCGGTTAACCGTACAAAAGAACGAGACACATCATCCAATTCTTCGCGTATCTGAGCATCCAATTCCCAACCAACCCCACCGAGCGTGTCATCTAATTGCTCAATCGTATCACTTCCGCTTATAGCGACCGACACTTCTGGATGCGAAATTACCCATGCAACAGCGAGTTGTGCGGGAGTTTTCCCTATCTCATCCGAAAGACGTTTAAGTGTTCTAATTACATTACCTGTTGCCCCACTCATGCGACGGTCAAATTCCTCTCTATAGCGTGTTGCCCAAAGTGTTCCATCAGGTGGTGGTTGGTCTGTAGCATAGACACCACTCAATAAACCGACAGATAATGGACTATAACACATCACACCAAGTCCTTCTTCCCTTACTAATCCGAACATCTCTGTTTCCAAATCCCGATTTAGTAGGTTATACATATTCTGAACACACATATAAGGTGTAGCGTTGATGCTTTCTGCGATCCAAAGTGCTTTACATACCTCCCATGCCTGATGGTTACAACACCCAAGGTATCGCACTTTACCAGAATGAACCAAATCGTCTAATGCGCGAATAGTCTCTTCTTGCGGGGTAGTATTATCTGTAACATGGATTAGGTAAACATCAATATGATCGGTATCCAAACGTTTCAAGGATTGATCAATCTCCCGCATGATATGGTACCGAGATAACCCATAATCGTTTGGACCTTGACCGATTTGGCTACATACTTTGGATGTTATCACAACATCATCACGTTTCCCTTTGATAGCTTTCCCAAGAATTACCTCTGACTGTCCAATATTGTCCCGGTCATCATTTGGACCGTATATATTTGCACAATCAATCAAATTAATTCCTGAATCAATGGCGTGTTCTATCAGGCGTTGCGCAGCTTGTTCATCACCTTGCCCCCGAAAACCTAATCCTAAAGCAAGCGGACTAACCTTTACACCCGCTTTACCAAAATTGACATATTCCATATCCTTCTCCTATCACATCTGATGATAGTTACATAATATCATAATCCAAGAATGTTTCCTATAGTTTTAGATCAATACCTTCGCCAATAATAGACATTCTGTTAGATTGTGCGGGTTGTAGCACATTCTGTTAGATTGTGTGTCTTGTAGCACATTCTGTTAGATTGTGTCATAACATATTATCTTTAGGTATATGACCGAACAGACCTACGCAATTCATTTACCAGTCTGTATAGATCGGCAGGTTTTGGTGCTGAAAAATGCATCTGTACTTGGGTGACAGGATGCTCAAATTTGAGGGTGCGTGCGTGTAGTGCTTGTCGTTTCAGGGATAATAGTGCATGCTTCAGAGGGTTTGTTTCCGCCGCATCTAAGGCACGTTGGTCACCCCCATAAATTGGATCCGCAGCAACAGGATGTCCAATGTGTTGGAGATGTACACGTATCTGGTGTAGTCGACCTGTTTCTAAAGCCAATTGAACCAAGGCAAATTGATTGTATATTTCCAAGACCTGATAATGTGTAATTGCACGTCGTCCATCAGAATTGACAGTAGTCATTCTTCTTCTGTCCCGTCGGCTTCGTGCAATTTGCGCAACAATTGTTCCAGTTATTTCCTCAGGTATACCACAAACTACAGCCACATATTCGCGTGTAATACTATGTTCCTCAAACTGCATGGATAGGTTGCGATGTACAACATCGGATTTTGCTACCACAAGAATCCCTGATGTATCTTTGTCCAACCGATGAACGATCCCCGGTCTTTCCACACCACCAATACCAGACAAATCGTTACAGTGTGAAAGCAAGGCGTTAACGAGTGTTCCAGAATTCACACCACTTGCAGGATGCACAAGCATTCCGGCTGGTTTGTTAAGAACAATCAGATGACTATCTTCATATAGGATATCAAGGGGTATATCTTCAGGTTGTAAGGTTTCTAAAGGTTGGGAATCAGGAAGTGTTAGGCAAACTTGATCACCAGAACGAAGTGTATAACTGGGTTGTTTTGAAATCTTATCATTTATAGTGACAGCACCATCACGGATCAGCTTTTGTAGATAGGTTCGCGATATGTGATTAGTCTGTTTGATAAGAAACCTATCCAACCGTTCTCCATTCTGCTCTGGGTTGATGTAAAAGGAATAGGATTTGGTTTCCATTTTGTCTGTTACAACTCCAAAGTAACGATAAAGTTGAGAAAATTCTTCTTGGGATAATCCTGTATTACAATCTTTACACTCTATCAACATAATAACTTTACTATCTTTATAATTGCAAGATCAACCTATTCACCCTTTTTTGTTCCAATATCAGCAGTAAATTGATGTACAACTTCTGTAGGATTAGTATAGTCATATCCAAGTAGACGAATAAATGGTATAACAAAAGCATTTATTGTAGCCTGTTCACTTTTTACTTTATTCTTAAAATTCTCAATGTGTTTGGATAGATTATAAAGTTCATCATTCAAATCCATAAAAATCTCCATTCTAACACAGCAAATATTTACATAATATACTTGATATCTATCTACCTCATAAGTTATTAGCTTTCTAAATTCCAAATCTGTGCATTTGCTTAAACACTTAAAAGATGTCAAAATTCTCTATCATGTCTAAGTATATTCTACAGCCTTTAACTTGATCTGACAAGGTTTTTCTATCTAAGGATTAACGAAATAAGGGACAGATGAACATCTGTCCCTTATGGTAAAACTACAATTGTATAAAAGAGATTTATCCAGTGACAGCCCCTTCAGAGGCAGAAGAAACGGACTTTGCATATTTTGCCATGACACCACGGGTATAGCGTGGTTCAGGAGGGGACCACTCTTCAAATCGTGCCTTAATTTCTTCATCGGAAAGCGATACATCAAGTCGTCTCGTTTCAGCGTCAATTACGATTTCGTCTCCCTCTTCCAATATAGCGATAGGTCCTCCTACAGACGCTTCTGGAGCGACATGACATATCATAAACCCGTGAGTTGCTCCTGAGAATCTACCATCCGTTAGAAGGGCAACATCTTCACTTAATCCAGCACCGACAAGTGCAGCGGTAACCCCTAACATTTCACGCATTCCAGGACCACCATTTGGACCTTCATAACGGATAACAACTACATCACCGGGTTGAATTTCTCCACCTTTAATTGCTGCGAATGTATCCTCTTCTCGTTCAAAAATACGCGCAGGACCACGATGTAAGGTTTTCTCCTGTCCAGCTAACTTGATGACACATCCATCCGGTGCTAAATTACCCTTCAATATAGCGAACCCACCAGTGGGTTTCAGTGGTTCATCTACGGGTCTAACAACTACCTGTCCTTCTGTTTCACCGGCTGCGTTTGCCTCTTCACCAATCGTTTTACCAGTAACAGTAAGTTCATCGGTATGGAGCAATCCGGCTTCTGACAAACGTTTGGCTAAAAATTGAATTCCACCTGCTTCATACAAATCGGTTGCAACAAACTGTCCACCCGGCTTTAGATCTGCCAGTACAGGAGTCCTTTTGCTAATCACATCAAAGTCTTCAATTGTCAACGGGATTTGTGCCTCATAAGCAATGGCGAGTAGATGTAAAATACCGTTCGTAGAGCCTCCAGTTGCAGCAACAGAAGTGATTGCATTTTCTATAGACTTGCGTGTAATAATTTGACTGGGTCGTCTGTCTGCAGCTAACATATCCATAACAAGCTTACCTGTCTTGTATGCTTCTTCATCCTTCTCCTCTGCAACAGCAGGAACACTGCCACTACCCATAGGAGCAATACCTAACATCTCAACAGCAGTTGCCATGGTATTCGCAGTGAACTGTCCACCACATGCCCCGGGACCTGGACATCCTTTACTAATCAGATCGTCCAATTCTTCAACAGTGATTGTACCTTCTGCATGTTGTCCAACAGCTTCAAACACATCTTGGATTGTAACATCGCGTCCTTGGAAATTTCCCGGCATGATAGACCCACCATATAGTGTGAGAGATGGGATATCTATTCTGGACAATGCCATAACTGTACCGGGAACGGTTTTATCACATCCACAGAGGGTAACAACGGCATCAAACATATTACCGATAGAGACCAACTCAATAGAATCAGCAATGACTTCTCGGCTAATCAGGGATGTTTTCATGCCTTCTGTTCCCATCGTAATACCATCAGATATGCTTACGGTATTGAATTCAAGTGGCGTCCCACCCGCATCACGGATACCTTGTTTGACTTTTGCAGCCAATCGTCTTAAATGGAAATTACAGGGACCAATTTCAATCCAAGTATTGGCAACCCCAACAATCGGTTTATCAAGATCTTCTGGGGACAGACCCCCATCACCGAACATAAGCATCGTACGTGCTGCAGCACGATCTGGTCCATCGGTTATAGCATAACTACGGGGTTTCAGTTTATTAGCCATTTTCTGTGTTCTCCTGAGAGTTTAAAGAACGGGTGTATGGATAGGACTGCTAACGTCGAATTCTTAATTCTAATTGTTATATTAGTTGATAATTATCTTTAAGATAGGATTACTTGTCAAATTTGTAGACAAGGTCACCGTTTGTATTATCTTTGAGACGGATAACAATCGTACCTTCATCCTGTTGGTAAGCATTCTGATACATTGTCTTGATAGGTGTTAGATCGAAACTGTAATCTTCAGTAGGATATGCTTCACACGAGTCGTCATTTGCATTATGAGCAATAGAAACCATGAGTTGTACAGGATATGATTCAAGAAATACATCTGATGAGATCAAAGTAAATTCGTGGGTTTTACATCCACCACTATAGGACACACTAACTTTCAACGTGTCATCTTGTATCGCAGCGGAATTGAGTTGAAAAGGATCGACTCCGTACTTCTTATCCATCTCACCGATTACCACATTACCAGTATAAATTATGTCAATAGGTTCTGTATTGTCGTTAGAAACAGACAGAGTATCGTTCATAGCATTCGGTGATTTATCACACGCAATTGTGCAAAAGACCAAAAAACATAGAATGATAGTGATGTAATTTCTGATTCTCATTCTTCATTGCCCCTTTATCCAAAAGAATACAGGAATGTGATATTACTGCATTCCAATCAAAGTGCTAACTACATGACCATATTTTGCGATAAGCCCCGCAAAAACTACTGAAACCATAGACATTAACTTGATAAGGATGTTTAGAGAAGGTCCAGAAGTATCTTTAAACGGATCGCCAACAGTATCACCTACAACAGTAGCTTTATGCTGTTCGGATCCTTTACCACCATATTCTTCTTCATGACTACCCTCTTCAATGAACTTCTTAGCATTGTCCCAAGCACCTCCGGCATTTGCCATCATGATTGCCAAAACGAACCCTGAAGCTAATCCCCCTGCAAGCAGCCCGAGTACACCGGCGACATTGAAAAGTAATCCAACGGCAACAGGAACAATTATAGCAATTAGGGATGGATATATCATCTCGCGTTGTGCTCCAACAGTAGAAATCTCAACACACCTTGCGTAATCCGGTTTTTCTGTACCTTCCATAATACCGGGTTTTTCACGGAATTGACGGCGTACCTCTTCTACCATAGCACCTGCTGCACGTCCAACAGCTTTCATTGTTAATGCACAGAAATAGAAAGCCATTACAGCCCCGATGAATAGTCCTATAAGCACTTGAGGATTCATCAAAGTCACATTATAGTAAGTCATAAATTGACTTACGTCTACCTCTAAGGTATCAACCCACCCTTCACCAGGGATCTCCAATTGGGTTTTTTCCGCTAAGTGGATAAGTCCGTATCGTATCTCTTCCAGATATGCAGCAAGAAGTGCCAGTGCTGTGAGTGCAGCGGATCCAATTGCAAAACCTTTACCTGTTGCGGCGGTTGTATTACCGAGGGCATCCAATTGATCCGTACGTGATCTAACACTCTCATCAAGTTGAGACATCTCAGCATTTCCACCAGCATTATCAGCGATCGGTCCATAAGCATCGGTAGCAAGTGTGATACCGAGTGTTGCCAACATACCAACTGCAGCAATACCGACACCGTAAAGTCCCATCAACGGTTCCTTTGCCCCTCCGGGTAGGTAGTAGCTAATTGCCACACCGGCGATAATTGTTATCACAGGTATAGCAGTTGATTCCATACCGACAGCAATCCCTTCAATAATAACTGTTGCTGGACCTGTCTGTGCCTGTTTTGCTATAGCACGTGTGGGTTTATATTCATGTGAAGTAAATATCTCTGTAACTTTACCGATAATTATTCCTGCGACAAGTCCCGTAACAATTGCTCCCCATATTTGCCATTTATTTGGAAGATTAAGATAAAGTAGGACAGGTAGAGAAACTATAGCAATACCTAAAGCACTCCCATTAATGCCAAGATTGAGTGAACCCATCAACTGCCTCATGGTTGCACCTTCTTTTGTGCGTACCATATAAATACCAATGATTGATAGGATTACACCTATACCCGCAATAATCATAGGAGCAGATAGATATTTCAACTGGAGTGGCATATTATCATGTTCAGTTGCAGCAACAGCAGCCACACCAAGGGCAGCCGTAGCAAGGATTGAACCAGCATAGGATTCATAGAGATCAGCTCCCATACCAGCCACATCTCCAACGTTATCACCAACATTATCAGCAATTGTAGCAGGATTTCGAGGATCATCCTCAGGAATTCCGGCTTCAACTTTTCCGACAAGGTCAGCACCAACATCTGCTGCTTTAGTATAGATGCCGCCACCCACGCGAGCGAATAACGCCTGTGTTGATGCACCCATACCAAAACTTAGCATAATAACTGTTATTTGGGGTAGTGGGTTAGTTCCTAAGAAACCAGGGAGTATTTTTGGGAATAGGTAATATAGAATCAAAAACCATCCCGTAATATCCAAGAGTGCAAACCCTACGACAATCAATCCCATGACTGCACCGGCACGGAACGACACCTTTAAACCGGCGTTGAGACCCTGCATAGCAGCACTTGTGGTGCGTGCGGAAGCATTCGTAGCGGTCTTCATTCCGAGGAAACCACATAGACCAGAGAAAAACCCTCCTGTAAGGAAGGCAAACGGGATAACTTCATTTTGTGCTTTAAGGACAAAAGCCATGAAAATAAAAATGACGCATAGGACAGCGAAGACGATTCCTACGACTTTGTACTGTTGTCTGAGATACGCCATTGCACCCTCACGAACAGATTGTGCAATATCCTGCATTGTTTCATTACCTTCGTCCTGTTTCATCACGGAGCGGTAAAAAAAGTATGCAAAAACTAAAGCGATGATTGCCCCAATAGGGGCAATCCACCAAATAGGGGGTATTGGTGGGGGAGAGTCTGTTGGTGTTTGGCCAAAAGCCGTGGTGGCTAAACTAAATATGGGTAAGCTTGTTAGAACTAACTTCCAATTTAGCCACCTTCTTTGGCAATTGATTTCACGCATTAATAACCTCTCTTTTTGGTTCATATTTCGTTTTGAACAATTCAAGTGCTTGACCGACAAGGTAGAGTGATCCTGTAATACATATTAGGTCTGTCGGTGATGCGTTTTCTATTTCTTTTGTGATTGCTTCTTCTGGGTTTGGACATGTCACAACATTCTGGCAAATGTCCATCCAAGTATTCTTAATAGTATCTGCGGATATGACACGTGGGTTATCCGACACTTGTGTGGTTACAACGGTATCCGCTATCTTCGAGATGATTCTTCCAATTTCATTTATATCCTTATCTCTCATCAAACTAACGATGAAAGCCACTTGTGCGTAACGGTATGTATTACGAATGGAATGGATTAACGCTTCCATAGAACCAGGGGAATGTGCTCCATCAAGTATGACAAGTGGAGATGATTTCATCCGTTGTATACGACCCTCCCATTGTACATTTCGGAATCCTTCATACACACATTGTTTTTTAATTGTATATCCTTGTAATTCTATACATTCAATAGCGGCAATGGCAGTTGCAGCATTAACATATTGATGATATCCAAGCAGTGATAAACTAATGTCTTTATATCTATCTGAATTCGTTTCTATATCAATTTGTTGTGCAATAGGTATACCCTCAGAATCAAATTGATAGACAATATTTAATGTATAAGTGTCTTGATCATCAATATTCTTTACTTTAATTATAGGAGCATTTCGTTGATTTGCAACTTTTTCAAATACTTCATAGGCATCCGGATGCTGGGGTGCAAGAGCAACGGGACATTCATCCTTGATGATTTCCGCTTTTTCACCTGCTATCTCAGAATAGGTCTCGCCTAATATCTCAGTATGTTCTAACCCAATCGGAGTAATGACAGATGTGACTGGTGATACGACGTTTGTTGCGTCAAGACGACCTCCTAAACCAACTTCAATAACAGCGAAATCCGTTTCTTCATCAGCAAAATAGGTGAATGCAAGTGCTGTATATATCTCAAAAAATGAAACCTTTCCGAATTCTGAATCGGAAACGGTTTCAATTGCAGGTTTGAGTTTCACAAGATAACGAGCGAAGTCTATTTCAGAAATCAGATTATTATTGATACGGCATCGTTCACGTGGTGTAATGAGATGCGGTGATGTGAATAAACCTGTTTTGTAACCTGCATGTATTAGAACAGATGCAATCATTGCAGCAGTAGACCCTTTACCTTTACTCCCTGTGATATGAACAACTTTCAATTTTTCGTGTGGGTTACCAAGCAGTTCAAGCAGTTGGGATATACGATTTAGATTATAGAATCGTGCCTGTCGAGAAAAGTCAGGACTTCTTTCATAGTCAATGAACTGCTCAATGTAGGCGAGTGCAGCGTTATAGTCCAATTTCGTTAGTATTTCCCTTGAGGTACACCTACTGTGTTTAATTTAGATATTCATAAATAGGGAATTGCGTGCAGAATTCCTTAACCTTTTCTTGGATACGCTGTTTAATGGAATTTTTCTGTCTTCCCTCAAGTGCTTCAGTAATAAAATCAGCAATCTGTATCATTGCATCTTCTTCCATTCCACGGGTTGTAACCATCGGTGTACCGAGTCGTAGACCACTCGTTGTCTTTGGTTTCCTTTTATCGAATGGAATTGTATTCTTATTGACAATTATTCCGGCATCTTCCAAATGATCTGCCGCTTGTCTCCCACTCATTTTCTCATATTTCGAAGTAAGGTCTATTAACATGAGATGATTATCTGTTCCACCACTTACTAATCGAAATCCATTTTCAATGAGCCGTGCTGCGAGTGCTTTTGCGTTTTTAACTATCTGTTCTTGATATGTTTTGAATTCTGGTTCGCTTGCTTCTTTGAATGCCACAGCTCTCGCGGCGATTGTATGTAGGAAAGGCCCACCCTGTAATCCGGGAAATACAGCACGATCAATCTTATCAGCATATTCATCTTTACACATAATCATCGCGCCACGAGGTCCGCGGAGTGTTTTATGCGTTGTAGTTGTGACCACATCGCTATAGGGGACAGGGTCAGGATGTGCCCCACCAGCGATTAGGCCTGCAATATGTGCTATATCTGCCAGTAAATATGCTTCTACTGAATCAGCAACTTTTCGCCATGCTGCGAAGTCAAAATGTCTGGGATAAGCTGTTGCACCTACAACAATAAGTTTGGGACGATGTTCTTCTGCCAAACGACCGACCTTTTCCATGTCAATCAGTTCGGTATCAGCATCGACACCGTAGGCTGCAATGTTGTATAGATTTCCAGAAAAATTTACAGTGGCACCATGTGTAAGATGACCACCTTGACTTAGAGACATACCGAGAATGGTATCTCCCGGTTCAAGAAGTGCATGGTAGACTGCCATATTCGCTTGACTCCCAGCGTGGGGTTGTACATTTACATGTTCAGCACCGAAAAGTGCTTTAGCGCGGTCAATTGCAAGCGATTCCACATCATCCATAAACTCACAACCGTTATAGTAACGTTCACCTGGATACCCTTCTGCATATTTATTCGCAAGGATACTCCCCTGAATTTCCATCACTGCCCGGCTGGCATAGTTCTCCGATGGAATTAACATCAAGGTATTTTGTTGTCGTGCCAAGTCTTTGGCGGTAATTTCAACAACCTGTGGATCAACTTCAGCCAATAATTTATTCATAATACTCATTGTCTATAACTTGACATCTATTCTTGTCATAAAGGAAGAATTTTACCACAATTTTGAGAGATTTTCAAGTAAACTTGACACTACATTACCAACATGCTATATTAGTGTAACGGATTTTCGTTACCTTAATTTACTACCAGTTCTACAAATTCCCTATCTATGTCTCTATTCAACAAGGTCATATCACTTCTAACTCTGTTTGCTCTCAGTCATTTCTTTCTAAGTTGTAATTCTCAAGACAAACCGGAACAATCTCCTCCCCAAACTCCTGAAGCAGAATCTCCTAAAGTTCCTTCACCTGCTATCATACCTACTGATGCAGGGGATTGGCATATGTTCATGAACGACCTACAGTTATCAGGTCGTAGTCCAAATGAGAGCTTAAAACCACCGCTTCAGCAGTTATGGCAATTTAAAACTGGTGGTCCGATTAAAGCATCCCCGGTAGTTGCATACGGACAAGTATACATCGGTTCTGAGGACGGAAAACTTTATGCACTTAATGCCAAAGAGTGGGAAATCAAATGGGTATTTAATGCCAACAGTGAAATCAGATATTCTGCGGTTATTTGGGGTGGCCGGGTATTCTTCAATACACGTGATAATAGGATACTTGCCCTTGATGCGATGTCAGGAGACAAACTTTGGGAATTTAAATCGAAGAGTTGGATGGATTCACCTCCTGTTGCATTTGATGGCATAGTATATGCAGGTACGTTTCCTACACATATATATCTACTGGATGCAATTACGGGTAAAATCAAATCAGAACGTAAAAATACTGTTTCTATAAACGGGATAGAATACATTTGTGCAAAAGCCGAGTTCAGTCCAATCAATCCACAATACAACGCAAATGTATGGCGGAATAATACAGAAGCCAGTAAGAGTTTTCCTGTTATTGCAAATGGTATTGTATATATCGGGTCACGAACCGGCAAGATACATGCGTTCGATGCAACGTCTAAGGCTGAGATATGGACGCATCAAGTTGGTGGACCTGTGGATGCTGCACCTGCTATTTCAAACGGTATACTCTATACCACATCTTTAGATGGAACGGTTTATGCATTTTCCAATGAATTAGACAGGACTGTTTCAATAGACAGTCACCGTATATACGGTCTGGTAGCAAAAGATAACGCCCCAGTCTATAATGAAAGAGACGAAACTTCTCCTATGTTTCTTCTCAATGATGGGACAAAATTACCAATATTCAACACATTCGGGGATTGGTATCAGGTTCTACTACCAAATAAAGAACTCGCTTGGTTAGGTCAACTGTCCTTTGGACAATTTGAAGAAACTGAAGGTATATTGTTCAATACAAACTTCTGTGGAACACCTCGACTTTTAGATTTGATAGAAGGAGCAGAATATCCATCTTGGAGTCCAAACGGTGAATATGTTGCGATGTTAAAGCGGAACGATCTAAGTGGGAGTTATTGGAAAGCACATGAACTGTGGATTATGGATAAAGATGGTCAACAGTCGAAGAAACTATATTCAGGTGATTTCTATAATCCGCATGTATCTTGGTCATTGGATAGTCGGCTATTGGCATTTGAGGTAGATATTGATAATGAGGGTTATATTTATACTGTAGATTGGAAATTAGGACAGTTAAGAAAACTGATACGGGGTGCTGCTCCAGCATGGTCACCTGTTGCAAACCAATTAGCATTTAGACGACGTGAGAAGGGGTCCGATTATGTTTATCGAATAAACAGTGATGGTAGCGGTGGTAAGAACATTGGACGTGGTAAATATAAGACATCTCGTTATAACTACACGTATTTACATCCTCCTACCTGGTCTCCAGATGGGGATAGGGTTGCTTTCGAGAGTGTACATGAAACGAGAGTCGGTAACATGCCTGTAAAATATGCTGCGGTACGAATACAAGGTGTAGATGGGGAAAATATAAAACACTTTGGAAGTCGTCATCAAAATGCACGTCAAATTAAATGGTCATCAGATGGAAACCGAATTGCATATGTACTCTCAGGAAGTAATAAGACCGATACCTTTTATGATAAACGGCTTTACATTGCTGATGTCACCAAAGAAGTATCCGAACATCAGATTCTCAAACACACAATGCCTGCTTGGTCACCGAATGGTAATCTGTTAGCATATTTAGAACGAGAGGATTGTTTTGGATTGCGTTGGAAAGTATGGGTTTATGATCTGGATAGTGGTAAGAAATATCCTATTGCGCGTACTTCAATGAAAATTGCGTCAATGGTATGGATGCCTGATGGCAATCATCTCTGTATATGGCACACATCCGATTATCTACAAGGTAAAACCTATAAACCAGCGAATACTAAGGGTTGGATCGTACCAATTAATCTCAACCTGTTTTAGATATCTACCTATCAAAGAACACCGTAACAAGACTATCGATCATTTGGAAATCTATTTTCAAGAATAACATCTGTCATTATATCATCCCAATCCCATAGAAGAACGGTACCGTCTTCAGAAGCACTGGCAAGTGTATTTCCATCAGGAGAAAATTCAAGAGAATTTATCGGCTCTGTATGTCCGTGGAGTTTATGTAGTTTTTCTCCTGTATCCACATCCCACAATTGAATCTCAGCATGACTATACCAGTCATATAACAGATATGTTGTATCCAAGAGGATTGTACTATCAGGTGAGAATGTTATCGTATAGTTATTGTAGGACATAAATAAATCTATCTCACCTATTAATAGTGGTTCTGCTGGTACAGTAAGGTCCCATATTGTAGCCTCATTCCAACCTTTACAAATCAGTTTCGAACCGTCATCTGAGAAAGCTAATGGTTCACATTGTTGATTGATAGTTGCGATATTCTGCTGTTTTTTAGCATCAAATATTTGTGTCTGTCGATCAAAAGTGTCTCCCTCAATTATGAGTAATGAACCGTCAGGAGAAAACAGAAAAGAGTTATTATCGACTATTATAGTAGACCGTTCAATATCATTCTCAATATCCCACAATAGTATTTTTTCCCTACTTCTACTTGCGAGTAAATTGTTGTTAGGAGAGATTGCGATGTCTTGTCCTCCAATGATAGAACTATGTTTCTCCCCAGTCAGTAAATTCCATAAGGTAATTGCATTTTCTTTTTTAAAAGTTCTATATCCCCCTCGAAACTCATATTTAACATAACTCATTTCATTCTTTACACCGTGATGATTGAATGCAATTACATTGTCTAAGTCATAGGTTGCTAACAGTGAAGTGTCCGACGAAATTACGGAGTTAGTTAGTGCTTTTTTTGTGTCTGGTATAAAAGTAGAAATCTCATCTCCAGTCTCAATATCATTTTGTATTACTTTTCCATTGAACATAACCCTTGCTATGTTTCTTCCATCCCCAGAAAATACGACATCACTAACCGACTCTGTATGGTCGTTTGCAAAAACAGATATTAATTCTCCAGAAGTCGGATTCCAAAATTGTATTGTTCCATCCGCACTTGCACTGGCAAGGGTTTTTCCATCCGGTGAAAAAGTCAGGGCAAGAATACACCCCTTATGATCCTGAAGTACTGCTAACTCAGATCCTGTCTTTGTATCCCATATTCGAACAATACTTTCTGTGTCACCACTTGCCATATATTTTTCATCTGAAGAAATTGCCACAGTCGTCACCCAACCCGTATGTCCTTTAAAAGTTCTGAGTTTTTTGTTCTTGACTGCGTCCCACAACTGAACAGTGGTGTCCATACTTCCTGTAGCAAGTTTTTTACCATCAGAAGAGAAAGTGAGAGCAATAATATCCGAATCTTTTTTAACCTTAAATAATTTTCCAATCCAACTATTTTTACCAAAGGTTCGTGAATGCCCATTTAATGTCTTATATGGTTTCTTCTGTTTAAGAATATTCTGATTCCAATTTCCCATCTCACCACCTGTGGTATTCCAAAGATCAATTTTACCATCCCAACGTCCACTTGCGAATTTAGATCCATCAGAATTTATAGCCATTGGTCCTTCACGAGAATAGGTATTAATAGTTAAGGCTGCCGTATTATTACTTGTTTGTATGTCCCAATGATTAATAAGTCCATTTTGACTTATGGTGATGAGGGTTGAATTGTCTCTTGAAAAAGCCATTGTAGGTGTAGTATGTATTGGGTACATATTAATGCGTCCATTTGATGGAACAGGAATAGGATAATGCTGAATCTGATTCTGAATATCCCAAAGTTGGATCACAGGGTTTGATACTCCCGTACTTGCTAAGATCTTTCCATCATGTGAAAATGCTAAGGAATTTATCTGTGAAAAATCCTTCTTAGGTATATCCATTTCTCTCCCTGTAGAGACTTCATATAATCGTAAACCAATATCTGTACCAACAGCAAGTAAAGTGCCATCAGGTGAGAATAGCATGGTATTTATCCCGCCTTTACCCAGGCGTCGAACCGCCTCGAATGGTAATCCATCAAGAGTTTCATGTCTCTTGTAAATTCTCGTCCATTTTTCAGGGTTTGGGTTGCGTATATTTATATCGAGAGCAGGATTATTTTCTCGTAATCTCCGTATCGTAGTAAATTCCTGAATCGGATTCTGTAGAAGATTAAGCTGCTCTAAGGAATTGAACATTTCAAGAATACTGATGTCAGTTATGCTGTTGAATTCTAATCCCAAATGAGTCAATTGAGTCAACCCAATTAATGGCGTAATGTCTTTAATCTCATTACCCCCCAGAAATAAGCCTTTCAATTCTTTCATTTGTGAAAGTGCGGAAACATCCTTGATTTTATTTCTGTGCAACTCCAATAATTGCAGTTTCGTCAATTTAGTCAAGGGTTTTATATCAATAATCTGATTATTATGGAGTCTAAGCGTTGTAAGGTTGGTCAATTCTGACAGTGGAGAAATATCGGAGATTAAGTTTTCCTCAAGCCGTAAATCAGTTAGTTTTGTTAATTTTGATAGAGCAGATATATCCGAAATTACATTGGAATTGAGTTCGAGTTCAATAAGGTTGGTTAATCCTGCCAGTGGTGATATATCACTGAATGAATTGTGTAAATCTAAAGTTGTTAGTTTTGTCAATCCTGCCAGTGGTGAGATATCCTTAACTTTGTTATGGAATATGTTTAGTCTTGTAAGGTTAGTCAGTTCTGCCAGAGGTGAGATATCACTAATATGGTTTTCATAAAGTGTTAATGTTGTTAGTTTATTTAGATTAGCCAGTGGTGTTATATCACTGACTTGATTATTTCCGATCCATAATGAAGTTAGGTTGTTTAATTCCTTTAGAGGTGTGATATCTGTAATCGGATTTTCTCCCAAACTTAATCGAGTCAGGTTGTTTAATTCCTTTAGTGGTGTGATATCTGTAATCGGATTTTGTCCAATAGATAGATCGGTTAGTTTTTTCAAATGTACGATTTCCGAGATATCATTTATACGATTATCACCGAATCCTAAATAATTCAATTGGGTTAAATTACTTAATGCTTTTAAATCCTTAAGAGGAACTTGATATAAACCTAATTTCGTCAAACTTTTCAAGTGTCGTATTGGTTTAATATCTATTTTTTCATAATAACCATGGATAATTAAGTTCTTTAACCCTACAGCCATTTCTAACCCTTTTAGACTTTTTACATAGGGTTTCGTATAACCAATAGTTAATTCGGTTAGATTTTTTATATTATCTTGGGGTATAGGATCGTATTCCATCAAACCTAATTCACGGCGTATGATTCTTGCTAAACTTTCATCAGGTATGTCAACATATTCCGATGGCTGGGATGCACAACCTAAAGTTATCAGGAGTAAGATGATGAGAGGGTATGTAGTTTTCATAGAATCATCCTTAAATCAGTGTTTTTTCTTTTAGGACTTAGTTATTGTTCTGCACATATTTAATTGTATTGAAAAAGATGATCATTAGCTAATAAAAACGCAACTTACCACCTTGTCACAACATTTGATAGAATGTACCCCACAATAATGTCGCAAACTAAAAGTGAAATCAAGGAATCAACGGTATGAATGCTGTTTAGCATTCACCGGGTATGAATTCCTTAGCGGCATTCCCGGGATATGAATGTTATATAGACATTCCCAGAGCATTCCTCCCCTTATCAGGGACTAAGAACACTCGTAATGTGAACTATTTAAATAGATATGGTATTAGACTATGCCTATATATATTGAGAACGAATTCCAAAAGACAACAATTCTGAAGGTTTCAGCGATTTAATCATGATAATCTGTTGTGGAATACATAACTTTCGTCTCAACTTCAAACCTTGGTGCTATTACAAACATTTCGATTAAGCTTATATAATGTCTATATTTATCATTCTTAAACTACCATGTTGGAATTTGTATTTTCTTTTACTATTTTTCTATAGCTTTAATACCGTAAATCTCAATTTCACGAATCCAACCCGGTTGATGTGTGCGGCGGCTAAAACCATTCTATATGGATCTGTCAAGGTTTCCTGATCCAACCAAACTACTCAACCTCATTGATCTATAATGTGGATGGTTCTGTGGATTGGTTTTCACTATACGAATCTTAACCTGATTGGTATAATATGGTATCTTGAATTTGAGATCAATTATGCTGGATTTTACATCTTGCATTTCTGTAACACGATGCCAATTTTCACCTGTCGTTGCTTTACCTTTATCTATATATACAACAAAATCTTTTAGATTAACCGTGTGAAGTATAATCCTATAAATATTTTTTTTTGCAGGCAATGAAACAACTACAATAGAATCATTCCGCACAAATTCAGCTCTATCATTTAGTGTATATACTCGATGCCCTGATGTCAAAGATGCTTGTCCTATAGTCTCAAGATTTCCATCAATCATCTCAGGTGACGTTGATTGCGCTCCATCCATTAGCGCATAGTTTTCACTCCATTCTTGTGCTGTAAATATTGTGCTACATCCAGTTATCATTGATAGAATACAGAACATAAAAAGGAAATTATAAGATTGCTTGAACATAGTTATCCTATTATTAAGTAAGAATTTTTCATAAATAATAAATTGCAATAGTCATGATATTCGGATAATCAACATTTTTCAGTGTACACGTGTTCTACTGGGTCTTAATCTTGTCTGTACCAACTTGGATTTTTTATACCAATTCTGATATATAATGTTTTTCTTTGTAGCATAAACTTTCCAGTTTGTGCTACATTATGCTTCATTTCCAATTATAGGTAATGAGACAAAAATTAATAGAAATAGTATTATTATAGATTTTGAAACTATCTCATAAATCCTAAATTTCAAGCGATTAATCTATTCTCTACCCTATATTTTGAAAAAGCCGATGGGGAGACCTTTCCCTACGAAGAGGAATTATATCGGTGAGAACGATTTTTTATTATACCATTTCCATTTGATTATATGCCATTATATCACACTCTCCTCTGTAGGGTGGAACTCCGATTTCTGACCTTCTTTACAATGGATAATGGAAAAACTAATATTAGAAATGGTATTATACCATTTCTAATAAATGATGTCGTATTACAGGTTTATGTAGGATGTCATCTCATACGGAAGTCCAACATTAAGGTTATGTGATACTGCCTAATCAAAGGTTAGGCATAAAAAGAGACATTTTCATTAGAAATAAGATGAGAACTCATAGTCGTAGATCTAACTTTTAATCCTAATATCGAGACAAACGAATAGGGTGCAAAAACAGACCTTT
>CAZZBB010000063.1:0-15428 GCA_964652195.1 uncultured bacterium | reverse complement strand
GAAAAATTCAACAATTTTACGATTTTTTATATGGGAATTTAGGACTAAAGGTCTGTATTTGCACCCTAATAGTTGTCTGGATATTAGGATTAAATGTTCAATTTACGATTATGAGTTCTAATTTTATATCGAAGTGAAAATGGCTCTTTTTTATGCATAACCTTTAGGTTAGGCAGTCAAGGGTAACAGAAATGAAATACATTCATGAAAAAAGTTACGATATCTTAACCTTCTCAATTAAATCCAGAACATTCTGGATCAGAAAATGTATAGATATATCTGAAAAAAAGACCGTCAGATATCCAGTTAATCCTTGTCCAGAAATCCAATTAACTGAAAACCAACAACCGACAATTAACAACTATAATCTAATATTTTCCAACATAAAATTAACAAATGTGAAACTTCGTCGCAGAAATAGAAAAAACACAATAATGAGAAAATTAGAAATTTCGCTTTTTTCTATAATTAAGGCAATAAACCCAGTCCAGTCCTGGTGGGAAAGCCATAATTATACCGAAAACAAATGTCACAAGATGTGACAAAAAGTGTAACATTTTCCCGTTTTCCGACACCTTCTAAACCTATGAATTGATACTCTTGGAAAGAGATTGACAATCAAAATAATTTAACGTTATAGTAATTAATAATACATCTATCAAATGCGTTACGAGTATAATATTACTTCGTTCTTTATTTCTACTTTTTCAAAATAATGATTACACATTAGGAATGTATCCACATTTGCAAACTGATGGCTCTGCCTGATGTGCTTTTAACCTTGACATAGACATTTTATATAGGATATAATTGACACAATAATATACTTGTGATTTAGGTATAGACATTTTTATAAAAAATTGTAATAATATCAAGTATAACCCCGTAATGTAAAAGGCAACATCGTTAATCTAAGAAGAGAAAGTTCAACCGTATAAACAATTTACAAGATTAATCTTATATCATCTGATTATCACTGAATGCTACTTATAATAGCGATATAACAGGTAACCCCACTTAGGAGGACACAATGCCTAATAGAGACTGTTCAAACACAGACTGTGAAGGATTTTATCGCAGAGATCTAATTAAAGCGGGTGTACTTGGCTTTTTTGGTTTTGGTCTCACCGACTTTTTTCGATTGAAAGCACACGCAGAACCCACTGCAAAACCCGGCACCGCAAAATCAGTTATTTTGGTATGGTTAGGCGGTGGTCCCAGTCATCTTGATATGTGGGATCTCAAACCCAATGCACCAGAAGAGATTCGTGGACTTTTCAAACCTATCAATACCAATGTTAATGGTATACAGATCAGCGAACATATGCCGAAACTGGCACAACAAACCGACAAACTATGTATCGTTAGGTCTATGACCTCACCCGAAGCGGCACATGAACGCGGAACGCACTACATGATTACTGGGTATCAACCTTTACCAGGTTTTGCTGTTCCCGGGCACGGAGCTGTTGTTTCCAAACTTAAAGAACAACGGAGTGCTTTACCCCCATATATTGCTATTCCGTCACCCGTTGCTTATGGTGATGGAGGATTCTTAGGGGCATCACTTGCTCCATTTTCTCCTAATGGCAATCCCGCAAGCAAAAACTTCAAAGTACGGGATTTAGAACCACCAAAAGGTGTTTCTTACGAAAGAGTTGAAGGACGGCGCAACCTACGGGATGCAGTTGATACTGCATTCAAAAAATATGAAGCAGGAAACCCACGCGTTGAAGCTATGGACACTTTCTATACTGCAGCTTACAACCTAATGAGTTCTGAAGACGCACGCGCTGCATTCGACCTTACAAACGAACCTAAGCAGATACGTGACGCATATCGACGGGATACCTTCGGACAAAGTTGTCTACTGGCACGGAGACTTGTTGAAGCTGGTGTAAATTTTGTCACTGTAAGTAATGGTGGTTGGGATAACCATAACAATATCTTTTCTTCACTACCCGGCAAACTCAATGCTTTTGATACGACAATGGCAACTCTCATAAATGATCTCACACAACGTGGACTACTTGATAGTACACTGGTGATTGCAATGGGTGAGTTTGGTAGAACACCTGTAATCAACCGAAACGGTGGACGAGATCATCATTCCCGAGTTTTCTCCATTATGCTGGCAGGTGGTGGTGTAAAAGGTGGACAAGTTGTTGGTGCTTCCGATCCATTTGGAATGGAACCTGCTGAAACTCCTGTCCGACCCGAAGACCTTTCTGCTACTATCTATAAGAGTCTCGGTATAGATTACAATCAAAGTATTGAATCGCCTGATGGTGTACGCATTGTCCTATCACGCGGAGGACGACCTATCCGAGGTGTCTTAGCATAAGCAGAATGGGTTTCGCTATTTTTCATTAAATGTAGTGCTGGTGTTCGCAATTGTTGACACAGCACTACATACTGCTAACTGAGGTTGGGGCTTGATAGTTTACTGGAATTTCTGATGACGGTTAGCCTGAATTAGCAGGTCTATTAATATTCCGGCTGCTATACCTTCCTACATTTAATATTTTCCTCCATATCAAACCTTCCTCATTGCATGGATTTATACCATGAAGAACTACTTTTATTTTTTCTTTACTTCAATCTTTTTCTGTGTCTTGTTTGGATATATAACCCAAGCAGATGAACATTCACAAGAACAAAAAGAAAAATTATCCCCAATCTGGGCAATCCAATTTAGTCCTGACGGACGAACACTTGCTGTTGGCAAGTATCAGTGGGTGGAACTCTGGGATATTGAGACCCAGAAAATGATAAACGCCTATGAACCCCATGCCGGACGGGTCCGGTGTATTAAATTTTCTGAAGATGGTAAAACACTCTTCGCTGGTGGTGGTTCAGCAGCACAGAGTGGAGAAATCAAACACTGGGATGTTGCAACTGAAGAACTCATTAAAACCATTGAAATACATGCAGACACCATCGAATCTATTGCTATCAGTCCAGATAACGCAAAATTGCTTACAGCAAGTATGGATGAGTTCAGCGCAGTTATTGACTTGTCACTGTATGATGAATCCTTACCTATTAATGATCAGGCAAAATGGCTTACACAGCACGTTGGAAGAGTTTTAAGTACGCTTTACCATCCAAACGGAAGTTTCTTCGTCACTGGGAGTGAAGACAAAACATTAAAAGTATGGGATGCAAAGGATCATACAGTTCTGGTTAGTTTTGATGGAAACGATGATTCGGTTTATTCACTTGCCTATGCAGATCGAGAAAACCTTATTGTTTCAGGTTCCGCTGATAGCACGGTCAGATCTTGGAGAATCACACAAACTAACAGCGGCGAGACACGTGGAGACCCAGTTCGACAATTCAACCAACATGATGGAGCAGTCTATAGTGTTGATTGTGGAATTTGGAATGGAATAGAGATAATTGCATCAGGAAGTGCTGATACTTCTGTCATTATCTGGAACATTCGCAATGGAAACAGACGCCGTACCTTTAACGATGCAACTGATGAAGTCTATACTGTACATATCAGTCCAGATGGTAACCATGTTGCCTCCGGTAGTCGGGATGGTAAGGTTCGGATTTGGAATCTTAGTAATAATGCTTTATCACACGAATTCTAACATATTGTAGAAGGAACATATTCAGACCTGACACATATTTGGAGGTGGAATACCATGCGTGTAAGTAAGAAATCTACCCAAGAAAATTATAATGACAATAGTCATAAACACAAAACGTGTTCAATGAAATTCGTCATACTTTTTCTATGTCTCATACTTTTGTATTCAATTGGTGTCCCCTATACCGTAAATGCACAAACTACACCACGGTTGAATTCCTTATTTCCTGCTGGGGCACAGGTAGGAAAATCAGTTGAGGTAAAAATTGAAAGTTCAGATTTAGAAGGCGCGCATACACTTATTGTTGAAGGTGAACCCGGTATTAAAGGGATACTCAACCCAGGCGGTGGTGAAGTTGATGAAACTAACAAACCTGTATTTGAGTCGAATTGTGGACAGTGCCACGAACTGCGTTCCCCAAGCAACCGATCAATGACTGCTACCCAATGGGAAAATGTGGTTAAACGAATGGTAACTGAAAAAGGGGCGGATATTAATGAAGATGACCAAACAAAGATAATACACTACCTAAAATCCGCTGCAAAAGCAAGCGGCGGGATGACAGTTGAGTTAGATATCGCACCTGATGCACAAATCGGGGTCCGTGAAATACGGATTGTTGGTAGAAACGGAACTTCAACCGCATGGCCGTTTGAAATCAGTGATGTTGCTGATATAGTTGAAACTGAATCTAACAATAATACAGAATCTGCAACCTCCATAGAATTACCTATTATAATCAATGGAGTCATCAATCCCGGTGGGGATGAGGATTACTACGCCTTTGAAGGAACAGAAGGTGATCGTTGTGTCTTTAATGTGAAAGCATACCGCTATAATAACATTAGCCAACAATACTTCAATCCGACAATATCACTCTATGATATTAATGGTAAAGAACTCGCTCGTAGCAACGGATTTTTTAGTCTCGATCCGCTTATAGATTTCACATTACCAGAGGATGGTGTCTATTTTCTACGCATTCGTGACCTGCTTTACCGAGGAAATCCTGATTCTGTATACAGATTAACAAGTGGTGTTGTTCCTTACAATACCTATATATATCCAACTGGTGGTGAAATCGGTACTGTAACACAAACCACAATCGGGGGTGAGAATTTACCCGAGACCAAGTGGGATGTCGATCTACCAAGTGACCATCCACAAGGGATAAAACTTGTCCGAACACCCTTCGGTATCTTTCCTTTCATAGCAAATCAATATACAGAAGATATAGAACTTATCTCAGATAACACAAGCAATTCTGAAGACACGGATACAGTAGATAGTAATGAAGGGCAGGTACGTAACGCTGAATCTGAAATTCTATTCCAAGGCAAATGTACCGCTTGTCATGAACTTCGATCTCCAAACAACAGAGCTCTTACTGCTGAACAGTGGGAAAATACTATCATCCGTATGTCAGAAAAAGAAAATGCGGATATCACACCTACAGATAGAGATCGTATCATTGCTTTTGTTGCTGAAGAAGTTGAACGAATGGGACAACTCATAGCAAAACAAATTGAAGTATCACAACATATTGAAACACCAGGGGCAATCAGTGGACGCATCTCAAAACCTGGAGAGACAGACTACTACAAGTTTACAATTGCTGAAGGTTCGCGTCTCGGTCCGTGGTGGGTTATACACCCGTTTGATAATGAAGACGAAAAAGGGTTCGATACTGTGTATCCACCGGAAGTTGAAATTGACTTGAAAAAAGAGTATACCGGTAAAGATGGACGAATTATAAAATGGTATCGGACAAATAGCAGAGGAGAAAACGTCTTTTCTAATGTTCCGGAAGATGATGTTACTGGATACGCACTGACCTATTTTGAATCTGAAAGAGATCAAAAATATCTCTTATCACTCGGTTCAGATGATACCATAAAGATTTGGGTGAACGACAAACTGATCTTTAGTAAGTATGTTCATAGACCTCTCAGACGTGCGGACGATGTCATTGAGTTACCGATATCTAAGGGAAGAAACAAAATCCTATTCAAAATTACAAATGGGTACGGTCCGTGGGGATTCTTCGCTGATATCGGTGGTTATTCCATAGAGTTATTTGCCGAAAATCTCAATTCCCCTCTCAGTCCTTCACTAACCCTTCTGAATGCAGAGGGACGAGTCATTAGGAATAACGCTGGCACAGGTGGAAGACGAAATGCAGTTATAGACTATAGCTTTGCACGGCCCGGTATATACGGACTGAGGGTGGAAGATGTAGCTGGTAATGGTGGAGCAGGTTATGTATACCATTTAGATATACGACCAACTGTTCCCGATTTTGCTATTTCAGTTACACCTGATAATCCTAATATAGGACGGGGTGGTACAGTTCTTATGGATGTTACCTTACAACGACGGGTAGGATTCACTGAACCCATACTATTATCCGTTGAAAACCTGCCAACCGGTATCAAAGCAAGCCAGAGTGCAATTCTCTCTGAAGGTGGGAACGAAAGAGGATTCATCACACTTACTGCTGCCCCAGATGCCGATTTGGTACATAGTGTCGTTCAGGTGGTTGGTACAGTTACCACATCAGCAGGACAGAAGATTCGAAGGGCTGCAACTCCTGTTGAGGTATATCGTATACAAAACACTGATCAAACAGTCAGACGGAAAAATGTGGTCGTCAGCGTGACTGAATCAACTCCATTGATTGTTACTGTGGAACCAAATGAAGTAATTGTGACGCCAGACGGACCAGTCGAGATTACTGTCAAGGTAAACCGCAAAAAGGGCAATCGACAGAATATGAACTTAACTGTTGTGGGTTTGCCTTTTGGGGTTGAACTTCAAAGACAAACAACTGTGCTTCGATCAGGAAAATCTGAAGCAACAATCACACTCGTTCCAGATATAGTTTCCGCTGGAGATAATGAATTAAGACGAAATCCATTCATTGGGAACAACCAGACCAGACCACATACGTTTGTTGTGAACGCGTCTGTTGGGAACCGTCGAGTTGCAAGCAGTCCCGCTGTTGATCTCTGGATTGGAAACCCACCAACTTCTGATGAACAGACTAATATAGGCGGTAACTAACCTCCTTTTAAATGAAAATTGTTCAAACATTCTAACTACATGTCAGGATTGATCTAAGTATCAGTTTTGTAAGACGAGGTCTCCAGAATGCCGCGAATGCATTCATTATAATTGGATACCTCGTCTTTATATTTATTCATGATTAACCAATACAATATTACGACTTTACGGAGGTGTAAATGTCAGGATACTATCGATTTCCTACAATTTCTCAGGAAACCATTGTTTTTGTGTGTGAAGACGATTTATGGACAGTTTCTATAACTGGAGGTGTTGCACGTAGACTTACTTCAAATTTAGGGGCAACAGGATCCCCACAATTATCACCAGACGGAGAACTTCTTGCTTTTGCTGGACGCGAAGAGGGACCAGCAGAAGTCTATGTAATGCCTGCTCTTGGTGGAGAAGCCAAAAGATTAACATACCAAGGAAGCCAAGCAAGTGTTGTCGGTTGGAGTTCTGATGGGGAGAAGATTCTGTACTCAAGCGGGGCAAGTTCTGCATTTGGTGCTTGGATTTGGAGTTTGTCTCCAGAAGGTGGAGAACCACAACAACTACCTTACGGGCCTGCTAATCATGTGTCCTATGGGAGTGATGGTGGTGTAATACTCGGAAGGTTAACCCGTGAACCGGCAAGATGGAAACGCTATCGTGGTGGAACTGCTGGACAACTATGGATAGATGTAGATGGAAACGGAGAATTTCAACCATTCGAGCCTGTAGATAGTAATTTTACCACACCCATGTGGATTGCGGATCGTATATACTTTATTTCTGATCACGAGGGGGTGGGAAATATCTATTCATGCAATACCTCCGGTGAAGATATACAACGTCATACTCATCAAGAAACATATTACTGTAGATCAGCACAAACTGATGGTACAAGAATTGTCTACCATGCAGGCGGTGATCTATGGATACACGAAATAGTAGAAGATAATAATTATAAAGTAGATGTTGATTTTCGAAGTCCACGAATACAAAGACAACGCAAATTTGTCAATCCTACCAAATATCTTCAAGAATACGCACCTTCTGCTGATGGTAAATCAATCTCATTAACGACTCGTGGCAAATTATTCACAATGGCAAATTGGGATGGTGCTGTTCTGCAACACGGGGATAGGAATGGTACACGCTATCGTAAAACAGAATGGCTAAATGATGGTAAACGAATTGTGACACTTTCTGATGCTGGTGGCGAAGAAGCACTTGAAATTCATACATGTGATGGTAGTGAAGAGATACGCCGTTTAGACGATCTTGATATTGGACATGTTCGTTATTTGGCTGTATGTCCTAAAGGGGACGACCTGAAAGATCAACTCTTAATTATCAATCATAGGTTAGAACTTCTCCTCATAGAATTGGATGAGCCAACACTCAGAGTACTTGATAAGAGCTTATACAGACGTATTTCAGAGGCAACTTGGTCACCAGACGGAAAATGGATAGCATATAGTTTTCCCGCAACAGAGACTACCTCATCCATTAAGTTATGCAATGTTGAAACGGGGGACATAACTTTCATTACACAGCCAGAATTCAGCGATTATGCCCCAGCATGGGATCCAGAGGGTAAATTCCTTTATTTCTTATCACAGCGAGAATTTGATCCTGTGAGGGATTCACTACACTTTGATCTCGGTTTCCCTGTTTCCACCCGCCCCCTTTTGGTAACACTGCAGAAGGATACACCAAATCCATTTATCCCCACTGCTCCTTCATCCGAAAACGAAAAGGATAAGGAGAAAGAAGATAATGAGAATAAGGATACAGACGAGAATGATAATGCAGATGAGAAGACTGAAGAAAAAGATGAGGACGCTAAAGAGAAATCTGAAAAGAAAAAAAGAAAACCTATTGAGATAGATTTAGAAGGAATTGAGCAACGGGTTGTTGCGTTTCCATACACACACGCAAATTATGGTCAAATTGCAGGGATAGAAGGAAAGGCAATATTCACATCCTTTCCTGTTCAACATGCTGTTAATTCACCTGGAGACGAAGAGGGTTCTGGAGGAAAAGGAAAATTGCACGCTTACGACTTTAATGAGCAGAAAAAGGAAGTATTAGTTGGGGATATCGGTAATTTTCAACTAACAAGAGATTACAAAACCCTTGTATATCGAACAGGAGACCGAATACGCGTTATTAAAGCAGGAAGAAAAGCGGAAAGTGAAAAGAAAGGTGGTAATCCGAGACATAACGGATGGATCAATGTAAGTCGTAGCCGACCTTCTGTTATACCATCTGCTGAATGGGCACAAATGTACCGAGAAGCGTGGAGACTCCAGCGTGATTATTTCTGGACTGAAGATATGTCCGATGTCGATTGGGAAGATGTTTACAAACGCTATCTACCTCAACTTGAAAAAGTTGCTACGCGGGCAGAATTCTCTGATCTTATGTGGGAAATGCAGGGAGAACTCGGAACTTCCCACGCTTATGAATCAGGGGGAGACTACCGCAGTTCACCAAACTACGCACAAGGATTTCTTGGGGCGGATTACAGTTACGATTCTGAAAGTGAGGGGTATCGTATAAACCATATAGTTCGTGGTGATACATGGAATGAACGTAGAGATTCTCCACTCGGATCACCAGGAATCAACATCCAAGAAGGTGATGTCCTCCTATCTATCGGAGGACAACAGCTAACTGAAAATGTTTCTCCAGGAGAGCTATTGGTTAATCTCGCTGGACAAGAAGTCCAGACGACATTCAAGAATGCTTCGGATGGTGAAAAACGGGTTGTTACGATAAAAGTACTCGGGAGTGAATCTGAATTACGATACCGTGAATGGGTGTCACAGAATAGAAAATATGTACACGAAAAAACTAATGGAAAGATCGGGTATGTTCACATTCCAGATATGGGAAGACGAGGATATGCTGAATTCCATCGAGGATACTTATGTGAAGTCAGTTATCCAGGACTACTCGTGGATGTTCGATATAATGGTGGCGGAAACGTCTCACAGCTGATATTGGAGAAATTGTCTCGTCGACGTATTGCGTATGTACAACCACGATGGGGTACACCAAATTCATATCCGGCTTCTTCGGTTTTGGGACCTATGGCAGTAGTCACAAATGAAAATGCTGGTTCTGATGGAGACATCTTCTCTCACTGCTTTAAGTTAATGGATTTAGGTAAACTTATCGGTAAACGTACATGGGGTGGTGTGATTGGTATATCTCCACATCAAGGATTCGTTGATGGTGGATCAACAACCCAACCCGAATATTCGTTCTGGTTCGTTGATGTTGGGTGGAACGTAGAAAACTATGGGACCGATCCTGATATAGAAGTAGATTATCGGCCACAGGACTATACCACAGACAGCGATCCACAACTTGATTGTGCAATTGAATTACTGCTCCAGGAAATGGAAGAGAATCCACCAGAACTCCCAGATTTTGGTGACCGTCCACGTTTGACTCTACCTACCTTGCCGAAAGTGGAATAGTAATTTCCAGTTAGATCTACTCGTAAGGTATATAACTCAATTATTTTCTCAAGGTTAAACCAGAGAACAGATGCGAAAACTTTTTGCTGCACAATATAGTATTCTGATTTTCTTTTGCTTCTACATTGCCACTGCACATGCCCAAGATAGTGTTCCCACTCATCCCGTTGATGGCACGTTCATTAAAGAGTGGTTGGTGCTGGGGCCCTTCTTTCCAGAGAATTTGGAAACCGATTTCCTCGCGTCAGTTAACGGCGAGGCTCTTGCTAATCCCAAACCCGGCGATACAGTAACCATCGCTGGAGGAAAGACGTTGACTTGGACGGAATTCCGTAGCGAAGGAAACCTTATCAATCTGCTTCACGCTGTCGGAAACCATCAAGAGGCGGTCTGCTATACGTTCTGCCTATTGGAAAGCAAGCAAGGTGGTGATGGAGAAATCCTTGTCGGCAGTGATGATGGCGTTGTGGTTTTTCTCAACGGTCAGAAGATATACACTCAGCCGATGAGGAGACCTATTGTCGTAGATGAAGATAGGGTCTCTGTTTCATTGCTCCCAGGTAAAAACCCCTGTCTGATGAAGGTCGCAAACGGGCACCAGAATTGGGCTTTAACAGCGCGTGTTTTTCCATCCACTCGGGCAGTGATAGCAGGCGTCATTTCCAATGAAACAGGGAAGACCTTATCCAATGCCATCGTGAACCTGTGGCAAGGCAGAACCCTGATTGCAAAAACAGAGACCGACACCAAAGGGACATATCAGTTTTCGGTCTATCCTGCAAGTGGACACTATGATATTCAAGCCACCCACAGAGACAAAGGCACTTGGGAAATAGGAGTCCAACTTTCAGAAAGTGATCGTGCAATAATGAACTTGACCTTACAGAAAGCTATCAGTATCTCTGGGCAGCTGCTAACGCTTGATAATACCCCACATGTTGGTGTCCTAGTGGAAGCATTATCACTTGAAGAGAGTGGTCCCCGCCAAAGAAGGGTAACGACCCTTTCAGACAGAGTAGGAAGATATAAATTCATCAACCTGGAACCTGGCTCGTATCAATTACGTTGCCACACCTCGGACGCGTATAGCAGTTTTCAAAAAATAATTGTCTCCGCTAGTTCCAAAAAAACTGAGAATATCGGTTTCAGGTTTCCTCCTTTTAAACATGGGACATGGAAAAACTACACTTATCTTGATGGATTGAAAGATAACTTTATTGAGTCGATTTACCAAGACCGAGACGGTTTTCTTTGGTTTGGAACGCTCAGCGGTGGTGTCTCTCGGTACGATGGCGAAAAGTTCACCAACTTTACCCTGGATGAGGGGCTTGCCTCCGATTCTATCCGGGCGATTCATGAAGACAATGCGGGACACCTCTGGTTTAGTACTTGGGGAGTTGGCGTTTCTCGGTATGATGGAGAAGAGTTTACTAACTTCACCACGGATGAGGGACTCGCATCCAACTTTGTCCGGGCGATTCATCAGGACAGGGAGGGTTACATCTGGTTCGGAACAAACGATGGCGTTTCTCGGTATGATGGCGAAAAGTTCGTCAACTTTACCACGGATGAGGGACTCATATCCAACTTTGTCCATGCAATCCATGAAGACAAAGCGGGACACCTCTGGTTTGGCACTTGGGAGGTTGGCGTTTCTCGGTATGATGGCAAAAAGTTTATCAGTTTCACCACAGATGAGGGACTCATATCTAACTCTGTAGCGACGATTCATCAGGACAAGGAAGGTTACATCTGGTTCGGTACAAACGACGGTGTTACTCGGTACGATGGCGAAAAGTTTGTAAACTTTACCACGGATGAGGGACTCGCATCCAACTTTGTCCAGGCGATTCATCAAGATCGGCAGGGTTACATCTGGTTCGGTACAAGCGGTGGTGCTTCTCGGTACGATGGCGAAAAGTTTGTAAACTTCACAATCGGTAAGGGGCCCGCATTTAACGTTGTGACGGCGATTCATCAAGACCGTGAGGGATACATCTGGTTTGGAACAGAGGGCAATGGGCTCAGTCAATACGATAGCAGCGGGGTAATCAACTTCACGACTTCTGATGGGCTCATAGACAATCTTGTTTACACTATTTATCAAGACCGTGAGGGTTACATCTGGTTTGGAACCATGGGCGGAATTAGTCGATATGATGGCGAAAAGTTTATCAATTTTACAACCGATGCTGGACTCGTACACGATTCTGTAAATTCGATCTATCAAGACCGTGAGGGATACATCTGGTTCGGGACACAAGACGGAGTCTCCCAATACGATGGCGAAAAGTTCATCAACTTCACAATTAATGACGGACTCCCAAGCAATTCCGTATTGGCGATTTATCAAGACCGTGAGGGATACATCTGGTTCGGGACAAATGGTAGTGGGGTCTCTCAATATGATGGCGAAAAGTTTATTAACTTCAATACCGAACACGGATTGACACAAAATTATGTGATCTCAATTTATCAAGACCGTGAGGGATACATCTGGTTCGGGACAAACAACGGCGTTTCTCGGTACGATGGCGTATGGTTCGTCAACTTTACCACGGATGAGGGGCTTGCATCCAACTTTGTCCATGCGATACATGAAGATAAGGCGGGACACCTTTGGTTTGGAACCACAGGCGGCGATGGGGTCTCCCGATTTGATGGTATGAATTTTGTCAACTTCACGAACACTGATGGACTCGCGCAAAATGATGCAACTTCGATTTACCAAGACCGAGACGGTTTTCTCTGGTTTGGGACGCTCAGCGGTGGGGTCTCTCAATACGATGGGACCGCCTGGACATCTTTAGATTCCCGAGACGGCCTCATAAGTGATCAGATTTCAAAAATTTATCAAGACTCGGATGGGAGGTTCTGGTTTGCAACGCTTGATGAGGTGTCCCAATACAACCCGAATCGGGTTCCTCCGCGTGTGCGGATCGTTTCAGTTCAGAGCCACAAGACTTCTGCACAAACTGAATCTCTTAAGACAATTAAGGATATTATGACCGATACTCGTGTAACTATCAAGTATAGTAGTATCGACTTCAAAACCGTAAAAGAAAAACGACAGTATCGAGTTCGCATCAAAGAGATTGACGCTGTTTGGCGTAAACCAACACTATCGGATACCCTTAATATCAGCTTTGATGAACCGGGAACTTATACTTTCGAGGTCGTTGCAATTGACCGTGACCTAAACTACTCTGCCCCGGCAAGCCTGACGTTGACTGTAGTGTTGCCGTGGTATCAAAACAAGTGGATTCTCTACCCTTTAGGTAGCGCGATTGTTGTGTTAATGTTACTTTGTGGTACCTTTGTGAATCGCTACTACCAACAGCATCAACAAGTTTTAGCCTATCAGCGGGAAGTGGTTTCTGAACTCGCTGATGCACAAGAGATGCAGATGGGATTAATCCCACAAACCGCCCCTGAGGTCCCAGGATTTGAGATTGCAGGAGTCTGTATCTCTGCCCGATCTGTCAGTGGGGACTTTTTCGACTATGTTCCGCTCAGCAACGGAACGCTTGCTGTTGTACTGGCAGATGTCACTGGCAAAGGTATGAAGGGGGCAATGAACGCAGTTTTATCTTCTGGGACACTTTATTCTGTGGCAACGTTGGAAATGTCTTCATCTCAAATGTTGTGGGCATTGAACCAGAATCTTTATTCTCCATTTTCAACGATATACCAATTGTGCTATGGCGATACTGACAATTGACCCCACGGATAAGACCTTTAAATATACTAACGCCGGAATCCCTTATCCTATTATTAAGCATGGTGAAGGGGATGTTGATGAGATCTCAATAGACGGACTCCCATTAGGTGCGTTTAAATACTCTGACTATGAAGAAACACCACCAATTGAACTGAAATCTGGAAATTTAATAATCCTATTCAGTGATGGCATTACCGAAGCATCTCAGAGTGATAATCCTAACCAACTTTATATGGAAACTGACCGCTTGACAGACCTTATCAAAGAACTGGATAATACAATGAACGCAGAAGCAGTGGTTGATGCGATTATTAACGATGTCCGTGACTTTTCCGGTGACAGGCAACAGAACGACGACATGACGATTGTAGTTATCAAAGCATTGTAAAAACCGTTACGATATTAGTTAGTTCTGATTTGTCTTCCCTCTATTGTAGTTATCGATTATAGTAAATTTCGAAATTACCTATATGATCTAAAGACGGGGTCACCAAGTCGTTCATTGCTATAAATATCTTTGGCAATGTTGCCATCATTACCTCTAATAGGTAAGCCATCTCACAGAATAGGGTGTGTAATCTTTTTCTCACTTTTCTAAGCACCAATAAATCTCTATTCCAAATACACCCATTTTGAGTTTGCAGATTACAAGGAATTCTTCACTACTATTACTACACTCAAATATCCATCACTGACTTACCCAAAATATAAACATTGAAGAAATTAAAAATAAAATGAAGAATAAATTAACATCTAACAACTAATATACATCAATTACAATAAAACAAAATACATGAATATTATTTGTCATAATGAAAATAAATTTGAAACTACTGGTACACTATGGTAAAATTAATTTGGATTATACCCTGCACAATAGAAGTGTTTCATTAATTATAGGTTTATTATATGTGCTAAATTAACTATCTGGAGTAGAAGAAAATCCATGTTAGAATTACGAATAAAGCATATAGAATTATCACCTAATGAGAATCATCCTAAAAATATACATACTCATAATCTAAAAATGCTGCTACAGAGGATTATTGTACCGAATTACACCATATATTTTTTTAGTTTTTTTAGTTTTAAAATTTTACACCGATTAATCAAATCCTTTGTTATCCCAATCCCCAACAAGGTTTTTGGCTCATCAAAATGTAATTTCTTAAAAAGCAATTTAAAAAACTTGAAAAACTTAAAGAACTTGAAAAACTTAAAATTTGAGCGGTTAAAACAAAACAGACGATCATACACACAAGAAAACCACTAAACGTTCCGAAGGATATAATTACATTTCTTCAGTGGGAGAGGATTCCGATCCCCGATCTTAACTACTTTAACTGACTACATATTCATAGGACAATAATTGATGATTATCCAAACATCTAATATGCATAACGAATATCAAAATTTTTCTAATAATATAACCTAAGTTGCTACCTATAAACTGCTTTTATATCCATGGGTTTTCTCTATAATGTTTATCATTATAGAATATTTGGAGAAACCCCATGGAATTAACTATTGTAGCAATATATACGATCTGTGACGATCTTTTAATTT
>CAZZBB010000062.1:0-25795 GCA_964652195.1 uncultured bacterium | reverse complement strand
AAATAAGCAGGAAAGGTGTGAATGGTGTGCAATAGTAGAGGTATCAATAAATCCCAAATCCCCAGTAGTGCGGGAGGTGTCTAAACATAGAAATAGACTTCCAAGTCTCTGTTTAATTCTTAAAACTGTCCAAACTATAGTCAATATAGCCACATACTCTAAATAACTCTCCATTAAACCCGAGACTGTGGTCTATATTGTTTTCATTTAAGCTATAATATGCTTTACATAGGAAGAACAGATAGTTCTTCCTTGAATTCAATACCATCACCTTGTATAATAATTGAAGAATATTGATAGTAAATCAACTTACAATATATCTATATCACAAATTCATCTGTCTAACAAAATTCAATGAAATCTCTTATTACCTACATAGTATTACTTTTCACCTTTTATACAGTTGCACAAGCACTCCCACCAGATCCAGAACTACAAAACGCAATACAAACAGCACGAGAGTTCAAAAACCTAAAACCAAGATATACCTTTGACGAGATCAACGAATGTGCGACTGATAGTTTTGTCACTATAGCTAAAAACTGGCAAAACCTACCCTCCATACATCGGCGAGAACTCAAACCTCTCTTTCTACGTCCCGGACTCCCCGGCAGCTTCTTCGGTGATATCAATTTACCCTTACAATTCGATACAACACACTTCAGACTTCACTATACACGTGTGGGACCGCATGCCCCACCTCTTGAAGATTTTCATCCGAAGAACGGTGTCCCTGATTATGTGGATCTATGTGCGGATGCCATGGAACGATCATACCACATCCAAATTGACCTGATGGGTTTTAAAAAGCCGTATATTGATTTTTGGGCTGCACAGAATGGTGGAAATCACAAATACGATGTCTACCTTTTTACTTTTCCTGCACTTGGAATTACAACCGCAGACTGGTTTGAAGGTCGCGTTCTATCCAACGCATTAACTGTTGCTCCTTACTTTATGATCAATTCGCGTATTTACGATTATGTCGGGAGAGCAGAGGGAATACGGTATCTTGAAACAACATGTGCTCATGAATTTCTTCACGGGATACAGTTCGGGTACAATGCGTTTATGCCAACATGGTTTATGGAGGCATCGGCAACATGGATAGAAATCATGACCTACGATGGAGGAGTTATTGACGATGGTGATGATATCCCTGACCCAGACGAACCAAATGAAACAAATTCCTATAACTATTACATCAATCAACTACGGCGGTGGTTTCTGATTCCCGATATTTCTCTTGAAAGTAGAATAGGGGATCATGAATACGGGTCAGTTATCTGGACACTGTATATGGCAGAAAGATTCGGATACGACATCGTAAGACAATTCTACAGAAACACAACGGATGGAAGTTATCGTGAATTTGGCAACTTCTACGATGTTTTTACAGATAATGGCACAACCCTGGCAGAGGCATTTAAGACCTTTACTGTTTGGAACTATTTTACACATACACGCGCCTATACAAATCTTGAACTACCGGGATATAGGAACGCAGACCGTTTCCCACCTGTTGCTATCCATCCTAACGATGTCCATACAAACTACCCTATACGTACCGATTTCGATTCAGAATCAATGCCGGAACACTTCGCGTCTCGATATATTGTCTTTCGTCCTTCAGGTATTATTCCAGAATTCACTATCAAGATTGATGGGGCAGACCTCGCACCGATAGATATGAATACGCTAATTAATACGGACAAAGTGGCAATTGAGTCAGAACTCAGAAGACACCGCAATACGGGACTACGGGGGTGGGCCGCAAAATTCATTGTCAAAAAACGGATCGGAAATACAGAAATCAGAGAAGCATTCACATATCAACGCTCCCAAGAAGCGCAAATGACCTTCAGTGATTTTGGTGGAGATATTAAAGAAATCGTACTCATCCTTATTAACATGCACCCTGATGTGGAACAGGTTATAATCCCAGGTGGCACATTTGGTGGATCTGTTAGCGTGATAGCAGGCGTTCCTCCATCAGGACAAATCTCAACTGCGCAGCTCAAGCAAGGAAGCAGAGGTCCTATAATCAATTGGACACTTGGTGATCCTGCAGATATACATGAAATTGTAATTGTCAGAAAACGGTATCTTATAGAGAATGAAACCGATACCCCGCAACCTTTTGAAACAGGAGATGATGTCAGTGCGGTTGATAGGAATGGTGATGGCATTGCAGAAGACGATATTACAATCGTAGGACGCGTTGGACCCACCCAAACTCAGTTTCAAGATACTACCGTCTTTCAAGATGTAGACTTTGAGTTCTATGAACCAACTGACGTTCACTATTACTACGCAGTTGTTCCCGTTAACGATATAGGTGTTATGGGTACACCTACTATAATTCCAGAGGGCGTAACACCCAGTATAGATACGTTAAACGGTGCACCGGCATTTTTTATAAATACACAACCCCAAGCAACAGGTGTGTGGACTGTTGAAGTACAAAGTACACACTCACTACAAAGCGCTCCATTCTTGACTGTAGAAAGTCCTAATAGAGATAATTATACTATTACGTTGACACAAGAAACAGCAACAACATGGCGAGGTATACTTCAAACGAATGGATTTCCTCCTGCGGGAATCTATCTGTATACTATTCGTGGAAAAACACCTTCTGGGGTTACAGGGAACCAGATATGGCAGGGACGGATCTTCAACTATGCAGTAAAGTATACAGATAGAAATGTCGTGGTTGCACCGAATCCGATTCGACCTGAACACGGAAACCAACACATATCTTTCTATCCAAACGGGTTAAAAGTAGAAATCTACGATATTTCTGGAAATCTAATTAAAGTCCTTGATAATGCATCTAATTGGGATTGTACTAACCAACATGGAGAAAAAGTGTGTGCTGGACTATATTTTTTCCGGGCATCTGATGGAAATGGTTATCAAAGTACTGGAAAATTCTCTGTCGTAAAATAATGCAAAATACTCAAATCTCAATCTACTCCTCTTTAGTTCTTTTCTTTCTACTACTTCTTGTGAGTTGTGATGAAGGTTTGATTGATCCACACGGTGAAACAAAAATACCAATACCAGACACTACAGGAACATTTACCGCTATGGATTTTCCGACAGATACTGGATCCGCATGGACATACATCAACGTTGATACAGAACAGGAATTCACAGTTCGCGTCCAAGGCACACGGGATATCGGAGGTACAACGCATCGACAAATGACTATAAGTGAACTTACTCCTGTCGAACCTGATGAATTCAACCTTGATACTGTTGATCATTTAGCATCTAACGCCTATTATCTTCGTTTTGATACCGATTTTTTTGAAGGATTTCCTTTCCCAATTTTAGCAACCTACTTTAATAAAACCCCACAAGGGTTGACAGAATCCGCATTTGACATTTTCCTGCCAATTGAGAATCCTGTTTTTCATCAAAAACATTTCCCGCCACGGCTACTATGGGATTTTCCATTAGAAGTTTACAAAGAATGGATTGTTTTTGAGAAAAACATCGGGGATCCGGTTACTGCTACTCGGTATGTTGCAGAGAAAGATGTACAAATTTCTGTTCCTGCTGGGAGATATAGTACTTATGTTGTCTACGAAGAAGTTATATACGGAGATAGTGATGATCCGACAGTTCGTCTGATTAGTCCTCCCGCAGTATACTGGGTGGCACCATCAGTTGGGGTCGTAAAATATAGATTCAGTCGTTACCGCGCTACAGACACATTTCAGACACAAACTTTTGAACTAAAAAGTGTTCACCTTCCCGGTCCACATACAAATTAAAACACTGTTAAATGAACAGTTCTCAGACATTGGATGTCAGTCATTCGGAAACTGATATGAATGATGCCAATCAGGATAGAGTCAACCGAATTCCGTTAGCACATCGGAATATACGTATTACCATTATAGGTGGGGGAATTCACGGAATATCCATTGCACTTCAACTGCTCCGTGAAAAGCCAACCGCTGCGAAACATCTTGTAATCGTGGATAGATATCCAAAACCACTCACAACTTGGCGACAGAAGACTGAAAGCCAAGGTATGACATTTCTCAGATCTCCAGCGGTACACCATACCACACCTGACCCTCTTGGAATTGTTGATTACGCTGAACATCACAATCGAACAGATGAATTGGCACCACCGTATTCACAACCATCCACAAGTCTGTTTTGGGATTTCTGCAATGAGGCACTTGCTGAACTCACGAAACACCCCATCTATTACCAGTTTGATGTCGCAAAATTACGATGGGATATAGGTACGGGTAGATATCCGTTCCGTATAATATCAGCAAGCAATGAAGGGTTTCGTAGTAGTTGTGTTATCCTTGCTATCGGTGCTGATGATTGTCCGTATATACCACCAGAATATACCAAATGGCAGCGCCAATTTCCGGACAGCATTTGCCATTCATCCAAATTCTCAGTGAATTGTAGACAATTATCTAAAAAGAAGAATAAGATATTGATCGTTGGGGGAGGGTTAACAGCTGGAACATTGGCAAGAAGTCTTAGTGAACGCGGGCATCAAGTCGTGCTAATTATGAGGAATAAGGTGAAGATTGAACAGTTCGATTTTCCACCAATCTGGTTAGGTCCAAAAGCACTCAACGAATTTTCAAATGATACCGATTTTCAGCGACGATACCAAATAATTCAAGAGAATAGAGGGGAAGGGAGTATAACACCTGAGATTATGGATGTGTTAGAAAATAATTCAAACGTTGGAATCTATCCTGAAACCAATATTTGCAATATTACCGCGGCACATCACTTACAAGTTGAAACAACACGCAATATAATTTCGAATGTGTCTCGTATTATTCTCGCAACAGGCTATAGATTCAACCTAAGTCGTTACGGATTTCTAAGTGAGTTAATCAACCAACACACGATTCCACTTATTTGTGGTCTACCCCAATTAGATTCGAATTTACAATTCCATCCAATTGAAAATTTATTCGGTTCAGGCACTGTTGCACAACTCCAAATCGGACCTGCTGCCGGCAACATCGCTGGTGCGAAGCTTGCGTATGAACGCCTTCGCGAGAAATTACTTTCGTACTAAAATAATACAGAAAATTAATTTCATTTTCTTGAAAATATAATCTGCGTATACATTCAATTGGGTATCTTCAAGAATTCCAAAATGTCGTGAGTTTTTACAAAAAGCTTTACATTGTTTCCTGTTTATTTTATAGTACAGTTATTGGAAGATACGGTGGTGGACCCCAAGAATAATACCACCGTGTGTTTTAAAATCCTATTTCACAGATTACAGGGATGATCGCCATCTCCTTCCGGGTATGCATAACTCCCGTAAATAATACTGAGTAGGAGGAAGCTTCATGATACGTGATTTTCTTTCAAGTCGAGCAATCCAAGTTGGACTCGCTATTTTTGTTGTCGTTGCCATGGGTAGTTTGTTCTATAATTGGCATGTACGACGTACTATTGAGGCTGAATGGAAGGCGTCAAATGCGTTGCTACTGCGCGAAAATCAGAACGAGACGCATACCGTACAGGACACCGTTCATGCAAGTGCGGTGGAGTCTGAACAAGTGGAAACAACCCTTGAAAAGGATAATACGCTTGCGATGTCTAATAATAAAGCGGCATCTATAGACGATAAGACGGATAGTGTTGCCAAGACAGATACTCCCTTACAGGATGACTTTATTTCAGAGGAAGAAATCGCTGAGGTACCTGTCTCACCTTTCGGCTTTGGACCTTATCCAGAGGTGCCAGCAGAATACACCGCCCGTCATGGAAAAACTGTTTGGCAATATCCTGGTAGTTTGCCACAATACAATCAGCGGAACATAGAGTTAATTCACCGCGTAATGATTGCATTATGGAATGAAGGGGATACGCGCTTCATAAGTGCCACTCTCCAAGATGGTAAAATCTATGTAAATTACCCAAACACCATGTATGTTCGTTATGCCGTACATAAAAGTCCGGATGGAACAGTCCACCGTAGAATCACATCGTGGTCTGCCGGAGAAGAAAATCAAGCAGCAATAGATCAGATTCTCACAGGGGAAATTCCAACGGGTGTAACTTTAATTGACAAGGATTCCGAAGATGTTGGAATTGACCCATACACATTTTTGGGATTAGAATAAAGGAAACGGGGTTTATGACGCTCAAATGAGGCATTTTCTGAATCACAGATTACACAGGATGATGCGGTTAATATGAAACACCGTAAGAAACTCTTTGGACATCTACCGTAGAGAAATTAAAAATGAAAAGGCACGGTTTAATACCGTGCCTTACGACTTCCAATTTCAAATAATAATTATCAAGTAAGAGGATACGCTACGACATTCATACCTTGCTCGAATGCCTCTTGTAGAACTTTCCTCTGAGACTATTGCTAATTTTACCAAAATTTTCAAAGTTCAAATGGTTTCCTGCTTTGGAAATTGTCCGAAAAAGCGGCGTGTGGGAACAAAACAGTGCTGGTAATCTTGAATTACCTGTTAACGTTCTGTGCAGCCTATCGCAGCCAATTTTTCCCAACGTGGTAGAAATCCTTCTGTTAAAAAACTGTCAAGTAGCCAAATATTCTGCTGTGGATTTCTTTCAAAAAAGGCACCCATCGCCAATACCAGAATATCTTTGAAGCCATACGGCGTCTCAATCTGTGAGAGATCTTCGTATGTCTGAATAAGGGCAGTATGGATTCGGAGGAAATTCAGTGCTGCGAAACTAAACGCATTCAGTTTCAGGCAATTATCTTCACCTATCTCCATAGTCTCCCAAGCCCATTCCGGTTCATAGAAAGAGTGAAGCTGCGCCTCACAGAGTTCAACTGCCGTGCTGAGGACATTCGAGAGTTCCTTGTGTTTTGTTGCATTGTTAGGAATATCAAGTTTCTCACAAATTTCTTTATGTAATTGTTGTTGTGTTAGCTCAGAGGCAACCCAATTTTGGAAGACTTCAGTGGCATGTACAAAACAGGTCCGCAGATCTACGAGTGTTAAATCCAATTTACTCGGAAACGTTTTGAGTAATGAGGAGCTGGGCAATAGGTGTTCTTGTTCCGGATGTAACTCTAAAAATTTATATTCTACCACATCTGCGAGCATTTCTGCGAGAATAGGCGTAAAGGCGATGATTGCGCGTTCATACAATTCCGCATCAATGAATTGCTGTAATTTGGCTGGGTCAAGTACAATTGTCCCCGCCTCGGTTTTGACGAATGTATCGACGAACGAGGTATGTTCTCCCAGAACCGAAGCCGTTTCCGTTAAGGATAATGGCTGTTTAAACGAAGTCAATTCAGTGTAGGGTCCCTCAAAATCAAGTAGACTTTCCTGCCATTGATGTCCCCAAGTATCGTGAATTAGATATTTGTCAAGTTCCGCTAAAGGCAGAACTCCAATCATCCGCGTCAGTGTTGAGGTGACCAATTTCAAAGACAGTTCAGTGTCAACGGAAATTTTCTGACGGAAAGTTAAGTCTAAATTTTCTGCGTTAAAGGTTCCGAATACCGGAAAATGAGCAAACGGTTCAATCTCCCAAATTTTTCTGAGAAATTTTTCATAATAGGCTTTTGGACGTTGGGAAATGTTGTTTCCTTCTTGCTTTTCATCTGTAGAGATAGTCGTGTCCGGTGCTTTTTCCGGTAGTTCAGTAGGAAGACAAAAATAGAGTGCCGACGAAGTTTTCACCAACCTTACTTCCCCTGCTTCAAATGGAGCACCGGGATATAAGGTTTGAAAGAGTTGTAAAATATCCGCTTCGAGTCGCGGGTTATCAGACACTAAATTGAATCGAGTCTCTAAACTCTGCATAATTTGATGCCGATGGCGGAGTGGGTTTGTCCGAATGGAAAGTTGTCGAGTTAACCTATCCACTGTTTCAGAATCCAGATTGAATGCATGCTGAATTTCTGTTTTTAGTTTCTCTCGTTCAATTGACGTTGCTTGAGCATCTGGCATAAACAGCGTAAAGATTTTAGAACCAGCGGTGTCTAAATTTTCAATTTCTGGATGATGCACGAGAGACGGATAGTGATCAAGTGACAGCCAGACAGCTTCAACAAAAGCGGTGTCTAACATAGCCTCATCACAATGTATCGGTGTGTGTTGTGAGACTGCACGCGTAGCCTCCATTAATTCATTATGATGTGCATAGAACGTTTTAAGTGTTTCGGTCAAATCAATTTCCTGTTCCTTTTTTTGTTTGTTGATTTGCTTCGTGAGTACTTCCAATTTCTTTAAACGTTCTAAAACAAGTTCCCAGCTCCTGGGGATATTGTCGTAGTGCCACATGTTAAGTGCCAAAGTTTTTCGTCCTTTTCTTTATTTCCAGGACTTACGCAAATTGTACAAATATCGGACATTCAGACAGAAAAAACTGGGATTTCTGTCCTTTAGCCCTAAAGAATCAACGGTATGAATGCCTTAATGCATTCCCCGCCCTTATCAAGGAGGCTTTTAGATGCAATGCGTAAGTCCTCGTTTCTATGATGTATCAGTTACTTCTCATCTTTTGTTTGAGATGAATCATAATCATGAGATGATGGTGTCAATTCTCGTAACTTCGCATCCACCTGTTTTGCAAAAGCGAGGCTTTGGTCAAGTTCCGAACGTAGGCGTGTGAGTTCCGTCTCATCGCTTTCAGGATTGAGCGTTAGCATTCGCGCGTATAGATGTGAGAGTTGAACGATCGTCTGCTGAACGTCTTTAATCTGTTGTTCGCGGTGTTGCTGAAGTACACCCTTAATGTTTGTTCCCAATTGCGTATCTGTTGATTTCTGATGCATTTTTAGCGTATTTTTCAGGCACTGTACAGCTTGTGTAAAGAGTTCAGAAACTTTGTTGGTAATATCGGCTCGGATGGTAATAGGAAGGGTTCCCATCCATCCGTCGCTACCTTCCTCCTGAAAAGATATGTGCAAGGCGCGGAGTTCTTGAAGCATCGTTTCTGTTCGGTTATCTCCATCAGCTTCGAGTTGTTCATGTAATATGTTCAGTTCGTCTTCTTGCTTTTGATGGGTTTCCTGTAATATCTCATGGTGAACCTGTTTGGCTATATCCTCTGTACCGGTTGCCCACTTGCTAATCAGAGAACCAATAGGCACCAGGATGCTGAGAATCGCACTGCCGAATAGATAAAGAATCTTCGGTTCTAAATTGAATACCCAAGAAACAAAAGCGATGGAACATCCCGCGGCAAAGGGGAAGATAACATAAGAGTTGCCAAGGAGATGGAGTAGAAATTTTCTTTGAAACAATTTCCGATCAATCAATTTCTTCACCAAGTTAGTTTCAAACGGAAACCGTTTCTTACCAACAATTGAATCCAAACAACCCTACTTAATTTGTACTTACGCGGGTGTGTAAAGTTTTGGCACTATGTCAACATAATGATGAATTGCAGGATATGTGTATCTTTCTATGCCGTTTCTACGGAACTCAAGAGGGTTGGTCCACATTTTTTTATAAACATATCATCCCTACGGGATTCAAGATGTCAGATCCTAATACGGCTTTCCAAGGAGGTCAAATGAAACGCTTTGTGCCGCTGCTCCCTGCCTATGGGTGGAGGTTTTATTGCTTGCGATGGCGCGGATGCGGTGGTTTGCGATGCCATAATTTTTCAGAGACTGTTCTGCTGCCTCAGCACGTTGTAGGGCGAGAATCCGATTCGCCGCGGGGTCACCTTCCTGACGCGTATGTCCTACCACTCTGAGATAGTACTGTGGAAAAGATTTCAAGGTTTCAGCGAGTTCTTTCAAGGCACGTTGACTATTTGGATGGATCCGAGCGTTTCCTCTCCCAAACTGTATAGGTTCTACTTTCATCGCCGCAACAGGGGCAAGTGCACTCCAGTTGGCGTCTGAAAGCGGAGTAAGGGATTCCTCTTCTCGAACCTGTTCGTTGGGTGTTGCGTCAACAAAAATGCCGTCTAATTCATCGGTACCGCTTGCGTTCAATATACCGGGGTGGAATTTATCATGGTGAAGAGCACGTAAAATCCCCTCAAAAAATAACTGCTCGTAATTTCCTGACACCGGATCAGACGAGATTGAATTGGTTTGCACTAGCACCTGCGTAATTTTAGCGATCATTGTTTCGAGTCTTTCGGCACCTTTTGCTTCCGCTGAGGAAATCACTCCGAAATGTGCGTAATTCTCAACTGTGTTCCGCCATTCAATGCCCTTGACCAATTTATTCGTCTCATTTCGGTTAAGCGAATCACCGTATTGCTTTCCATCCGCTTGGATTAAAGAGGCTAATCCATCTGGCTGGTTATTGTAGTCATAGTTTGCTCGGAGATATGCTTGAACAACGTGCGTGACAAGTTCTCGTTGTGAGTCCAAGAATTCGCGCTGAACTACTAATACATCAACAATATAGCCTTTCAGTTTTGAACTGTCTAACAGTAGATGTACCCCTTCAATAGCCAGTGCTTTGGTCACGTAAGGTTCCCAGATGACATAAGCGTGAGGCTCATCAGGGTCAGCGGACTTGAGTTTTTTATATGCAGCTTCAGCACCGTTTGTCTCCACTGCCCACGAAGAAGGCAGACTTGGCAGACTCATCTTGTTGATCATGATTCGAGCGAGCGTTTCGCTCGGTGAATCCGGTGTCAGTACGATACGCGCCTGCGGGTTGCTCAAACTCGGTATTTGAGGAACGCCTCGCTTATACGCAACAATCGCATCTGCTCCTTTGGATTCATCTATTACAAGGACAATCGAACCCGGAAACCCACCGATAACGCTACCTGCCTTGAGATATGCATCAATGGTGAAAACCGCCATCTGGACCTTGCCACTTTTCAGGGCGCGTGCCCTCCCTACATAATCGGCTTTGTCGTCAACGAATGTCAGTTTAATCCCTTGACGGTCCAGCAAATTCTGGACCGCAGGAGATCGAAGTATAGCGTACCCCGGAAACGAGTCATGTGCCACTTTGATAGTGTGAGCATACCGTTGTGTGCTCGTTTCTTTGACGAGATCGCCTCGGATCCACGGTTCAACAACAAACTTATAAACTAAACCGATTACCCCGATAATTACGAACCAGCTTGCTGCCGCTATGATTATGCGTTTTTTTTCCCAGCGTCCATAAGCCTATTTTCTGCTCCTAAAAATCAAGAAACCGGTAACGAATAACACAATCAGAACTGCAACAATCCAAATATTGCTTTGGTTTTTATCGTTATGTTTTTGTTGTGTCGGAGCTTTTATGGGTGTCGTCTGTGATGATGCTACCTCTGCGGACATTAAAATGATTGCCGAATTACTCGGTGGGTTTGTAAGTCTCTGAATCAAATCAGCGGCAATTTCCGATGAAAGCGGTGTAATATATTCAAAAGGATCTTCACCGCCAACATCTGTACCTGTATCGCCAGTTTCTGCAAGGATCTGTGACACAGCTGCCACCAACTCCCCTGGATTATCTGCCTTGCGGTAACTATCCACAACATTTGCTAACATGTGATCGGTTTTCATATCAACACCGATAACATCTATGCGTATCTGTCGATTGAGGATTTCAGGTGTGTAGTATCTAACTTTGTCGGTATCCGAAGCCTCACCATCTGTAACAACTAACAGTCGGTAGTTTCCATAGTTATACTGTTTTTCGCGTTGTTCAAGGAGACGATTTGCCCCAATTCGGATATATTTTCCCAATGGTGTGTTGCCGCCTGGGAGTGGTAATTGAATGGCATCTATCAATTTTTGAGTGTCCTTGAGCCCCAGCGGGTAGACCCATTCGTTGCGGACGTTTGCACCACTGAACACCAACAACCCGATCTGTGTGTCGTCAGGAACTTTAGCAAGCACTTCCTGTAGTGCCTCCTTCGCTGCTTCCATTTTCGACTTCGTTTGGTCCCCACTAAACTTGTCCTGCATTGAACCAGAGGCATCGAGAATTACAACAATGTTATCTTTATGGATGTCGTCATCAGCACTGCAAATCTGGAGACCAAAAATCAATAGACTCAATATTAGAATATATCGCTTGGCAGAGTTGTCGATTATCATACATTCCATGAAAAGCCTCAATCTATGTCATACTAATGGCTGATTTGTATTTCCGCTAAAAATCGAAGTCAGAGACTGCGACCGCTTCTGCTGAAACTTTAACAAGTGCAAATTCAACACGCCGGTTTTCCCCTGCTTCAGTCGGGTTGGTTGGCTTTGAAATAACAGGTTCCTTAATTCCGACCCCTACTGGTACAATCTGGTCTGTATCAATGCGTGCATTTTTGCGACGGGCATAAGCGATAATTGCCTGTTTAACCGCCTGCCCTCGCTGCTCGGAGAGTTTCAGTGCAGCCCGCATTACTTGGAACGGACTCTCGATATTGGTACCATCGTCGAACTTCTTTTGTTGGATCAGTCGAATCAGATTCGCAGTGTCTTCCAAGCTAAAAGCCTTACCGTCCATAAAATATTTATAGTTACCTCGCGTGCCTGTCCGTTTCAAAACCCCTGTTTGGAGTCCTGTTCTCACTAATACACTCAGTGTGCGCGAGGGATCACTGTGTCCTTTTATAGCGATTGCAGCATTCCCGTATTTTGAAGCCAATTCAACAACCCTATCAAATTCTTCTTTATATTCGGCGTCACTAAAGGCATCTTGGTTTGCTTTAAACTGGATTGTGAACGAGATAAGCGTCTTATCGTCCAGCACTGCGTCTTCATTAAACGATTCGATTTCGGCACGCACTGTCTCTTTTTTGAAACGGGTCTGTTTCAGTTGAGACGGAGCAGTCACGGTTGTAGCGAGCAATTTCTTAAAGGTTGATGAGTTAAAATCTAAATCGGACGGAATTAGGGGATACCTCTGCTGGGCAAATCCCCAGTTCACTGCCATGTCTAAACCTGCTTTGTTGAAACCTTCAAAACCTGTAATGGTGTTGCTCGGATCGTTGAAGAAAGCGATATTTCCCGGTTGCCCAACAAACGTACAATCCGCTATTAAGCCGTGTGCATCCTCTTCAAGGGTAGGTAACACTTCCTTACCATAGATGTCTTGCATCGTGGTTAGAAGTTGGGTGTACTTTTGGGATCCACTCTTTTCGTAGACTTTTTTTAGAGCCACAACTTCTTCTGCCCCCTTCAGATAACCAGCAAAGAAGCGTTCAACAAAGGGTTTGTAAGCGTCGTAGAAATCCTTGCGGCAGGCGTAAACATCGGCTATAGAACGAGAAAGGGTTGCAGTACTGATGACGACACGAGCACCTTTGACGGTGCCTTCAGCCCCGGTGCCAGCATTCTCGGGACCTCCTGTTAATCCAATCATATCAGGCGTTATTACAAAACAACCTGCGATGGTAGTATCGTTTCGGAAACGGTCTGCTGGTCCGTTCGCGCCTGTTAAATCGTTTACCCACACAATTTCGACCTGGGACTTTGAAAGACGTGCGGTCTTCAACATATCATAAAGCATACCTACGTGTGGACCGCCTTTTTGAATAGCGATCTTTTTACCACTGAGGTCAGAGATTTTCCGGATGTTAGAACGTCCCACAAAATGGTCACCCGCAGACCAAGTGAGCTGCCCGAAAACAACAGGTTTTGTGCGGGGATCCTTCCCGATAACCTCGCTTGCCTGTGCTATCATTCTAAACGTGCCACGTAGGAACGGGGATTTCCCAGCCAGATAGTCGCGGACCTGTTGCTGAAAGTTGTCACCTGGTACTAATTTGAGATTCATTCCGATGTCTGATATAATAGTACCCGGTTTTGTCGTTAGACCACCGTTTGCATGGAAAAGAGCTGCTTCCCCACCCCAAGTAATATATGGAACGACTAATGGGGTTATTGCCGTCACCTCTTGAATGGTAACAGGTCCGATTGCATCTGAAAACCGTTGTTGTGCCTTCACCTGTACTGCAAGAAAAATAAACAGACTCATGACACAAAACAACGTACATTTCTGGCGTAACTTGCAAGTCAAAAACTTGCTGTAGAAAATTAAAAAACGTTGACAATCTGACCTAAATTTTCTTTTCATGATTCCCTCGTGCGTTTTCAGTTATCAGTAAAAAACGACAACCGATAGACTTGTTAGATTTACCGTGTCAAGGCATACGCTACGACATTCATACCTTGTTCGAATGCCCAAATCCGCTGCTCATCACCGCCGGGGCTACACTGTCTACCTTCCCATGCACAATTCAGATCGCTGGGGCAGAAGTAGACAATCACTTTGTCATCATCCATGATCGCTTCATCATAATCGGCTATGCCTCGAATGAGTTTATCACCACCGAGATATTCATTGTGTTCATAGAGTGTATGATAAATCTTATGGCTTAGATCCAACCGTTCAAACTTCTTTTCAGGAAAAACGCGACGCATCATTTCATAGACATGTAAACGCAATCCGCCTCTACCACCATTCAAACGTGCATCACAATCCTCAACATGAAGGAATCCGCCACGTTCAAAATATTCACGGAGTTTCTTCACTTGGTCATTTGATAATTGAATTCCTCGGTGTCCGGTCATAAAAAGGAACGGATAGTTAAATAACCAAGAATCGTCTATATCAACATAGAATGGATTTCTGCGAACATCAACATCAATAGATGTTGACTGAGCCATGATTTGTGTGAATTTTAGATCGGAGGGCCAACGGTAGTAATTTACGATATTTGTGTACCAGTCACCGCCAGGATATTTCAAACGAACAAAAGCGAATTTTTCTCCTGTTGGATCCATACCCGGGTGGTGATGATCAATGATTCCGTAGTTTGTTCCGTAGTGCTGATCCCGTTTAGCATCGTACGGAATATATTCACGAAAACCCCATTGTGCCTCAGCTGTGTGGAGTAATGAACCGCCAGCGATTGCTGTAGTTGCAAGTCCTACTGTGTTCTTAATAAACGAACGACGAGAGAGATGGTGATCGGTTTTTACTATGTGCTTCTTTTCTTTTGACATCCCTTGTCCTCCAAGATCCGGTTTAATTCTCGTCTTGAAAAGTCTCTAATTATTCCCTAATGTTATATAATACTATCAGATGATTTCTTCAGAATTCTCTTCTTACAGACATTCACTCTTTCTGTTATTTTTTTCATTTTAACATATTCATAAACATATATCAATACAATCTTGATTAACTCCGAACTCGTCTATTGTGCTTTCTTTTTTGGTGCCTCCTTGTCGCGTGGAAAAATTAGAATAGCATCAGAGATGGAGCGACCGTAATCTCTTGGGATTGGTCTAATCCGAAGATTACCACGTCCATACTTTCTCTGTTCAATAACCTCGTTTTTACCTGGCTCCTTGTCTTCTACAGTACGTTTTCTCTTGGTTGATTCTTCTTTTGATTTTTCTTCAGCAGTCTGCTTTTTTGTAGTAGATGATTGTCTCTCTGCAATATCTTTTTTGGGTTTATCTGTGTTATCGGATTCAGCTGAACCTTTTTTTAATTTATCGTCTGTTTGTTTTTCGTTTTTAGTGAGTTCAGGTTTCTTCTCGTCACGTTTGGATTTATCTTTAGAGGATGACTCCGTCTCTTTAGGTTTCAGCTCTTTAGGTTTCAGTTTTATACTCACAACCTTATTCCGAATTACCATCATAGATGAAGATCCGCCGTCCAGATTAATCGCATCCGTTGCTCCCCACTCCTGAAACAGTTTACCAAGTTTGGATAATGTCACACCCCGACGAACCCCTGGTGCAGCGCCTGTAATCGTTACAAACAGAAGTGTTCCATCTGCTTTTTTGCCTACTGCGGTACGGGGATGCGGGAAACCGTAAAATGAACCCTGAAACCCTTCACGTTTGTAGGCGTCTTTAGTAGAAATTACACCATTTCGCAATAGGAGCGGTCCACCCCCAATTACATGTGATAGACCTTCCCATAATTTACTTTCACCGACTATTTCCGGAATTACCGTTTCACGAATTTTTACAGTATCACCCGGTTTAAGTTGGGATAGTAACATTTCACGTTTCTTACCGTGTGCTGAAAGAACATACCCATTCGTTGGAATACGGGAACTCCCCTGACCATCACGAATATCTATTATTTTGTTGTTTTGGATGACTACTTCAATACCATCAGGCTTTGTCAAGGTAATTGCATGGAAATCGGGTCGATAAAGGATTAATTCATTGATTAAACGACCACGATTTATACCATTAATTTCAACTGCGGATTCATCCTTGAAAACCAATTCGTGCCGAAGAATTATTCTGTCTATATATGATTCTATTTTATTATCAACGGTTTTGAATCCAAATACGCCTCGTCCCTGTTCAGGTTCACTTATCCATTCCCCATCAATTTTCAATGCCCCGACAGATTCTCCACGAAATTGACCTGCCATTTCGAAGAAGCTACCATTTAGAGCAATAGGTGCTTTATGCCTCGACGCAAATGAACGTAGATATTCTGTACCAATCCCTGCACTCAATGCCCGATATAGACCTACGGTTGCGGCATCTGGTGATACAGCAAGAACGTTTGTGAGTATACCGTCGTCTAATATCTGTCGATGTACAATTCCTGGATAGATCTGCTTCGTCTCATCAGTTTTTATAGGATCGGTATATGACTTGAAATAATTGGGTATTTTCTCAAACCGCACCTCTCTCCCTACCCATATACCGATACTGAACATACACAACAAACCAATTATCGTGAATGTACGTGGGTAGCGTCTGATAAAACCTATGAATCGTCGTATCAAGTAAACAATATCAAACATTTTTCTATCTAATGAAGACTTATGTTTGTATTTTTAGTAAATGAACATGTCTACTTTTTGCTAATGAAACTCATCCGTAAGAACTAATCTAATTTTCGATATTAGCATACCATGCTACAATCCCAAAGCATCCATTCGACTTTCCCATTCATCACATGTTGCATGCGTTCCTCTTACTGCTGCACCAATATAATTGGTCGGCGCACGGAGTGCTTCACGTTGCGGTTCCGTCAACTTATCCAAGAACGGTTTAAATGTCTCATCTTCCCATAATAAGGTTGTCAAGCTTTTTCCGGTCTCATGTACTTGTCCAATTAACTTTCGTGTATGATCATAGGCATCTGGAAATCCGTAATATGCCATCAATAGGTAAATAGGTTCAGCAATTGTATCCTCAGCGCTCATATCAAGGTTGCGTTGCATGTTTTCTGCCTTAACATCCATCTCATCTAAGGCCCGACTAAGCCGATAGATTGAATAATCAAAAGCGGTAACCAACTCAGTCAAAAATCTGCTTGAGGCGGAATTAGTTAGATCCCGTTGGTGTTCCAAAATACTGTCCAAAAATACGGTTTGCATTCGTGGTACAAAGGCTTTCCATAAACTCTTTATGTTCTCATACGCCTCTGGATTTACTTTGTGAGGCATAGTTGATGAACCTACCAGTTGGGGATTATATTTCCTACCGACCTCAGCAATTTCTGTGCGATACAGATGTCGCATGTCATCTGCAAAATTCGCAAGCACGGTATATGCGGCTGTAATCTGATATGCCAAATCAGAAATAAATTCTGGTTCCACACACTGTGTTGATGTATGCGTATCTGAAGGTTTCAGGTCAAGTAGCTTTAAGAAATCCGCTTCTATCTGTTCTGGCTTATCATGGATTAAGGCAAGTCCATTAAACGCCCCCACTGCTCCCGAGAATTGTCCACGTAGGTTTTCTCCAGCCTCATGTATCTTCTCAATTCGAGTGCCAAGACGACTGATATAGAGTGCCAATGCATACCCAAATGTAGTAGGTTCGGCGTGTTGTCCGTGCGTTCTTCCAATCTGAGGTGTTTCTGCATGTTCTCGTGCCAAATCAATTAGTTGCTTTTCCAATGCCATCAGGTCAGGAACGATAACGTCTGCAATCAAGGCTTTAAAACGCAATGAAGTAGCAGTATCCAAGATATCTGCAGAAGTCGCAAATAGGTGTACGTAGGGACGTGCTTCTGGACTTATCTTACTCCGAATGACATTCACAAGGGATCGGATATTGTGTCGGATACGTCTCTGTTCTTCATATACATCCTCTGCTGTGACGAGATCCACTACCTGTTCAACTTCATCTGCAATTGCCTCCGAACAGACACCGTATTTGGCGAGGGTACGCACCAACGCTGCCTCCACCTTCGCCTGATAAGTCACATATCCTGCCTCAGAAACATAGGGCAGAAGCCGTTTCATAAAAGCATCATTACCGCCATAATATCTAAAATCTAACGGACTGACGGCTTCATAAAGCTCCATAGTACACTTTTCTCCATTCGGTCGGGTCAATAAATAAGGTGGCGTTGTATCTAAACACGCCTTAACAATATTTCTAAGATCGTAGAAACTTTTCTAATTATACGTTAAAACTATGGGTGTGTAAACACATTTATGGTTATTCGTTTTTAGTTTATGGTTGTTGAGTTCCATTTAAGGATACCTTGTTTAAGAATGAATGATATTGAATTCTACAATTTTATTTTCATTATGATAAATATTCCAAATTTATTTTATTTTGTGATATATGTATATTAGTTGTTAGAAATGAAGTTATTCTTCATTTTATTTAGAGTTTTTAGAGAAAGAAATGAGTGAAATTAGATATGGATGGGGTTTACACTAAGAATAGGTGTTTACAATTAATGCTAAAAACTTTAGACACCTGTTAAACGCATGAAGTTTGAATAAGTAGCATATATATGATATACTTGTTTCAAGTTATGTGGATGGAGAATAGCGATGCATCAACAGAAAGAGTTTCCGTTCCCGTGATGGTGATGGGTTCCTAATTATTGAATGGTTCTGATTTCGTAGACGTATTGATTCTTTGATGAATCCTGATGTAGTGTTCCTAAACGTGTTGGTGATAAATGCTTAAACAAAATCACTCAATACCTGCGTCTTATGAAACGCAGGTATTGAGTGATTTTAAAAAGATTATTCGGATAGGGTTATGACACCACAACTAACTTGTTTACCGTTTTCTAAATCGTCAGCGTCAATTTGTTCGTGAATAACTAATACTTTACCGTTTATATCGGTTATATCAATGTCAACGGTATAACTATGTTCTCCTGTTCCATCATCATTTGCTATAAAGGAATTGGCGGTATACCCATCATCATTCCATATAGTTCCAGGCGTGCTGCAACTGTTTCCTGTATAGATATATGCAGCGTAGTTCTTGCCAGCTACAGCGTTCTGAATTTTAATATCAAGGTTCTTAATTGACGTTGATCCTGCTTCCGAATCTGCTCCTACATATTCCTTAAAAGTCGCAGTTCCAGAGATCCCACTTGCATCCTTCTCATTGAGGGTTACTGAAATTGTTCTTTTTACCTCAAGTATTGGATCGACAAATGCGTCAAGAAACTCTGTTGTTTTGATCTTATCGCAGCCTGTCAGGCAACTTCCTGTGATGATAAGAATAGTTAACATGCATAACGGTATGTTTTTTAACCGTAATGTTTTATGCAAGTCAATAATAGACAGTAAATTTTTGTACATTTTAATATGTTCCTCTCTAATGCCATATTTGGCATGTTTGGTTTAGTTAATTCTCCACTTAGGAGTTGTAGTGGATTGAATAATAAGACATGCCTTAACGAGGATGCTTTGAGTTCAACTGAGTGAATCTAATGCCATTTCTATATAGGTATTTTGTTACCATAGATTTCAATAGTTGTAAGTGCGGAGGTTTTTAGTCTCTCCGCAGGACTCAAAACTTAATTTCGTTTTAGCATTTTTATTTCGTGGATTCTTTCTCTACACGCGTCCACTTGTCGCGAGTCCTTGAATGTCAACTGTAATAGGATTTAATATTGAATTAGTGTTTTGTTGAAAGAGAATGTGGATGGTCTGCAAGTTTAGTAATTTGTAAACCACTGTTTTCAGTGCCGACATAAAGTGTACCATTTAGGACAGCGATAGAGGTCGCATCGTCTGGAATTTCTGGTGTTATCCGTTCCCATGTGTCATGTTCACTTGTCAATTGATAGACACCACCGTTTTTATTTTTAGAACTTACAGCATATAAAACCGTTCCATCCATCACAAAACGATCGAATACGAGTTTTTGTCCACTTGAATTTGTGATAATGTTCCATTTAATTCCATCATTTGAATATATAGCTTCTTTGTCAGTTGCTACCCAAACAACTTTGTCAGTGATATGTATCTGCTTAAAAGTTTTCACAGGAATCGGTAAAGAAACTATTTCCCAGTTTTTACCTCTATCAACGGAATGAAGCAGTACGCCATCCGGTTTACCTGCGTAGATAGTATCACCAGACACACCTAACGTAAACAAAGTAAAAGAGTTCATTTTTCCGAAGTTCCGAGTATTTTCGATTTTTGTGTCATACCACTTTGGGTTGTTATTGAGTTGTGATGAAGTGTGCGAAATAAGAAGTTTCTGTCTGTGTTCAACATAGAGTCTGTTCTGACTAATTGCAAATGCTCCAAATAAGACTCTGTTCATCAATGCTGATATCAGATTTTTCTCCCCAAGGGTAGGCACATCTGGCATTGGGATAAGTACTTGATTGTGTTCGTCTAAACTGAAAAAATGTATTTGGAGTGCTATGAAACCTCTTGCGTAAAGAACTCCATCTGCTTTTATTATTTGCCGTATATCTGTTAATTGTTGTATTTCTTCATAAGTCAAGGGGATTTCCTTTGTAAAAAAGGTAACATTCATATCATCTGCATTCACTGGAATTGTTTGCCAAGATTGTCCACCATCAATTGATGTAATAAGTTTCTCATTTGCAATTGCATAGAGTTTATTATTAAAGGCAGTTAGATTTTCTATTTTTCCACCTAATCCGTAGTTAAAACGTTTCCACGATGAACCTGCATCGGTTGACCGATGAATTCCTTTGTCATTCCCTATGTAGTATTGATATTTGACATTTGTAGATTTCTGTTGATTAGAAGAGTTATTGTTACTTTTCACTTTTAAAACAGCAACGGCACTTTGACCAAACGACTTCCCTAATGGTGTCGTTTTATCCAAAGCGACCCAAGTATTACCTTCATCATTTGACCGTAAAGTGTCGTGTCCTATTAAAATAACCGTTTTTTCAGCAGCAACAAGTGTGAGATTTGCAACCCCTTTATTTCTTTCAAAACCGTCTTTTGGTGTTATGTCTGTCCACGATTCGCCATAATCTGTTGATCTGAACACGGACCACAATGGTTGTTTGCTAAGCACAGCCTTGAAGGATCCTATGAATCTTAAATCAGATGAAATTCCGAGGCGTCCTGCGAGAAGATATAGACGGTGTTCAGAAACTTTTATGGCATGAATAGACAGAGATTCTGCTACTGGTAATTGCTTCCACACAGCTGAAGCATCGCTTCCATTTTCTAAACTGGGTTCCAGAATTAAGCGATAAAGACCCCTATCGGTACCAGCAAATAATGTGTTTTCAATGGATGTGATTACATAGACTTTTCTTAATGCTAAACCTTTGTTTAAAGGTGTCCAAGACGATCCTGCATCATCAGAGAAGAAGATCCCTCGTAGTAGTCCGATATATATATCAATAGAACCTTCGGTGTTATCCTTTACAATCAAACCTGTAACCTCTCCTTTGGGATAGGAACAGAGAGACTTCCACGTTTTACCTTCGTCTTTAGATGTGAGTATTGCCTCAACAGTTGGAATGTAAAGAATGCCGTTGTGTTCTACTATCGGCGTTGAAATATCTGAGGTAGGGAGTTTATTATTAACTAAATTCCATTCTTCGTTATTATCTGCGATTCGATAAAGTCCTATTGGCGTCATGGCATAAATATCGTTTGTCTTAGTTGAAGATAGTGTGGATACTTTCACTGCTTCTGGACTATCACGTTGAGTCCACTGTTGCGTTAATAGTGGTGCCTCTATTGTAGGTGTTTGGTTTCCCTCGGTAAGATCTGTGTCCTTAGGTGTATCCAATTTATCTATAGCCCCCCGACTTCTACTGGGAGTATCTGTGTTCCCGGGTTGATTGCGTGGATCAGATTTGATTTTACGGGTAAGATTAATTGGTGCATCAATGATCTCAACCATTAACTCTGATTCGGAATTGATATCATAAGGTTGGGAAAAGGTGGATAAGTATTGTATTCCAAATCCGACTAATAAAAGAACTAAAATGGCAGAGGTGGTAGAAACAACCCACGGTAGAAAAGGCTTATTGCTTGAAGGTGTTGCAGGATTGATTTTTGAGATTTCCTTGGTTATGTTCTCAACCAAATTGGTGGTGGGTATTAGACTACTGAAGTGTTCTTGAATTATGGCTTCCTCTTTCTTCAGGCGATTACGTGCGCGATTCAGTCGGCTTTTTACCGTATTCAATGACACTCCGAGCATTTTGCTAATTGACTCACAGGTCATTTCTCCAAGGTAATGGAGCGTCATAACTGTGCGTTCACTCTCCGGTAGTTTTCTGAGCAGCTTTTCTACAATTTCGCGTAAGGTTTCGGTTGTCTCTGTGTCTCGTTTATCTATCATGTATCGTGTATGAGATACTTGATCAATCTCTGAGATATCAGTATTTTCTAAAGATTGTATTGGTATATGTTTCTTTCGGTGCCATTCAGTACATAGGTGTGATGCGATAACATATATCCATCCCGGGAACAAGTTATGATCTTTTAAGGTTCTTAGTCTTTTATATGCTCGTAGAAAAGTATCTTGTGTGATTTCTTCAGCGATATGAAAATCCCCAATTTTACGCCACACAAGCGCGTGAATTCCTTTATGATATTTTTCAACGAGTTTGGTAAATGCTGTTTGGTCGCCGTCTAATGTGTATTGAATTAATTCAGAATCATTATTCACCTTAATTCTCCGTAAAATCCTAAGCACTTAATTTAAGTGACGAGTTTTGAATTAAAAAAGGTTGCATTATTTTCAATTGTGTGAGTTTGATAACATAGTTTCTTATACCATTTCTATTAATTTTTGTCCCATTAGCAATTGCTATAAATGAAGTGTTGTGTGGCACAAACTAAAAGTTTATGCTACAAAAGAGAGTCGTGATATATCAGAAATGGTATTATACTTGAATTAAGAAATCAAGAAACAAGGAAGTTCGTATACCTATTATCAAACTTACGTTCAAGTTATAATTTATAACGTGAATTTGGTATAAGGAATCTTACCATTCGCCGTGGTATTCTTTTCTGTCAAAATCGCGGTTTATAGGGATTACGCGGATAAGAGGTCTTGCCTATCAGAATGCACTTTGCAGGGTGGAATAGGTTTGTATGGGCGGGTTGTTGATCGCAAACTAAGCAAGTTTCAATATTAAATATTCAAATTGCACGTCAATAACGGGCGGGGAAACCCCGCCCCTACAGGTTGGACACCAATCGAAAATCGCAAGATTATTATTTTATATTGCTTAAATGAAGATTAAAATATTTATTAGATAATTTATTAGCATAGTCCAGTGCGGTTAGAAACCGCACCTACCGGGTTTGGAGGAATTAGAATTACCGAAATATTTACTTAATCCTCATACAGTTTGCTGTATAAAGAGGCAGTTCTTGTCTTAATCACGGATTGCACTGATAAGAGGTGTGCCTAATAGAATTCACTTGAAGGGAGAATAGGTGAATCCGTATTTCCGTATGTTGCTTGGTCTTTGTTCTATCTATATAACCTTAAAAGTATGTATGCACCTGTCGGTGCTCCGATCAGACATCCACCAAGTGCCCAATTAAACTGAATTTTTCTCGTTTTGACTTTGTAGGCATCAAAGTAAAAAGCAACATATTCAGGGGATTTACCGAGAACCCTGCCAGTAGGCGTAAAGGGTTGGTACCGTTGGGAAAGAATAGGACCAATCACAGGGAAAAAACAACCGGTACTAAACCAGAAAGTTCTATTGAGATGTGCAACAGCATCTTTTTCACCGTCACTTATGGCTTGTTCAGCAACAGACTTCAGTTCTTCTATATCCTTCGGTGATTCCTCAACTTCAACAATTTTATACTGTTTGGTCTCTATAATATGGTACTTTTTCTTACTTCCATCAACATCCACTGTGACCTCATCATTTCCTTTACTAAAACCGTACATTGGTAGACTAAGAATTAAGACAGTGATAAGGAATCCAGATAATTTGAAATGATAATTTATTTTCATTATCTTCTCCATTTTGATACATGTGTTGTTAATTTATTCATAATTGAAACAACGGACGGGGAGACCCCGTCCCTACGAAGAGGAATTGTATTTTTATGGACATTTCGTATTTATGAGATACACTGTAGGTAACAACCCTTTTGGGAAGGTATTGGGGCAAGAACTAATTAATTCCTTTTCTGATAAACATGAGCTGTAGAAGTGTCGGACGAATAAATGACTAACAATTCTCCGTCCCATGTATAAGTACTGACAATAGGTTCAGTCTTATCTTCGTTGAACCAATAGATGGTGCCTTTTCTTTCATCGTAAGGTTCAATCAATTTATATGCGCCGAAGAAAAATTCACTATCAGTTTTGAATTCTCTGGTAAATGTTGTTGTCGTCAATCGCATCGATCCAAATGCTTCGGTAGTCTCGCCATCTGCTATTTTTCGGATGAGTTCATATACCCCACTTAATGTGTCAGCGACTCTGTATGATTTTGAGAAAACAGTAATGGAAGCGGATTTAGAGACAGCCTCTTCACCGTTATCCCGTACAGATACATGAACATTAACAATTTGATCAGGGGCAATTTCTGTTTTGGGTAGCTCAGGTGCTGTCCACTCTACCTCTGCTTCTTCTCCAACCAATGTACCGGCAGAGACTTCCCATGTGTAGGTTAAATCATCGTTTTCGGGGTCAGAAACACCGACTTTTAGCTCAACACTTTCACCGTATCGTACCTCTTTGGGAACAGTAAAAGTATTTATTTCAGGTGGATCGTTTGTCCAACTTTCGTACTCCTCACAACTACAGATTATTAGCAATTGACTGCCTAAGATGAGGAAGAGCAATAACCACCCAGTGTAATAATTTAGGTTTAAAATTCTCACAACATTCCCCTTTATTCCTATGTAACACCATTTCTATAAAAGTTTATCCCATAAACAGCTGTTATGCATGTACTGAAATACCGCACAAACTGGAAGTTTATGCTTCAGTAAATAAATAAAAATTATTAGAAATAGTATAAGGTTAATATATAACCCAGATTTTGATATAGAGATTTCCTTCTGTATATTGAAATTATAAAATTTACCTCAAAAAGTTCGAGAAATTATAACATTTTATAGGTTTATGAGACAACTATTTTTGACTCACAGATATGAAATTATAAGCTTCACAATAGTAATACACTATTTGTGATAATGATTTTGTATTACAGGTTTATGTAGGATGTCACCTCATACTGCACACCCTAAAGGTTATGCATAAAAAAGAGACAGTTTCATTTAGAAATAACTATAGTTTGGACAATTTTCGTAATTTCTTTAACAACTGTATACATACACCTTTCGCACCGCTGGTGCTCGGTTACTTGGGGCATTTACGTTTCTACACACATTCCGCACCTCTGGTGCTGCCGATTTAGTCAATAGCAATTTTTTTCGGCAAGTTTCAGGTTGTGGTTTAACTCATCAATTAATAAGTTCTTATCAAACAACAGTCTGGTAAATGCTATCTAACATTAAATCCTAAGCACCAGAAGTGAGGGATGTGTCTCAACAGAAAGAATGGACTTTCAAGTCTCTGTTTAATTCTTAAAACTGTCCAAACTATAGTTAGAAATAAGATTAGAACGCATAGTCGTAGATTTAACTTTTAATCCTAATATCCAGTTAAACAATTAGGGTGCAAAAACAG
>CAZZBB010000061.1:0-7966 GCA_964652195.1 uncultured bacterium | reverse complement strand
AATCAACGGTATGAATGTCATTTAGACATTCACCGGGTATGAATGCCTAAATAGCATTCCCCGTCCACAGAAGAAAGAGAATGTAAGAATTGATGTTTAAGGAGAATATTATGTGGTATAAAATGATCTGGGGACTTAGTGTTCTCGCAGTTGTTGTGTTTATAGGTTCCTTTATATTCATTATTCCTTCCCAGATGGAACTTAAGCAGATGCGTGAGGAAGCAAAAGCAACTGAGAAAAGATTACAAGCGGAAGAAAAACATGACCATGAACATTATCATGCTGAAAATGGGACACATGCTGGAATCTCGGAAGTAGAACAGGGTACGGAAACAACTGTGGAACCGAAGAATCCAGTTAATATAAATGAAAGTGACAACATGACTGAAACGGATGCAAGCGGAACCAAATCTGAAGAACCGAGGTACAAAGATGGTATCTATAAGGGATTGACTTTTTTAGAAGCTCATGCCGTATGGGGAGGAAAATACAAAAAATTAAGTGGTAAGTCTGATAAAATAGACCAAAAAATTTTTGAATTACACGACATCTCGAATACTCTTTTAGATGCTGAAGTGTCACTGTCTTTCTCTTTCTTGAGATTAATACCGACAGATCAACTTGAGAAGGCAAAGGCGTTCGCCTTAAAATCTGAGCCGCACAAATCGGATGAAACAGAATCTTTCTTTAATAAGATTATGAATGCCGAAAATAAGCCGTTAGAGAGTATAAAAACAGATGCACATCTCTTGCAGTCCCTTAGAGACGTAAATAGAGAGGAACAGGAAAAGGTTTGGCAAGAAAGTGAGAAAATCGACCAAGAAATTGAAAAATTATTATTAGAATTGCCTAAGTTACTAACAAAGGAGGACATGTAATTATGAGAAATAGAACGATAACGACGAAGGATTCGAATTTATGAAATATACAGTAGGTATTTGAGTTCTCATGACAAAAGTAGTAATAAAACTATAACGGTAGGTATATCATCATAAGATGCATGACGATGCCGGATATGAGTGATACTGTGAGGTTATCGTCTATTCGGAGCGGTAATAATTCTACAACTGTTGCGACAAACGCTCCAGCAATACCAATAATAGGATTCAGCCAGATAAGACTGATTGAGGTACAAACCAGAAAACATGCAGCACTTCCTTCCAAACTCTTTTTACCAATGAGTTTGATCCGTCCCCATTTCATTCCGACCAAAGCAGCAACAGCATCTCCCAAAACAACGAAAAGAATACACACGATTGCAATGTTCTTCTTAAAGAAGAGGATACATAAGAATGTGCTGATTATATAAAAGGTGGCACCAGTGAGTGCTCCCTTTTGTTCATGTGTACGTAGGATGGATTTAAAATAACGAAAAAACAGATTCCTGAACCCTTCTGAAACCCATTTTAGGAATTCGATAACTAAGGCTATACCGGTAAAGCTCCCTACAATTATCAACATCTTTGGTTTATCTAAGGTGATGTAAAGTAAGGGAATGAATAAGCCGGATAAATGGGTCGTTTTCCTGAGTAATTCAGTGATCATGTACGGGGTTCCTGAAATCTGTTTTTGTAGATTATCGCAGTTTTAGACTATGAATACAAGGGAATTAAAATTCATTGTATTTGACAAACAAATTCCACATTTTTGTTACATTTTAGGTTTAGAATATTAGCACTATTGAGTACATTTGGATAAATAGGCAGAATAAAAATATTAAATTAAAGAGAGGGAAAATGAAATACCTTTCTATATGGCTGTTGTTTGTAATTGGACTCATTATACCCATTACTGGATTTACCCAAGAAGAACAATCAACAGTGAAAATATCTGGTATTGTAATAGACGGTGAGACAGAACTCCCGATACCAGATGTAACTATCAGAATTGTAGATACGAATATTTCAGCTAAGAGTGATGAAAATGGTGAGTTTTCTATAGAATTACCTGCAGACACTTATACTATGCAGGTTTCTGCACCTTTCTACAAAGCCTCAATACTTTCTGACTTTAAGGTCCCTATTGAAGGGAATGCGGAAAGATTAAGGGTTATTCTTGAACCGCAGGTTGTGAAATTAGATGCAATCAATATGAGGGTTCGATTAAGCCAATCAGGAGAACGTGGTTTACTTGAGAGAAGGATGCGGAGTTCGCGAATCGCAGACAGTATTAGTACGGAGGAAATAAGCAGATTACCTGATTCATCCGCAGCACAAGCCATCAAGCGTGTAACAGGGGTGAGTATTGTTGGTGGTAAGTATGTGTTTGTGCGAGGGTTAGGAGAACGTTATAGCAATACGCTTCTGAACAATGTTGAGATACCAAGTCCTGAGCCGAATCGTAGAGTTGTTCCGATGGATATATTTCCAGCAAGTCTATTGGCAAGTCTACAAACAGTTAAGACCTTTTCACCTGATCAACCGGGCGGATTCGCTGGTGGATCCGTGCAGGTTTTTACAAAAGATTTTCCTGAAGCGTTGATGATGTCTCTTTCTCTATCCACTGGATATAATACACAAACAACTGGAGTGGATGGATTGACCTATCCAGGGGGTAGTCTGGATTTCTTAGGTTTTGACGATGGTACACGTGAATTACCTGAGCTGATTCAAGACAGAGCGGACGATATACCTATTCGTGAACGGGGTCGTTTTACCAAGTTCGGTTTTACACCTACAGAGATCCAAGAGTTTGGCCGTGAATTCTTAAATGTATGGTCTCCTGAACGGCAATCAATCCCGATCAATCAAGGATATAAATTCAGTCTTGGTAATAGTAGTAAACTTTTTGGTAAGCAATTCGGTTATCTCGGTGTCATCTCCTACGGAAATAGCCATTCCTATAACACCCAAGTTCGCAAAGCATTCCGAATAGGATTAAACGAGACGCTTTCCCCTGTTACTGACTATGCCATTGAAAAGAGTGGAAATGAAGTTGATTGGGGGAGTGTCATAAACGCCAGTTTGCGTTTTTCACCAAAACACTTGATTAGTTTGCGTACCCTTGCAACCCATGCAGCAGAAAATCAGACGCGAACATGGGAAGGATTTAATTCCGATAGAAATACGGATTTACGGAGTGCGCGACTTCGATATGTTGAACGTCAACTGTTTTCTGGACAATTGGCAGGTAATCATGGATTCGATTTTGGTGAACAAGAAATAAAGGAAATTTCTAAAGCAGATAACACCGATTCTGTGGAAATTATAGAAGAACGATCTGATTTATTATTGGAGTGGCGTTTGACTTATTCCCGGGCTGCACGAGATGAACCCGATACACGGGAAACAATTTATGAAGATATAGGGGATGGGACATACACATTCCGAGATGTCACCCATAGCGGGAGTCGGTTTTTCTTCGATCTTGAAGATGATGAATATAATGCACGCGTAGATTTTTCGATGCCAGTAAAGCAAACTGGCTCTCTGAAGTTGGGTGGTCTACTTCGTGATAGAGCACGTACATTTGATGCCCGTCGCTTCAGATTCTTACCGTCAGATAATGTTGATTCGATAGTTGATTTATCATCATCACCGGAAACACTTTTCAAATCTGACAATATTGCCCCTCGTGTTTTTGAGTTAAGAGAATCTACGCTTGCTACAGATAATTACCTTGCTGATCACAATATATATTCTGGTTACCTGATGTTTGATGTGCCTTTTGGTTTAAAATGGCAATTGATGACAGGTTTGAGGTTGGAATCTTCGAATCAGGTTGTTACCACCTACGATCCTTTTTCTCCTGTTTTGAAACCTATTTTGTCGGATTTAGAAACCCTTGATCTCCTCCCTGGTCTGAATCTTACATATCGGTTAACTGAACGAATGAATTTACGTTTTGCTGTTTCACGTACAGTAACACGTCCGGATTTTCGTGAACTTGCGCCATTTGAATTTACGGACTTTGTTGGTGGAAGAACTATTTTGGGAAATCCTGATTTGGAAAGGACTCTGATTAACAATTTTGATTTCCGATGGGAGGTGTTTCCGAATACAGGTGGCGGTGGTGTGTTTGCTATTAGTGCCTTTTATAAAAGGTTTCAAAAACCGATTGAACAGATCATTCAACCGCAGGCTGAAGTGAGGATAACATACGAAAATGCGGAAGCTGCAAATAACTACGGTATAGAATTTGAAGCGCGTCAGAATTTGAGCATTATCTCACCCAAATTGAAGACACTTTCAATCAATACAAACGCAGCCATCATTTCTTCCAGAGTAGTACTTCCTGATGATGTAGGTATTCAGACATCTTCAGAACGTGCCTTACAAGGACAGTGTCCATATATCATAAATTTATCTTTAGGTTACGAAAACCCAAACTGGGAAATATCAAGTTCAGTTGCCTATAACATCTATGGACATCGACTTTCTGATGTAGGCAATCACGGTGCCCCAGATGTATTTGAACAACCTCGTGGGGAATTGGATTTCAGTTTCAGCCGGAAAGTCGCAGGCGCATACAAATTTAGTTTTTCAGCCAAGAATCTACTTGACCCAGAGGTAGCATTCCAACAAGGTGACGTATCTTCTGTGAGTTATAAAACAGGTAGATCCTTCTCATTCGGAATCAGTTATGACCTATAAACTAACGTTAAAACTATAGCTGAATATATTTATTGAAATTGTTAATAAAAAGTCAAAACCTTGTCAGATTTTTGGAACATTTGATAGGTATTATATAGACTGATAGAAACCAAAGGGGTCTTTTAGAACAAATGTCAAACTTCGTTTATAACCAGAAATCCGATTTCAAACAGAACAAATATAATTGGTTTTATCGATTTATGGTTGTTTTCGTATTTTGTTTTTCCTTGTGTTTTATTGGTTGTGGTAGTGATGAAAATGATAAGCCTGAAGTGATAACAGCGGATACTCTGATTGATGACGGTAGAATAATTCTTCTTCAAGGTGAGTTTACAGAAGATACGACCCTTACATCGGACTATGATTATCTATTACGCGGTGCTGTATTTGTAAAAGATGGTGTTACGTTGACAATAGAACCCGGTGTTACAATATATGGAGAACAAGCACAAAATGGAACGTTAATCGTTAACCAAGGTGGCAAGATTATGGCGGAAGGTACACCGGATGCTCCAATCGTGATGACGAGTGATGCTTTCATTGGATTCAGAGGTCGTGGTCAATGGGGAGGTCTAATAATCAATGGAAGAGCCCCAACCAATCAAGGAGTTACATACGGTGAAGGGGATACAGGCATGTTCGGAGGAACAGATCCTCATGATAGCAGCGGTGTACTTCGGTATGTTCGTATTGAATATGCGGGTATTGAATTCAGTCCGGATAACGAATTGAACGGTATTGCCTTACAAGGCGTTGGATCTGGCACGATTATAGAGTATGTTCAGGTACACATGAACCAGGATGACGGTATTGAGATGTATGGTGGCACAGTCAACCTTAAATATGTTCTTATAACAGGTGCGCGTGATGATTCATTTGACTGGACTGACGGATGGACAGGTAAAGGTCAATTTTGGGTTGCGCAGCAGTATGGAGACGATGCGGATAATGGCTTTGAAAATGATAATAGTAGTAAGAATAATGAGGCAACACCGCGTTCTGCTCCCACGATATATAACGTGACATTGGTTGGTGATCCTACTGAAGGCAAGAAGAGTGATAATGGTCTGTTGATTCGTGAAGGGGCAGCAGGAATGTATGCTAACTTCATCGTTACCGGCTTTAAGAAAGTTGGTCTTGATATTAACACTGCGTCCACTCATAAGCAGGCTGACGACGGTAATTTGGTTGTGAAAAATAGCATTTTCTTTTCTAATAGGAAGACAAATTTCGGTGATGAAAAAGATGATGATGGGTTCGATGAAGCTGCATGGGCAAAAGGTCTTGATAATTATGAAACGGACCCGAAACTCACAGATCCTTTCAACAAGAATAACCCCGATTTTACATCAGGTGTTACCGGTGTAACCCCCGCTTCGCCACCGTCTGATGGCTTTTTTGAACCGGTTAATTTTATTGGGGGTGTGAGTCCTTCAAATAATTGGACGCAAGGTTGGACTACAAGTGATCGGAATTAAAAGGTGTAGTACTACAATCTCTGCTTGGTGCGTCCCATTTAACATTGCGACTGCAGTTTTACTGTTTAGCATTTGTTTGATGTCGTGTCAGCATCAAGTATGGGAAAACAGTCTCGATTCGCCAGACCAACTTGGTCTGGCAGTCGTAGACGCTCTTAATAGTAAAAATATTGAAAAATTAAATGCGTTTCGGGTGCAACGTGGTGAATATTTATCTTGGGTATTACCTGCATTTCCTAAGAGTGGTTTTTCCCCAGATTTTGCTTGGGCAAATCTAAATAAGAAGTGTAATGTTGGTATGAGAAGATGGATTGAACGGTTCGGTGGTCTCAACTTAAGCTATGTGGAAATGCGTTTTGATAAACCAACACAAACCTATAATGGTTTTGAGCTTTTACGTGGAACGGTCTTGAGACTAAAAAACCCAACAGGACAGGAAGTAGATTTGAAGATTCTCGGTTCTGTTGTTAGGAAGAATGACAGATATAAACTACTAAGTTATGATGATTAATCTCAATAGAATTTAGGTGAATAACTCGCACAAGTCGTATACATAAACCAAATCATGGAGGAATATTTTAATGAGTTATATATTATCCAAAAGTATGGATAAGAAACGCAGGAGAAAACGGCAAAGAAAAATGGCTGCAAATACCACAGGACAAAAAGCCCCAAATGTAGCCAAAAAAATGGTATCGCCAAACACTGCTGAAGTAACACTTACACTGACAGATGTACAACGTCAAAATCGGCAGGCAACTCAAAAGTGGAAGGTAAAAGCCAGAAAATTTGCTTTTAGTTTGGCAGTGGGTCTCCATGCAATTGCGATTATTGCTTTTGGTATTTGGTTTATTAAGAAGACAGTTTTACAGATGAATGAAGATAAAATAGAAGGTATTGTTGTTCAGGAATCCCAACCTCAAAATAAACGTGCTATTACACCTCGGAAAGCACAAAAAGCTGTAAAACCGAAGGCGGTTAAAGTACTTGCCCCACAAAGAACTGCGGTAGTTACAAATGCCAACCTGACTGCATCTCCAACAGATTTCACTATACCTATGGCAGAGATATTAACTGAAACTCCAAAAGAATTCATGGCTATGGGATATGAAACCAATATGAAGGTGCAATCTCGACAGATAGAGATTGTCTCTACCGTACCAAAATTTGAGATGCCTAAATTTGAAAATACAGCATTGTCAATGAATATGGATATGGGAAATAGCTTAGCGGTTATGGATTTTGATGTATCGGAGAATCTTGGATTAGCAGTGACAGATTTTGGAGAAACGAAACAGACCTTCTCAGAATTCCTAAGATTGGTCAGAGAACGGATTAAAGAGTACCAACGTTTTCCGCCCAGTGTAAGAAATTTAGAAGAGGGATCAACTGCAACTATTCGGTTTACACTTTATAAAGATGGGACAATTCGTGACCCTATGGTATTGAATTCATCAGGTTCACGGGTGTTGGATAATGCTGCTTTATCAGCGGTCCAAAATGCTGAGCCGTATCCTCCATTTCCAGATAGCCAATTGGCGAACAGTATACGATTGGAACTACCGATTATATTTCAACAGTTTAACTGAATGTACTATAGTTTGGACAGTTTTCGTTTTTTTTTGAACTGTTTTTATACACCTTTCGCACTGCTGGTGCTTAAGATACATCAAATAATATTATTTTCTTAATTGCTACTTTTTGCGACGTGAACATTGGTATAAAAAGAACAAAACCCATTTTAGGGCTTATTTCTTTAGTGTTCCCCACAGTATTATTTTTTTGGCTGATGGATTTACTCCATGTGCAGTGTCACTAATCCAATCCATTTGATGTACGTTCCTTGGATTGTTTGTTAGATTCGTTATCTAATGTTAAACTTCACCTTAAAATAAC
>CAZZBB010000060.1:0-107346 GCA_964652195.1 uncultured bacterium | reverse complement strand
TATTGAGTAGTGAGGATGTCATAAGTGTCGTATTCCAATACTGAAAATCGCTTTATTATAGCAAATATAAACGGTCAGTTCAAGTTCTCGAAAGGGTGAACAAGACTATTTAGTTTTAAGAATTACCAGTTACTGAGTGTTCCTGATAGTTTGTTTCGTAGGGAATCAACGCAGCATGCGCATATGGCATGCTGCGGGGTTGAACTGCAGGTGAAACCCAACATCTCCTGTATGCCCAGTGTTACATGTTGGGTTTCGTTCCTCAACCCAACCTACAGGTAGTTTATATAGAAATGTGAAAAATATAGCAGAAAATAAGAAAACTAAATAACCTTAAGGGTGAAAGGGTGCGTAAAGTTTTTGTCACAAAACATTACGCACCTATGGTACCTGTATACCAATATTTATCTCAAGTATCATCTTTAGTATTCATCTCAACTGTAGTAATGTTAGATGTATGGATACTGTGTATTGTAAAAAAATGTTAATATTTGTCGTCTTGAATTCTTTACACTTTCACGGAAACCTTCACGGAGCAATTCTACGAACCCTTGTTCTATAAGGGTTTATAATTTTAACTATACCCATTCTCCGTGAATCACATTCGTTAGTATCAATATTACTTAAGTATGTATTGAGTACTTATATGTTTTTTATACGAAGCGTATTGGCACATGGCACTCCGCTGGAGTGCTGTACCTTGATATACCTTTTTCTATAGACATATCACCCGTCTGGAGTGAAGAAAGTGTCTGAAAACTGTGTTGTAACGATCAAAATCCGTTGGTAGCAACTTAGGTTATTTTAAGGCTTCCCTGTTTTGTCATGTACTATATGTTGACCCAAGGATTATTATTGTGTAATTTACCCTTTTTATTGGTTTGCAGTAGTAATATACATGTTAGTGCCCCGTTTAAAAGTTACACTTTTTGTCACATGGTGTGACATTGGTAAAACCTTTATCCCGTCAGTCCTATACTGGGATAACAGCCACTTTTTTAAGATTTCGAGAATTTGCACAATCATAAAGTTTGGACGAATTTTGTGTCTTCTACTTTTCTTTTAATCCATTGATTTGGAATCGTTTGCATGTGAAATATCTTATGCATACATTTTGACCTGATACTTCTGATTTCCTGAATTCTATTTTCACGACACAATTTTTCCAAGACATAATTATTACTGCTCTAAAATCAGATATAGTAAAGGTTTAGGACATTTAGTATAATTTTCATTATTTTTTAATCTTTATTTGTTTGAAATCGACCTGTTTTTTTAGTTTTTCAAGTTTTTTTAGTAACCTTTTTAAGAAATGATGTTTTGATGAGCCGAAAACCCTGTTGAGGGTTGGGATAACAAAGGATTTGATTAATAGGTGTAAAATTTTAAAATTTGAAAAACTAAAAAAATATTCGGTTGAATTCGCATTGATTTTCCTTTGTATCTGCTTATAAGGTGACAATTCTGAATATTCTTGTTGTAATTCTAACATGGATTTTCCTATTTCCCAGCGAGTGAATTTAGTTGAATTTGGCATAAAGCTAAAAGTCTGAATATTTGAAAAAAGTTACACTTTTCGTTTGCAATTTATTAAAGATAAATACATGAGATTCTCATTTCCTGGAAATAATATTGAAGTATGAATTCTGATAGACCTATGAATAAATAAATCTCGGAACTTCCGAGTTATGTGTTATACCATTTCTATTAATTTTTGTTCCATTAGCAATAGCTATAAATGAAGTGTTGTGTGGCACAAACTAAAAGTTTATGCTACAAAAGAGAGTCGTGATATATCAGAAATGGTGTTAGTTTTAGTTTACAATTATTGAACGATATAGTATTATACAATTTAGTTTTCATTTTGACAAGTATTTCCCATTTATTTTATGTTTTTGTGATATATGTATGTTAGTTGTTTGATGTTAATGTTTTCTTCAATTAATTTTTTGTTTGTTTGGGATGTCTGAATCGCGGATTACACGGATAGCGCGGATTACGCAGATAAGAGGTTTTTTGGTGTGGATTGTTTCTTTTCTGAATTGTGGCTTACGCGGAGGAGAGCGTTTTTTGGTTGTGGTTGTCTGGACACCGGATTAAGCGGATAAAAAGTTTAGATATCAGGATTCCCATTACCCATCTAATAGTTAAAATATGAACGCGTATGAAAATCTTACAAGAAAACTGAAAACTAACTAACCCTGTGAAGTGGCGGTAGTTGAAAACAATCATCTCAGAACAATAAATATTAACACTTTTTCTATTCATATTACCCACATCTAACATCATTAGGTATTTTATTTCACTTTGAAAGTATAAGTAGCGTTTGTGATATCCAGATACAATAGCAGCGGAATGTTTAGTGACAAAAATTTTACACCCCAAGAAATAAACTTGCTTGACAAAATCTGTTATAACCTATTTAATAAAATAAATCTTACATTAATACCATCGTGTATATAAGATCTTATATATCAGTTTATTTAGGAGATAAAAATATAGTATGAAAATAGAAAAACGACTTGAAGAATTAGGTATAGAATTACCGGAACCCGCGACACCCGTTGCGAATTATGTTACAACTGTCCAAACAGGAAATCTGATCTTTACCTCCGGACACGGTCCAGGTTCAGGTGAAGGTAAAATCTATAAGAGTCAACTTGGTACAGATGCTACCATTGAGGAAGGATATGAATCTGCACGACAGGTTGCTATCGGTCTAATTAGTACGCTGAAACATGCATTAGGGGATCTTGATAGAATCAAACGAGTTGTCAAGGTTGTTGGATTTGTTAACTCCTCTGCTGATTTTACGGACCAACCTGCTGTTGTAAATGGTGCCTCTGATTTCTTTGTAGAAGTATTTGGAGATAAAGGTAAACATGCGCGATCTGCTGTAGGTATGGTGCAGTTACCGGGTGGCATTCCTGTTGAAGTTGAAATGGTAGTAGAAATAGAAGACTAATCACCTTACATCGGAAGGAAATATGGCAGTTCAAATTGTTGAATCACGCATCCGCGGTTTTATCTGTACCAATGCTCATCCTGCCGGTTGTTCGGTAAATGTTCAGAATCAGATAGCGTTAGTTAAGGAGAAAACCCAACAAAAAGATGAAGGAATAAATGCACTTGTTGTTGGGGCATCTACAGGATACGGTCTTGCTTCACGTATTGCATTGACGTGGGGATACGGGGCTAAAACCTTAGGTCTCCTTTACGAACGACCAGCAGATAGCAGGAGAACTGCAACTGCAGGTTATTACAATACATACGCTTTCCATCAACATGCAGAGCAAGATGGGTTTCATGCCGAAAGTCTTAATGGGGATGCATTCTCTGATGAGATGAAACAGGAGACAATCACAAAACTGAAATCCAATTTTGGGAAAGTAGATGTTCTTGTATATAGTATTGCTGCCCCACGACGGATACATCCCCATACCGGAGAATCTCATAAATCGGAATTAAAACCTATTGGGGAGTCCTATACTGGAAAAACTATTGATCTAAATAATGAGACTGTAGTTCCTGTTACGATTGAACCGGCAAATGACCAAGAAATTACAGATACAATTGCTGTGATGGGGGGAGAAGATTTGGAGATGTGGGTGGATATGTTAATAGATGAAGATCTCCTCGCATCAGAGGTTATAGTCGTAGCATATACCTATATTGGGAGTGAATTAACTTGGCCTATTTACCGAGATGGCACAATCGGAAAGGCAAAGGATGATTTGAAGGATCGTGTTGATGCACTTGATGGGAAGCTTGCTAACCTATATGGTGGTAATGCATATATTTCTGTTAACAAAGCAGTAGTCACCCAAGCCTCTGCTGCAATTCCTGTTGTTCCTCTCTACATTAGTATCCTTTACGATATTATGAATGAAAAGGGGATTAATGAAGCTCCTATAGGTCAAATGCAACGACTTTTCTCAGAACACCTTGGTCCAGGTTTACAACCGCAACTTGATAGGGACAGATATATTCGATTGGATGATAGAGAATTGCGACAGGATGTGACAGACATAGTCACGGATCGTTGGGACAAGATTAATACTGACAATTTCTACGAACTATCAGATTATGCAGGTTACAGAAAACGTTTTCGTAATCTATTCGGTTTTGAAGTGGATGATGTTGATTATAATGAAGCTGTCGAAACAGAATTGGTATTCTAATGTTCCCGATGTTTAGCACCGAGGTTCCCTTCGCTCAGATTTTCTGAGAGTTTCTTTGAAGGAGATATGTGATACAAAAACCGGTTTACTACAGTTTTATTTTTCGGATGTATTTCATCATCAGTATGTTTGTTGTTTTGATAGCACTTTGCGTCCTATCAATTGGGTGTGAATACCAAAAAACTATCAATGTCATTGACGACACACGAACACCAGAGCAGCCTCGTGGTCTCAATGTTGGGATTTATGACGCCTTTTCACCTGTGAGTTACATATTAGGAGATACACATCTCGGTTATGAAGCTGACCTATTGACTGCACTTGAAGTCATGGAAACCCCCAATCTGTCTTTTACAAGGGAACCGATCTCTCAATGGGAGAATATCTGGCTTTTGGCAGCTGCTCCTGACTATGATGTTATCGGTGGAGGTATTACAATCCTTGATGCCCGGACAAAGGACGCAACTGGTACACCGATTGTTGCCTTCACAACCCCTCACATTGTGTTTCGTCAATCGCTTCTCGTACGGACTGAAGATGCGGCACATATCCAAAACTACACCGATCTGACGCGTGATGTCCGCGTAGGTGTGCTACGAGGGACAACCGGTGAGGCCCGTTTACTTCAAATTACAGGGATAGTTGACGCTAATGGTGTTGTTGCTGCAGGCACACGGATTGACACACCCACAGGCACGGTTGTTGCAGACGGCACAGCGGACTATAAGATTACTGCAGCGGGATCGACACCGAATATAGAAAACAGGTTTACTCTCTATCCGTCCGCAGATAGCATGCCACAAGTCAACTATCCTGTGAATATGCCGAATGAAGGCTTTGACCCGTTGATACCTCGTATTACCATCCCCATCGTTCTAACAGAGGAAGAAATACTGCTGGGTAACCTACAAGAAAACAGGATTGATGCCCTTGCACGCGGTGAGATCGGCAACCGAGATGCTGCGGCTGCATCTGCTGGGGCTTTCGTTGTTACCGCCCTCGATGAACAGGTAGAATATGGCGGGTTTACTGTTGCACGTGAAAACACGGAATTGCTTAACTTTCTGAATAAAAGGATTGACTATCTAACTGATAACGGCAACATCGGATACGCCCAATGGGTCGTGGATAACGGTGTTTTTATGAAACGCGCACAAATGTTGAAATCGGATAATTAAAGCATTTAGGTCTCGCTACACGGGAGAGCGTTTAGAGAAAATACTCCCAATTTAAAGGAGAAGTATATGTCACAACCTTTAGTTACAGTTTGGAATGAATTTAGGCATGAGAAAACGAATGAAACTATCAAGAAAATATATCCAGAAGGTATCCATTCCGTTATCGCGGATGGTTTGAGCGAACACGGTATTGAAACGTTGACCGCCACATTAGATGAACCGGAACACGGTCTAACTGATGCTGTGTTGGATAAAACGGATGTATTGATATGGTGGGGACACGCTGCACACGGGGCAGTAGAAGATGAAATTGCAGATAAAGTAAAAGCACGAGTATTACAAGGAATGGGATTGATTGTCCTACATTCAGGACACTATTCTAAACCCTTTGTGCGATTAATGGGAACATCATGTAGCCTCAAATGGCGTGAAGCAGCAGAGAAGGAACGCATTTGGGTTATTGAACATGGACACCCGATTGTTGATGGTCTTGGTGAATACTTCGAAATTGAACATGCAGAAATGTATGGTGAACCGTTCGATATTCCTGAACCAGATACACTCGTTTTTATCAGTTGGTTCCCAGGTGGAGAAGTTTTCCGAAGTGGATGCTGTTATTATCGTGGTAGAGGAAAGATATTTTACTTCCGTCCGGGTCATGAAACCTATCCGATATATTATGATAAGAATGTTCGCCATGTCATCGCAAATGCAGCCAAATGGGCAGCTCTTGGAGATGCCCCCAAACCTGTATTCGGAAATGCTAAACCTTTAGAACCGCTTAGTTAAAGATAGCCTTCACCTCTAACTAACAAGACTCAAGTTGGTTAGGTATTGTTCCTAATCAACTTGGTTAATTTAACAATGCATAACGACGACACACAGAATATAGAAAAGGTTGATATTCCACCTGTGACCGGACCATTTTCTGAACCGTGGTCATTGAAGAAGTTATTTGCTCTGGCATCAGTCTTTGGTCCCGCAGCTATTGTAGCTTCCGTGAGTATTGGGGCAGGAGAAACGATCGTAGTTGTACGAGCCGGGGCATGGGCAGGTTACGATTTACTGTGGCTTGTGCTCCTCAGCTGCGTTGTTAAGGGTGTGTTTGTAACCTATCTACTTGGTCGGTATACAGCGGTCAGCGGAGAATATATCGGCAATCGTCTTGCGAAATTACCCGGACCCCGGGGTTGGTTATTAATTGCCATAGTCATTTTTGAGATGGTTGGTGCCCCATTAGCTTGGGTGCCAATTGCAAAACCGTGCGGTGCGTTACTCCATTTTCTCTTGGAGAGCAGACTACCCTCATCAGTTTCGATGACTGTCTGGCAAAACCTTCTAACCTCCTGTTTTATTACATTAGCCTTACTCTTCGGTTTGCGTCTCTCCTTTGAAAAGTTAGAAAAACAACAACTCATCATCTGTGGGATACTTGTGACAGGAACTGTTATTGGAACACTTATGGTTCGACCCGATATTGGTAAAGCTATAATTGGAAGTCTAAGTATTGGACATATACCCGAATTTCCTGAATGGACACCGAAGGATGCAGTGAAAAATCCATTACTAACTATGGCGACAACATTCGGTTATGTTGGGGGTTCAGTGATGGGATATGTTGTTTATGCAAATTGGGTGAGTATACATAAATGGGGGATGACTGCACATAAAAACATTATTGGTATCCGGAACCATGCTGGAAATCGAAATAGAATCGACTACCTACCTGAAAACCCTGATCAAGTAAGTCAATTACGGAAGATTCTATCTCCATTACGATGGGATATAGGCATGGGTGCTGTTGTCTTGTTCATCGTAACCGGTGCATTTATGCTATCTGGTGCAGGTGTATTGTATGATCTTAGGAGTTCTTTTGACGGATGGAGTTTACTTACGGATCAGGCGAGTGTATGGAAAAATATCCATTCTTCCCTTGTATGGGTTTACTATATCTGTATTGTAGCTGCATTATGGGGTACGTTGCAGGCACTTCCTGAAATATATGCCCGTGTAATCCAAGAGTTTTTTCAAGCTATATGGCAAGATCGGGAATGGAACTATGATAAGATACGTAGGTGGATTTGTCTATATATATTCGTTACAACTATGATTATTATCTGGTTAAATATACCATTTGATATTTTGACACAGATTGCAGGTTTTATATTGGCAAATTTCTCAATTGCATTGATGATGCTTGCTGCGATTTATCTGAATTTTAAACTTCCGCGTGTTTATCGTACCCATCCATTGATGTTTATTGGTTCACTTGTTTCCGCAGTTGTGCTCATTCTGTTTGCTGGAATTAGCGGATGGGGATTGTTTGCTAAACTCTTTACAGGAAGTTAGATTAGTTAGAGACCCGTTTTTGGTATTGATACAAATATGTTGACACGATAATAGTTAAAAATGTAGAATTTACCACAACACTGATGTACTAAGGAGATGATCATGGGAGATAATAAAACAAACGTTGAACAATTACTACAGAATGGATATTTTTTAATTGAAGGAGCATTGTCCTCTGAAGAGACTGAACATATTAGACAACGCGTGAATTATGCCCGAGAACAGGGATGGGAAGAAGGGCTAAATGCTGTAGGAAATATGTGGTTTGATTCGCTACTTGATCGTGAACCTGATACATACCAACCGCTTGTAGGCCATCCAAGTGTACGTCCCTATCTTGAAGGTTTAATGGGTAAACAGTGCCAACTACGAAGTCTTCGCGCACATATCAATCCCGGTCCTTATCTACAAGAATGGCACATGGATTTTTATGGTTACTGGCATGAGAAACGGTATGTTGAAGAACATCCTTTTGCCATGGCACCGGCTGGTATCAACACAACCTACTATTTTCAAGATAATGATCCGGGTGAAGGACATCTTAAGTTCGTAAAAGATGGACATATAAATGAACCACCCCATCTATATCCTTTAGACCGTCCTAAATTTGAGGAATGGTGCGAATCACAAGAGCATGTTATGCTGTATCCTAAGGCAGGGGATTGTGTTGTGTTTATCAATCATATGCCACACCAAGGGGCAAAAGAACGAGATGACATGGAGCGGAGTAATGTCGTATGCCACTATCAAGTTACACCAATGTACGATGGTGTTTGGCATGTCTCTCGACCTCGCGGATATCAAGGGACCTTCCCGTTTGCATAGAAAACATTAGTTTATAGGATAGTTGTACTCCTTCTGTCTGTTCTACCCATTCTGTCCATTTATAGTTATCTGTCACATTGGCCTACCACTAATCACTTGGTATACATTATGTCTGAGCAGTCATAATGTATACCAGATTGTATTGTCTTATATTTCGTATCTGGGTATCCTTTTTTGTAGGATGGATCCCAATCCCGACTCTTAGACCATTCTGTGTTGTCTTAGATAAAAATTATAGAATTCATCTAATCATATTTGTTGTTAATATCCTACCCAAAATGTAAAAGTTCAATCATCATCCATAGGAATGATATTTCTATAGATAAGTTCATAAACCATGTTGTATAAATGGAGCAATTAAACATATTCCAACGAAGGAATGTTCACAGTTTTAGATTTTACTATAATGGAGAACAAAATGCAGAAATATATGATTCTCTTAATTGCATTAGTCTATCTGATAGGGTTGTGTCAATCATTCTGTCTTGCACAAGAATTAGAAGGATTAGTCGTTTATTTTGCATTTGAAGATGGAAGTGGAAAAACCGTTACAGATCTTTCAGGTAATGGAAACGACGGTACATTAGAAGGTGATACCGGTTGGGCAGATGGAAAATATGGTAAAGGACTCAATTTTGGTGGAAAGAATGGGATTGTTCGTGTTAGGCATTCTCATCACTTTGAAATCACAGACGAAATTACTATTTGTGCATGGGTTCGTCCTACGTTAGAGGCAGGTGCAGGTACATGGCAACTGATTGCTGCTAAAGGACCAGATGTAGATGAGTTCTTCGAAATCCTACTTCATCCAGATGGATTTATATGGATGGGATGGAGGTTGACAGGTGGACGCGTTGTCCCCGCACAGAGTCCCAGAAATGTCGTTAAAGATAAATGGCAGCATGTCGCTGTTTCCTTTAAGACAGGAGATTTTTGGACAGTCTATCTTGACGGTAAGGTTTTAATTAACCACCCAAAACAGAACGAGGAATTGTTTCCTGTTGAATCCCCTCTCATTCTGGGTACTGAAGAACCACTCAATCTGAATCGGTTCTATAATGGTGAAATGGATGAGTTTGCTATCTTTAATCGTGGACTTACTGAAAAAGAAATTAGAATGGTTCAAAATGGTATTCAAGATCTCCTACCCGTGGAACCAACAGAAAAACTTCCAATTATATGGGGTTTGCTGAAAAAGTAACCTCATTATAATGTATGCCAAATTGGCAGACAACATCAGATTCAAACGTATAGACTAACTGCCAAATTGACTTGTAGAAAAATAAGTTACCACTATATCAACATGTAGGGTTGGCACAGATATTGCTATTACTTATATCAGTTTATCAGTTGTTTTCATGAAGATTAATTTTTAAAATCGGCAATTTTGAAAAAATCCAAATCAAGGAATCAAGGAATCAAGGAATCAACGGTATGAATGACATTTAGTCATTCCCCGGGTATGAATGACATTTAGTCATTCCCCGCCTACCGGGTTTGGGAAAATTAGAATTACCGAAATATTTTCTTAATCTTCATCTAAAGCAAGTTTCAATATTAAATATTCACATTATGCGTCAATAACGGGCGGGGAAACCCCGCCCCTACGGGTTTGACACATATCGAAAATCGTAAGATTATTATTTAATATTGCTAAACAACAATAATATAATAATTGGAGAGATAAAATGGGAAAAGTAATAGGAATTGATTTAGGGACAACAAACTCGTGTGTTGCGATTTTAGAAAGTGGTGAACCTAAGGTAATTGAAAATGCTGAAGGAAACCGAACGACGCCTTCTGTAGTCGGATTTACCAAAGAAGGGGAACGTCCAGTCGGACAGGTTGCAAAAAGACAAGCAATCACGAACCCCGAAAATACAATATTCTCAATCAAACGATTTATGGGAAGAAAATTCAGTGAAATTGGAGAAGAAACTTCCCGTGTACCTTATGAATTAAAAAGTGACAAAGATGGAGACATTGCAGTAAGTATAGAGGGTAAAGATTATACACCCCCTGAAATCTCTGCTATGGTTCTCAGGAAAATGAAAGAAACCGCCGAAGCGTATCTTGGCGAGGATGTTACACAAGCGGTTATCACTGTCCCTGCATATTTTAATGATTCACAACGACAATCAACCGCTGATGCAGGTAAAATTGCGGGGTTAGAGGTATTGCGGATTATCAACGAACCTACCGCTGCATCCCTTGCTTATGGATTACAAAATGAAGGCGATAAGAAGATTGCTGTCTATGACCTTGGGGGCGGAACGTTTGACATATCAATTCTGGAAATCGGTGATGGTGTTTTTGAGGTAAAAAGCACTAATGGAGATACACACCTCGGTGGTGATGACTTTGACCAAGCGGTTATTGATTGGATGGCACAAGAATTTTTGAGTAGTCAAGGAATTGATTTACGAAATGACCAGATGGCACTCCAACGTTTGAAAGAGTCCGCAGAAACCGCAAAGTGTGAACTTTCCAGTACGCTTCAGACAGATATTAACCTGCCGTTCATTAGTGTTGATGCCAGTGGACCGAAACACCTAAACCTAACACTCACACGTGCGAAATTAGAACAGATTACAGACGATTTAGTGAATAGATCGTTGGAACCATGTCGACAAGCACTCAGTGATGCCGAGATGCAACCTTCCGAAATTGATGAGGTTATTCTCGTTGGTGGTCAAACTCGGATGCCTAAGGTACAGGAAGCAGTTCAAGAACTTTTTGGAAAAGAACCGCATAAAGGTGTCAATCCCGATGAAGTTGTTGCTGTTGGTGCAGCAATTCAAGGTGGTGTTCTTGCTGGCGATGAGGAAGTGAAGGATATTCTACTATTAGATGTTACCCCACTCTCTCTCGGTATTGAGACACTTGGTGGTATGTTTACACGGTTAATCGAAAAGAATACGACTATCCCAACGAAAAAATCTGAGAAGTTTACAACCGCAGAAGATAACCAAACCGCAGTAGATGTTCATGTCCTTCAAGGTGAACGGGAACAAGCGGTTTACAATAAGACCATCGGTAGATTTAGACTTGATGAAATTCCCCCTGCCCGTAGAGGCATGCCACAAATTGAGGTTACATTTGACATTGATGCAAACGGTATTCTTAACGTATCAGCAAAGGATACAGGAACAGGGAAAGAACAGAAGATTACAATAACAGCGTCTTCTGGTCTGAGTGAGCAAGAAATCGAACAAATGGTAAAAGATGCTGAAACACATGCTGAAGAAGATAAACAGAAGCGTGAGGAAGTTGAAACACGCAACCAAGCAGATTCATTGATCTATGAGACTGAGAAAAATCTCAATGAATTCGGGGACAAGGTTGGTGAGGCAACTAAAGAAAAGGTTAATGCTGCTGTTGAACGTGTAAAACAAGCATTGGAAGCAAACAACACCCCCGAAATTAAAGCTGCAACTGATGACCTAACGAAGATCTGGCATGAAGCATCAGCTGAAATCTATCAACAAGCTGCAGGTGCAGAACCTGGTGCAGCCCCAGAGGGAGATCCTGCTGGTGAATCTACTGAAGACGGTGATGTTGTTGACGCAGAATACGAGGTTGTTGATGAAGACGAAGAGAAGAAAGAATAATCTCTTGATGCTTTGATCCTATTCTGAGAGAAACAGATATGTCTTATAGCGAATTTACCTTAGAAAGCGCACAAAAAACGTTTCAACTTGAAACAGTTCGGTCTTTAGGACTCTTTTCTGAAATAGAACCAGTGGAGCCAAGTACGTATCTCACGATGGGTTTAGCGAGAAAGACATCATTAGCCACTGCGATCGGTACTGAGAAAGCAAGATCTGAGCTTATAGTTGTTGACGTGCTCGTTGACCTTCTTGAGCACTTTGATCACAATATTAGTCTGTTTTCTGGTATTGACTTCAATGTTGATGCTGAAATAGGGTTGACCGGTGTATGTGATTTTTTAGTGAGTTTATCTCCTGAACAATTTTATTTGGAGGCTCCGGTAGTCATCCTGGTTGAAGCAAAGAATCTTGACTTGAAGCTCGGACTTGGACAGTGTGTTGCAGAGATGCTCGCTGCCCAACGTTTTAATGCTGAGAGAGGAAATGACATATCAACTGTTTATGGGGCGAGTACAACAGGTGTTGAGTGGTTATTTCTTAAGTTGCATGGTAAGTGTTTGCAAGTTGACATGTCAACCTATACGATTGAGCGGTGTGACAAGATTCTTGGTATCCTTTCCAGTATGGTGGAGCAAAAGGTGTGATATAGTGTTGACAACGTTAAAAATGTCCATATCAACAATCTATAAAGGTGTTGATATGGACATTTTTTTCAAGGATTTTAATATCCTAATAATGCAATGCCTTCACGATACGTTTGTGCGGATGTCTGCAGAGCATTTACTTCTTCATCTGTCAGTTCAATCTCAATAATCTCTTCAATACCGTCCGCACCCAGTTTAATTGGCACACCAATATAGAGATCATTGATTCCGTATTGTCCTGTGAGGTGTGCAGAACAGGGAAGTAGACGTTTTTTATCTAAAATGATTGCTTCTGCCATCTGTGCCAATGATGCACCAGCTGCATAATACCCACTGGTCTTGAGAAGGTTTACAACCTCAGCACCACCATCACGGGTGCGTTGTGCCATCTCTTCAATCCGCTCATTAGAAATCAATTGGGGTATAGGGATACCGTTGACAGTCGTATAACGCGGTAGGGGGACCATTGTATCACCGTGTCCACCAAGAACGAGCGCATGGATATCTTCTACGGAAACACCCAGTTCAAGTGAAATAAAATAACGAAATCGAGCAGAATCCAAAACACCGGCTTGTCCAACAACACGTTGAGAAGGGAATCCCGATACTTTCCACGCATGGTAGGTCATGATATCAAGTGGGTTGGTTAGCATCATAATAATAGTATCAGGCGAATGTTTCACCACATTTTCTGTGACACTACCAACGATATTGGCATTCGTTTGCAATAGGTCTTCACGAGTCATCCCGGGTTTTCGTGGAGAACCGGATGTAATAATTACTAAATCGGAATCTGCTGTAGCGGAATAATCCAGATCACCACTAATCGCAGCGTCAAACAATTCTACCGGTCCCATCTCTGCCATATCCAGTGCCTTACCTTGTGGCACACCATCCACAATGTCTATCATCACGACATCACCAAGCTGCTTCTGCGCGATTAGGAATGCTGCTGTCGCACCGACATTGCCGGCCCCGATTACACTAATTTTTTTTCTTGCCACTTCTTCCTCCGTTTTCCAATGTACCAGTATTTACTGTATTATTAGTTCTTGCGTAAAATACCAACAATTACATTAATGTCTTTCAGTTGCTGTGTTTGTTAAATTTACCTTTAGTCTTTTGTAACAAACGTAATACTGACTTCCGCTTCGTTCCCATTACCGTCTTTCACTGTACCTGCAATTTCATATTCTGTTTCGTTGCTGAGTTCTTGTCCGGCGTTCCCTGTAAGGGTAATCTTGTTATCTGAAGTTTCGGATGTCCAACCTACATCATCATCGCCATCCAAGAGCATTAAATCTCCAGTGACGTTTTCATTGAATGTGACCTCGATACCGTCTTCAAACACTTTTGCGGGGTCCACACCTTCAGCACCGTCTTTAGGACTACTGGCTGTAACTTCTGGAGCGGTTTCATCTGCGTCATACACTGTATAGTTCAGTGTATGACTACTTTCACTGTTTGTCCAACTGAGGTTGAGTGCAAGTGCACCAGGTGTAAAGGGGCCAGAGATGGTACGAGATTTACCTGATCCAGCAACTGTACCGGCACTGGCTGTTACGTCACCAGGATTGTTGTCGAATGTAACGGTAATGCTACCATTTGCTGCGAGATCACCACTTGCGGGTGAAGCGCTTACTAATGCTGCAGTGAGGACATCAATCACTTTGGGAGGTGATCGACGCACTGTGTAGTTTAAGATTTTGCGACCTGTTGCCCAGGAGATTATAATAACGTAATTCCGACCAGAAGAGAATTTCGAATTCCCTCGAACAGTAAGAGTTTGTTCATCCAATTCCCATAAAAAATTTGAGTCATTAAGCCTTTGTATTTCTACGTCTACCATCACTGGTGTGTTGTCAAAGATAACAGTAATCACATCATCCGAGTTGATTGTGCTGTTGTTTGGCGGGTATGCATTTATAAACGCTGCATTTTCATTTTCCCCGCAGCAAATCATATAAACTGCAAAGGAACTATATATTACTAACGCGAAAATTTTAAAAAATAATTTCATGGTCTACATTCTTATAAATGGAATGTGTTGCATGTAGACAAGGATACTTACCTTTCTCCCTGCTTGCGAATTGCTACCAATTCTTCCAAGATACATTTATGAAGACGATATAACTCAACCCCTATCCCAAAGCCAATACCAACTAACAGACCAATTCCGAGAGCAAGTTTTGTATTTATAGTCATGTGCCTATTCCTTGTTATATGTAATGGTATTTTTACAAAAAGTTCTCAATAATTGCTTCACCAAATTCAGATGTGCGAACCTTTGTAGCACCTTCCATGAGACGTTCCAAATCGTATGTAACACGTTTCTGAAGGATAGTCTTTTCAAGTCCAGTGATAATTAAATCTGCTGCCTCTTGCCAACCGATATGCTCTAACATCATGACTGCAGAGAGGATAAGTGAACTTGGATTGACAACATCCTGATCCGCGTATTTGGGGGCAGTGCCGTGTGTTGCTTCAAATAATGCCACCTCATCGTTCAGATTACCACCCGGTGCCATCCCTATACCACCAACTTGGGCTGCAGCTGCATCGGAGAGATAGTCCCCGTTCAAATTCGGTGTGACAATTACGTCATACTCATCTGTCCGAGTTAATATCTGTTGAAGCATACTATCAGCAATTCTGTCATTAACAACTATTTTTCCATCAGGAACATTTCCGTCATATTGATCATACAACTCGGATTCGGCTATCGTTTCATCAGAAAATTCCTCTTTTGCAAGTTCATAACCCCAAGCACAGAATGCCCCTTCAGTAAATTTCATGATGTTTCCTTTATGGACAAAGGTAACACTTTTTCTACGGTGCTCAATTGCATATTGAATTGCCATCCGTGCTAAACGTTTGGTACCAAAAATACTAATAGGTTTAATACCGACGCCTGAATCTTCACGGATCTCCACCCCCATCTCAGTTTTCAGCAGCTCAATAACTTTCTTTACCTCAGGAGTTCCTTGTTCCCATTCTATACCGGCGTAAACATCTTCCGTGTTTTCACGAAAAATGACGACATCCATCTTTTCAGGATGTGTGACGGGAGCGGGGACACCTTGAAAATATCGAACAGGTCGAACACATGCATATAGTTCGAGAACCTGCCGTAAAGTTACATTTAAACTCCGAAAACCACCACCGACAGGAGTCGTTAATGGTCCTTTTAATGCAACACGAAAGTGCTCAATGGCATTAAATGTATCCTGTGGCAACCATTCGTTATACTTTTCCATTGCGTTTTCACCGGCATAGACATCAAACCATACAATCTGCTTATTGCCACCGTAAGCATTCTCGACTGCAGCATCAACAACACGACGAGTTGTTTTCATGATGTCTCGTCCGATGCCATCCCCTTCAATTACAGGGATAATAGGTTTATTAGGGATAACACTCTGTCCATTGACGGAGTATATTGTCTCACCATCGGATGGAGGCGTCAATTGGTCAAAATCAATCACTGGTATTCCTCTCTGATTCACAGAATATCTGTACTATTTACTATTAATAAGGGAGTATAACAGAAACTTTCAATTATTCAAATATATTAGCACCCGCCATCATGTTGTGTAATGATACGACCTCGTTTGGTACCGTCATATCATCAGATGGGGTAGGAATAATATCGGGATCTGGGGGAATGACAGGTCGGATAATCTTCATCTGAAGCTGTTCGCGCGCATCCATTATCCAACCAAATCCTCGGAAGATATAAGTCAGGAATGTTCTATCACTTTCATATATATCCAAACCTTCCTGAACAGCCCAGCCACCGAAGTCTGTGTTAGGCGTTAAACGGAGAGGTGGTTCGTTCTCACGTCCTGGTCGAACCATCCCTTCAATGAAGGCGATTTGATATATGCGTTGTATAATTGCTAAGCGTTTTCTCTGTTTATCTGTGAGTTGGATTTCACCTGTGTTAACAGCGTCTAAGAAAGGATTGAAATAGATTGCTGGTCTTGGATCTTGTTGGATTTCACCTGTTCGTCCAGCAGCAGCAATTTCTGGATGTCCGAAGGTAGGAAGAGCAATAGTCATTCTCTCGCGAATCGCGGTTTCCCTTGCAGTTTCATCAAGAGGTTCGATCTGATTAATAAAAGATGTCATATCATGAATAGCCCCAAAATGTCGATCACCGTCTAAGGTCATCTGTGCGGCTACAAAGAAATCTGACACTGCCCCAGCATATAAGGTGGCAAGGTATCGAGCAACGACGTTTGAACCAGCAGATCCATGATGTGTTTGAATGATCCCCATCCGTTCTAATATATTCGATTCAACAGAACTGGCATCTCTACCTAATAGAAGACTATAACAGGTTTGGAAGGAGGTTTTTCCACTTTTCTTGTGTTCCTCAATAAGATCATTTGCACGCATTGCCAGCACTTGTGGATGTAATGCGTTACTGTTTCTGAGCTGATGACGCATATACACAGACAATGTTCCCAAGGCAACATTTTCCATATGTGTAGTGATTAACTCAAGAAGAAGTGCCCCTTGCTTTCTTGTACCTTTAATACCTTTTTGATTTGGATTGCTTAATTTTCGGAGTGTGGAAAAATGTTGAATGACTGTTTCAGGTCCAGCATTAGGGAAGGCTTTTACAAATTCGGCTACCTGATTGATGAGGCGATGATTCCCTGAAAGTCCTTCTTGACGAAGGTTTGTACAACGATAAAATTTCTTGTCTATTATTTCTGAAAGGATAGCTTCTTCATCTAATTCATCAGATTGTATAGGTTTTCTGCCAAAGAGACCGGCAAAGATAACAAAAGCGGGTGAAAGTTGATTTGCTATTATTTCGCTTTCAGTTACAATTCCGCGAATTCCAAAACTTCTGATATTGAGTGTTATTTGTGTGTCTCCACAGTTTACGCCAGTCTTGTGTAAAACAGGATTAGCGAATACATTCGTGGATTGCGGCATAGAACTAAAATTCTTTAACGCTGATGCTATTCCATCTTCCCCTAATTCTGTTGCCCGTTCAATTGATTCTGTTACAGGGGAATACTCGGAGGGAGCGGGAACTTCAGACAGGGTTTTTCTAACACCCGCAACCTGTTTCGCCTCCATTTTCTTATCCAACATGTAGTCTCCTTCGTTCAGAATCTGAACCGTCCAAGGGTATATTATTTTCAAGTACAACTGGAAATCCAACACAAAAACAGTGTATGGACGATGAAGTGTTTTCAGATTCTATTAATTAAGAAAGTTTGCTGACTGATTGTTATTTAGTCTACAAGATATTTTATCAAATATCCTATTAAAAGTCAAGATTAAGTTTGAAATAACTAAGCTATACCTATCCATATTGTATAAGGTGAAATCATAGTTATTACTTGAAAATTGATTTGCAGAAAACACGCATTTATAGTATCATATAAATCAGTTCGTAATGATTAAAGGACTGCATTTTCATTATCACCTTACAAGTATTATTGAGAGTAATCAGTCCGTCGTATTTTACATATATAGAACAGATAAGGAGCATATGATATGAGCAATGAAGCATTAGGAATGGTTGAAACTCGAGGATTAGTTGGTGCTGTTGAAGCAGCTGACACAATGGTGAAAGCCGCGAATGTGAAATTAATTGGAAAAGAACAGGTCGGTGGGGGTTTTGTCACGGTCATGGTTCGCGGCGATGTAGGTGCTGTACAAGCAGCAACAGATGCTGGTGCTGAAGCAGCCAAAGCAGTTGGTGAATTGGTATCGGTACATGTTATTCCTCGTCCACATTCCGATGTCGAAGCAATTCTTGGTGCAGCTTCCGATGATTCGGATGCCTAATCCGTTGTATGCGTTAGGATCAGTGTGACTTGTACCAGCGTCTAATAGTGAGCATGATAAAGTTTAGTAGGATTCATCGACATCACAAATGTCTGTTCTATTGAATCCCTCAAAACTATTTACTATATTTTAAATGAACCGATACTAACACAGAAATTTCTTATTGAATTCTTGTTAAGAATCGGTGTGGCTCTTACAAGGTTTACTGGTTTCTTCGTTTTCAGTTTATATCTACCTGATTTGAATTATTGGAGGACTGAATGGCGCAAATTGATGAGAAACAAATTGAACAAATTGTTTCCCAAGTCCTAACTACACTGCAACAAAACAAAACTGTCCCTACACCTTCTCCAACAGTCACAACTTCATCATCCCGTTCAGGGGTTTTTAATACTGTTGAGGAGGCAATTGCGGCTGCCAAAACCGCACAAAATGATCTCATTAAACTCGGATTTGCCAAACGACGCGAAATAATTGAAGCTATGAAAAAAGCCTCGCTTGAAAATGCAAAGAGACTGGCAGATTTAGCTGTTCAAGAAACAAAAATGGGAAATCCTGAGCATAAAGTGATGAAAAATGAAGGTGCGGTTAATCTATCACCTGGTATGGAGGATCTTATTTCAGAGTCTATCTCTGGTGATAACGGTACACTCCTGATAGAATATGTTCCCTATGGAATTATAAATTCGATTACACCCACAACAAACCCTACATCAACCGTAATAAATCATGCGATAATTATGATTGCTGCAGGTAATGCTGTGATATTTAGTCCTCACCCAAACGCACGTGAATGTACTGAAGAGACAATGCACGTAATAAATGAAGCGATTGTGAAAACTGGCGGACCTGCAAATCTACTTACATCCGTTGCTAATGCTACATTGCGAACAGCCAAAGAGATTATGGATCATGATGACATTGCTATGGTTGTTGCAACTGGGGGTAGGAGTGTTGTAAAAGCTGCGTTATCGAGTGGTAAAAAAGCAATCGCAGCTGGACCAGGTAATCCTCCAGCAATTATTGATGAAACTGCTGATATTCCAAAGGCATCAAGACATGTTATTTCAGGAACAAGCTTTGATAATAACTTGTTGTGTATAGGTGAAAAAGCACTTTTTGTTGTTGAATCCGTTGCGGATGATGCAATCCGAGAATTAACACAAAATGGTGGACACCTTCTTGGTGAAAGCCAACGTGAAGCACTTGAAGCTGTTGTCACAGAGAATGGTGAATCAAATAAAGAATACATTGGTAAAGACGCGAAGACCATCTTAGATGCTGCAGGGATTACTGCCCCAGCGAATACCGTTGCAATTGTAGTTGAAGTTCCGGCTGACCATGGATTTGTCATCAATGAATACCTTATGCCAATTCTGCCAGTAGTTCGTGTGATGGATTTTGATGAAGCCCTCAAAGGTGCTGTTGCAGCCGACGGTGGAAGAGGACATACTGCCATGATTCATACCAATAATACAGCACGAATCACACAATATACTAAAGCAATGAATTGTACCGTTGTAGTTGTCAATGCACCTTCGTATGCATCTTGTGGATTAGAAGGTGAAGGATTTTTGGCTATGACTATCGCCGGACCAACTGGTGAAGGATACACCCGCCCCCGAACGTTTACACGTCAAAGACGATTAACCCTTGCAGACAATTTATCTAATCACACTTTGTGAGGTAAATAGTCCACGGCAAGATCATGTCGTCCAACATATTATAGTCATATTAAGGCGGAGTTTCTCCGTCTTTTTTTATGTAATCATATATAAATTGATTCGTTTAAATTGAATATAATATCAAGATAAATACAGATTTAGCAAAGAAATGAATACAGATATAAATAGCCTTAGAGAACTCATACGTCACCATGAGCGTAAATACTATGTTGATGACCAACCTGAGATTTCCGATGCTGAGTTTGATAAACTCATGCGTCAACTTGAGGAACTCGAAAAATCCTCCCCAGATGAGATTCCCTCAGATTCCCCAACACAGCGTGTTGGGGGAAGTGTATCATTAGGTTCGCGTATTCCTCACCGTAGTCCAATGTTAAGCCTGGATAACTGTTTTGGTAAAGAGGAGTTGCTGGCATTTGGTGACAGAGTAAGTAGATTATTAGAAGACGCCCCGGTTGAATATGTGGCAGAATTAAAGATAGATGGATTGGGGGTGTCCCTGCTTTATGAGGATGGTGTTTTCAGTCGAGGTCTTACTCGAGGAGATGGTGAGTTCGGTGAGGATGTATCTGGTAATTTGCGAACCATTCGTGCTGTTCCTTTACGGCTTACAGAAACAGACACCAATACTATTCCACCAGTCTTAGAAGTGCGCGGCGAGGTATTTATACCGAAACATTTACTTGATGAAATTAATGTGCAGCGTGAAGAACAAAAGGAGACACCTTTTGCTAATCCCAGAAATGCTGCTGCCGGGTCTGTCCGTACCCAAAGTACTTCTGTTACTGCCAATAGACCTTTAGATATATTTGTTTATTCTCTCAATTATGTAGAAGGCTACGAATTTACGACCCATAGTGATGCACTCGAGAAAATTAAATCTCTTGGTTTCAAATGTAATCCTTATACACAAGTACATGATTCCCTTGAAGATGTTGTAACATATTACGATGAATGGGTGGCAAATCGTGAGGATATACCTTATGAAGTTGATGGAATCGTTGTTAAGGTTAATGATCTATCACAACAGAATGAACTTGGATCAACTGCTAAAAGTCCTCGTTGGGCTACTTCATACAAATTCCCTTCTCATAGGTCTACAACAACAATTGAGAAAATAGAAGTCCAAGTAGGTCGTACAGGAGTCTTAACACCAGTAGCAATTTTAGCACCAGTAAAACTTGCTGGTGCGACTATTACCCACTCTACACTCCATAACGAACAGGAAATTGTTGCTAAAGATATTCGCATTGGAGATACAGTTGTTCTTGAGCGTGCAGGAGATGTTATTCCTAAAATTAACGATGTGTTGAAAGAAAAACGCAAAGGGAATGAGATCGCTTTTCAATTCCCTGATTTGTGTCCAACGTGTAGCACGCCTGTGCAACGTTCTGAGACTGAAGTTGCAGTTAGGTGTGTAAATGCTGGATGTTCTGCACAATTAAAACGGAGGATAGAGCATTATGCTTCTCGTAACGCACTTGAAATTGAAGGACTCGGTCCTGCAACAGTAAATCAATTAGTAGATAATGAACTTGTTCGGGATGTCGCAGACCTCTACACTTTAAAGGCAGAAGAAGTGGGTAAATTGGATCGAATGGGACCGGGGCTTACAGGCAACCTTATGCATCAAATTGAGCATAGCAAAGATGCATCCGCAGCAAAGGTATTGGTTGGATTAAGCATTTTTCATGTCGGAGATACTGTAGCGGAACTCTTAATCGATCACTTTTTATCAATAGATGCTCTGAGTCAAGCTGATGCAAATGCGATTGAAGCAATTCCGGGTATTGGTCCACAAATTGCTGAGAGTATTTCGAGTTTCTTCAAGCAAAACCATCAATTGATTGAAAAATTAAAAGCCGCTGGTTTACGATGTTTTACAGAAGAAGTTGCCAAGAAACCGCAGATGATTGAAGACAGTTTTTTTACTGGAAAAACATTCGTCGTTACTGGTAGCCTTACAGATATGACACGAACGGAAGCATCAACACAGATTAAGACACGCGGTGGGAAGGTTACATCCAGTGTGACAGGAAAGACAGATTATCTCATTGCCGGTGAAGGGGCAGGATCTAAATATGATAAGGCGGTTGAGTTAGGAGTGTCGATTCTCACTGCTGAAGCGTTTTTAGAGGAAATAAAAGGATAATGGTGGTAGAAAATAAATCGCGCTTTAGCACTATCTTTTCATGTAGGTTAGTTTTTACTTAATTACACACAAGGTTACATCGAACCGAGTATATATGTTGATTTATCGTTGAATCTGTGATGGAGATAAATATTAGCAAAATTTAGTGGGGAGACGTAGAAAGGTGATTACTTGCTTTGTATCTGGAATTCGCCGTGAATGTTTAATAATCTTGTCGTTTTTACCTGCCGAATGATCACTATATGGTCGGTGTAAAAGTGAGGCTGAGTCTGTTAAAAAGATGGGAGTAGGCATCAACAATTCAACTGCAAATTGATTCGCTCTTTTTTCACTTTGAAGATATGCTTTTACCGGATGCATTCCCAACACGCATCAAACAACCATCACAATTATCAGGAAGTTCCCGCTCCAAAATTACAATACCGAGTAATTCTGCGATACATCTGGGTCAATTGAAAAATCTTGATTTTTAAATCGCGAAGGGTAGCCCTACGCTTTAGCCGCAGGGCTACCCTTCGTATATTTGAATCGACTACTCAGCATCCTCAGAACCTTCACCTGGTACGGATTCTGCTTTTGACTTAAGAAATGCATAGAATTCATAAAGTGTGTCTTTATCTTTTTCTGTAAATTCCATCATCCCTCTGAACATCAAGTTAACCTTTGGATCAGCCAATAAGTCGTCATAACCCCGCTCTTTCTTTCCAAGCAGGAAATCTGTTGTAACCTTCAATGCATCGGATAAACTTGAAAGTGTATTAAAAGAAGGTTTACGAGTTCCTGACTCAAACTGAGAAATAGCTGCAGGAGTTAAATTCGCTGCTTTTGCCAATTCTGTTTGTGTCATTTTTAGCTCACGACGGCGTTGCTTTATACGCGAAATGACTTCGTCACTCATGTTGTAATTCCTTTCATGTATGTAATTGAAGATTAAGGAATGCAAAACCTTAATGATTTTGATACAAAAAATTCATGTTACGTCTTCCACATTATTATTATTATTTATACTTTACTCTTGTAAAATAAAATGATTCTGCTTCCCGCTCCAACAGTCGTAAATTGAATCTGTATATCTACAATATCAATTTGCGTTATAAATACAAGAGTTGAATTAATGAGAAACGTGAAATATAGTTTAACATAAGATTTTATTTAATGCAAATATATTACTATAAGAAAGAATTTGAAGACTTATTCTTATCTAAGAGATTTCTTAATCTTATTAACAAAGGTCTTCAATGAATTAACATATCACAAATTGAAAGTCTATGGTATAATATCAAAAAGTATTGGAGAGTGGAGATGGTTATTGCTGTAGATACAGCTTATCTTGAGAAACGGAACCGAACAGAAAAGCAACTATTTGCTGTTGTTGAACAAAACACACCAGAAGACATCAAAGAACCCCTTTTCCCTCAAGATGAACCTGATGCGTTTGGTTTCAAACTCAATAAGGAAGTAGTTAATCGTTTGAAGTTATGGGATTGGTATAAAAATTATGCAAAGGAAGCGCAGGTATCAACAGCTGGTATTCGAGGACCGCAGAATATCCTTTATCCTTGGGATACAAGGTTTCCAATAAATCAGATTGGGGTTATTTTAGCAACGCTTGGTAAAAGCCTTGTAGCTAAAGAATTGTTAGAAGGGAAGCCAGTAGAAAAACTTGCTGGATGTGAGGTGCGTTATAACTCACAGAAATACGTAGAATTCATCTCTCGTATCCAAGCGGCAAACAATATAAAGACTTATGTTCCCAAAGGGTTTGGCACACTGCCGATTTGGATGGCATCGTTTCTCATTTTTATTTTAGATTTGGATGGTGGGGAACATGTAACCTCAAGCCATTCTGTCAGCACAAAAAATGCAACCAAAGATTTAAACAATCAAGGAAGCCAATACTTACCAGAAGAGTCTATGCGGTTTGTTAAAAAAATTGAAGAAATACTAAAAACTGCTGAAACCAAAGGGTATACAATTGAATTTAGTGCGGTTAACCACGAAAACATTGATTATGAAAGGTTAGACGAACTCCATGATGGCATACATATCTATGTTGGTTACCTAAAAAGTGGTGTAGCAACGGATGCCAACCTTAAGCTGATTCGTGAGGTAAAACCATCCATTGTCGTCGATTGTGTCGGGGGGTGTATGTACCGTCCTATGCGTTCTATCTTTGAGCGGTTAGGGATTGCGGATTCTGTTCGTTGGTTACATGTTGAACCGGACCCGTTATATCATAACATTGGAAAACTGGATAGAAATCCAAATACTGGTAATACTGAATTCTATGATCTTGGGTGTGATTTTAGTATTATTGATGTAGTCAAATCTGCTGAATATGCATCGAAACTAAAAGACCAACCTATAGGAACAATAATTGAAACGACTGATCCAGATGGAGATCGGCTAATTGTATGTGAGATAGAGGGTATCTCGCGGGCAGAGCTGTTAGAACAACTTGGTATCACATATCTAATCCTTGATGAAGAACGACTCTTGACAGTCTATACCCCAAATCAGGCGTTTCTCATGTTAATGGATTTCCATAGAAAACAGCTTATTACAGCGGGTTTATGGGAAAAATATCCACGATTTATGATAAAGACCACACCCTCGGCACTTGCTTGGGACCAGTGGGGATCTACTAACGATGTCAATGTAATCAATGTTCCAGTAGGTTTCAAGGAAATCGCTTCAGTGATGAAAAAGATAGAACGACAACTTGCTGAAAAGCCAAATGAACCTGTTGTTGTTCAGGATGTTTATGGTAAAACCGTGAATCTGGGGATGCAACCGCGTTTGGTATTTGCTGGGGAAGAGAGTGGTGGTATGATAACTGGTCCTGAAGAATTGATACGTAGTCAAGGTGGACGGTCTGCTATTGCTATGCGGGAGAAATCTGCTGGGGAATCTATGGTATTGGTTACTGCTCTTGCTGCTCATTGTAAGAAATTGGACATTCCATTGTCAGATTATCTTGAAACTGTTTTCAATGAAAGTCGAATCACGGCAACTTGTGATGTGAGAGAAGATATTACCTATTACAACGAGTCTGAACCGAATCCAGAAAAACTAAGAAGTGCGAAGATAGAAGGTGAGACTAAACGGGATAAAAACGATCTATTTTTTTTAGGACTAGCAATTGCTTTAAGAGAAGGGAAAATTGATATAGATCAAGTACGACGAATTCTATCAGAAACACTCCCCGACCTTGATTTTACGTCTCTTGAGAATGTGCAATTTGTAGGGGATGGCAGTTATCTTATCTTTGGTGACATGTTTGTTGAAGTTAGGAAATCTGGTACAGATGCAAAAACGAAGGCATATGCTTCTGGACCTGATAAGGATATGTGTCGTAAATATGCTAAGGCATTTGGTGAAGCAAGTGGAGAATTAACTCAATCCTATATTGAGTATATTGGGCGGAATTATCTTCAGGATGTTGATAGTAAAGCACGACAAATTTATGAAGAATTTCAAAAAAATTAGGGTTAGAATTAACACATACGAAGACGACCTACTATTAATAAGGAGAATTCTATGTTCAGAACGAATATCACTTTTTTCATAGTATTGATAGCCATCGTAGCTTTTTTTACACTTACGATAGCAGATGCAAAGTGGACAGTACTTCGAGAAGATGATATCCTCCGCGGGGACGGAATCGAAGGTATGTTGCAGGATGTCTATTTTACGGATAATCAGAAGGGCTTGGTGGTAGGTAATGGTGGTTTAATGCTTGTGACAACAGATGGTGGAAAGAACTGGACGAAAAAAGATGTAAATATGCAACCACCAGGGGCTGGAACTCGACAAAGACCTGGAGGATTTGGTCGTGGAGGTCCACCGACACTTAATAATATCTACTTTGTAAATGATAAAATAGGGTTTATCACAGGAGATAGGGGAACGATATTACATACTGAGGATGGTGGTGTAACTTGGAATCGTAAAATTGCGAGAAATGAGAGTAGTGGACAAAATAATAATCCTCGACCAATTCGGGCAAGGTTATTAGGAATTCAGATGATAAGTGATACAACAGGTTTTATTGCAGGATCAGAAAATACGATACTCAAAACAACGGATGGTGGTGAAACCTGGATCGGGAGTTCAGAACGGGCGCGCGTTGGAGAAACTCGGAACAATCTTGAAAATATATGGTTTGTTTCATCCAGTGAGGGGTGGATTATCGGATCTTTCGGCACTCTTCTACATACCACAGACGGTGGTGAATCATGGGAGAAACGGGAAGCAGGATTCGATAATAATTTATTCGGTATTCACTTCTTTGATGAAAAGACCGGTTGGATTTGTGGGCAGGAAGGGTTAATTCTGCACACCAACGATGGCGTTACATGGAAACAACAAGAAACCAATTCTATTGATAATTTACATGATATTTTCTTTATTGATAACATGGTAGGTTGGGCAGTTGGTGATTATAGTGCTGTATTACATACCACGGATGGTGGAAAAACATGGAATGCTTCAAAAGCAGGTGGGAGTGGAACTCTTAAAGGTGTGCATGCCACAGATAAAAACCATTGTTGGACAGTGGATGATTGGGGTGTGATTTCAGCTTATAAAGTTAAATAAGATTGTAAGATGTCAATTACAAACCTGTTAGAAAATCAGTATATCATGGAGATATGAATGTCAGAACAGAAAAATCATAAGGTTACAATGCTCGGATCTGGGCTCATTGGTATGTTTTATACAATGACCATGCACAACCAACGAGGTGCAGATAGAGTGCATTCTGTCTACTCTCGACGCGAAGAACGGGCAACTGCATTTGCTGAAGAATGGAATATACCACACGCAACGACCAATTTGGAGGAAGCTATAAATCATCCAGATACAGATGTTGTTGTTATTGGATTACCGAACAATTTACACCTGAAGGCAGTAGAGCTTTCAGCAAAAGCAGGAAAAGCGATCCTATGTACTAAGCCACTCGGAAGAACTGGTGAAGAAGCAAAAGCAATGCTTGATATTGTTGAAACCGCAGGTGTGTTTGGTGGTTATCTTGAGGATTTGGTTTATCCTCCGAAGACGTTGAAGGCTTTAGAATCAGTTCAAAACGGTGCATTAGGTAAAATCCTATGGGTACGGTCTCGCGAAACACACCCAGGTCCACATAGTGATTGGTTTTGGGATTTGGAACAAGCAGGTGGTGGCGCAATCGTTGATATGGGTTGTCATTGTATTGAGATTATCAGGAATTTCGTTGGGAAAGATAATAAACCACTTGAGGTAATGTGTTGGGCGGATACACTTGTCCATCCAATAGATGCTGAAGATCACGGAATTGCCCTTATACGTTTTGAAAGTGGAGCAATGGGACAGTTTGAAGTCGGTTGGGCATTTCGAGGTGGAATGGATTTGCGAGATGAGGTGTCTGGTAGTGAAGGAACTATTTGGCTCAATCACTGGCTACGTACCGGTTTTGAAATGTTTTCTGCTGTTGGTCAAGGAGGCTATGTCGCTGAAAAAGCAGAAAGTGACACAGGTTGGTTATTTCCTGTTGGTGATGAAGTCGCGGAACTTGGCTACCGTGATATGTTCCTGGATATGTTCAATGCAATTGATGAAGAACGCGAACCACTTGAAACCTTTTATGATGGGTATGTAGTTAATGCAATCATTGATGCATGTTATAAATCCGCTAAGTCTAAAAAGTGGGAGACTGTTGAAATTGAAGATTGGCGCGGATCATCAGAAACTGCGGACATGCATGTAAGTAGAACAGATGCTGATGAGCGACTTGCACATCTTAAAGATGAACGAATGCCTGACGGTAGAATGAAACGTATCTATAGAGATCGACAAACTGGTGAGATAATCGAAAGAGTTGAAGAATAAATTAGACTTTTCTCGGATGTTATAATGGATACAAGTTGGCTTGAATATTGTGCTACCACTGAACAACTAAAAGCCTTCAATGATAATGGATACCTTATTGTTGAGGATGCAATCAGTCAAGATATGGTTGAAGCATTAGAGGTGGTAGCTGACCGTCTTGATGCTGAGGAACGTGAAAAAACAGGTTTAGCATCACATAAGTTGTTATCAAAGTTCCGCACTATCATTGATGACGACATATTATTGGAATTGCTTGATAATAAAAAGGTATTTCCGCTGCTATGGGATATTTTGGGTTGGAATATTCAACTGTATATTTCACACCTTATCATGTATCCACCTGAACCCCCTGAAACTCAACGTGTTGAAAAAGCAGCACATTGGCATCAAGATGGTGGCAGACCTGTTCCAGAGATGGAAAGACCGCATCCGCGACTCTCATTAAAGGTCAGCTACTGGTTAACTGATGTTACGCATCGCGATAACGGAGCTATGCGGCTCATTCCTGGGAGCCACAAACTTGATTCTTTACCCCCACGAGATGATCCTGATTCTGATCCAGAAGGTGCTATAGACCTTCTTGTCAAACGTGGTACAGCAGTGCTTTTTGATAGAAGGATGTGGCATTCAAGGGGGTGGAATTTCTCTGATGTTATACGTAAAGTCTTCTTTATAGGGTATAGTTATCGATGGTTACGTGGTTTGGATTACAATCTGATGCCACCAGAAATCTTGGACAAGTGTGATCCGATAAGACGACAGTTGTTAGGAGATGGTGTGGATATTAAAGGTTGGTGGCAACCCACAGATGTTGATGTACCACTGAAGACTTGGATCGCTGAACACCGTGGGGAGGAATATGTACGGTAAACAAGGGTATAATTCAAAACAAGGTCTAATGCTGAATGAAAGATTCAACGTTCATTAAGAGAGTCATTCTAAAAAACTATAAGAGTATCGCTGCATGTGATATACATTTGCAGCCTTTGACGTTCCTCGTAGGTCGAAACGGTTCGGGTAAAAGCAACTTTCTTGATGCATTGCGGTTTGTTGCTGATGCATTGAATTACTCCTTAGAACACGCAATACGCGATCGTGGAGGTATCAACGATGTTCGTCGTCGTTCCCGAGGACACCCAAACCATTTTAGTATAGGGTTTGAATTTGCTATTCCTGATGGTTTAACTGGATACTATGCCTTCCGCATCGGTGCTTGTAAACGAGATGACCGTACACGTGATAAAAACGTTGAATATAGGGTTCAGACAGAGGTGTGTAGACTGTATAATGGCAATCATCTTACACCTAATATATACTTCCATATAGATGAAGGTGCTGTGATTGACACAAATTTAAATGTTCCACCTGCGGCTGCGGCGGATCGTCTTTATCTGTTAAATGCTTCAGGTTTACCTGAATTTCGCCCTATTTACGATACATTTTCTCGAATGGGATTTTATAATCTTAACCCTGATAAAATCCGAGACCTACAAACACCGGATCCTCGCGCTGTACTTACACGTGACGGTGGCAACATAACGAGTATTTTTTCTCAGCTTTCACCTGCAGTGAAGGAAAACATTGAGGAATATCTTGCAGCAGTTGTTCCTGGTATACATAAGGTAAATGTCAAAGTATTTGGACCGAAAGAAACATTGGAATTCAGACAGGATGTTGCTGGTGACAAACACACTTGGAGATTTCTTGCAAATAACATGTCTGATGGGACACTCCGTGTGCTGGGAATTTTGGTAGCACTTTTTCAAGGAGATCAAGGCACACAAAATAGTGTACCACTCGTAGGAATTGAAGAACCAGAAATCGCCCTTCATCCCGCTGCATCAGGGGTATTACTTGATGCACTTCGGGATGCTGCTTACAAAAGACAGGTCTTAATAACAAGCCACAGTCCAGATCTGCTTGATGACAAACACTTGGATGTGGACTCAATTCTTGCAGTTGAAGCACAGGATGGTAATACATTAATCGCACCTGTAGATAAAGTAGGAAGATCTATAATGGGGGACAACTTGTGTACAGCCGGTGAATTACTACGTCTCGATCAATTTACACCCGATCCTACTCAGTTACCTAAAGGTTATGGTCCGAAAGTGGAACAGCTTAACCTTTTTGATTACATCAAGAGAGATACTGACGAAAAAGAGGGAACACTTGAATGAGGTTAAAATAGGATGTGTTGTTGAGGGAAAAGGGGAAGTAAAAGCCGTGCCAATATTGATTCGACGCGTAGCAGCAATCCATTGTCCTGAACTCGTTCCTGTCATTTCTACTCCCATCAGATTTCCCAGAAATAAGGTCTTTAAGACAGGTGAACTTGAACATGCAGTTGGCATAGCAATTCGGAGTATAAGCAAACAAGGTACTATACTCATTATTCTTGACAGTGATGATGACTGTCCGGCAGATTTGGCACCGACTTTACTAAATCGGATTTCACCAATTTTTCGTAATATACCGATTGCCGTTGTTCTTGCTAAGCAAGAATTTGAGTCTTGGTTTCTTGCCGCTGCTGAATCGCTTCGTGGCAAGAGAGGTTTAAAAGATGACATTAACCCGCCAAGTAGTCCGGAGAATATACGTGGGGCAAAGGAGTGGTTAAGCAAGCAAATGGAGAATAATAGAAAATATCGTGAAACCCTTGACCAACCTGCGCTTGCTGCCCTCTTTGACATCGAACAAGCACGTCGATCAGATTCGTTTGATAAGTGCTACCGAGACATTGCTTGGCTCCTTGAAGAATTACAAAAACAAGGAACGACAACTGAAAAGTCATAACAGAGAAGATAATAAACTTTATCACCTATTATGGAGGATTAATAATGGATAACCAACCAAATGTCATTTTTGTTTTAACAGACGATCAAGGTCCATGGGCAATGGGTTGCAGCGGAAACGATGAGGTGCGTACCCCATATATTGACCAATTAGCATCAGAAGGTATGTATTTTCCCAATTTCTTCTGTACCAGTCCTGTATGCTCTCCAGCACGTGCAAGTCTCATGACAGGACGTATTCCCTCAGCACACGGGGTACACGACTGGATACGTGATGGAAATATGCCCCCTGACCCAGCAAGATATTTGGAAGGATTGACCTGTTATTCCGATGTACTTGCCGATAATAACTATACTGTCGGGTTAAGTGGTAAATGGCATCTTGGGGATAGTTTGACGCCACAGCATGGATTTAGTCATTGGTTTACTTTACTCACTGGTGGAAGTAAATATAATGATGCAGATATGATTCGGGATGGAGAAGTTGAAATGCAACCTGGGTATCTCACAGATGTCATAACAGATGATGCGTTAGGTTTTATCTCCGCCAATAGTGAAGGACCATTCTATTTAAGTGTTAATTATAATGCTCCACATACACCGTTTACAGGTCACCCACAAGATATTGTGGATTCTTATGACGATTGTCCCTTTAAGACCTGTCCACAGGAAGCATTACACCCTTGGGCAATTCAAGGAGCTGCCGCCCACATGGGTAATCGTGAATCACTCAAAGGTTATTTCGCCGCAATAACAGCACTTGACCTAAATGTTGGACGTATATTGGACAGACTCACTGAGTTGGGGATTCGGGATAACACGCTAATTATCTTCAGTAGCGATAACGGTTATTCGTGTGGACATAACGGATTTTGGCATAAAGGAAATGGCACATTTCCACTAAATATGTATGAAAATTCTGTTAAAGTTCCATTTGTGATTAGCCATCCTGGAAGAATTCCAGAAGGACATGTAAACGAAGCGATGGTGAGTCAATACGATTTTATGCCGACACTCCTTGATTATCTGGGATTACCTGATCCAAATGATGATATGTCACCAGGGAAAAGTTTTGTCTCCGCGTTAACGGGTGAAACGAACGATGCGAAAGATGAAATTGTGGTTTTTGATGAATATGGTCCCGTTCGTATGATCCGAACACAAGAGTGGAAATATGTCCACCGATATGCATACGGACCACATGAACTGTATGACTTAGTGAATGACCCGCGTGAACGCAAGAATCTCATAGATGATAAGTCTCATCATGCCTTAATTAGTGATATGCGGCAACAGATGGGGGCATGGTTTGAGCGGTATGTTGTTCCAGAATTAGATGGTGCCAGATGTGCAGTAACAGGAGGTGGACAAGCAGCCAAACTTGGTGATGGACGATTTGGAGAGGATTCTTTCCATCCAAGATATGCTCCTCCGAGACAGAATGTGTAAGATCTTAATTCGATTGAATTAGATGTTCCTATCAAGAGGACTAAGATGTGTCAAATCAAGAGAGAAAACACTACTCAAATATCACACGTCGGACATTTATAAAGAATGTAGGATCGAGTACTATTGCTGTAGCAGTTGCTCCAAGCGTACTAATTGGTGATAATGTAGAGGTAAAAGTGAATAAACCGACAAATATAATATTTATTTTAACAGATGATCAGGGACCTTGGGCTGCCGGTTGCTGTGGAAATGATGAAATAAGGACACCATTTATTGATCAACTTGCTTCAGAAGGGACACGTTTTTCTAATTTCTTTTGTACAAGTCCAGTTTGCTCACCGGCACGAGCAAGTTTAATGACAGGTAGAATTCCGTCTGGACATGGGGTTCACGACTTTATAAAAACCGGTAGTATGCCTCCAAATCAGGAACGCTATCTTGAAGGTTTGACCTGCTATACTGATGTTTTAGCAGAAAATGGCTACACAGTAGGTTTGAGTGGCAAGTGGCATCTGGGAGATAGTCTCACACCCCAACATGGATTCAGTCATTGGTTCGCAATGCCTACTGGTGGTAGTAAGTATAATAACGCCAAAATGATTCGGGATGGAAAGATAGAGCAACAAGAAGGCTACCTCACTGACGTTATCACTGATGATGCCTTAGATTTTATTTCCACAAATCAAGATGGACCATTCTACCTAAGTGTAAACTATAATGCTCCACATACACCGTTTAAAGGACATCCACAAGATATAGTAGATTCTTATGCTGGTTGCATATTTGAGACATGTCCACAAGAAGCACTTCATCCGTGGGCATCAGGAGGAACAAATCCGCACATGGGTAATCGTGAGTCACTTAAAGGTTATTTTGCTGCAATTACGGCTCTCGATTTAAACATCGGACGGATTTTAGAACGACTTGACCAGCATAATATCCGAGAGAATACACTTGTTGTGTTTAGTAGTGATAACGGTTATTCGTGTGGACACAATGGATTTTGGCATAAAGGAAACGGGACATTTCCACTAAATATGTACGAAAATTCTGTTAAAGTGCCGTTTATAATGAGTCATCTTGGGAGAATTCCTGAAGGACAGGTCAATGAGGCTATGGTGAGCCAGTACGATTTTATGCCTACACTTCTCGATTACCTTGATTTACCAGATTCGAACGATGATTCGTCCCCGGGTGAGAGTTTTGTTCCTGCTTTGTCTGGCAAGACTAACGATGCTAAAGAGAGGATTGTTGTTTTCGATGAGTACGGTCCCGTTCGTATGATCCGTACCCAAGAATGGAAATATGTGCATCGCTATCCTTATGGTCCTCATGAACTATATGATTTAGTAGATGACCCCACAGAACGAAAGAATCTAATTGACGAAAAATCAAGAAAAGCCTTGATTAAGGATTTACGTCAACAAATGGGAACATGGTTTCAGCAATACGTTATACCACGATTAGATGGGACAAGATGTGCCGTTTCTGGAAGAGGTCAAGCCGCAAAGATTGACAATGGGAAGTATTGTGAAGACGCATTTCATCCAAGGAACAATAATACAGCATAAGAATAACAAAAGTTTATAGTCTGTATAGATTATAAAAACTACTATCCAATACCATATTGAAGAAAGGAGTGGTATGGCAAGTGCTTTTGCCCCAGGGAATATATCGTGCATATTCAAAATTATACCACACACTGATCCAGCACGTATGCATTCTCTGGGTATGGGTTTTACAGTAAAAGATGGAGTAGAAGTCACTGTATCAAAAGATGACAGTACAAAGATACTGTTTAATGGAGAAAAAATTAACTTTCCTACTGTGCAAGCAGTCATTAATAGATTAAGTCCTGTTCCAGATGGTATAAAGGTTGATATTACAACTTCACTTCCTTTGGGTTGTGGTTTTGGTCTTAGTGGAGCGGCATCCTTGGCAACAGCGTATGCCATAAATAGATTTCATGAGTTAGGTAAAACAAATCAAGAATTGGCAATGATTACCCATATAGCCGAAGTAGAAAATAGGACTGGATTGGGAGATGTCTGCTCTCAATACCATGGTGGATGTCTCGTTAAATTGAAGGAGGGGGCACCATTAGTAGCCGACAAATTACCGATTGCTAACCGACCCATCTATTATAGGTATTTTGGACCTATCCGCACCAGTGAAGTTCTTAGAAATCCCATGCAAACAGTTCGGATTAACAATGCCGCTGACACTGCATTAACTACCTTACAAAAACTGACACATACAAAGACTGATACAGAGTTACTCACATCATGTTTTGCTGTATCAAAACGGTTTTCAGTAGAAAGTGGCTTATTAAGCGATGAACGCGTCATAAATACCATAAGGCAAATTGAGGAAGTTGGTGGTGTAGCATCCATGATCATGTTAGGAAATGGTGTATTTAGTACACATGCTTTTGAAGGTGCTACTGAGACACAACTTTCACATAATCCGGCACAACTCATCTGATAGTACAGAGAATCCAGAACATTCTTAATAAATTCTGGAGATGTAATGCGGCAAATCCTAACATACTCTATCCTGTTTTTTACGACTACATGTGCTTTATGTTCTGTAGATATTGAGGATATCACATTAGGGCACAATGATAAGTATAAAACAGGAGAATGGGTTCCTTTCAGTGTTCATGTGCATAGCCAGAATGAACTTAAAGTTTTTTCTGGTGAAATTATTGTTGAAGTCAAGAACTTGATATCTGATGATACATTATTTAGGTATGCAACACCAATACAACTGAGAAAAACGGATCGTAAAAATGTGCGACTCTATATCTTTATTCCTGTAACTCCTGTCAAACTATCAATACAAGTGGTACGAACAGGAGAAGGTCTGGATATTGAGAAAATTTCCAAACCACTTATTACAAGAGATTTTTTCCCAACATCCCCTATTGAAAACAAAGACTATTTATTGCTGGCATTAACTCCTAATGAAGACAAATTAAAGAGATTAATTGACCAAAAACAATTGGATGATGGTGAGACCCGTGTTCATGTACAATACATTCAGAATACAAATGAAATGCCATCGGCATGGATAGGTTATAGCACTATTGATGTATTAGTTTTACGTGAAATATCACTGTCTGATAGACGTCTTTCAAAAAAGCAACAGGCAGCATTACTTGAGTGGATACAGGACGGAGGCACACTGATTGTCTCTGGTGGTAGCAATTACCGCTACCTGAAAGATAGTTTCATAGAAGAAATTCTCCCAGTGAAGTTGCTACGTGAAGAGATAATTGAAAATGTACCAACCGTTTTAAAACAACGGTTTGAAATTAATACTGAAAATACTATATCGGCTTCAAGTAATCCGCCAATTTCAACGAAAAAGTTCAATAGTATCGGTTTTGAACTTAAAGCTGGGTGTGACGCAATCATAGAAAATAATAATAAGATATACATTGCAAAACGAAATTTTGGTAGTGGACAAATTATCTGCTTTGCTTTTGATTACAATGCTCATTTGTTCTCAATGCCTAAACATGGTGAAGCTTTTTGGGTATGGTTCCTTAACAACTATGGTAAATCTCATAAAAATGTAAGTGATAAATACACACCCTACCGGCAACATGAAGATAAAATACATAAACTGTTCCTGTCTAAAATGCCAACACAAATACCCATTGTAAAATTACTGGCACTTTTATTGCCTATATACGTATTATGTTTAGGTTGTCTGTTCTTTCTTAAAAAACGACAGGGTTCATCTAAAAGTAGAAATCGTGTGTATTGGATTGGTGGTTTTATTTTTGTTTTGTTTTCTATTTGTACTATCAGTGTGGCGAAGGTTGTTATACCTCAGAAAATACAAAAGGACAGTTTTTCAATATTAACTGTTTATCCAGAACTGAATAAGGTAAATTTACAACGTTTTATATCCCTTCGGACACCAGCACACAACATAACCTCTATCCCCTTGAAACCAACAACATTTATTCGTCCATTACAATCTGATGGTATTCAAAAACCATCTAAGTTTTTACAAGGTAAATCTTTTCAACTGAGAGATGTTGAGATAGAGCCATGGGGTCCAAGTACGTATACACATCATGCAGTATTTCCAATGGATTTACAACAGTCAAATATGGAACTTGAAAACACATGGATAATAACAGGTAATCAAGGTAAGTACTTAGGGACGATGAAAATCGGGAATAGTAATTACTCAAAAATAGATACCTCAAGTGAGATATTGACAAAACTTCCCATAAACCGACATCTCAATGGATCCCGAAAATCATTTGCACAATTATTGCAAAGCGAAGGATTACTACAATATCTTCTAAACTCAGATGACGTGCCTGAAAAGGACGTAGAAAAAAGTAACAACAAATTAATTGGTTGGACTTCTGAATTGGACAGATTCTTACCAACAGACCAACTTATATCAGATAGAATTGTTACCTATAATGATGAAACATTGGTTATAATATATCTTGATGAACCTAATTCTAAAATGTAATCTCATTTTATCGTAGATATGTTGAGGGGCAAACATATGGATGTGTTATCCTTAGGTATTTTCGTTGTTGATGTACTTGGTAGACCAATTGATCGTTTTCCTGAGAAAGGTAAGTTAGAATTATTTGATCAATTAGAAATTCATTCTGGTGGTTGTGCAAATAATACAGCTATTGCTCTGTCCCGTCTGGGTGTTTCCGTTGGAGTAATCGGAAAGATCGGCAATGACCAATTTGGCGATATAATTCTACACGCTCTTACCGATAATGAAGTAAACACAACTGGTCTAATTAGGGATGCTGACGTAAATACCTCATTTACTTTTGTGGCGATTGCTTCCGATGGAGAGAGGAGTTTCTGCCACTACATTGGTGCTAACGGCACATTCAGTGAAAATGACATCAATTGGGATCTGATTAAAACCACGAAAATATTGCATGTCGCAGGTGCACTTGTTATGCCTCAGTTTGATGGAAAACCGATGGCGAATGTCCTGAAAAAAGCTAAAGAATTAGGAATCACTACATCACTTGACACGGCATGGGATGCGACAGGAAAATGGCTGGATACTTTAGAGCCATGCCTTCCGTATGTTGATATTTTCTTACCAAGTTTGACAGAAGCAGAACGCCTAACAGGGAATTCCGAGCTAAAATCTATAACAACATTTCTTAGAGAGTATGGGATAGGTACAATCGGTATTAAAATGGGTAAAGAAGGTAGTTTTATATCAACACCTGATGAAGAGTTTTATGTTCCTGCCTATTCTGTTAACATTGTTGATGCCACAGGTGCAGGGGACGCTTACGTAGCGGGTTTTCTGGCTGGCACAATCAAAGGGTGGGATATTAGAATGACAGCACAATTAGCATCAGCATCAGGCGCTGCTTGTGTTACTGCTATAGGTACAACGGCGGGGATTGAAAATCTTGAAGCAACCATGAAAATCTGTGAAGGCAATACTGTATCGTAGAGTAGAAATAGGATTACAATATGAATGATTCTGTTATAGTTCAAGCAGAAAATCTGTCCAAATGGTATGGTGAGGTGATGGGTGTAAATGATGTCACATTAAAAGTATACCCCGGAATCACGGGTTTACTCGGCCCTAATGGGGCTGGAAAAACGACTTTGCTAAAATTAATGACGGGTCAACTTAAACCCAATCAAGGTAACATTACAGTCTTGAATGAATCTGTTTGGAACAATTTCGAATTAACACGACGTGTTGGATACTGTCCAGATATTGAAATTGCATACCAATTTATGAGGGGTTTTGAGTTCATAATGTTTTTCGCTACGTTAAGTGGATATGATAAAGGTGAAGCACACGAAAAAACAACTAACGTGCTTAAAACCGTTGATATGTTGCCTGCAGCAGAAAAACCTATTGGATCCTACAGCAAAGGGATGCGGCAACGTATTAAACTGGCACAAGCGTTGGTACATGAACCTGAAATTCTATTCTTAGACGAACCCCTCACCGGACTTGATCCAATTGGAAGACGACATGTCATGGAATTAATCTCCAAACTTGCGGAGCAAGGAATAAGTATGTTAGTTTCAAGCCATATCCTGTATGAAATTGAAGCAATAACACAGACGATTCTCTTGATCCATCAAGGACGCATCCTCGCAGAGGGTAATATCTCCGATATACGAGAATTGATTGATGAACACCCGCATAAGGTCTACTTGAGTGCAGATGACCCACGTAGACTTGCTCAAACGTGTCTTATCTATGAAGATATACTGAGTGTTACCTTTGGAAATCAACCCGGTGATGTGATAATTGAAACTGCGAAACCTGACGCTTTTTATGCGCGACTCCCCCAAATCATCATTGAGAATGAATTGCACATATCTCAACTCTACTCACCCGATGACAACCTGTCTGCTGTATTCAAATACTTAGTTGGATAGTTATACTCTACACACGGTATGTTCGGTTTCCAAACAGAACCAGATTTATTAACTACTCTGAAATAGAAATTAATGGTATAAATGAGATAAATTGTTACACAAACGATTCAATTCTAATTCCTTTCACACTGTAATAGTTTACGGTACACTTTAGCACTTAATATTCAAAACCAAGAACATACACAATATTTCAACTATAATTACTCACTCTTAACTCCTTCAAAGATATTTCCAAAAGAATTCAAATTAGCAACAAGTCAGCATGGAAATCGGTATATACATTGCCAATACCAGTTCTATCGTCTTATCAAATAAGGAATTACAAACATGAAAAAACTATACAATATTACAACACTAAACTTGTTATTCTTTTTTATATTTCAATACACACAGATTACTTATGCCCAAGAATATACAAAATGGGATTTACCTGAAAAAGCTATAGCCCGGATAGGGAAAGGTACAATCACTGATATGGAATATTCTCCTAATGGCATGCGTTTAGCGGTAGCAACCTCTATCGGTATATGGATATATAATTCAAGAACCCATGAAGAAGTACATTTCCTTACTAAACACCGTGGTAGAGTTGACTGCCTTGCCTATAATCCAGATGGGAACATTCTTGCCAGTGGTGATAGTTCGGGGGTAATCCATTTTTGGGATGCTGTCACAGGAGAACATGTACAAGAACTCGTTGGCCACAAATTACAAGTTGGAAGTCTTGCCTTTAGTCCGGATGGAAACACTCTCGCAGCCAGCAATACGGAGGGAAAAATCTTCTTATGGGACTTAACTACTCGTCAAAAAAAGATGACTCTTAAAGGGCACAAAGGTTTTGTTCCAAGTATTGCTTTCAAACCCAATACGTTTACACTTGCAAGCGGTAGCACAGATGGAACTATTCGTCTTTGGGATTGGGTATCAGGTGAACATATACAGACACTTGATGGACACATCGGTTCTGTTATTTCGGTAGTCTATAATCCGGATGGAAGTACTTTAGCAAGTGGTGGTTCAGACACGACTATCCGCTTATGGGACACAACCACTGGAGAAACAAAGAACACTCTCACTGGTCATTCCCATTGGGTCAATAGTGTCACCTTCAGTATGGATGGAAATATACTTGCAAGTGGAAGTTATGATAATACCATACGTACGTGGGATGTAGCCAAAGGTGAAGAGTTAACGACTTTCACAGAACATGATGCACATATTAATGATGTTGCGTTTAGTCCAGATTTTAGAAGCATAACGAGTGGAGGTCAAGATGGAACAATACGAATTTGGGGAGCTGCTTCTGGAGAGATCATACATACTTACATTGGACATATAGGTTCCGTTTTTAGTCTTGCATTTAGTCCAGATGGAAAGACAATGGCAAGCGGAAATAGTGATAACAAGGTCCATCTTTGGGAGGTTACATCAGGTAAAAACAAGAATTCTCTCACTGGACATAGATTTAGTTATGTATATGGTGTTGATTTTAGCAATGATAGCAATACCCTTGCCAGCGCGGGGAATGACTCAACTCTTCGTCTCTGGGATACCACATCGGGGGAACAGATCAAAGTAATTAAGGTGCCAGTGGAATCACTCTATTGTGTTGCTTTTAGTCCTGATGGAGATGTAATTGTCAGTGGAAACTCCGACGGTACTGTTCGTATGTGGAATACGAAAACAGGGAATCAGTTGTATAGTCTTAAAGAACATACATCTCGGGTGTTAAGTGTTGCCTTCAGTTCCGATGGGGAAACACTTGCAAGTGCTGCGGTTGACGGGTTAATTCATTTATGGGATCCCGTTTCTGGTGAACTTATGGATACACTCAAGCAAAAGACACAATCTGTATATCACATTACCTTTAGTCCGAATGGAAAAAACCTTGCAAGTTTACATGATGATAACACAATTCACCTGTGGAATGTGGACACAGGTACGCATAAATCCAAACTTTATAAGTCTAGAAATGATATCAATGAGATGGTCTTCAGTCCGAATGGTGCGCTAATGGCAATTTCAACCAGAAACAGAAAGGTACATATTTTGCACATTGCATCTGGGGTAATAATCGAAACATTCAATGCACATAAGGATGATATCAAGACTGTTGCTTTTAATGAGGATGGGAGTATACTCGCAAGTGGTGGTTGGGAAGGCACTATTTTTTTGTGGGATATTGCTTATCTTACCAATCCTACAGATGACTAACATAGGCAGATTTTAAATAGACACATATCATAATCAACCCTAATCTATATTTTCGGTAGTCTGTCCTAACCCTACCAATGCACCAATATCCGGTTCATCGGATGCCAGGGATGCAAAACTACCATCACAGACTGCACGTCGAATACCACGCATCAGACTGAGATAAAAATGCAAGTTGTGTAAGGTGTGGAGTTGAGACCCAAGAATCTCATTTTCAACATGCAGATGCCGGAGATAAGCACGCGTAAAATTCTGGCAAGTATAGCAAGTGCAATTTGGATCAAGAGGACTAAAGTCCCGCGTATATTTAGAATTACGTATTCTGACAATACCTTCAGATGTAAACAGTGAGCCATTACGTGCATTCCGTGTTGGCATCACACAGTCAAACATATCAATTCCACAATGGACACCATACACCAAATCTTCAGGAGTTCCGACCCCCATCAAGTAACGCGGTTTATCTTCTGGTAGGAGTGGTGCGGTGTATTCCAGCATCTCATACATCAAATCCTTTTCTTCACCAACGCTCAAGCCACCGATAGCATAACCCGGGAAGTCAATCGACACTGTCCCTTTAACACTTGTTTGACGAAGGTCGCGTTCCATGCCACCCTGCACAATGCCAAATAACAGCTGATCTGGATTCTGATGTGCGTTTTTACTTCGTTCTGCCCAACGTAGTGTCATCTCCATAGAATTCTTGAGATAGTCGTATTCGTTAGGTAATGCAGGACATTCATCAAATATCATGATGATATCAGCACCGAGTGCATTCTGTATTTCAATTGAACGTTCTGGACTAATAAAACGTTCTGTACCGTCTATAGGTGAACGAAATTCAACCCCTTCCTCTGTTATCTTCCGTAACGGACCAAGACTAAAGACTTGAAAGCCTCCACTGTCCGTTAGAATGGGTTTGTCCCATCCCATGAACTTATGCAAACCACCTGCTTCTTGTACGACTTCATGTCCTGGACGTAGGTAAAGGTGGTAGGTATTTGCGAGGATTATTTCTGCCTGAATATGGTCTGTTAACGTCTCAGGTGTACACGCTTTCACAGTGCCACGCGTACCAACAGGCATAAAAATAGGGGTATTCACTACCCCGTGGCTTGTCTGAAGTGTTCCAATACGCGCTTCTGTATTCTTATCTTTGTGTATCAGAGTATATGGATTTTGGTTTGATTCCATCGTAGCTATTCATAGGAGTAGGTATGCACGAAATTCCTAAACTGTTAGTGTAACCTGATCCTGCTTCACGATTTCTTTAATGTGACCATACGGTTCAGATGCAACTAATTCCAACGTCTCTGGTGATAATCGATCCAGTATTGGTTGTGGTAGGTTATGTGTTCCAGAGAATTGTGGGAAATATCGAAATACAAGAAACCTTCTGTCTCTATTTTTCGGTTTCCATCGCAATACACCATGTGTAAGCAGTTCAGAAATAATCACAATATCTCCTGCCTTCGGGGTGATATTTACAAATACAGGATCATCGATAGGATCAATACCATCTGCTTCATCAAGTGTTAAAAGCTGCTTCGGTCTATCGAACTCACTTTTATGTGAACCGGGAATTACAATTAGTCCCCCATCTCCCGGATACACATCCGTAAAATATGGAAAACAGACGAAGTTATCGCAGTATATATGTCCGTTGTTTGCCTCGTAACGTGTGCTATACCATCCATAATCATCACGTGCGCAATGCAGTCCACCCGGATTTACATGTGCGTTTTCTCCTGCCTGCCATAAATCATGTTTGTCGTGTTTAAGTGACCCTCTTCCAAACCGAGGTTGGTTATCTGTGAGTTCCTTAATTATCGGCCAAAGTGCAGAATGCATCGTTAGACATTCAAGGGATTTATCAAAAGCGAATCCGTGTTGATGTAATCCCTTCTGTTCAAATCCAGGAGGTAATTCATCAGGTGGTGTTGTAATATATCTATCAACCGCTACAGATGCTTCAGCCAATGCATCTCCTGTGATTACATTCTCCAAATGAAGATACCCGGTTACATCAAATAAGTAGCGTTGTTTTGGTGTCATATCTAATCCTTATACCATTTCTAAAAATGTTTATCCCGTGAACAGTTGTTAAGCATGTCTTGAAATACTGCACAAACTGGAAGTTTATGCTACCAGTTAAGAGACTTTAATAATCAGAAATGGTATTACTTCAAACTATCGTATCTATTACAAAGACATTTCAAAAGATGTGCCTGTTACATTACCCTTTACAAACGCATCACGAAATAGTGTTTGCCGTTTGGATGGCATTGTTTCAAGGAGTGCTTGTGGGGGTCGAGAAAGTGACCATCGTCTATCAACCGAGTTATATGCGTTAAAAACTGCAACTCGGTCGTTATCAGGATTTTTCCACGCTTGTCCGCTATGTGTAATTGCCTCCGTAAAGATTATTACAGATCCTGCAGGACATGAATATGTATCCCAATAGTCCCATTCCTGTGTTCGTGCTACTTCAGGTGCAGGATATGCTGCTTTGTGGCTACCGGTAATGAACATCGTTCCACCATCCTCTTTTCCTACGGGATTAAGCTCCCATACGACTCGTGTCAATCCGCTGAATGCTTGTCCGGGTAGGCATTGATATTCATGGCAATCACCAGATATGCGATGGAGTCCGTTCCCGTTATGTGCACTAAAGGAGAAAGGTGGGTCGTCTTCTGTAGAACGTAATGCCAAGAAACTCATCTCCATACGGAAACCGTAGCATTCTTCAGATGCGAGGTATGGGGATGCGAGAAATTCGTTTCCATACGCAACAACAACCGGATGATCAATTAGCTTCTCTAAAGGACCACCGTAAGTAGAACGGTGAATGTCTTGAATTGATTCAGGTTCGTGTTTGAGACGGTAGCAGTGATCACGCATTTCCTCTATTTCTGACTCTGTCAATACACCGGGAACTAAGAGCCACCCGTTTTTGTCAAACAGGTATTTTTGTTCTTGTGTCAAAGGCGTAATCGGTTTTCCATCAGCATTTGTTGTGGTAATATCCGAGGCAGATTTTGCCATCGGATTACCTAAATCTTTATTGAATTTGATGCCTATCTGTTCAGCCATAAGAATATCCTTTATTTAAAGTGATTGTAATCACATTTATACAAGCTATCGAGTTCTTTTACCCAGGAAATAATCCAGATTTGTACCCATTTTCTTTAAGAGTGGTAAAGTTAATCTATCAAGTTCTTTAATGACACTCACCTCAGGTGAATATTCAAAAACACGTAAGTTCATATTCAATTCATCGGTATTCCGTGTACCAACAAGCATGCATGTAATTCCCTGTTTTGCCAATGTCCATGCAATAGCAAGTTGACTCATTGGAATCTGTTCTGTTTCTGCGATCTTTCGGATACCTTCTAATGTAGCAAATACTTCCTGCTCTGCTCCCTGTTCACCATGTTTTGCCAAGGGACGATCATTACTAAAATGGCGAAAGCGGGAATGAACAGGTGGAAGTTCATCAGCACTTTTGTATTTTCCTGTCAATAAACCTTGTAATAGAGGCATGTACCCCAAAATGCCGAGATCATATTTTTGACATAATGGTAGAAGTTCCACCTCAATTCCACGTGATAGTAGGTTGTAGCATAATTGATTCGTTATAACTTCAGTTCCAGTGTTAAGTGCTGCACTCAGTTGTGCTACCCCAAAGTTGCAAACACCGATAGCACGAATAAGACCGTCCTCACGTAATTTGACTAATTCTGCCATGCTATCTTCAATGGCAAATTCATCGTGGTGCCAGTGAATCATGTAAATGTCTATATAATCTGTCTGTAATCGTTTTAGACTTGCTTCACACCGTTCACGTATTATTGATGGATCTGGTGTTCCAATCTTCGTACCAATGACAGCTTCGTGCCGTCTACCTTTCAAAGCGATTCCGATTGCTTCTTCACTTCGTCCTTCGTTGTAACCTTCCGCAGTATCAAAGAAGTTAATCCCGGCATCCAATGCTGCGTGTGCTACAGCGGTTACATCAGTCTGTGCTTGTGGTCCCCAGTAGTCTCCACCTCCATAAGACCAACACCCGATTCCCATTGGGGAAATCTCAATTTCGCTCTTACCACATGGACGCATTTCCATTCTTAGTCTCCGTGGAATATTGAGAGTATACCAAAACCCCATCTATTCTAATTCTGCACATAATTCTGTTATCAATGCAGCATTTTCACCGATTTGATCAGAGAATTGCTGATACATACCGAGCAACAATGCATCATTGGGTTTTGAGTTTTCTATGGCGAATTTAAACTCATCCCGTATCTGTTGTTGACTACCGATTACCCTACCTGCAGCGAGAACTTTGAATATAAGGCACGGTTTTTCAGTTCGTTGAATTGCTTCGGACATCTCATCACGATCTTCACGAGCGTAAATCTCTCCTAATGGGGCATAGCCAAACTTTTCACGGAACTTGTCACTACCACCATGAAGGTTATAAAGCGCAGTCATATAATAATCTATATCCCATCCTTCGTCTTCAGCAATATGTAGGAGTTTCGGGTCATGAACCGATAAACCAACAAGAACACCCGTATCACGAATTCGTTTGAGGATGTCCTGCAACAGATCAAATTTCTTTTCTCTAAAGCATCGTTGTCCGACACCCCCTCCGTGCGGTGCCATTCCAATAGGATTAAGTTTTACATCCTCAAAAACCTTATCGGGGTTTTCATACCATTCAGTACTCCAACTCAGGCAGAACCAATGCATCGTTCCCCCTGCATCACGAAATCGCTGGAGATCAGATTGAGAACGTACTGTAATACTATTTTGCCAACCGTTTATACCCACTTCCTCTGCCCTTTTTAACGTCTTCACAACCTGCTCTGGGGTATTGTATTCTTTTTGATGTTGTGACAGAAGATGATTAAAGTGAGAGAAACCGTAAAATGGATTATCACCAATGACCAGTTTACTTAACTCGTGATTACAAAATGTTATTTTCGGTAAGGTTGTTTCCACTATCTTCCTCCATACAATTGATTACTTTTTTGTACAGGATTATTTATAGTAAACTTTTGAATTAATGGAACATTTTGAGATGTAGAAGGGAACTCCGATTCCCGACTATCACTGAGTTAAGTCGCGATTCGGAGATCGCTCCTACAGGGATTTTGTGTTATTATTTTCAATGTTCACTATAAATAACCTTGGTTATTGTATATAATGGATTTTGGATTAGGTGAAGTAAGGTGATCTTCTAATCAAATAGGAATCCTTCAAAAACAGATGTATCTATCTCACGGACAAGATGCATTGTCAATTCCAACGCTGCAGTATAGTCATCAACATTTATAATGGATACATGACTATGGATATATCTTGCTGGAACACCAAGTACGATAGACGGGACACCTCTGCTGTATTGGTGGATTGCACCACCATCTGTTCCACCAGATTGGCGTACACCCAATTGATACGGAATTTCATGCTTCTTTGCTGTTTCAATCACATAATCTGATAATTTTGGATTTACAATCATTGAAGAATCAATCAGTCGAATTTGAACGCCTTCACCAAGTGTTCCTTCTGACACTCCACCATCAATTCCAGGGGTATCATCAGCAGGGGGACCCTCAAGGATAATTGCCAGATCAGGTTCGACACTTGTTGCTAATGTCTTTGCCCCACGCAATCCGATTTCTTCTTGTACACATCCAGCACCGATAACTGTATTGGGATGGTCGTCAAGATTCAACAATGCGTCTATTACAAGTGCAACCCCGACACGATTATCAAATGCTTTTGCCGTAAGTAATTTCTCATTTTTTAATCCCATAAAAGGACCGTACGGGGCAATTGGACAACCGGGTACAACCCCATACTCTTCCTTTGCTTGTTCTTCGTTTTCTGCTCCAATATCAATATATAGGTCTTTTACCTCCAATACTTTATCACGACCACCTCCGAGTAGGTGTGGTGGCGTTGAACCCACAACTCCTGGGACCTTACCATTCTTTGTAGTGATATTAACCCTTTGTGCTAATAATGTGTGTCCCCACCATCCACCGAGCGGTAGAAATTTGATATATCCATTATCCGTTATTTTTTGTACAATAAACCCGATTTCATCTAAATGTGAGTCAAGCAGAATACGCGGGCTTTTCGAACTACCCTCCCGTGTACAATAAATGCTCCCTAATCTATCAGTGCCGATAGTACCTACATCAGAGACTCTATCCCGAAAAATATCTCGAACTTCTCCCTCAAATCCGGGAATTCCGTCAGCTTGTGTCAACGCTTCAAGTAGTTCTATTGAGTTTTTATTCATCTATGTTTCCTTTATCGATTGTGTTATAATTTCATCTGGAATTATAGCACGTATTGTGTTTAGGATGTTTAAGTTTTTGTACAGAATCTTGTTTGAAGGATACGTTCCTCAAGCCAACCTACGGTATACATCATTTATAGCAGATTTCCCATTTAACTTTACATCGGACAGAAATTGTACGAACTTATTAAGGGTGAATTTTCTGCAAATTATCTTCATTTTACCTATTTACAATAGTAATAAATAATTTATATAAATGTTAAAAATGTTACACTTTTTGACACATTGTGTGTCATTCCAAAAATGGCTGTCCGCCCTGTAGCAGTCTGTGTTCATCGGTGTTTTTTTAGACTTATAAGAATTCTCCAATTGTGTGATTTTGTGTCTTTTTTCTTTTCAGATGATTCTCCAATACAGAGATTTGTAAGTTTTGCTGTTTCTGTTTTTTATTTGTATAAATGTGTATATGTTTTCATTAATCATATTGACTTACTTAGTTAGGTATTAGCATGAGTATTGTACTTATTCTCTTCTTGTTATTGTAACGTATGTTTAGTCTTATGTCAACTCTTTTATATATATGTGATGTTTGTTGTTTTATGTTTCTTCAATTTATTTTAAGGGGATTTGTATATATGGTGGATCTGAATCATGGATTTCACGGAGAAGAGGGGTTTGGTATAAGGTAAATGATTTGGGGGAATGATGGTTTCTTGGATGTCTGAATCGCGGATTACACGGATTACACGGTTGGGGATAGGTTGCGTGAATGCTATAACAACTATTGGAGATTGAATCATGAACGATATTATTGAAGAAGTCAGAGAAGCAAAGCGATTAGTTAACGCCCGTTTTGATAACGATATTCACAAATATTGTATTGATGTGAGACGGAGGCAGGAAGAATTAAAGAAGCAAGGTGTAAATTCTTACGGCTCAATAGCAAAAAGGAACAAAATCCTGACCATCGAGAAGATGAAAACGATTGAAATTTTATATACCTATAAACTGTATTCTACACTGTCTCTTCTACTATAGTTGACCTGGGTTTGTCAAGGTTCTTGTAATCGTTGCTAACACTTTTCAAAGGATGTTGTAAGACTTCCCATTCTTTATTCCTCTTCTCCCTATAGATATACCTCTGAAAATCGTTTGTTGTAGATGGGTCTTCAAGCAGATATGCTCTTATCAGTCGTTCGAATAGTCTGCCTTTTCCGAATTGTGTGTTGGCGTTCTGTCGAATGTAGTTGAGTGCTTCTTGATTGCCTTCAAGTGTGGGTTTCAGCAAGTTGAGTATGCGTATCACGTCGGCACAATTGGCGTCGTCTATGATTCCATTGTTGAGTTTTAGGAGTTGTGATTTTAATGTGTCTTGAAAATAAAGTGCGGAAGTATTTCCTCCACGCATCTGCATGGCTTCTGATCGGGTGACCTGTGTCCTGCCGATTTCGTTGGTGTATTTGAGGAGTGGGTCTTGGACTACGGAACGTTCAGACATATCTGTATCTAAGTTGCAGTAAGATTACTGACTGAGACTAAGTAGTCGGAACTTAATATTGGTTTCATCTTTTGTCTCACCAATTTCAGCGAAACCTTGTATTTCTGCAGTATATTGCTTGTTTACTGCAGCGTTCTTTACGATTTCAGTCTCTAAAACTTCATCCGTGATCTTTCCTTTAAAGAAATCTCTTTCATAATAGTTATCATTAGACGTTTCTATCTCAAATGATTTGGATCTGAGAGAAATACCAACTAATGTACCGGGGATTCTTATTGTTTTTAATGTTTTTTCTTGAATCTTCTCAAGAATATCAATGGTTTTTACCATTTGAGACTTAGATAGTTGGGCTGTTCCACCGCGGTCAGGATGTGGCGATGTCCACGTGAATCTGGTATCTATTGCGGATTCGCTGAGTGGTTTGAGAAACTCAGTGTATTCCTTTGCTATTCTTGGTCCGAAGTGCTCCATGAGTGGTTTCAGTTGGTCTTGGTTACATCCAGAATTAAGAATTTTCAGAAAGTCATTAATTGCATTTCCAAGATCAGACTCTTTCAATATACCAACATACTCTGTCGATGCAAGTTGAATCTCAAATGAACCTGCACCAACTTCTAATAGCGAGATCCCCATACTGCTTTTGATGTCTTCAGGTATCTTTTTAGATGTTGAATTAACACATTTTGCACCGATTCTGTTAATTACTTGTTGTAATCCGGTTAGAATATTGCCTAAAGAGTCGATCGGTGCTTCTGTTCTGAAAATTCCACCAAAATTGAAGGCAAAATTCAGAAGTTCTCGAGCACTGGATGAAGCTATTTCTTGTGCATTGCTAAGTGCAGGAAGTGTTTCGGTTTTTAGTCCGAGTCGTTCGCCTGGAAGCGGGAGCAGGTCCTCAGGGATTTCATTGGGATGGAGGACCTTCAGTGAAGGTTCTATAGAATCGTCGTATGGTACTCTTACCTGTAGCAGAGAACCATACCCAGCATCGGTGAAAGCACTACGAAGTTCTAATCCACCAGTGCGGATATAATTAAACCGTTCATTAGAGATTCCAACACGGAGCCAGGTTTTTTGTATATCGTTTTTACCAACAGCAACAAGGTGGAGTTGTCCCGCAGAGTTCTTACAAGTAAAGAGAGCAGGATCATCGTTATATACATAGTTTTCAATGACTTTGTGTTTACCAAGATATGGAATATCATACTGAACAGGGATGTTTATAGAGGGTTGTGGAACATCGTCACCGTCCTCTTGTAATCCTTCAATATGAAATTCGATAGCTTCTTGAATTAATGTTTCGACTTCTTTCAGTGTATCACCTACAGCGATGCATCCTGGGAGATCGGGAACATAAGCACCATAACTGCTGTCCCCCTTTTCATAAATCACAACATATTACATCAGTTTATCACTTCAACCTTGAGTCCCGCTTGTTTCAGAACACTTTTGAGTGTGCCCTTTGGAACATCTATTCCCAGCTTGCATTGTCTTCTGGTAAATATTCCTGCTCCAATCCATTCACTATTGGTTTGAATTCCCGCATGATGCATAGTGATAAATCGGATTGACAATTTCACACATACCGTCCTCCCCTTCGGCGATGACACCATAAGTGGCGAGTTCATTGATGAGTTCATTGTAAAGGTTGAATTCTGTGCCTTCATCATAAAAGGCGATTTTCATAAGGAGCGACTCAAACCGCCGATTCCTACGGATATTGGTTATCAGGTGATCAATGTTCGTATGTCCTTCGCGAAGAAGTTGGACAAGTGCCTTTGAAAAGTGTTGCAGTGTGATTGGTTCACTTTTGGCAATGTCCAATTCCTCTGTAAGGATCTGCGCGAATCGATTGACGAGTACGGGTTGTCCAGCTGTCTGTTTGTGAATAGATTCAATAACCGCGGGGTCGAAGGGCTGCCCCACTTCTTCTGTGTATTGCGAAAGCAGCTCGTGCACCTGATCAAGGGTGAAATTGGGCAATTTGAACTCATCCTGGATGTTGAAGGGAGAAATAGAACGATCGTAGTTTAGCTGGGAAATACTCTTGACCCCGACGATGCCGACGCTATGTGGGGATCGATGTCTTCTGGAAAGGTAGATGTGGCGGAGTGTATATAGAAAATCACTTACAACCGTTCGGGGGATACCGTCAAATTCGTCAATGATCAGGACAACCTTCTGATTTTCCAGCACATCTGAAAGTCGCCTAAAAAACCTTCGCAAAGAAAGATAGTTGGTGAGTTTTGTGTTGTCTAAAAGTTGCTCTAAAGCCTCAGAAGGCAAGCTGCCGCGTCTTTGAAAAACATTTTCTATCTCCTCGCGAATATCGTCGTAAATGCCTTCATAAAACTCGGAAGGTTCAAGGTTGTTGGACGCTTGAAAATCAATCTGAATTGGGAAATACGCCTCGGCTGTGAGCCTATCTAACGCACTGCGGAAGAACGTGGTCTTTCCTGTCTGCCGTGGGGCGAAAAGGACGATATACCGACCCTTTTCCAACCGATTGACAAAATCCGAAAGTTCATCTGTGCGTGCAACGACGTAGTTGTCCTCCGGATATACAGGACCGCGGGTTTCAAAACATCTCATTTTTCTGTCTGTCCCATCCTCAATTAATTTCAAACGTTCCGCTGTTAATTGAGTCGTCTACTAAAATCCTGTGTGGAATTTTAGCATATCACAACCAAGATCGCAACCGGTTACAACATCCCACCAGAGGCTTTCAGTTTTAGTTTTCAGAATCAGAATTTGCGGGATTTTAGGATTTTCAGGATGCCAGATGCTCCTTGCCTGACACTTCACTTGCGAAAGTGGAAGTAGAAAACCAGTTGTTATGTGATAATTGTTTTAACGCAAATAGCGTTTGTTGTCAATGACATCTGTTAGTTCAGCAATTTGGTATCAATCAGTGGCACAGCAGATCGCTGCCCTGTCATGAGTTCTTCGAGCATGGCGTGGAAGAGTTCGTCTATGAGTTCAACTTCTCGTTCAAGAGCTGCTATTTTCACATTTAATTTTTGCAGCGTATCACCAATTTTTAATTGTTCATTAATTGATGGAACTAACATAGGAATGTCCGCACTTCGACTTGCATTCATGACCGAATTGATTGACGATTGAGAACGTTTCTTTTCAAAGAACCTTTTTGTTCTTAGATAATGAAAATAGTTGAGAGCAAAGATATTGTCTATTTGATCAGAAAGACGAAAACGCAGAATAAACGAAGAGAAAGTATATTCTTCATCTTTATCAAATAAAGCAGTTTTTCCTACATGATGTTGACTTCCACTTCTCCAGTTAAACAGCAGGTCACCCTTTCGCAAGATCAACTTTTCTCTTTTATTTTCCGGTAATTCATAGTAGCGTAGTTTTGTTAAATCCAGAGTTCCTTCTAATGTAATGTTTATGTTTGTCAAAATTGGAAGACCTATTGATTCATCAAGAAGTTTTGCTACAGCTGCTTGAACCCCATAAACAATGTCTGCAATTTCTCCCAACTTCACTATTTTCCAACTCTCAGGAATCTCACCGATTGCTGTCTGCTTGCGGAGTTCACCCTTTGTGCCGTGTGTAAAGAGATAATCCATCAATGCTGCTTTTCGTTCGCGTTCTAATTCAATTTCGCGTTTTCGGGTGAATTTTGCTTCTTGGATTGTATGTAAGATGTGGGCGATGGCGCGTTGTTCGGGGAGTGGTGGAAGCGCTAATGGGACCCGCTTCATCATTCCCTGATTCAACTTTCCGCGAGTTGTGCCGCTGATAAATGGTGTAATATCAAGATAATTTAGTTGACACATCAAAAAGTAATTATCTGATAGACCTTGTTTAGCTTGTAAAACATGGGCATGATTATTAACCCAAAATTTTCCTCTCATCAAATAAGCAGAATTTTCTAAAGAACCCCAATACCCTCCATCCTCCGCTAACAAAATATATTCACCATCAAATAAATAATCATTTACATGATCTACGATTGCATTTGCTCCACAGTAAGGGTAATTTCCTTGCTTTTTTTGCCTTTGTTTTTCATTGAGTGGAATTCTCTTTTTATCAAAGATATTGACCGCGTTTTCTAAAGGTATCACTTCCCAATGTTCTGGCATATTCATATCATCCATAACAACCTTTCTTTGTTCCCATGCAAATGTTAGGACTCATAATTTGCGTCCATCATTATAGCGGAATAAATTCAATTTGGTCAAGAAATTCCTTTTCATCCGATGCTTTGTGTATAAAAATAAGATCCTTAAGAACCGCTCCCATTGATGTTTTGCGTCTGAAAAACTATACTATAGTTTGGACAATTTTCGTAATTTCTTTAACAACTGTATACATACACCTTTCGCACCGCTGGTGCTCGGAAACTTATGGCATTTACGTTTCTACACACCTTCCGCACCGCTGGTGCTGCCGATTTAGTCAATAGTAATCTTTTTCGGCAAGTTTCAGGTTGTGGCTTAACTCATCAATTAATAAGCTCTTATCAAACAACAGTCTGGTGAATGCTATCTAATACCATTCCTATTAATTTTGTTCCATTAGCAATTACTATAGATGAAGTGTTGTGTAGCACAAACTAAAAGTTTATGCTACAAAAGAGAGTTGTGATATATCAGAAATGGTATAACATTAAATCCCAAACACCAGCAGTGAGGGATGTGTCTAAACATAAAGAATAGACTTTCAAGTCTTTGTTTAATTCTTAAAACTGTCCAACCTATAGTAAACTTTGGAATTAATAAAACACTCCACAACGGGCGGGGGGGCTCGCCACTACGTTGGGTGGTCTTCGTCAACGTCGAAATACCTCATTAATTATTAACTTTACTATAAATAACCCTGAGCCTCTCATATAGGTTGGGTTATCTATGTTCCATTCAATCCAAGTTGTGCCAACACCGCTTCCAATTCATTATCCGCTTTTTCTCGGGTGAGGCGCGCTTCTGTTAGGTCTGCAAGAATGTCGTTCATAGGTCGGTGTTCAATGGTGTCTCCCACATCCACAAACTGCGACGGACTCAGGTTGTAATCTGTTTTCTGTGCATCTTCCAGTGTGATCACACGGCTAAATTTCTTACGCGATTCCCATGCGTTATAAACTTCAGTTGCGGCATCAATCCCATCGTCCGTTAAGACATTTTTCGGTTTCTGAGTCTCAAAATAGTTCGTGAGATTAACGAGTAAGATTTCACCTTTACGTTCTTCGGGTTTACTGCGGTTCAACAGCAAGATAATTCCCGGGGCAGTTGTGTTGTAAAACAGGTTTTCGGGTAGGAGTATCACACCTTCAATTAGATCTTCTTCAACGAATTTTTTGCGGATGTCTCTTTCGCGATTTGTGTTTTTACTCCCGGAACCGCGCGAAACTGCTCCTGTATCCAGCACAATTGCTGCACGACCGTTATCTTTCAAAGAAGCGTACATATGCTGCACCCATGCCCAATCCGCAGATGAACTCGGTGGCTTGCCAGAAGTAAATCGTTGCCAACTATCGTTTTCATAAAAGTCGTCATCATATTCCTTCTGATTCCACATCGGATTTGCCATCACGTAGTCAAATCGTTGTAACGTAGCGTTATTTGCAAGAAATCGGGGGTTGCGGAAAGTATCACCTATCTGAATGTCCGCACCGATGAAATCGTGTAGGAAGGCGTTCATCTTTGCCATAGCGTAGGTTGTCGGTGTTAGTTCCTGTCCGTAGATTTTCGGTGCTTGGCTCTTTTCATCAGGATGTGTCTGCTCAAATAGCAATCGTCCTTTGATAAGTAGTCCACCAGACCCGCATGCTGGATCGTAGATCTTTGTGTAAGGTTCAGGGTTGATGAGACGCGCCATCAACCAACCGACCTCTTTCGGTGTGTAGAACTCACCAGCACTTTGTCCTTGTCCTTCCGCGAATTTCCGTAACAGATACTCATAAGCACGACCGAGGATGTCCGGTTCCGTGTTCTGCAGTCCAAGCCGATGTCGACTTAGCACCTCAATGAGTGCTTCTAACCTATCTTCATCAAGTGTGCGTTGTCCGCTTTGTGTTTCGTTAAAATCTTGCACATTAAGTACACCTTCCAACCGTGGATTTAGCCGTGCAACTTCACGCATCGCCTCGGTGACAAACTCCCCCAGATGTCCATCAGCAGGTTGTTTGCGGAGTTTCTCCCAACTATACTGCTGCGGGATATAAAACCGAACGATTGGGTTACGTCCTGCTTTTAGTGCGTCCTCGTGGTCTACGGCAATGATTTCTCTGGCTGATTCTTCATCGCCAAATTCTGCTATCTGTTTAGAAAATTCATCATCGAATACATCGGAGAGGCGTTTGTAGAAAATGAGCGGTAGGATGAAATCTTTGAATTTTGGGGCATCACTTGCACCGCGGATTGTGTTTGCGGCATCTAATAACCATGTTTCCAATGTGGATATATCTAATTGTTCATCGTCTTGAGTTGGGAAAGGGAGTGTTGCTTGGACGGGATCTGTTGAAGTGTTCTTTTTTGGCAATTGGCTTGCTCCTTCGGTTCTGTGTTATGGGATTGCTAAACTACGCGTAGCATTGCCATCACAAGTCTATGACAGTATTAATCTCAATTATACCAGAATGTCCTGCTTTCTGTCAGAGTAAAATGAAAACCAGCTCCCTATATGACAAGCTGCTGGATATACCTTCTCTTTTGTTGACAACCCTTGAATACCCTTTATTGCATAGGTTGGGACTAATGCTTGGTCAAGTTCTATTTTGTAGGTCGCGATTCGGAGATCGCTCCTACAGAATGTTTGTATTGTAGAAGGGAACTCCAATTCCCGACTTTTTAGTGCCATCAGAAAATACTTGACACAGCACTAATCCTCTTCTCCGCGTAATCCGTGTAATCCGCGATTCAGACGAAAACAACTCTTTTCCTTGAAAACCGCGATTTAGAGATATGATTTATATTTATTGAGGTATAATAAAGTAATCCTTATTATCGTAAAGGGGTCTAAACGATAATAAGAAAATCTTTATTATCGTAAAGGGAATTAAAATGAATCCCGAAAATTTTAGAAATTCAAGTGCAGGTAAATGTATTCGCAGTTTAGGTAAACACCCGTATTGGTGTTATGTTCCGAATCCATTGCCACCACAAATTGACTTGGATTGGGAATTAGCGAATCTTCTCTCAGAAGCAAATATAAAACTGGGAGAATTGTCTGGGGCAGGACAACTATTGCCAAACCCACACTTATTAATTGGTCCATTCATTCGACGGGAAGCGGTCATGAGTTCCAGAATTGAAAACACTCAATCTGGTTTAGATCAGCTTTATCTATTTGAAGTAGATAATACTGCAACACCAGAAATGCCTGATGTACAGGAACTTGCAAACTATGTTGACGCAATGGAATATGGGATAAAGAGAATGCAGAAGTTACCTGTAAGTTCAAGATTACTCTGCGAAATGCATGAAGTCTTAATGCGTGGAGTTCGTGGAGAACAGGCAACACCGGGATTAATGCGGACGACACAGAACTGGATCGGTAAACCGGGATGCACACTGATGGATGCCACTTACGTACCACCACAAGTATCTGAAATGAAAGCGTGTTTTTCAGAGCTGGAAAGGTATATCCATTCCAACGCGAAAGAACCACCCTTAATTCAAAGTGCATTGGTTCACTATCAATTTGAGGCAATTCACCCATTTATTGATGGAAATGGAAGAATAGGAAGACTCCTGATTATTCTAATGTTAATTGAAAAAGAGATATTATCTCTACCACTTCTATACATTTCGGATTATTTTGAACGGCATAGAGACACCTATTACGAACTCCTGTTGAATGTAAGTCAACAGGGTGATTGGAATAGGTGGATTACATTTTTCTTAAAAGGGATATGTGAACAATCAGTAGATGCGTTGCTGACAATTCAAAAGATCTTAACCTTAAGAGATCAGTATAGAGAATTAGTGACGGGGACAAGGGTACCAAGAGTTGTAAATACGTTAATTGAACATCTGTTTAGTACCCCGCTTGTTTCTGTTTCAGAATTAGCAAAAGAATGGGAAGAGGGATTTACTACGGTTCAACGTAGTGTAGATTATCTTGTAGAAAAAAATATATTAAGAGAAATGACAGGTCAACAGCGGAATCGTCTATTTATTGCAGATGAAATTCTTAATATAATTATGACAGAAAGGGCAAGATCAGTTCCGCAGATAGAGGATTAGTTTTTCGGAAATAACAATAGAAGATTGAAATCTACCTATCCATTGTAAATTTGAGTGGAATAAACTGTGAAACCACATTTCATATTTAATTTTCGCTTTTTCTATATTAGACACAAACCTATTTAGTATGTTATACTACACTTAATCGTAAAAACATTCGTTGAAAATATTACACAACATCTACTGCCTAAATCCATTTTGATAATTCCAGTATACAGTGAAACAAATGTCACAAAACAGAAAGCATAAAGCTAACATCAAATGGGCAGAACAACACATTGCTGATTTCGAACATTATCTTGCTGAACAGTGTCAACCCTACTTTGAAGAAATCGCATCTGAAGAGACATCCAGATTTATGGCGCCGATGTGGTGGAGCGTTGGATATGTCATTTTGCGTGGTATTGCAGAGAAAAAAACCGTTTCTCCAGATGACCCCGATACACTCATCGATAGATCCATGTTACTATTAGAACTGTTGACGCACAGTCAACATGCTATCTTCAAGGAGGTCCTTCAGATATTTGTGCTGCCAATGGCGGAAGCGTTAAACATTGAAAAAGACAATGATGCGATCAATGAACATATTTTTAAGAGCATAATATACATCGCCAACAAGCTTAAAGAGGGGGAGACTTTATCAGTTCCAGCTTTATCCGGACCAGATAGAATCATAATACAGAGAGAAGACGTTCAAAACTGATAAATAACCATAATTCCGAGAAGTAATTTGAAGCATAAGTTTATCGTTTTCCTAAACTCACTATTTGTTATAGTTCTTGAAGCATTATATGTTGTCGTTTACATTTTGTTAGGTTACGGCTTAACCCAACTTGCCAACTATACTATCGGTGCCAAATGGCCTCAAATTATGGAATACATCAGTTATGTGACTTTAATTGTCGTAAGTATAGTAGGTGCATTACGATTTATTGCAAAAACAACGATTCGAACTTACCGAGAATTGAAAAAGGAGCTAAGAGATGAAGATGATTGAGACTATTAAAGAAAATACGCTTTGGCTAATCGGTGCAGTCTTAATAACTATACCACTTATAGGGTGTTATCCAATTTTGCTATATATCGGACTGTCTGTAGAAATCGCGACAATCGTTATGGTGTGTTTATCAATCATGACCTACATTTTGTTAATTACCCGTATTGAACCGTTATTAGGTAGAATGCTACCGTTCCTGAGTTCCACAACACAAAAAGAATTTTCTTCAGCAAAATTGGAATTGGGTAGTATTGATACCCAAAAAGCACAAGGTCCTAATTCATACCCAGCAGTTAGTAAGTTAGATATACTCAGCTCAAATAAAGCGATAAGGAATTTCAGAGGGAGCTGGGTTCATTGATTCTTATTTGCTTGGCGGAACAGACAAGCACTAATTCGGAGCGCCTGGATTATTGCACCAGATTCAGATGTACCAAGACTGATAACTGCTTACCCATTATAAATACAGGAGAAACTCTGTGAAATCGAAATTTTTTAATGCTACAAATATAGGAAACTTACCTGATTATTATATAAGGCAAGGAAATGTAGAGAAAATTGAACTTTTTGATGTTGTTGCACTCACACATGATCTACCTGAACATAGTCTGTGGCGAGGACAGGTCGGTACAGTCGTCGAGATACTATCAAACGGTAATGCTTATGAAGTTGAATTTAGTGACCAAGATGGACGCACCTATCAATCCCTCGGGTTTCGGGCACCGCAACTAATGGTCCTTCACTACGAACCCATGCAAAAACCACCAATTCCAATTAGCGAATAACCACGCTCAAGATAATGTCTACATTCTCATATCTCTTTACGAATGTTTTGTAGCAATCCAAACGTTGCTGTGAAAAAGATGACAATGTAAAAGGATAAATTAGAAGTTTTCATTGCCAACGAATCTACTTTGGAAATCAAGAGTAAGTAATATGAATGAAATCATTCAAAATCTAAAAAAAGTTGAAGAGTGGGTCGATTTCAATTCACCACCACCGAATTTTGATACGAATACCGAATTTATGAAATTCGCTGTTAAAATTATGAAACGGTGCTTATACTTACTCAAAGCAGGTGCATCTTCAGTACCAGATGAAGAAACTGCTACCAAAGGGTATACCAAAAACAAGGCAATTATTGTAGGACACATGGTTCGGATTACAAAACTATACGAAGGGATGCTAATGCATATTCGTAATCATCAACATGAATTAACATACATTTTTTTTAGCCTCATACATAAAACTGTAATAACAATGAATTACCTCATTACATCAGAATCCCAAGAAAAAACACTTCAAAGTTTTATTTTAGCTGCCTACAGACCTGAAAAGGAATTACTTCAGGAGCTAAACAATAGAGCTAAACAAGAACCATTAAGCCGGAATAAAGAAGTGATGAGAAGTCGTATTATATCCATGCTTAGAGAGGATGGAATGAGCAAAAGAAAAATGTTGAATAATACCATTTGGAATGTTGACGGAAAGGATTATCGAGATATTTTGAAAGAATTTGAAATAGATCCTATATATTCCTATGTATTCGAAATTGCAAGTCATCAGGTCCACGGTGATTGGCTTGATATTGGAGGTTATCATCTTAAACAAGATGAGGAAGGACACTTCCATCCGAACATATTTTTTACCGAACCGGATACAAGAACCGTATGTACGATAACCCATGTTTGTCTTGATAATCTGTTAATATATCTTAAGTGGAACAAGTCTGATCCTGAAAATAAACTAAGTCCAATTGTGGAAAAACTGCATGCACTCAATCTTGTTCTTGATGCTGCATATGAGAACTTTGTTCTCGAATGATACAATATTAGTGAAAGGAACGATGCCAATGACAAATACAACATGCAAATCCCGAAAAGACATTCTTTCCTCTCTAAAAAACTACATCACTATATTTACGCTTTTACTCACTTTTGTTCTCAGCGTAACCGCAGCAGACAACGACAAAGACCCAATCATTACTTTACTGAAGTTTGATGCCATCCCTGCTATCACAAAGCCGCAATTCGTGCCTGCTGGCAAAGCAAAATTAGATCCAGATGCACCGGTCATAGGTGTAACTTTCAACGGTGAAAGTCACGCATATTCACTCTACCTGCTTAATGGACATGAGATTGTAAACGATGTTGTCGGCGGAAAAAAGATTGCTACCACATGGTGACCACTCTGTAAAACGGCTATCGTGTATAGTCGGGAACTGGAAGGGAAAACCTACACTTTCGGCGTAAGCGGAAAATTGTGGCGAGATGCACTGTTAATGTATGACCATCAAACACGGTCACTCTGGTCACACATTACTGGCGAAGCTATTCAAGGTCCACTGAAAGGCAAAAAACTAAAACCACTCGCCTCAATGCCACAAATCACATGGAAAACATGGCAAGATAATTTTCCCGATACAAGTGTGCTTTCTGTTCTCTATAGAGGCGAGATGCGAGAAGACATCGGACTTGATTCGTATGAAAGGTATCACACGAGCCAAGACACAGGTGTAAGTGGAACAAAATACACAGATAAAAGACTACCGAATAAGCAGCTTGTTATTGGAGTCCAAGTGCAACGTCAAGCTGGTGAAGATGGCTTAGCTGGACATGACGGTGCAGCTGGACAGGATGGGGCTGATGGACAAGACGGTGCTGATGGAGGACAGGTCAATATACAAAATAATCTGACACAAACTCAGCCAAAAGATTCTGATAACACGGACTATCGCGCCTATCCACTTTCACGATTTGCGAAAACCGCTATCATCAACGATACAGTTAACGGTGTGCCTTTGTTAATCTATCACGACAAAGAGTCATTTGCAACCGCTGTTTATAAACGTATCGTAGACAAAAAGGTAATACTTTTTACACCCCAGGATGGTTATTTCGCTCAAGATAATACCGATACAAAATGGAATCTGATTACAGGTAAAGCAACATTAGGCAAACATAAAGGTAAAAATTTAGAACGTATACCTGCTGTGAACATCTATTGGTTCGCTTGGGCACGTTATTACCCTGAGACAACAATTTATACCCGGTGATTCCTCAATCTTTCAATTCAACCATATCACGATGTTCAGTTGGACGGATTGTCAACTTCGGTATGTTTGTTCTGGGGGGTAAGGTGGCAATTAGGAGAATAGCAGCTGTTGTTTCTGCGACATCTACCATTTTTGTGCGTGCTTCTGCATCCGGTGGATTTGGTCGATTATCCAAAATCGGTGTTGCGACTTCACCCGGAATAATGACACTGGCTCTGATACCTGTATTCATTAAATCATTATTAAGAAACTCTGTAAAATTAATAATACCTGCCTTCGCTGCCCCATAAGCATAACCTGCAAGTGGTCCAGGCGTTATCGCTGCCAGTGATGAGATATTGATGATTGTTCCCGACTTTGCTTCCAACATGGTAGGTACAACAGCTTGAGAACAGAAAAACGTACCTATAAGGTTTGAATCGACTACCGATCGCACCTCATCTGGTGTTGCATTGGTAATGCGACGATTGTGTGAACTGTGTCCTGCGTTGTTAACAAGCACATCAATCCGTCCATATTTTTCTACCACATCCGTCACCATTTTCTGGACTGCTTCATAATCAGCTACATCAAGTATATAACTGACTATTGTTCCACTGGCACTACTACCTTCAGATTTTACTATTTCTAACTTCGATTCAGTTCTGCCGACGATAACAACAGTTGCTCCTTGATGTGCCATCTTCAAGGCAGCATCCCGTCCAATTCCGCTTCCGCCGCCTGTTATAATACATACTTGTCCTTTTAAACTCACGCTTCGCCTCCATTAGGTAGAATATGCCGCACTGCAGCTTTTATGTCTTTTGATAATGATTCTAATTCATACTGTTCATTAGATATTTTATCACGATGTTCGTCCAGCGGATATCCACCCTTACCAGGTTCATTTTGCCATTTCTCTTCTTCCGTCAAAGTTGACTGAATTGTAAACACTCTCTATTACCTATATCAAAATATTCGGAGTTTTATAATATCAAACCTGTGTGGAATTATCAAGAAGTTACACAAATATATTTAGAAATGGTATCATGTTGTAAAGAAAGTCAACTACTTGTTTTTGTTTATATCTAACCAAATGCTGATTTCATACATTTTTTTATAAAAAAAGAAAATTAATTGAAGAAAATATCTATATCTAACCACTAACATTACCAAGAGCTACTTTTTTAGCACACACTTCCAGTAAATTGATATAGAATATTTAGATGATATGAGAAGAAATTCTACTTATGGTGAAATATTGACGTAATTATACACATTACTTGTAGGAGCGATTTCCGAATCGCGATCAAACCAGTTTGATAATCGGGAATTAGAATTCCCTCCTACAAGTCAGTATGTAGAATAAACTGTTTATTCTACCATAAAACCATAACTTTTATGGGAAGTATATAATTAGAGAATAAATGATGACTATCTATAAAAACGATCCTAAATACAAACCATTATACAAAAGAGCTTTATGTCAAAAAATCTGCTTTAATATGTATGGTGGAATTGTCAAAATTCACAAGGACAGCAAAAACACAAAATCACACTTTTTGGAAATTCTTAAAAAGTTAATGCAAAGTGGAGTAAAGTCAGTCTATGACAGCGGTTAGAGGGGGAATTTACACCAATTTCAATGACACACAATGTGTCAAAAAGTGTAACTTTTTTCACTTTTTCGACACTTTTTCGTTACATGGAAAAACACAACATTTTCACGATTTATTATCAGGGAATTTAGGATTAAAGGTCTGTTTTTGCACCCTAATCGTTTGTCTGGATATTAGGATTAAAGGTCTGTTTTAAACCATTTTATCCGACAGAAATATCAGTTTGTTTATAGATTTTGTTTTGAATCAAGTGAATGCTTCTGTTCTTGACATGTATCAGAAAACATCTATAATATGAATAACAAAAAATCCTATGGTTGGAATGACAAATCTCAACGAGATTCCTATTAAGAATGTATTTATAGTAAAGTGAATAATTAATGAGACATTTCAACGTTTACGAAAAACGTCCATCGTAGGGCGAGGTCACCTCGTCCGTTGTAAAATGCTTCATTAATGCAAAAGTTTACTATAATAACGTGAACTCAACGAAAGAGAAATCAGTGATAATTCACTTAATACTTTGTTAACGTTAATTATTCTATATATCGTGAAATATTAAAAACTTAGGAGCAGCATGATGTCAAAACGGATTAAAGTAGGACTAATCGGGTGCGGTATGATTGCCGGTTCACATGTCAACGGGTATCTTGCACATCCGCAACAAGCACAGATTGTGGCAGTTTGCGATACAGTTGACGCAAACGCACAGAGAAGAGCAGCAGAAACGCTTTCAGGAGCAGAAGGACGCGCAAATAGTGCTAAGGAGGAAGCAGAAAAAGCTGATTCCGCTGAAGCACGGGAACAGTTCAATGAAAACGCTGCATGCTGGGAACAATATGCAAAAGATGGGGTCAAAATATATAGTGATTTCAATGAAATGTTGAAGGAATGCGACTTAGACGCTGTAAGTCTGGCTACACCACCTTTTGTACACGAAGCTCCAACTGTCGCAGCAGCAAATGCTGGAAAGCATGTCTTTTGTGAAAAACCGATGGCGCGAACTGCAACAGAGGCGAGAAACATGCGGGATGCCTGTGACAAAGCAGGGGTAAAAATTGCTTATCAGAGTGGCGGCACATGTCTTAATCCAACAAGTTATGCTATCCGAGAGCACGTTACATCCGGGAAAATCGGTGATGTTCACTATGGTAGGTTGACCAGTTACCGGCTCCGAGGCAGACCTAATGTAGATATGTTCGGATTCGGCAAATGGTTTCTCAATTCAGCTTACAGCGGTGGAGGTACAATATACGACACAGGTGTATATGACATCAATCGGTCTATCTACTTACTCGGTTCACCACAACCCGAAACTATCAGCGGCATTGCATATCGGGGTATGCCTCCTGAATACACTGGAGAAGAGATCAACGACGTTGAGGAATTCGTTTCCGTGTTTGTCCGATTTACAAATGGCATGTCATTTACCTACGAACACGGATGGTCATGCAATATGGCAGGACAACCGCAAGGCATATTTATCTTCGGGTCTAAAGGATCTTTCAGCAACGATAAACTCTTCCTTGAAAAAGGTGAGTGGGAAACCGATGACAAAGGCAACCGTAGACGTTATCAAGGGAATCTCGTTGAAACACCCTTAGAACTTCCAGATAAACACTTCCCAGATAAGTTCCGAGATTTCATTAATTCCTGCAGTAACGACGAACAACCTATCAGCAATGGGGATGTAGGTCTGAAAGTGACTGAGATTATGAGTGGTGCACTCCTTTCAGCGAAGCTTGGTCGTGAGATAAAAGTTGAAGAGTTATACGAAATAGAAGCGCTCCGCACTGAACCGACACCGGGGTGGCCTATTCCATAATGAACATTCGGTTTCCGATAGTTATGTTTCTTCAGCAAAACCTAATACCACTAAATGGCCATTAATTTAAAGTTGAAAAACACCTGTTTTATACCATTTCTGATATATAGTATCTCTTTTGTAGCATAAACTTTTAGTTTGTGCCACACAACACTTCATTTATAGCAATTGCTAATTGGACAGAAATTAATAGAAATGGTATTATAAGGTATCCTAAATAAAATTCAATTTGTGATACTTTCAATACCTCTTTAACAAGGAGCAGATATTAAACTGATTAAAAAACTTTAAGGCAGAAACCTCTTTGATGGTAGAAACCTTATCTATTATCCTAAAAAATGCAGAAAATAGAAAAAATTCTGCATTTTGCTATTAACTTTTTCTGTTTAAGGTTGATATCAAGGTTAAAAGATGTCTAAGGAAACAGACGCTTGAAAGGGAGGGTCTCTCATGAAATTGAAATGTCAATTGACAGGGGTAAAATGTCCATCTTACTCACATAAGGGTGAATTCCAACCGGACAACGCGACAATTACCGGTCTTTTACCCGATTTGTGTCGGTGTGCAGGTTGTATCGCGCTTGAGCCACCATCGCGCCCTGCGTTTCGAGACGATTTGATACAAATTGCTTCCGTAACGCTCATAGAAAAAGGTCCTGCGTTCAATCCTACACATAAAAGTGGTGCCAGTTTTGGAACTTTCATCCGACCAAAGATTTGCGGGAATTTGATAAATGCAAAGCACAAAGAACTCAAACGCTATGCACGGGAATGCCCCGAATCCTATATGGATTCATATACCAACGGGGAACTAAATGCCGAAGACGACAGAGATATAAACCTTATTTTAAATACACCTGATGCTGATGCCGAATGTTTTGTGGATAGACTCATTTGGGAGATATCCGTCGCCAATTTTGAGAAAGTCCTACCTCAACTCATTGAAACACTGGCTCACCGTGAACAACAGGTTTTCACCTGCATTCGTGAGGATATGTCAAATTGTGATATTGCTAAGTTGTTAAAACTTAGCCAACCACGAATCAGTCAATTGGCAAGAAAAGTAGAACAGAAGTTGCGTCAGGAATGCCAAAAGTTCGGATTAATTGAATAAGGGTTAGATCAGGAAGTATAACCGTATATAACAAAGCGTGGGAGGTTCATTTTATTTTGAAAATATTCATGTCTCATCTTTAGAGGCGATTGCATATATCAGCAGTACAGCTGATGTGCAATCGCCTTTTTGTTTAGACGCATAACACGCGTCTACGAATACAGGGTAACTATTCCAATACTTGTTGCTGATTGTTATACTCAATTCACCCATCACTGTCAATTTGCGGTACTCCAGGACCGGTAGGTTCGGTTTCCCCACCGAACCGGCTTCTACAAGAAACTGAAATTACCCGATAAAATTCTTAATCTTCATTGATTTCCACTTTTTCCTCACATCTCACAAAGTTATTTAGAGAATTTGCAAGAAAAATCTGAAATTGCTATTAACTTTTTCTATTTAAGACTGATATATAGTTAAGAGCAATTCAAAAATCAATGTCCGCTCATGTAAAAAGTGGGTGCGGTTGTTTTTATTGTAAAATTAAAAATATGTTTTCATAACTTCTGTAGGAGTTATCTCCGAATCTCGATTCAGGTCATTGATAGTCTGGAATTGGAGTTTCCTCTTACACCAGAAAATGTAAACTAATTGTTAAATCTACTATAAGGAGAATTTAGAATGTTAACTCGAAGAATCTTTCAAATCACTGCAATACTTGCAGTATACACATTACTGTTTATACCAAGTTTTAGTCAATCTAATCAAGGTGATGATGGACCACCTTATAACCGATCATCTGACCTAAATAGTGGTTCCGGCGAAAATTCACATACCTATGGATATGCAGAAGTTGTCAGTTTAGGATGGTGGGATTTCTCTGCCAATGTAACGGGTTATGCATATGTTACAAACTGTAGTGACAAGGAAATAACCTTCTTGCTTAAGCATGATTTTCAGATAGTTTGGTTAACCGACAAATATAAATGGTTCGATGATGTATTTATTGCTCCCACTCAGTCTTATCAAGGACAGTTGGTTCCTACTGAGACGGCGTGGAGTTCATATACCTACGGTTATACTATAACAGATGAAAAATGGGCAGCTGGTAAGACATTTAGAGCCGAAACATTAACAAGTGTATCCGCGAGAACTGTTGGAGTAGGTAACGAACAAGATCTATGGGAAGCAACAGGTTGTGTGGATATTACATTTGGCGATGTAAGATAACTATTTTACATCCACCAGCACAGGTGTCTTACTTCAAGTCACCTGTGCCCTAAAAGGTGTATAATGAGATTCAAACTTTACAGTAAACAGTGTATGGCAATTACTATAAGTCTGACAATTTTATTCTTCTGTGTTATCATATTTTTGCCAAATTCATACGCGAAAGTTACACTGATGGCAATACCTGAAGGGGAAAACGATTATCATATCTTCACAATGGAAGACAACGGTAGCAATTTTCGTATTATAACAGACCCATCGTTTTATGATAGAGTTCCCACATGGTTTCCTGACGGAAATAGGATCGTGTTCCAAAGAGACCTATCCCATGGGAATGGAACAATATGGAATTCCGAATTCCGAATATATGATGTAAAAAATCAAACTGATTATAAATTTATGGATAATCATCCAACTGATACTTTCCCAAGAATTTCACCGGATGGGAAACACGTCGGATTCACAAGTAGACGTTCAGGGTTTTGGAACATTCATGTCATAAACTTAAAAAATGGATCAGTAAAACAACTTACGGATAACAGGAGAAATGCTAACATAAACTACATGAGTTGGGCACCCGATGGAAAACGGTTTGCCTATGTGAAAATGGATGGTAGGGTGGATACTGTCTGGATTCAAGATCTAAATAGGCGTGGTGGGAAACAGCTCAGTATTCCCGCTAATGGGGATAATAATGTTTATCGGTATGTGCCGAGTTGGTCATTGTCTGGTAAATACATCATGTATCCAGAAGCTGAACTAACGCCTGATAATGCAAAATCGTTAGCAATGCGTGTTAATATTCAGAATGTCTTTACTGGAGATTTAGATATACACACCTTTCCGAAGGAATACTTTGTCTATAGCGGATGTTGGATGAAAGATGATAGAACACTGCTTTTAAGTATTAAAAATCCAAATTTAGGTCCACCATCAAGTTTTATGATATATAGATATAATCTTCTCAACAAAAAATTGAAGAATCTAACGAATCGAGGCGGACCACACATCAATCCATCATGGATTGATGGTCACCTTGCAGTGGATGCAATGGATAAACTTACAATCCGATGGGGTGAACTGAAGATGATGGATTGACATGAAATACCATTTGATGAAGTTTAAAAATCTTTCGGTGATACAGACAGTACATCATCGGCTATCCAATCCATCATATATCGTTATGGATGGGTTTTCTTGGGTATATAACGGTACCGGAAATGATGTGTCAGGAGCAGGAAGGTTCAGACATACAGCCGTCAATCAACCACTTGATGAGTTAGAACGAGATTTACCAGACAAGACTTTTAAAAATGGTCAAACTTACAGTTATAGCACGAGTGATTGGGGCACTGACTTCAACTATTACTGCGGAACACTCACGGAAGAAAACCCGTGGAAATGTAATGCGTATCTTCGAATCAAAGCTCATCAAGAAAAAACAGACGACTGGTTGGCGGAAGCTAATAATACGTTTAATCATTTAGATGTTCGCTAAACAGTTCTATCGGTGGGGGACACGCGTCCCCTACCATTCCTTATTAGGAGAAATAACCATGCATTTACGAAAGATCAGTTGGCTTTGTTTGCTGTTTCTGCTTTTTAGTGTGGTGGCAGATGCTAAAATCGTTTTTGGTTCCAAACGGAACGGTGTAACAGGTGTTTATGTGATGGAGGATGATGGTAGCAATCAGATACCTCTCATAGAAGAAGAAGACAGGGTGTTCCCATTTCCGAAGTGTTGGTCACCTGATGGTAAACAGATTGTTTTTGAGCAACCCTGGGGTATATACCTTATTCACCCAGATGGCACAAGCATTCGAAAACTCTTAGGTCGTATAGGGTATATCGGTAAAATGTCATTTTCACCGGACAGTAAATCTCTCGTTTTTGATATGATAGTGGAAATAGACGGCAAAAATAAAAAAAGCGTCAACGTGCTGAATATAGAAACAGGAGAAATGAAAGAGATAGCGGATGTCGTTGCGAGTTTTTGTAATTGGTCTCCCGATGGTAAACAGATTGTATATTCAGAACATGGGGTCATTGGAGAGGGTGGTGGTACGCTTTGGATAATGGGATCAGATGGTCATCAACCTCGAAAACTACTACCACGACCCTTAGAGGGAAAATTCAAAGATCCGCGCTGGTCTCCCGATGGCAAACAGATCGTATATCTTCATGACCAATATGTCTGGGAACCATGGGAAGGACACGCCGGAATAGCTATTGTATACAAGGCACACCGCTATCTCATTTGTGATCGGAACGGAGAGAACATCAAACAACTACGGATACCGAAGGACTGGCGACCCTTACAAATTGACTGGATGGATGATGGAAAATCAGTTGTTTTCAGCGCGTATGTCGGATTACCTCTAAATGAACCGGGACCACTTCCGGATCAGTTGCTACCCTGCAATATCTATAAGTACCACATACCGACAGGAGAGATTACGCAACTCACAGACCATCCGGGTATGGATGAAACGTTGGATTGGATCAGCGATGATGTGTTACCGGTTTCATCAGTCGGCAAAAAAAATGTAACGTGGGGGAAAATCAAGCGGTAAAACAGAATCCGTGTACTTGAAGTTAACCGATTCTATCGGTGGGGGACACGCGTCCCCTACCATTCCTTTTTAGGAGAATAACCATGCATTTACGAAAGATCAGTTGGCTTTGTTTGCTGCTTTTGCTTTTTAGTGTGGTGGCAGATGCTAAAATCGTTTTTAGTTCCAACCGGGACGGGGTGCAAGGTGTTTACGTGATGGACGATGATGGTAGTAATCAGATAGCTCTCATAGAAGAAGAAGACCGGGTGTTCCCATTTCCGAAGTGTTGGTCACCTGATGGTAAACAGATTGTTTTTGAGCAACCCTGGGGTATATACCTTATGCACCCAGATGGCACGAACATTCGAAAACTCTTAGGTGGCAAAGATTATATCGGTAAAATGTCATTTTCACCGGACAGTAAATCTCTCGTTTTTGACATGATGGTGAAAAAAGATGGCAAAGTGAAATGTAGCGTCAACGTGCTGAATATTGAAACAGGTGAATTGAAAGAAATAGCAGATTTTTATGCGATCTTTTGTGATTGGTCTCCCGATGGCAAACAGATTGTATTCACAAAACAGGGGCTTATTGGTGAGGGGATAAACACGCTTTGGATAATGGGATCAGATGGTCATCAACCTCGAAAATTACTACCACGTCCTGCAGAGGGAAAATTCAAATCGGCACGCTGGTCTCCCGATGGAAAACAGATCGTATATCTTCATGACCAATATGTCTGGGAGCGCCACGAAAAATTTGGTCCGCTTTTGCTTATCTACAAGGGGCATCGGTATCTGATTTGTGATCGCAACGGAAAGAACATTAAACAACTCCGGGTACCAAAGGACTGGCAACCCTTACAAATTGACTGGATGGATGATGGCAAATCAGTTGTTTTCAGCGCGTATGTCGGATTACCACTAAACGAACTTGTACTTCCTGATCAGTATCCTCCTGCAAATATCTATAAATATCACATACCAACAGGAGAGATTACACAACTTACAGACCATCCGGGCAGGGATGGAACGTTGGATTGGATCAGCGATGATGTGTTACCGGTTTCATCAGTCGGCAAAATAAAAGTGATGTGGGGGAAAATCAAGCAGTAAACCCATGATCTGTATTCATGAATTTAATTGACTCCAAGACAACTTATTCAGAGAACTAATTTTCAGCTGCAATTTTCCAATTTTCAATCATTTTCTCTTATCTGTGTTGGGTCTGTATGGATTGTATAACCAAACCTATTTAAGGTTGACAAATACCCGTAATTCAGGTATCCTTATAAGTGCGTTTTTAAAATATTTATGTATAAAATTTCAATAATAATTCAAGCCCTTTTAGAGTAAAGAGAACGAAGGAGTAAATGTGAAGAATTTTGAGTTTTATGAACCTACGACTCTTGCGGAAGCCTCCCAACTGTTTGCCCAAGAACACACGCAGCTCCTTGCAGGTGGAACAGACATTGTTATCGAAATGAAGGCATACACTGAAACACCGCAGTCCGTCGTTAGTTTGCAGAAGATACCCGGATTATCTGGAATAACACGCAACGCAGATAATAGCATTACCATCGGTGCGATGACAAAGGTGAGAGATATTGAGTTGTCTGAAGATATACAAGAACACCATACTGCTTTAGCCGAAGGTGCTTCAGAAATTGGTTCTATTCAAATTCGTAATCTGGCGACAGTTGGTGGGAATATCGCACACGCTTCTCCTGCCGCAGATACAGTTGCAGGTTTATTAGTCACCGATGCTCAGGTGCAGATTGTCGGTTCCGATGGTGAAAGATCCGTTCCAATTAATGAATTGTTTACCGGCCCCGGTCAGACAGTATTAAAACCTGGTGAGATAATAACACAATTTACACTCCCATCACCTGCATCCGGTTCACACTATATAAAGCATAAAATACGTGAAGTAATGGATCTTGCATTTATCGGTGTGGCTACCGCTGTCAATTTGGATGGTGGAACAATAACCGATGCTAAAATAGGACTTGCGGCTGTCGCACCTACACCTATCCGAGCAACTGATGCAGAAGATTTGCTTAAAGGCAAATCAATAACATCTGAACTGATTGAACAAGCTGGTGAAGCCGCTGCTGCCGCAACCAGTCCAATATCTGATTTGCGCTGTTCAGCAGAACACCGAAAAGAGATGGTGGATGTCCTCACAAAGAGAACATTACAATCAGCCTTAGATAGAGCAAGAAGTTAATAGAATTTATAGATTCGCGAGGGTAAACTACCCACATCGCATTGTATAAAGTAAGTCAAGGAGATAATATGGCGAAATATCCTGTCAGTTTTACAGTTAACGGTGATGAACAAGATCTGCTTATTGAACCACGGAAGACTTTATTGGCTGTCTTACGTGATGTAATCGGTTTGACAGGTACGAAAGAAGGATGTAGCACTGGAGACTGCGGCGCATGTACCGTTATTGTTGACGGTAAAGCTGTGACGTCGTGTATGGTACTCGGTGTGACCGTGGCAGGAAAAGAAATCATAACTATTGAAGGATTAGCCGAAGACGGTGAACTTCACCCTGTCCAGCAAGCATTTATTGATACTGGTGGTTACCAATGTGGTTTTTGTACTCCGGGTTTTATCATGTCCTCGAAGGCATTAATTGATGAGAATCCAGACCGAACAGAAGAGGAATTTAGACATGCTCTCGGAGGAAATATCTGTCGTTGTACTGGATATACAAAAATACTTGAAGCAGTCATAAATGCAGCTGAAGAAATACGTACAAATTCATAGGAAATTGTAGATTCAAACCATTGGTTATTAGGAGAATAATATGGCGAAAACACATCGCGGAAAAGGAATAAGAAATTTCTACATTGATCCAAATGGAACGGTTCATGATGGAGAATATAATAATGGACGTGGGACGTGCCCCGTTTGTGCCCGTACAGGTGTAAAAGTACTTTACACCCGTGAAATCGATGGAAATGATGCTAAAGTTTGTAAGAAATGTAATACGGCGATCGGACGTGGTAAACTTGGGTTTACTGCCCCTGGGAGTGATAGTGCTGCTGATGTATCCGAACCTGAGAATGATAGTGCTGCAGAAGAAGTTATAGAAGAGGAATAATTCTCAAATAGTAAAACACCATCTATAGTGTTAGTGTTTGAATAATAGATTTTAAAGGAGAATTAAATGTCAGAATATACTGTCGTAGGTCAAAAACTACCTCGTGTTGATGCAGTTGAAAAAGTGACAGGTGCAGCGCAATACGGCGCGGATGTCCATCCTGCAGGAATGTTATATGGTAAAATCGTCCGTAGCAAGCATGCACACGCGAATATCCTTAGTATTGACTCCAGCGAAGCTGAAAAACTTCCTGGCGTGAGAGCTATAATCACACAAGATGATGTGCCAAGTGGCCGTCGTGTTTTTGCTACGGATAAGGTGCTTTATCTCGGTGAACCCCTTGCTGCTGTAGCTGCTACAGATCCTGATATTGCTGAAGAAGCCGCAGAACTCATTAAAATTGATTATGAAGTTTTGCCTGTAGTTCAGGATGTTATGGAAGCAATAAAACCATCCGCACCACACATACAAAGTGATGAAACAAAAGATGGTCCAAAACGACGAGATATAAGTGCGAAAATCAAGGAATTAGCTGCGGATCAAGAGAATGATAACTCAGTTGAGATACAGAAACTTGAAGCAGAATTAAAGAATTATGATGATGAAATCTATCATAATATCTCAGCGGAAAGTCATACTGAAGCTGGTGATGTTGAAAAAGGGTTTGAAGAATCTGATATTGTAGTGGAGGATACCTATGTTATTCCACGTGTCCATCAGACGTATATGGAACCTCATGTTTCCGTTGCCAGTGCAGACTCATCTGGGAAGATAACTGTCTGGGCATCGACACAAGGTCCGTTTGCAATTCGTTCAGGTATTGCGGGTACACTCGGTATTCCACTGACACAAATTAATGTCATTGGTACAACAATGGGTGGTGGTTTTGGCGGTCGCTTCGGAGTTATCATTACCCACGTGCCTGCAGTTTTATTATCACAAAAAGCAGGACGACCTGTCCGTGTTCAAATGACACGTGAAGAGGAATTCCTTGATGGTAGACCAGCTCCGGGATGCGTTATCAAACTCAAGACTGGTGCTACAAAAGACGGACATATTTTGGCACGACAAGCACTGGCATTTTGGGATTCCGGTTCTGTATCGGGTGCGTCTATCGGTAGTACTATCAGAGTTCGCGGTGTCTACAAAATTCCTAATATTAAGATTGATGCATACGGTGTTCACACCAACAAATCTGGTACTGCAGCATACAGGGCACCCGGTGCACCTCAAGCCATTTTCGCTGGGGAAGCACAACTGGACGATATTGCTGAGCAGATAGGTATGGATCCAGTCGAATTCCGTCTAATGAATATGCGTGAAGAAGGGGATGAAGTTCCCGCTGGTGGCAGTGAGCCAAAGGTAGGGTACAAGGAAACACTGGAAGCTGTTGCTGATGCTGCCGGATGGTGGGATCGTGAGGCAGACGATAACCAAGGTTGGGGTGTCGCTGTTGGTGATTGGACTAACGGTTGCGGTCCCGGTGGGGTGTATGTTTCTGTGCATGAAGATGGAAGTGCAAGAATCTTCCATGGTTCTATGGACATTACTGGGACAGATACGGCAATAACACAAATTATCGCTGAGATATTAACTGTTCCTTATGATAGTGTAACCATCCGTCGTGGAGACACAGATTCAGCACCATACTCGACAGGTTCAGGTGGGAGTGTTGTCACCTTCACAATGGGAAATACTGCGAAACTCGCTGCTGAAGATGCACATAAACGGATTCTTGAACTCGCTGCTGAAAGACTCAATACAAACGAAGACAACCTTGAGTTAAAAGATGGCGCAGTCCATGTTATTACTGCTGATCCACCTAAATCCATTTCATTAGGTGAACTTGCAGCATATAGTCTTTCAACGACAGGTGGTCCCATTGTTGGTAAAGGCTCTTTTGCACGTCAGTCCAGTACACCTGCTCTCGCAGCACAAATTGCTAAGGTTGAAGTTGATCCTGAAACAGGGAGAACCAGAATTCTAAAACTCGTTGCTTCTCAGGATGTAGGTTTCGCTATTAATCCGATGGCTGTAGAAGGACAAATTGAAGGTGGCACTGTTCAAGGGTATGCATGGGCAATGATGGAGGAGATGCAATACGATGATAACGGTAATGTTAATCCAGGATTCGTTGATTACCGTGTTCCTACCTCTGCTGATCTACCAACAGTTGAATCTGTGATCGTTGAAGTGCCCGCACCTAATGGACCGTATGGGGCGAAAGGTGTAGGAGAGCCTCCGATTACACCAACATTGGCAACTATGTCAAATGCTGTCAAAGATGCTATCGGGGTGCGAATCTCTGAATTACCCATCAAACCTGAAAAAGTCGTTGACGCACTAAAGAATAACGGACATGGTGCGTAAGTTATCATCCAATAGTATCTACGAGGACCTATATATCGTAGATACTATTGTCAATTGCCATAGGAGTTGATGATACAATACGCAGAAATTAAACCAACTGTTTACATTGAATCAACAGTGGTGAGTTATCTTACCTCACGACCAAGTAATGATGCAGTTATAGCCTCTCGCCAACAAGCAACGCAACAGTTATGGAATGAATATTCAGATAAGTTTGAATTTGTTGCTTCGTTCATTGTTGTAAATGAAATACAACGAGGGGATGTCAAAGAAGCAAAACGCCGACTGAGGACGATAGAAGACTTTAGAAAACTTGAGGTCTCATTGGAAGCGCAATTGCTTTCACAACTGCTAATAGATGTAGGGGGAATCCCATCCAACTCATCTCAAGATGCACAACATATAGCAATTGCAGCGGTACATAGTTTAGACTATCTTGTTTCTTGGAACTTTAAGCATATAGTTAATGTGAATACTCTTAAGTATATCAATAAGATATGTACTGATGCAGGATTTAAATCGGCAACCATCTGCACCCCTAAAGAACTTATTGAGGGTATAAGAATGAAAGAGAAACCTATTTCACCAACCGATCCTATACTTGAAGAATGCTATCGAATGAAGGAAGAATTTAATGCACAATTCAATTCTATGGAGGAACTATATACCTATCTTAAGGATGAAGAAAAAAAAGCCAAAGCACGCGGTGTGAAATTCACATCCCCTCCACCACCTCCTCCTGGTGCGATTGAAAAGATGGAGAAAATGCTGAAAGAATTAAAGAAAGATACAGATTAGATGATTTATTGTTTGCAACATTCTTCCCAAGAATTGAAGTCATATTATTTATATAAGAACTGGAATAAAAGAGAAATATATGTTTGGTGAAATAAAAAACGCACATAACGAAAAACTTGATTACACATATCACGAAGGAAAAGACAACAGAATCGTAGTAATCGGACATGGAGTCACAGGGAATAAAGATAGACCTGCTCTCATAGCCTTAGCTGAAGGACTCGCAGAAGCAGGTATATCGGCATTACGGTTCTCTTTTTCAGGTAATGGTGATTCTGAAGGTGAATTTGTTGATTCTACTATTTCGAAAGAGGTCGCAGACCTCGGAAAGGTGTTAGATTCGCTTGAAAATCACAAAATTTGCTATGTAGGTCATAGTATGGGTGGCGCTGTCGGTGTACTTCGTGCTGCTGTTGATGAACGTATTGAAGTACTTGTTTCGCTTGCTGGGATGGTACATACACACGAATTTGCCCAACGGGAATTTAGTGATGCTATCCCTGACAAAGGGTTTATGTGGGATGAACCGGATTGTCCACTTTCACAGACCTATGTAGATGATATGGCTTTGATTGATAGTGTAGCAAAACAGGCAAGTAAATTTGGTGGACCGTGGCTGTTAGTCCACGGCACAGAAGACGATATAGTTCCAATTCAAGATAGCATTGATATTCTTCAGTATGCAAACGAACCGACTGAACTTCTTGAACTTCCAGGTGTAGACCATGTCTTCTCTGGTGACGGTTCTCCACTCATGGTTGAAAAAGTAGTTGCGTGGATTGATCAGAAACTGTAAGTAAAGATTTTATGGCGCGAATTGACAAACTCAAGGAAGAAACCGGCTGGCTGAAAGTTATCTTCGGTATATCAATTGCCACGGATATTTCGCTAATTGCTTGGTTAGTTCAGAATTATAGTAAGGTTGGCAGGTTAATTTCTTTACTTGGAGCGGTTGGTGCGTTTCTGATTGTAATCGCTATTGTTTTGATTAATAGAATTGCATATAAAAAGATAGACGAATTGGAGGAATTATAATGGATTGGATGGAGTGGGTCATCGTTGGTACAATTGTGTCGTTTTTTGTGGGTTTTGGAATAGTCATAACTACAGCTATACGACATGCCAATAAGAGTTAATCAAAATAGAAAACTGGAGAAAACTATGCCAGCACCGCGTATCTCAGTATCTTCTTGGAGTTTGCATCGACAACTCGGTAAACCGGGATTTACTGGTCCAAAACACGACATGCAGATTCCAGTAGAAACACATGGCAATGGTCCTATATCGCTGCTTGAATTACCAAGTAGTATTGCTGAATTTGGTATTAATACAATTGAAATATGTCACTTTCATCTACCATCAATTGAGAGAACTTACCTTTCTGAACTTCGTGCTGCCCTTCAAGCTGCGGATGTTGAACTATTCTCTTTGTTAATAGATGAAGGAGACATTACACACCCTACTGATGCGGAACGCGATATTGAATGGATCGAAAAATGGATTGACATTGCTGGAGAACTTGGGGCGAGTTGCGCGCGTGTCATTGGAGGAAAAGCCGATCCCTCCGAAGAAACATTGACACAGAGCAAACAAGCACTCTCTCGTCTAACGAATAGAGCAGAGACTGCTGGTATCCGTTTGATGACTGAAAACTGGTTCTCTATCTTTTCTACACCTGAGATTGTTCATGAGATTCTCAGTAGTTTAGATGGTAAAGTAGGTCTATGTTTAGATTTTGGGAACTGGCGTGGTGATTCAAAATATGAAGATCTCACCGAAATTGCTCCTATTGCCGAATCGTGCCATACAAAGGCACATTTTGAAGCTCCTCGTGAAATTGACACAGAGGATTACATCAAATGTCTTGAGTTAACCCAAGAAGCAGGTTTTTCTGGACCCCATACCCTTATATACGACGGTCCAGGGGATGATGAATGGGAAGGGTTAGCTATAGAACGTGAAGTGGTAAATCCGTACCTTAATTAATATAGAGATTATGTTTTCATTATCAAGAACACAACACAATTTATCAATATCTTGGAACGATCAACAAGTCTTGGGATACAATTTTCCAGAAGATGGTAATCGTCCATTTTGTCATCCGTTGAATCTTCCCGGGGCACCGGCACTGACCATGAACGAACCTGGGGATCACGTCCATCATCAAGGTTTATGGGTTGCATGGAAAAAGGTGAATGATGTGAATTTTTGGGAACAACCAACTCCCGGAAGCGATCCAACTGGCTTTGGTAAGATCGTTCACCAACGGATAGCATCATTAAAAACCGACCAAACGACTGCAAGTATAACATCAGAAAATGCATGGATAGATTGGCAAGGTGAAATACATCTAACCGAACAGAGACAAATTACCGTTCATGCTCCTTCTGATAAAACTATGCATATTTCTGTTTCATTGACACTTCATCCTAATGATCGTGAAGTTGTTCTTGATTTACGTCGTGGTGAACCGGGGGCAGATGGTAGGTTTTATAGTGGTATGGCAATCCGATTTGACAATGTAATTACACCCGGTAATCTGTTAGATGCTGATGGTAGGACCGAACCGATGGACATATTTGGTAAACAAAGTAAGTGGTGCAGCTTTACTACACAGCATCCAGATGACAATGAAACCTACGGAGTTGCTATTGTTGACCATCCTGATAATCCTCGACACCCCACAACTTGGTGGGTTCGCAACCGACAGAACTACTGCCTTATTCATCCTTCACCTGTTTATTATGAACCTCTCCACCTTGCATCAGATGAATCTCTAAGGTTGCAATATCGTGTTGTCCTGTATCGTGGACAACCAGATCAAACGTATTTTGAGTAGTGATTCCTTTGTTCAAGTTGTTATTCTTTTTAAAGACGAATCCAACTATCATGTCAAAAATTGATCAAATCCCTCCCGTTACTGAATGGATTAATTCTATTCCTACCTCAAGACGAGAATTTATTTCCAAGCTGGGTAAAGGTGCATTCTTTGCCAGCTTTGGTATATTTGGTGCAGGGTGTGAAGCAGTTAATCGTGGGTTGGTTGATCGGGGAATGGTTCCGATTATATTTGAAGAACTGCAGACAGTCGGACTTCCAAAACCGGATATGCTTGTACATTCGGAGAGTCCATTTAATGGTGAAGTACCACCTCACTTTCTGAATGATGATGTAACACCGACTCATCGACATTTTGTCCGAAATAATAGTGGAATTCCAGATAGAGCAATCAAGGGTGATCTTAATGGTTGGAAATTAACTGTGGATGGAGAAGTGAATAAAGAACTGTCTATGTCTATGGAAGATTTGCTACGCTATCCACAGGTAACCGCGGAAGTAGTCTTGGAATGTGCTGGAAATGGTAGGAATCTTTTTGAACCTAAGGTAGGTGGCACCCCATGGATCCGTGGTGCTGTTGCATGCAGCGAATGGACAGGTGTACGATTACGCGATATTTTAGAAACGGCAGGTGTTAAAACTTCCGCTGTTTATACTGGGAACTATGGTGATGATTTACCCAATAATGGAGGAGAACCATTTTCACGGGGTATACCGATTGAAAAAGCAATGGATGAACATACGCTCATTGCATTGAAAATGAATGGTGAAGTATTGCCGGCAGCTCACGGATTTCCAGCAAGATTAATTGTGCCGGGGTGGATCGGTAGTTCCATGCAAAAATGGCTTAACCGTATCTGGGTGAGAGATCAGGTTCACGATTCAGAAAAAATGAGTGGTTATTCCTATCGTATACCTGCGTATCCAGTTGAACCGGGAGAAATTCCACCTGTTGAGGATATGCGAATTGCAACTGCCTTAAGGGTTAAGTCTCTTATCACTCAACCTGTGTCAAATCAGGATTTAAGTATAGGTAAACCTATAAGAATACGTGGACATGCATGGGCAGGAGAAGATGAAATTGATAGAGTCCTTGTATCTACGGATTTCGGTGTTCAATGGAAAGAAACAGAATTAATTCATTCATCTAATAAATATGCATGGTATCATTGGGAAACAGAGATCGCTTTTTCCAACAAAGGATACTATGAAATTTGGGCGCGGGCGTATGATGATAAAGGTAATGTACAACCTTTCAACCAACCGTGGAATCCAAAAGGATACCTCGGAAATATGGTTCATAGGGTTGTAGTTGCAATAGAATAATAGAGGATAAAGATATGAAACTTGGTGTTATGTCCGATAGTCATGACAATATTCCAAATGTTAAACTTGCAGTTGAACTTTTCAACACACATGGTGTCGATCTGGTTGTGCATGCAGGGGATTTTATCGCACCATTTGCAATTGATCCGTTAGCAGATTTAAATTGTCGTGTTGTAGGCGTTTTTGGTAATAATGATGGCGAACGTATTGTTCTGGCGAAGAAGTTTGAACCGATAGGTGAGGTACACCCGAATCTGGCAAGTGCAACATTGGGTGAAAAGAATATCGCTGTGATGCACTATCCTGAACTTGCTATACCAATCGCTAAAAGTGGAGATTTTGATATAGTTGTGTATGGACATACACATAAAATAGATATCAAAAAAGAGAAATCTCTATTACTGAATCCTGGGGAAACGGGTGGTTGGACAACCGGAAAGGCAACGGTTGCTATAGTGGAAATAGATAGTCTTGATGCAACAATCTACGAATTATAGATCTACAGTCGCATATGTGCTACTCTATATAACCTAAATTGCGCAACCTACTCTCCAATATTTCACGTTCCTCTGGTGTTGAATCTTGCAATTGTAAATGCTGGTAGTTTGAGTTCATCAAGATATCGTCATACGCATCCCTGAACCGTTCTGGGTCATCACAATCAACATCTTCACTCCGCATGATATGTCGATAGACAAACTCTCCTGTCTGCTCATCTTCTCGGAATAGGTATTCACCATCCGTCAACGACCATAACCGTACACCATCAGTGTACCGTGAAATTTCTTCGTCATCAATACTTGTCCTGGAGGTTACACGGTGGTGTGGCATCTCAAGGTTCTTCTGGCTTAGGAAACCGATACCAAATAGACTATCCAGCTCTGATAATACCAATCGATCACTATCTATCTCTAATGGGTGTAGTAGGTTTTTACCAAACCCATGGTAATCCGTTTCGATGCCTGCAAGGTTTGTAATTGTTGGAAACAGATCAATGGCTGAGATAGGTGCATCTGGTAAATCCAATTTTTCCACACCGGGGATATGTGCTAATAAGGGTACATGTAATACATTCTGATTTAGCGTACTTCCATGGTCAATTAATTCATCACAGATTCCCTCACCATGGTCTCCGAAGATAAACACTACCCAATTCAGCAGATCAAGTTGTTTTAGGATTTCAACCAATTTAAACTCAAGAATATGAGTGGCAGCAGCATAGTAATAACGTAGAGCTTCATCTGTTTTTCCTTGATTTACCAACGATCCCAGACTTGGAGCACCAGGAATTCCACTCATCCCGTACCCTCCATGTGTATACCAGAAATGAAGGAAACAGAATTGTGGTGTATCAGACGGTTGTTTTAGGTGTGTAATTAGGTCTTCAAGTGAACCGAGATGTTGTGCTTTGGCATTCGGATCTATTGGAGTAATGAAAGGTTCATAATCAAGAAATCTAAATACATCTGCGCGTTCGGAACGGCCAGTAATATGATATCCTTCATCAGCAAAAAGCTGAAAAAGGTTGGGTATACCTTCAAACATCTTTAGGTATGTTTGTCCATAAAGACCGTGTTCAAATGGATAAAGTCCAGTAAAATAGGATGTGTGGGAAGGTCGTGTGGCAGGGGCGGTTACAAAGAATTTTTCTGCGAGTGTGAAATCTTTAGTGAGTAGATCAAACTTTGGCGTATTGAATATTGGATTGGTACGACTGAGTGCATCATACCGCCAACAATCAATGGAGATGAGTAGGAACTTATTCACACTGTTTTTTGCCATATTTTTTTAATCCATCAATCTTGCATTATATTGTCGTTTTGTATGTACATATCCAGCATATTGTTCAGGATGATAAGGATGAGAGGTGTAGATATATACAGCATCCGTATAGGGATCATATAGTACTACCTCTTCACGTGCATCTCCACATACATCAGCTGGGAAACAATGATACCAACCCATTCTACCTCCAGACGGTGGAGGTAATTCAGGAAACATAACAACTTTATTTCCTTCACCATCATACAATGCTGCGGGACTATATATCAGATCAGTTTCGTCTGAACCATTCCAACGAATTGTCTCTAACCCTGTGTTATTTGGTGTTTCATCGACAGTAAATTGACTACGGATATTCCCTTCATTGTCAACCACCATCAAGTCAGGATTATGTCCGTTAAATCGTATCACTAAATTCGAGTGTGTGCCTGTAAGAAAGTTACCACATCGGATTTCTTGTCCGTGCGGTACGATATCCATTCCAAGGGAGAAGATAGGATTTCCTGAAATGTCAATTACCTGTCCACCTGCAGATAGGATTGCACGATTCTGTCCATCCCATTCCTCAACTAACACAGAATCCAGATTGTCACCAAAGTATTTATCCCATAGGACTGATCCATCCGAAGCAAGTCCGTAATTGCCTCCATTTACTTCATCCAGACCATCACCATTGAAATCCCCAACAGCAGGAATGTAAGCGGAATGTTTTGGATAGCGATACCATTTGTCTGTATATTTCCAGAGGAGTTCAAGTTTGTGATTAAAGGCGAGTATATCAACACCCATTTTCACGATAAAGTCTTGTGCTTGTGGATTCCCACACAAATTGGCAATCATTATCCGTTGATGGACATAATTAGGAATATGGAGATCATCTTCCACATAGGCGTTACATAATCGCAATTCATCACAGACTGTAGATTGTTTAACATCACCAGTCGCGCCATCTAATATTATCAATTGGATTTCTGATAGATTCCATTTACTTGCTTGTGTAACATCAGAATCAATCCAGAAGCAGATTACCTCTGCTTTGCCATCTGCGTCAATATCGTATATTGCAACAGGACCGGGGCGGTCAGGGGATAGAGTTTTAAGAAAGGAATTAGGTTCATCTGTGTCGAGTATTTCAAGATGTTTATTTCCAAAAGACCATATCGGTTCGCCATCAAGTGTAAAAGCACCAAGGAAACATGGATGGATACCACCGAGAGATTTATACACCAAAAAATCAACGTATCCGTTCCCTGTCAGGTCACCAATACGAACATCGCCACCCCAAGGATTTCCATCTGTCACATTCAGAAAATCTTCTGGAATCGCAACACGTTTGTATAAGTGTGCTGCTTGTGGAGTATTCACTTTACAAACGCCTTAAAGAGTCCAACATACAGGGCAAGGACTTTTTCTGGATCCGGACCAGTATATGCACATTCGTTTGAGATATAGCCTGAGAAGCCAATTCGGTTGAGCCATTCAAACATCTGTCGATAGAGTTCAAAGGTTTCAGGGGTTTCAACTTTGTGTGTATGTACTGAAGTGATATGGGGTGCAACCCGAGAAAATAAAGGTTCAATATTACCAGCCTCACAACCGATAAATTGGGAATTGAAGACAAAACCAACGTTTGGAAGATTTACACCTTCAATCACTTCCATAGCAGAATCAGGATCGGTGAATGAGCCGTGCATCTCAATGGAAACGGTAATTCCTTTACCATTCGCATAAACCCCAAGTGCTTTTAAACCCTCAATTACATACCCAACGACAGCATCCCTATTTTCATCACTATACCTGTCGCCGAGGACACGAACATGGTCGCAGTCAAAGAAATCAGCCATGTCAATTACGCGGGAAACCCGACGGACAGTTTCCGCACGATCAGATGCATTTTCTGAATGAAAATTCTGGCAACTCGTGAGGGATGAGACCACGACACCACTGTTGTCAATTTGTGCTTTTAATCCATTCCATTGGTCTTCTGGTGTATCCCATTCGAAGCCATGTTTCTGTTTGTAATCCATTAATAACTCGACACCGTGATAACCTGTGTTTTCTGCTGTATCAAGTATTCTTTGTAATTCCCAATCTTGACATGTCTGGTACGTATTTAATGACCATTTCATATTATTACCCAATTATTTTATTTGTTTATTACCAGAGGAGTGACACAATACATGCTATCCTTGTGTTATTCTTGAATAGGTATAGGAAACCAGAGTCCTCCGGTTTTTGAAGATAAGGCTCGATGCGTCGTATGATTAATGCCAATGACATCTATGACGATTTGGTTTTCCCAACACATGACTAATATATCAGATAAATTATATGACCCTTTGCTTGCTTCATCAGTTACGAGAACAAAACGTCGTTTTGCATCCTCTCGAAAATTCACCCGTCGTATTGCCTTTACGATGGCATTATGTGCCCTTTCATCGCCAGCTGCAGCAACGACATGTGAGGTGAGTAATTGTTTGTATAATTCTACATTTCGAGTTAACTCATGATATATGGTATCATCTTCAATATACCTGAAGATAACAATGCCAAGTCTGAAGTCAACCCCCTTTTCTTCAAATACGGACACCATCTGAGTAAGTTGTCGTCCGACTGCGCGGATATTATCTATCATGCTACCACTGATGTCAAGTAGAAACACTAAATCTACATTACTCTCTCCATCTCCATCGGCAACACTTTCTGCTATTCCCTCTAATGCTTCTCCCATCATTCCATCTCGGTCAACTGGATCTGCTATGTAATCGGTTCGTTCTTGGGGTACTCCAGAGGTATCTTCTTGATTTCTTGAAATAGGGGTAATTGTGGGTGCTTGTGCCTTAGGAACTGAGATCGGTTTCCAGACAGGAGTTTCATTGATATTTTCATTCAAGGGGGTTTCTGATAAAGGTAAAAGTGCGTCTGTCCCTATTCCGTATACTGATGTATCAGTTGTCACAGATGTTTGTGAGTTCATTTGTTGTGCAGCGTTTGTAGATACTTTAACCGCACTTGAAGCAACAGATCTTTTTGATGACATGGATCGTTTACGTTCACTACTCATGTGAAAACGGCGTATTGTGGATACTTCAATTGAATCATTAACCAAAGATTCGGATTGGAGCATAGGACGATACCATCGGATGTAACTAAAACTCATAAGTCCTATTGCAATAGCGTGCAGTAAAATTGACAGAAGGAATGCTCTACGAGTTTTCTGACGCATTCTATGTAGTTTTACAGAATAGTTATCAAAATGCATGACATTTTCCCTTACTATGTCTATTCGGATACAACTGCGACCCTTCCATTATTTCCATCGACTTCTAATATCTGTCCATCCGTAATGTTTTGCGTTGCATCGGGGATGTTCACAACTGCGGGTATACCATACTCTCTTGCAACAACAGCCCCATGTGATAGCATGCCACCCCGTTCCATTACTAAACCAGAAGCATTTAGAAACAGAGGTGTCCAAGCGGGATCTGTTGAGGGACATACAAGAATATAGTTTCGATCAGAAGGGTCTATGTCGGTGGGTTGTGATAGGATGCGTGCATGTCCTTTCCCAACACCCGCGGAGACACCTACACCTGAATAGGTCTCAGATTGTTTCCTTGTTTTAGATTTGCCAATCTCATCAAGTGAATCACTAAATATGACGTCTGGTAGTTCTATCTGTAGTAGTAATTCGCGTTCCAATCTTCGTTCCCTAATTACTTGTTTTAGATTTTCACCACTAATCAAACTTTCTAATTCATTTGGCACCAGATAGAAAATCCCACCATCAAGTTCATATCGACTATCTAATTCAACTAAAGGACGTCGAATTTGTTCATAACCGAGCATGAGATAGTATTTAGCAGTTTCTCTAAAAGGCATATACCGTTTTGTATAATCCAACTCTGTCTCTATTTGTTTTTGTATTCCAGGCTTTTTCATTATAGCATCTTTCAACTCTTTCTCTGCGGTAACTTTCAGTTCTTTTTGTGTTAAATCTGAATATTCTTCATTATGATCGTCAGGACTATCTTGATTGAGAGATTCAATTATCTGTTCAAGGTATTCTGTGTTTTCCCGCCACCGTGGTTGTGCCAGTTCAAATTCATCTACTGCCCGATGTCCATATATGTTTAGAAAATCGGAAAGGGTTATTTGTTCGTTTGCCACTTGACGCAGCTTTTCATTTGTTTCAATTGTCATATTTCCTGATTGACCTGTTATCAAACGATTTACTAACTTTTTTGTGTCTTCCTTACTCATACATTTCTGAAGTGTGTTTTCTAACCTCTGAAGCGAGAAACCCGCAAGAAGTGTAGCAATAAGTGCTTTTGGGGCAAAATCTTCTAATGTTTTTTGTGTCCATTCATTCATTTTTTCGATTAATCCAGCATCGCTCAGTTTTGAAAAATCTTTAGATTGTTCAATTTCTATAGCATTTTGGAATTCTGGAAACACTTCTTTAGTTAATATTTGATTAAAATCAGACCGATACTTTCTTAATCGCATCTCCGCTTTGGTCATTCTGTATATATGAACTGGTAGTTTTAGCCAAAATGATGCTTTGCTGCGTCGTATATCTGGTTTTGCTTGAGCATACATTACTTGCTGTGGAAACAGTTTCAACTCATAATAGTCATGAGCGAATGGAAATCCCGCGAAGAAGAGTTCAGTTTCTCGATTTAAGTTAACATAAATCCTGCCACATATAAGATCAAGAATCCCGATTCTGTCAACTTTCTTACTCGGATAGAAACCTAAATCACGGTATGCCTTACCTAAACCACCATTTCCAGACATGAACTTTTTCATAATTTCCCAAGTCATAGGTAATGGTGATGGAAGAACTTCTGCGAGATTATGATGACTCCATATTGTATTTTCTTTAGCAATTGTTTTTAGAATTTGTATTTCAGCTTGACGTAGTTTCTGTATTTCACTATCTTTTTGTATATTCTGATCTCTACTTTCAACCTTTGCTGTAATAGGTCTTGCCTGTAACAAAAAGAAATCCTTACCTGTAAGTCCCCATTCTATGTCCATCGGTTGTTTATAGAGTGTTTCAACTTCTAATCCAAGTCTACATAGTTTCTGTAACTGTTCATTTGTTAGACTTGGTACATTCAGTCGATCTTCTGATATTTTCGTTATACCGGTATCAATAATCATCTCTTGTTTGGTTGCAATGGTTTCATTCACTATTCTTCCAGTATCTCTGGATAGTTCAAAACTGTCAGGGGTAATCGAACCTGAGACAACAGATTCGCCTAATCCCCAATTTGACTCAATGATACAGGATTGATTGCTAAATGGACTTACCGTGAATAACACCCCAGAGACATCAGCATTACACATTTCCTGAACAACCACAGCCATTGCCAAATTATCATTTGAAATACCTTGATTTTTTCGGTATGTAATTGCTCGCATAGTCCATAGGGATGCCCAACATCTCTTTATTGCTTCAATTATTTCATCCAATTTTATGTTCAGAAAGGAGTCTTGTTGTCCTGCGAAACTGGCATCATCTAAATCTTCAGCCGTAGCACTGGACCGTACAGCAACTGTATCAGTATTTAGACTTTTTCTTGCATTATGGACTTCTTCCAGTAATTCAGGTTTTAAGTCAATGTCTTTTATATTAGATTCATTCTGTTCAGATAAGTGTTCAACTGATAAACGGTATGCCTCAGTGGTAATGCAAAATCCATTAGGAACTAAAAACCCGGAATTAGTTAGTTTACCAAGATTCAGACCTTTTCCTCCAACAAGTCGTAGGTCATCAGCTGTTATTTCTGAAAAGTGTTTGATGAGTTGCATTTGAAGAGTGTATTCGTAGTATGAACCAGTGGAATTAGTATAGCAATATACTACTATCCTATAAAAGAGAGATTTGAATTAATTTCTTCTATAGTATAATCGGATTGGTGTTCCATTAAAACCGAAAGCACTCCGAAGATTGTTAATCAAGTAGGAAGTATAAGGTGGTCGAACTCTATGAGTATTTCTTCCAAAAATCAAAAAAGTCGGTGGTTGTGTTTCAACTTGAGTTATGTATTTCAGTGCAGGACGGGTGCCCTTCACTCTGGGAGGTGGATGGGCAGTACGTAATTCCATCAACAATTCATTTAAAGCAGGGGTTGGGATGCGTGTACAGTATTCCCTATGTACTTCAAGAGCAACATCAAGGATTTTTGATACACGCTGTCCTGTTAAAGCTGAGACGAAGATTTTTGGAACATAATCTAATTGTGGCACTTGTCGTGTGATCATGTCAATGTATTCATCGAATGTCTTGTTATCCTTATCAATAAGATCCCATTTATTCAGTACTAAAACAGAGGCTTTACCGTTCCGTTCTATGAAACTTGCAATTGTCTTATCTTGCTGTGCTAATTCTTGTGTGATATCTAATACTAATGCAGCAATATCACTTTGACGAATACTGTAAATGGCACTTCGCACAGTGGCGGTTTCTAAATCGTCCTTTACGGATGATTTTCTACGCATTCCTGCAGTATCAACAAGCTCAAAAGGAACGTTATCGTAAACAAATTGGATATTCACAGCATCACGGGTTGTACCAGGACGGTTGTCTACAATCATTCGTTCTTCACCGAGAAGTGAATTTAGTATAGAGGATTTGCCAACATTTGGTCGACCAACTATTGAAATTTTGATAGGTTTTTTAGTGTCTTCAATCGGATCAGGGGTTTCAGGTAGTAATTCTGCTACCGTATCTAAAAGTTGGTGTATGCCTAAGTTCTGTACACAGGAGGTTAATACCGGGGTTTCTAATCCGAGTGCATAGAATTCGGCTGTGTCCATTTCAATTGATTGACTATCTACTTTGTTTGCCACAAGGATTATAGGTTTTCCTGCTGCTCGGAGTTTATCTGCAACCATAGTATCATGTGGCAGAATGCCTTCTCTTGAATCAACGACAAAAAGGATAAGTGCCGCTTCAGCTAATGCTTCGTCGACTTGCATCTGGACATTATCAATAAGGGGGTCTTCAGGGTCAACATCTATTCCACCCGTGTCAACAATAGTAAATGGGGTTTTGTTCCATTTTACATTTGCATAATTTCTATCTCTTGTAACACCGGGTTGATCATTCACAACGGCAATCTGTTTTGGTTGTTCGGTATTTGGTCGCGCATCAGCTGCAATACGATTGAAAATTGATGATTTACCCACATTAGGTCTACCGACGATGGCAACTATCGGAAGTTGATGTTCCATTATGTATCTCCTGTAATATTACGCATCTGCCTCGGTAATCCCTGATTTAGAAACAGAAACAATAGATTTAATAACAACAATTATAGGGATAGCGAGTAGAACACCCCAGAAACCAAGTATGGAAGCTCCCACTATAACAGCAAACATAATTAATAATGGGTCAACATCAACAGCAGAACTCATGACTTTTGGAGAGATGATAGAATTGTCTAACGCTTGTATTCCGAGAATTGCACCTAATACAAATAAACTTCTTATGAGGAAATCGATTCCTGTAAATTCACCTGCTGCCAACCCCATTAACATTGCAATTAATGCGAAACCTCCACCAATAAATGGTCCGAATGTTGGGATTGCATTACAGAGACCTGCTAATATCCCGATTAGAAGCGCGAATGGTACACCTATAATTCGATAGATAATACAGGAGATGATTGACACAATTACTATTACGGTGAATTGTCCTTTTAAAAACTGCTGCATATTATTATCTATTTCAAGTAAGTATGTTCTGATGGTATTACGATGTTGTTCTGGGATTATATTAACCAGACTGTTGAAGTAGTGATCTAATCCTTGAGTTGCATACGCAAAGACGATAAGAGCAAGGAAAAATGTAGCTATAAATCCACCAAACTGGAATGCAATTGAACCTGCCAATCCTGACAACCATCTTATTAATGCGCCACCACTTGCAGTCCATCCCGGTATCCTCTCTGTCAGATATTCTTGGAACTCTTTTACAATAGGTTGATCTCTATAGATGAGGATACCAGGTTTCTTCTTAATAAGTGTTTCCCAAGAATTGGAGTTTATAGTTCTATAATGTATGACATTTTCATTGCCAGCATATAATTCATCTGGTGTTGAAGAAAATAGCTGAATTGATTCTGGCAGACGATTCGAACCATCCGATGGAATCCAGTTAGGTATTTCTATGTTCTTTGTCTGATATAATCCTTTTATTGTGCCAGCATAAAGTTTAATTTCCTCTTTATTTGTAGCAACCAGTGTTTGTATCTGTGGTAATTTTCCATCTATAGTAGTTTGTGTATCTGTATTTACTCGTGTCCAAGACATTGGAAATTCTGATAACTTCCAAAAGACACTATTGGTTTCAGGTTTAGAGTCATCCGAATCATTTGATTGTTGCTGAGTGTTAATACAAGATAGATAGAGAACTCTTTCCTTTCGATTCAAGAGAACTCTTTCCTTTCGATTCAGTTCATATTTCTCAATGGATGTGATACTTGTTATAGACGAATCTTCTGAACCATCTATTTCGACGTTCTGCCATTTCTCACCTGCATCTTCACTTTTGTATAATCCTCTATCTGTACCAACATATATCAACGAGGGATTCCAAGATGGAGCGTTAATTGTTTGAATGAGACGTGTCCCCAATTGTGTAGTATTAATTTCAGTCCATAACAATTCTTCGGTCGGTGCGATTAAAGATTCTTTTATTTTTCCTGTCGCTGCTTTAACAATGTTCTTACTGCATCTGTAGACCGAAGACACAGTTGCAGCATAAATATACTTCTCATTTACTGCAATGGTTTGAATATTCTTTCCAACAAGTTCACCGTTTGTAATACCCTTCCTTTTTGTTTTAGTTTCATTTTCCTTAGTTTTCTTTTTTCTCTCTTCCTTAGTATCTTTATCAATTGGTATAATATAGACACCATGGTCTGTTCCAAGGAATAAGGTTTCAGTGTCAGTAGTAATGGTTCTATATTCTTCGCCCACAACAGCAGGTAACAATGCTTCGTGATAAAATTTTTGCAGACCTTTTGCCATTTGCCCTACTTGAAAGCCAACTCCGATGCATGTAAAGATTAACACACTGGTACATACAACGATAATGAGAACAGTGGCAATGCTGCGTTGATAACTTTTCTTGAATGGAAGTGCTTTCCAAAGAAACCTGAATAGATACGCGAATCCGAACCCCAAAATGAAAGGCATCAATACGTCTAATAGCCGAATGAACAACCAAAGGCAGATCATGATGATCTCAAGGTATACGATAAACTTGATACCGACCCATTTATGGATACGTATGAGAAGGGCAATAAGACATATTGGTACAAGCGGATGCAATAACATGATCTTATGTCCATCTGCATCAGTATGGTTGCCTTTATAGTATGCAAAGGCGATCCATAGTGCGCCGAGAGCCACACTAATTATGGCTATGACTGTCTCACCTGTTATCCAAGGATTATGGGGGGTTGTGTTGTTTGTGGAATTCATTTTGGGTAAAATATTAATATCTTCCATAGCAACTTAGTAGGTAATAGAGATTATTCAAACAAGTACTATGGAAGATATTAACGGGGTTTTTGCTAATTTAGTGACGTGTTTCTATGGATCAACTAAGTTGCAGGAACTTCAGTGGAATCACGGGATTCATAAGTTTCAATGATACCAGCACCGACACTGTCGCCCCAAACATTGACTGTTGTACGGAATCTGTCAAGTAGCCAGTCAATTGATAGAATCAATGCGACACCCTCAATCGGTAATCCAACAGCATTTAGGACTATAACCATAGTAACGAGTCCAGCTTCAGGTATTCCTGCAGCCCCGATAGCCGCGAGGGTTGCTGTTAAAACAACAATAATCTGTTCAGCAGGTCCCATAGGAATAGCGTATACTTGAGCAATAAACATAACTGCGACAGCTTCATAGAGTGCGGTGCCATCCATGTTTATAGTTGCTCCTAAAGGCAGAACAAAACTTGCAGTTCTGTTTGAAATACCATTCTGTTCTTCGACACCCTGCATAGTTAAAGGCAATGTTGCGCTGGAACTTGCTGTAGAGAAAGCATTAAGCAGTGCAGTTCCCATTCCTCTGACGTATCCGAGTGGGTTTCTCCGTCCTAAAATCATTAGGAGAATTGGTAGGATAACAATACCGTGTATACCGAGACCTAATAAGACAGTGAAACTATATTTACCTACTGCTACTAATTCGGGCCAGAAGCCAGCAAACCCATCTGCCTTACCTATTCTGCCTGCAATTAATCCGAATATTCCTACAGGTGCAGTAAACATAATCCAGTGAACAATCTTCATTACTGCTTCATTAAATCCGTTAAAAATTGCAATAACAGGGTGTCCTACATCTCCTATTGTTGATAGGGCTGCACCGATGAGTAGTGAGAAGAAGATGAGTGGTAGGATATCCATGTTCGCCATTGCCTTGAAGACATTGGTTGGTATCATACCCTGTTTTCCAGTTTCTTTATTTCCCAAGAATACTTCAATGAGAGTAGCTATCATACTACGGTCTTGTTTACCCATTACTTTTGAGGCAATGGGTAGTGATATTTTGACACCTGTACCAGAGTCTCTGAGGGTCATATCAACCAACTGATTATCACTAACCATTAGCAACTTTCCACTTTCAGCAACAAGGTATTCCACATCATCCGATAAAAGTTGCCATCCACCCACAGTGATAGTATTGCCTTCTATAGTATCAATATTTCCCATGACATTCTGATCTGTGAGCGTAACGACATACTTATTTGTATAGTCCCCTGTGACATCTCCATCTGTTAATGTAAGCGTTAGTTTATCAGTACCTCCTAAGGTATAATTGGAGTTAGTGAGTTCTTCCTCACCAGATAGACCTGAACCGGGTGAAATTAGGTTGACGAGAATCATCCCAATGACAACAGAGATCCCGGTCGTAGCCATATAATATAGAACAGTCCGTCCACCGATAGTCCCCAGGTTGCGAATATCACCTAAGTTGGTTATACCGACAACCATTGAGAAAATGACAAGTGGAACAACAATCATTTTTAGTAGCGTGAGGAAGATATCACCCAATATGTGTGTACTTTCGGCAAAATCTGGTGCAAATCCACCGATAAGTCCACCAAGAATGATAGCGATAATTATACCATAGAGTAGTCCAAGATTTCCCTTCGCATTTCCATTTTCATTCATAGTTTGCTTCCTTTGGTTGGTGGAGTTTTATCTCCGAGATTAAAGTTATACTGCTTTGATGAAGTCTACAATTTTATAAGTATGTAATTGTTTTTAGACCTGAACAATATGTGAAATTCGATACTACCTCTATGCAGAATATATATATGCATGAGAGACTTCATTTACCTGATCACTTGAAGGCGGTCCCAGTGACAGCCTTATAAGAGCGGTCAATCATAAACCCTTATCCGCCCAAGTTCTTAATTCCTAACGTCGGATTATGGAATAGTAGTTATAAACTAATATTGTATCATCTTATTCAGCTACATCAACTCGAATAGATAGTTCATCAAGCTGTTCTTCTGTTACCGTAGATGGTGCATGTGTTAGAGGGCATAGTCCTTGTTGAGATTTGGGAAAGGCAATTACCTCACGGATATTCTCTTCATTCCGCATCAACATGACTATACGGTCAAGACCGGGAGCGATTCCAGCGTGTGGCGGAGTACCATATTCGAGTGCGTCGGTGAAATATCCGAACCTGTTTTTGATATCTTCTGGCGTGATATTTAGAATATTGAAGATCTTTTGTTGTATTTCCCATTGATGTATTCTAACACTACCGCTACATATTTCTGATCCGTTACATACCAGATCGTAATGTTGACTCTGAACCCTACCCGGATCTGTATCCAACAAAGGTAATGTTTCTTCAGTTGCCCCAGTAAAAAGATGGTGATGTGGTTCAAATCTGTTCTCTTCTTCGTTCCATTCAAACAAGGGATAATCAACAATCCACAAGAAGTTGTATAGACTCTCATCAATTAGGTTTAACATGTGTCCAAGGTGTAGACGTAGGTTTCCAAGAGCATCCGCCACAACCTTTTGTTTATCAGCGACAAAGAACATTATATCCCCTGGCTTTGCTCCCATCCTTTCCTGTGCTGTTTCGAGCTGTTCAGGTTTGAAGAATTTAACAATTCCTGATGAGAATCCTTCATCTGTTATTTTGACCCATGCCAACCCTTTTGCTCGGTAGGTGGCAACAAATTCTGTTAAGTCGTCTATGTCTTTCCTTGAAAAAGCTTCACCGCCAGGGACAGCGATCCCTTTTACTTGTCCTCCAGAAGCAAGTGCCCGCGAAAACACTTGAAAATCACAGTCTGCCATTACATCAGATAGGTCTGTTAGCTCCATACCGAAACGTGTATCCGGTTTGTCATTACCGAACCGTTCCATAGATTCGTGGTATGGTAGACGTAGGAAAGGAGTATCAACTGGAATTCCACCAGCATCCTCGAATATTCTCTTCATCAGACCTTCGGTTACCTCAAGCACATCATCAACTTCAGCAAATGACATTTCAATATCGATCTGGGTAAACTCAAGCTGTCTGTCAGCGCGGGTATCTTCATCTCTGAAACAACGTGCAATCTGAAAATACCGGTCAACCCCACTCATCATGAGAATCTGTTTGAATTGTTGTGGGGACTGTGGGAGTGCGTAGAATTTTCCAGGATAATATCGACTTGGTACGAGTACGTCGCGTGCACCTTCGGGTGTACTATTCATCAAAATGGGTGTTTCGATTTCAAGGAATCCCTGTTCACTCATATAGTTGCGTGCTGCAAGGGCTGCTTTATGACGCATTTCAAGTGTTTTTTGCATTTCAGGACGTCGCAAGTCGATAAACCGATATTTCATTCGGATATCTTCTGCTACCTCAATCTCATCTTCAACAGGAAATGGGGGTGTTTTTGCAGTATTCAGAATATTCAATGAATCAATAGCGACTTCTATCTCACCTGTTGGAAGTTCAGGGTTAACCGTCCCTTGATAGATACTAAGACCATTGTCATCAAGCAGTATATCATAAGTTCTATTATTATCTACATCTGTTAGTAGCCAATGTTTATCCGTTTCCCGTACATTTATTTCAATGTTATCGGACAACGTGTATTTTGTATCTAAATTTGAAAACAGAGTTTTAAATTCAGCAGATAATCCATTGTTTTCTGAGAGTTCAGTTTTAAATGCTTCGTCGGCATTAAAAAGATGTTCGCCAGGTTCACGTTCACGAACTGTGCCGCTGACGTTAAGTACATACTCACTTCTAACAGAATCAGCGATTTCGTGGGCGTTTTCATCAATTTGAGGATCGAAAACAATCTGTGTAATACCTGTACGATCACGTAAATCAATAAAGATTACACCGCCGTGGTCACGGCGTCGTCTTACCCAACCATTGAGTTTAGCAGTATTACCAGCATCAGTTAATCGTAACTCACCGCAATAGTGAGTACGTTTTAGGGAAGGTCCTTGAGACATAATTGGTCTGTATACTCCTCCTATTATTTTATCTCTTCCAATTCTTTCTGAATTTCTTCTTTGTAGGTTAGTAAATCACTTGGATCAGAGGCATGAGTAATAGCCTCATTAATAACTCTTAGAGCACTCTCGAAATGTTCATTCTGTTTATTCGGTTCATTCATTGAATGATATACTTTACCGAGAATATAATGGGAACGCCAAGAATTTGCATCAGCATTCAACCCTTTCTGCGAATATTCTTTTGCTTTTTCAACGTTTTTTAATTCCCAGTGAAGTTGTGCCATTGCTACATATATTGGTGCGGGTAGTTCTCCTTCTGTTTCCAATAGTTCTAATCGCTCATAGGTACGAAGTGCTTCATTAAAACGTCCCTGCCGTTCATATAATGGACCTAATAGAATATAGATATCAGGTCTACTTGAATCACGTTTTAGATATGTTTCTAATTCTTTTGCAGCCTTTGATAGATGCTCGTTTGCCTTTTCAATTTCACCCTTTCTCTCGAACTCTCTTGCTAAACCTTCGTAAACGGTGAATAGATAAATATGTCCACGAGAATCCTCTGGATTATCTTGCATTGTCTGCTTCACACTTTGTTCTATTTTTCTAAGTTCTTCATGTTCATCTTCACGAATTAGTCCGCTTACGACACCGAAATTATAACGTATTGTGTCATCACGGGGATTAATTCTTACTCCCTCATTTATTTGCATGCTTGAACTTTCGAGTAATGTGTTATATTTATCCACCTGTCCAAGAGTATAGGCAGTTTGTGCGTTTGCATAAGCGATTTGCCCGAGGATCAGTTTCTGTGTTGCTTTATAGTATGTGTTGATTTTTTCTCGTACCAGTTTTTGCTCTTCTAAGGTTGTCCCATAATTCCTTAGATATGGTAGCACACTTTCCCGATATTTATGCATTCCTCTTATATTACTTACTGTTGAGTTTGCTAAATCTTTTCCTTTAAAGAATTCTAAACGTGGCCGGTCATCTGTATGGATAGGTCCAACACCTGCATATTCTTTTACTGCCTTTGGTCCCATCATGAATGAGTCGAGTAGAGACATCCCATCAAGATCGTCTGCTGCTAAACCTTCCTGTATACTCCTTATCTTACTGCGTGTGATGAAGTTCTCGTAATCTATAGAGAGTGGTTTTGACGTTCCGATGAGAATAACAAAATCAGGCGTGTATTTGTACCAGAGTGTGGTTTCAGGAAATACGTTTATGAATGTCCGTACAATCATTTTGTAATGGGATTCTGGTAGTCGATGGAGTGGTACCCACTGACACATAACGCCATCCTCTGTCAGGATTCGACGGCATAACTTGTAGAAGTCTTCTGTATAGATATTGGAACTTCCTGCACTAACGAGTGGGTGTATAATACCTGTTGAAATCATGTCATATTTTTTCTTTGTCATAAGAATATGGTTTCGACCATCGTTGATTTGATAGTTAAACAACCGATTTTTAAAAATATTTCTATTGATATGCACGAAATACTCGCGTGCTGCCGATATTACACCTTTAGACAATTCAATTGCATCGACTTTTACACCGTGCTGGGTGATTGAGTGTGAGGTTAATCCCATCCCGAAGCCGACGACAAGGGCACGTTTTGGGTTTGGGTGTAGGAGTAAAGGTAGGTGTGCTATGACACGGTGTGAGGGGGAATCCCAGCGTGAAGCATCTGCTGCTTGGTTTGCATCTACATATAAACGGTAGACCCCTTCATCGTCTTTTAAGGTGGTTACAGTTCCATCAACTTCTTCTTGATAGTCAACGATTTGATCACCGGGACGTTGGGTTTTGTAGATTGTACTTTTTAGGAAAATAGGTTGGTTGAGTGAGAATAGTAGAACTGCTGCTAATCCGAGTGTAATTATGGGGATCCCTATTCCTAACCCTTGTGAAAAGGCTTTTGCGACTTTAGGTTCGTTTTGTTTTTCTTCGGATGTTTCTGCTGTCCCTTTGGCTGATCGCCATCCAGTAAGAACAAGTAGACAACCAATTCCGGTGTTTAATCCGACCATTAAAATTATACTTGGTCGTATGTTCAATAGAGGGATTAAAATAAATCCTGCACAGAATGCTCCCAAGATGCTACCTATGGTGTTAACTGCGTATACATTCCCGATACTTCTGCCAAGTTGTTGCTCGTTTCCTGTATAGATTTTTGTCACAAGTGGAAAGCTTGCACCCATTAAAAATGTTGGGAGGGACATGACGAGAAAGCATGAGAAAAAGGTCCAGAATCTGCTTGCACCAAAGGTTGATTGTAGTGCTCGACTCACACTATACAACTCTTCAAAGGCTGGCATAAGAATGACAGCGAAGAGTCCGATTCCGAGCTGTATGAGACCGAAGGTTATTGCGGGTTGTTTGATTCTGTCTACCCATCGTGCTAAGATTATACTCCCTAAGGCAATTCCAAATAGGAATGCTGCAAGCATCGTAGCAAATGCATAAGTTGTACTTCCCAAAAAGAAGACTAATATGCGAGTCCAAAGTACTTCGTAGGACAGTGCACAAAATCCGGATATACCTATTGCGATCAATACAATAGTACGGAGTGGGAGACGAGATTTTCCTATTTGAATTGCTGGTTCAATATCTTGTACGGGTGTTTCTGTTATCTGTTTTCTATTTGCCTTTTCAGTATTATCTGATTCTGATTTTTGTGTAATCTTATCTAAAAGCAGAGCGATTAATGCGACCCCAAAATTGATAGCAATGCCTACGCCGAGTGTCCATTTTATACCGAGTGCTTGTATTAAGAAGAATCCTGCAGCCACAGTTCCAATGACTGCACCGAATGTATTTAATGCATATAAAATACCGATGTTGGTGCCGAGTTGTTCTAATCTTTTTACAAAGAAACGGGTTAGAACAGGTAGAGTGCCTCCCATAAGTGTAGATGGAATGAGGAGTATGCCGAAGGTGAGTATGAAACGGATGAGTGAGAGGGTGTAGAATTCGGATGTTATGTGTCGGAAAATGAGTACATAAAGGGCACTCAGGATGGCTAATAGTATGTGCCATATTATACAGAATCCACCGATTCCTGCTTCCAGATAGGCGTAGAGTTTGAGTGGGGATATGTTGCTTTCATCTATCTTTCTACCAAAATAATAACTCCCAAGAGCAAGTCCTGCCATGAATGCAGTTAGTACAGTACTGGTTGCAAAGACAGTGCTACCGAAGACAAGTGTGAGTTGCCGCATCCATATTACTTCATAGATGAGTGCACTTGAACCAGATAGTATAAAGATGACCCATACGAGGAGTTTTATTTTTCGCATTTTCTACACTAATTCTACGTTACGTGAAACCGGTAAAGCAATATTAATTCTTACAGTGGTTTCCTTTTCTGTCAAAATCACGGATTACACGAATTACGCGGATAAAGAGCATTTATAAGAAATAACATGATATGGACAGTACATGATGTGTGTCTACTTCCCTATATAATACGGCAGAAAGCCTAAAATATCAAGTGGAATCTTCTATTCTCTGTTCTAAACGGAGTATGTGACGATAGGTTGTGGAGAAGATCATGTCGAGTGTTGCAATGTCTCGTTCCTCAAGTGGTGCGCGGGAGAAGACACGACGTAGGGATTTTAGATAGGTTTCCCATTCCTGATTATAGGGAGACATGCCAACCTTATCTAATAATCGGGTGACCCGTCCATAGAAGTCCTCCAATGCGTTTACTTCTGCATAGTCTATTTCTACAGGGGCATGATCCTCTCCTAAACTTGCCACGAATACTTCATAGGCGAATATTTGGACAGCTTGTGCCAAATTGAGTGAGGGGTTCTTGGTTGCCATGGGAACACTGGCTGTCAGTTGACAGAGACTTATCTGATCAGTTGATAGTCCGAAGTCTTCCCGTCCGAAAAGCAGGGCAACTTGTTGATCCTGCGAGATAGAAGCGATTGTTTCTGCGGCATCACGTGCGGGAACAGGTACAGGTAAACGGACATCACGCCTCCTGTGTGTTGTGCCAACAAGGTATTGTATGCCATCCAGGGCATCTTTGAGTTCAGGGACAACATCGCAGTGTTTGAGTAAATCCCTTGCCCCATGTGCCATATTCCATGCTGCGTCTTCATTCCTAAATGGAACTGGGTTAACGAGGTAGAGTTGGGATAATCCCATTCCTTTCACAACTCTTGCGACGGAACCGATGTTTCCCGGCTCACGTGGTTCGAAAAGGATAATTCGTATATTGGAGAGATTTTTGGGTACATCAACAGGGAGTGCGCGGAAACTCTCTGTTGGTTGTTTCGGTTTTTGTTTGGGTTCTGTTGACATAGCATGTAAGGTATAGGATAAATGTCAAATTGTCAAGGGAAATAGGGTGGATAAAAAGTGGTATTCAATACCATTCCTTCTTTGTCTGAATCACGGATTACGCAGATTACGTGGATAAGAGGGGTTTTGTTAGAAATAAAGTTTAGGACTTATGCAATACCTTTTAAAGCCTTTATAAGGGTACTGCTCAGAGAGTTTGTATTGTGAGTTATTTATAGAAAACTTTTGAATTAATGGAACATTTTGAGATGTAGGAGGGAGAGTCGCGATTCGGAGATTGCTCCTACAGAATAGGAGGGAGAATCGCGATTCGGAGATCGCTCCTACAGAATAGGCGGGAGAGTCGCGATTCGGAGATCGCTCCTACAGGGATTTTGTGTTGTTGTTTTCAATGGTTCCTATAAGTTAATACCTTCCAATAGTATGGACTCTAAATCCCATAGCAATATAGTACCATTGCCACATCCACCTGCGAGAACTTTACCGTCAGGAGAGAATGATAGAAATTGCACTATTGAAGTATGACCGCGTAATGCTGCTACTTGTTCAGTAGTTTCAACATTCCAGATCCGAACTACCAAATTCTCAATGCCTTTCTCCCACCATGTCGCACCTGCAAGATACCGACCACAGTGAGAAAACGCGAGAGGATATGTACGACGAAAGGGTTTGGGTTGTTTAATTGAACGTAATGTTGTGAACTGATCTGCACACCAGAAACGGATTTCTGTATCGAAATCACAGACGACAAAATCACCACAAGGAGAGTAGACGAGTCCCATCGGGGTACAAGGGGTATTCATTGGCGATATATCAATTTCGGTTGTTGATTCTATATCCCATACACGGACAGTCTCATCCTCAGCACCACTCACCAATTGTTTACCGTTGGGAGAAAATGCGATAGTATTAATATAGTCTGTATGTCCTTTAAGCACAGAAGGATTCTTAGGTTTGTGGAGATTCCACAGATAGATATTTCCTTCTCTACTACCAGATGCGATCCAATCACCTGTAGGTGCATACTCTATTTTGCCTACCCATTCCCTTTCCGGTTCTGTTACGGATATCTCTGCAATCAGTTTTTCCAATGAACGGACTACCAGCATTTTTCCTTCATCAGTAAAATATGAACATAGTAATTTTCCATTAGATAAAACTGCGATTGAATTAGTCCACGCATCCTTAAATAGGGTTTCAGTAATGCATTTCTTACCTACATCCCATAAAGTTAATCCATTTTTTGTAATACTTCCAATAGTCTGATTGTCCACCCATACAACTTGTGGTGCCGGCCAGTGAAATTGTACTTCGCTAATAACCTTGTAGTTTGGAGTATTTCCTTTTGTACGTTCACTTGAACGTGATTGAATCAAGTGGTGTGTTAATGCAATTGCCAAACTTGTTGAAAAGCCGAATCCCCCAATTCCTGATGATATATTAAGTATAGGTTCCTGTTTTTCAAGGTTCCACACTTCTAATGTATTAAATGAGTCCTGAGATGCTATTGCGAATAATTCTCCATTTTCTGCATAGAAAGGATCGCTGTAATCGGGATAAACCTTCAGTTCTGAACTTGTTGCAATATCCCAGACTCGTAGAATTCCGTCACTGGATGCAATATATTCTCCACATGGTGAGAAGGTTATATCATATACCCAATCAGTATGTTTTGTGAAGAGTGCAATTTGTTCACCTGATGATATATCCCATACAGAAATGTTGCTATCTATCCGTTTAGAATCTGTTATGGTTTCATCTGGGGAAGAACCCGCTACGAAACAACTATCCGATGAAAGGACGAATTCGTTCCCTGCGAACTTGATGAGAGCTTCTCCAGTTTCCGGATTCCATACGTAGATTTGACTTCCTTCTGTATCGGGATTCACACATTGATTGTAGTTCTCTTTGTCGCCGGAATAGAGTTTAGGATTGCCTGGATTTGCGGCAAGTAATGTGCCATCTGGCGTAAATGTCAGGTCATGTATATCATTTGCTTTCCATTTGTGTTCACCACGATCCATCTGAGCGATATGGTTACCCGTATTAATATCCAACACATTTACTTGTCCTTGCATATCAGAAATTGCGATCCATTTGCCATTTGAGGAACGTGTAATTCCTCCATATCCGTTTTGTTCATCAATCTGAATAACACATTCACCTGTTTCAACATCCAAGACCTTGATGGAATCCACGGTATCAATGACAATCCATTTCCCGTCATGCGAAAAATCTATTTTGAAGACAGGACCTTCTGGTATTTCCCATAACGAGATTGGTGTCATTGATTCAACATCATACCACCATAATCCGATACCTGTTGCGACTGCAAAATATGTTCCATCTGGTGAAAGTTTAACATGATTCACATTACCTTTCCCGATTCTGGCAATTATGCCTTTTGGGATTGCCCAAGTATCCCCTGTTGGATCGTTGGGATCAACATTTAATAGTGCGGGTCTTCTGTTCATTGTGGATTTATCTGTATAAGTATGTGTGGTTGTGTTTTTCGGTTGAACTATTTTTGATGTCATAGATACTCCTTTTGTGATTTCCGCATCAAATTCCTTTCGTAGAAGTGTCCGGATTTCCTTTAATTTCGTTTTAACAGTTCCAATAGGTAAATTACACTCGACAGCAATTTCTTTGATGTGCCACGATTCTAAGTAGAACAATTCAGCAACAGAACGTACCTTTTGTGGTAGATGATGTACCGCTTCTTTAATATCTGCCATCAGTTGTTTCTCTCTATATCGTGCTGCAGCCTGTTGTTCTATCTGTTCAACAATCACAGAATGTTCATGTGGGATTTCATTTCGAGATTGCTTTGTTAATGTGTAATATCGTTTGCATGCGTTATAGGCGATACGATGTAGCCATGCCCCGAAACTCTCCATATTTCTGAGATGAATTATATTTTGCCATACAGCAACCCAGATGTCGGTGTGTATCTCTTCCGCGTCAAGTCTTTGTCTGGAATTCGAGTCGACCACCCCCTTTATCCGTGGAGTCCAACGTGAAATGAGTTCAGAAAATGCATCCTGATCTCTATTCTGGACGTGTCGAATCAATTCTTCATCTGTGAGTTTACTTATAGCAACAATATTTTTCTGCATCACAGGAATCCTGAGTTGGTTTTAATATATAGAGTATGATATATGGGAAAAAGGTTTAAAAATCTGTGTATTGCTGTATGTGTTCTGTTTTGTCTTTTAATATTCCAATGTATGCTAACGAAAACCATTTTCAATAATGATTGATCATTGTTAATTGACTATAATTTGTACAAATATCTGATCTATTAGGTTGTTCTATTGAGTCAAACTACATCAATTCACAGATGATATTTCTACCAGTTAATAATGCAAAAAACAGTCATTTAATCCTAATATCCAGACAAATAATTGGGTGCAAAAACAGCCCTTTAATCCTAAATTCTTAGATGATAAATCGTGAAAATGTTGATTTTTTCAGTGTGTCGAAAAAGTGCCAAAAAATGAAAAAAGTTACACTTTTTCCTACATTTTGTAGGATTGAAATTGATGTAAATTACCCCTCTAACCTCTGTCATAGACTGACTTTACTCTACTTTTAATTGACTTTTTGAGAATTTGTCAAAAGTGTGATTTTTTGTTTTTGTTGTCCTTGCAGACTTTGACAATTCCAACCTGCTTAATATCTTCAAAAATGGTGATATTTTGACATAAAGAATATTTAGTATATTAGGATCGTTTTTATAGGTCGTCATCATTTATTCTCCAATTATATATTTCTCATATGAATTAATGGGACATTCTTCAACGGGCGAGGGAACCTCGCCCCTACGACAGAGGTATTCTGATATTGATAAAATGTATTTATAATTCTAAGGTCTATTATAATCTTCATAAAGTTTGTGCTACATTAAAGAGACTTTACTTCTCAGAAACGGTATTATTTTCAATGTTTACTATAATGAGACATTCTTCAACGGGCGAGGGTTTTTTTATATTTAATTTGGCCGCCCCTACGACAGAGGTATTCTGATATTGATAAAATGTATTTATAATTCTAAGGTCTACTACAAATTTTAATTGTTCACATTACAAGTACTCTCAACAGTCCCTTGATATGAGGATTTTGGGTTTATGCAATTCGTAATAGGTAACCATAATTTTGAAAATGTGTGAAATAAAAAGGAAATAATTTTATACTCGTTCAGCATTCCGAGATGCATTGTTAATTACTATAACGTTAATATATTTTATGTGTCAATCCCTTATCAAATGAATTGATTCATAGGTTTAGATTGTGTCGAAAAACGGGAAAATGTTACACTTTTTGTCACATCGTGTGCCATTAATTTTCGGTAAAATTATGGCTGTTATCCCAGTACTGTACTGGGATTATCACCCTTAATATAGAAGAAAGTAAAATTATGAATTTTCCCATTTTGTGCTATTTCTCAGATTTTATTTTTTTGGCTTAAAATTCACACTTGTTATTATTGTATTGACAATTATTAGTTTAAAATTGTTAATTGCTAGTTGTTGGATGCCAGTTAATGGAATCTTTGACCAAAGGTTTACTGGTTTGTTTACACCGTCAAAAATGTCTGTCTTTAATACTGAAATTCGTGTAGGATTCATGGTTAACTGCACTTTTAAGTTTTTGGGTCAAATTGCTCTAAACGAGTAGGGCAAAAGTCTTGTATAGAATTGTCTGATATTTATCATTTTAGATTTATACCATTTCTATTAATTTTTGTCCCATTAGCAATAACTATAAATGAAGTGTTGTGTGGCACAAACTAAAAGTTTATGCTACAAAAGAGAGTCGTTATATATCAGAAATGGCATTAGATTAATAAAATTGCATAACAGAATAAATCTTTAATTTAAATATACTCTATTATATATAATTCTATTTTAACATATACACAAAGTATTTGCAACCTTATTTTTCACATATGTGACTTTAGGTGTTAGTACAAAGATTTTTCTTCATAATTTTTTTTTGAATTGTGAATTATGAGGGATGGGGTTTGTCTGAATCGCCAAATCAACGCCGAATGTGTTGAATCTACGGTATCAATGCTATTTAGCATTTCCCGGGCATTCGTCGGATTACGCGGAGAATTCCGGATCGGTTTCATGTAGATTAATTTATTCATTGACCTATGTCTGCTATCTATTGATCCCAGTATTATATTGAAGAAATGTAAGATTGTGGATCGGAATCCAAATCAAGAAATCAACGGTATGAATGCCATTTAGGCATTCACCGGGTAAGAATGCCTTATTGGCATTCCCCGCCCACAGAATATAAGAAATATAAGAGAAGATAAGATCGGGGATCGGAATCCCTCCACAGAATATAAGAGAAGATAAGATCGGGGATCGGAATCCCTCCCACAGAATGTAAGAAATATAAGAGAATGTAAGAATCGGGGATCTGTAATTTTGCTGTTTTTCTATTGATTCGCGGTGCGAAATGTGTTTCGTTTAAAACTGTCCAAACTATAGTATATTTATATAGAGTCTAAAATATTTAGATTTGAAATTCATTGTGAATTGTTGTAAAGTAACTCATTTAAGACTTTGCACTTCGCTTAGTTAGGTGGGTTTGGACCCACGCGAACGTCCTGAGTAGGTATAGTTTGTATATTAAATTGACCAATCACAGTTTGTGATTAAATCGTTATAATGTTTAAGGAGAATAATATGTGGAATAAAATGATCTGGGGACTTGGTATTCTTGCAGTTGTTGTGTTTATAGGTTCCTTTATATTCATTATTCCCTCCCAGATGGAACTTAAACAGATGCGTGAGGAAGCAAAAGCAACTGAGAAAAGATTACAAGCGGAAGGAAAACATGACCATGAACATTATCATGCTGATAATGTAACACACGCTGGAATCTCGGATTTAGAACAGGACACAGAAACAACTGTGGAACCGAAGAATCCAGTTAATATAAATGAGAGTGGCAACATGACTGAAACTACCGATACATTTGCCCTTGGTATCAGTGCTAATGGCGAAGTTTTTCGGTTTAAGGATGGTACCTATAAAGGTATGACCTATCCTGAAGCTGTAAAGTTTTGGGACAAACGTACAAACAAGGCTTATCAAGAATATAAAGAAGTAGCTGTCCTTGTAAGAGAGTTGGGTGGTGCCTCAGTGAACGTTCGTCATTCAGGAATGGCGATTTTAGTTGGAAGTCTTAGAAAATTATCCCCTGATGTGTATGAGCGAGGAATGGATTATGTTTTTAAAGACGAACCGAACGCCTATGAAGAACGTGAAAAACTTGAAGCCTTTATGGATGAAGTTGAAAAACATTCTTATTCAGATATAAATTCTATAGAGGATATAGAGGATCAGTTATCAAGATTTAAGAATGAAAAAGGATATCGACAAATACTTGATAAAACATTCGATGAATTACGCTCTGAAAGGAAGAGACTTTTTGCTGAATATAGGAAAATATTTGAAGAGAGTCCACGTAATGTTAGGAAGAATTTAAAATGAAATAGTTATTCCAAAAGAATGCCATCTCTTAGATGTCAGGGGAGTGATGGCTCGTTTTTACGTTTTCTCAGTCCGCATATACGATCAGGGATCGGCATTGATCCGATCCTCACCACTTCCATTGAATGTGAAACCTATACGTTAATCCCTGGATCTTTTCCACATGATTTCAGCACCTGTGATCGTTTTGATGTCATCACACTACTCGCTGTTGTGGAACACATCCCGGAAGCCGAACTCTCTAAGGTTGCTGATGCCTGCTGGGATTACCTAAGAACTGATGGACGCGTCATTATCACTGTACCTCACCCGTTTGTAGATAAGATTTTAGATGTTTTGAAGTTTTTCAGAATCATTAAGGGACTTTCCCTTGAGGAACACCATGGGTTTAACCCTGAAGTCTTGCCAGATATTTTCAACCGATGGAAATTGTGTAAAAAGGAACGTTGGGAACTCGGGTGTAATTACTTGTTCATATTCGAAACTGATCTCTGATTTTTAGAGAAATTTACAATTAACTTGACAAGTGATTTGTAGGTGGGAACTCCAAATCCTGACTCTCATAGTATTTTTTCTGATTCGGAAATCACTCCTAAAGAATAGGCGTCAACATATTTTTATATCACTATAAAGACCATAAAACTTTCCAAACTATAGTACTATATATTGACCCCAGTATTATATTAAAGAAATGTAAGATCGGGGATCGGAATCCGAATCAACGGTAAGAATGCCTTATTGGCATTCCCCGCCCACAGAATGTAAGAGAAGAGCAAGAAATGTAAGATCGGGGATCGGAATCCAAATCAAGGAATCAACGGTATGAATGCCATTTAGGCATTCACCGGGTATGAATGCCTTATTGGCATTCCCCCCACAGAATATAAGAAATATAAGAGAAGATAAGATCGGGGATCGGAATCCCCTCCCACAGAATGTAAGAAATATAAGAGAATGTAAGAATCGGGGATCTGTAATTTTGCTGTTTTTCTATTGATTCGCGGTGCGAAATGTGTTTCACTTATAACTATATGTTGATCCCAGTATTATATTGAAGAAATGTAAGAATCGGGGATCGGAATCCAAATCAAGGAATCAAGGAATCAACGGTATGAATGTCATTTAGACATTCACCGGGTATGAATGCCTAAATAGCATTCCCCGTCCACAGAAGAAAGAGAATGTAAGAATTGATGTTTAAGGAGAATATTATGTGGTATAAAATGATCTGGGGACTTAGTG
>CAZZBB010000059.1:0-5076 GCA_964652195.1 uncultured bacterium | reverse complement strand
CCTATGCAGATGCCAAAAACATCATCTATTATCAACTATAGTTAACTTTTGAATTAATGGTACATTTTGAGATGTAGGAGTGAACTCCGATTCCCGACTATCACTGAGTTAAGTCGCGATTCGGAGATCGCTCCTACAGGGATTTTGTGTTATTTTTTTTCAAGGTTCACTATAAATACCTAAAATAGATTTTGTGGTTTTGTAATTTGTAATATGTATGTTAGATGTTAGGTATCTATATTTCTTCATTTTATTTTTATTATATGTATGTTAGATGTTAGATATATATTTCTTCATGTATTTTTATAATGTGAACTATTGAAATAGAAATGGTATTATACATTCAGTGTCCTACCTTTCTTCAATAACCAAATGATAATTGAAATAGAAATTGCAATTCCAAAACCAAAAAGCAATAACCGAGTATGTATAGAAATCTTGTCTCCCAAGAATGTATACACGGTAGTAGCAGGGAGTTGACCAATACCAGTAGCCACACAAAAACCTATAAAACGCATCCGCGTTAATCCTGCTACATAACTAACAACATCAAAAGGAATGTAAGGGAGCAACCGTGCAATAAGAATAGCATGACTACCGTATTTTTGAAGGAATTCGTCAGTTTTATCAACTAAGGGTTGGCTAAGAATACGAGCGACATGTTTTGCTCCAAGGAAACGTGCAATGTAAAAACAGATCGCTGCTCCAAGCATCGCACTACTCCAAGATAGCAACATTCCCCAACCAAATCCAAACAATGCACCATTTGCTACTGTTATGAAGAACGCCGGCAAAGGCACAATAGCAATTATACTTTGGAAAATCATAAGGAACGCTGAGATGAGCGGTGCAAATATCCCAAACTGCGATATGTAATCACGTGCAGAATCAATGCTTTTAAAGGCGGCAACGAGTTCTATGATGAAAGAACTAACTTCTTTATAGAATACAATCACACAAATGGTTCCAACGCAGATGAGGAGAATAAGGATAAATTGTAGGTGTCGTTTGAACATTACATCAATATCTAATCTCTTTGCAATCTATCTCCAATCCACGATTCTTTATTTTCATTTATAATCTACTCAGACTCCTCATCAGATTGAATCGCTTTAATTAATGCTTGACTCATCCGATTACGAAGTTTTTCCTGCTTTTCCTTTGTCCACTCATAGAACCCCTCACCAGATTTCACACCAAGTTTACCAGTAGACACCATTTCTTGGAGAAGGGGATTGATATCTGATGAACTATTTAGATCTTTATAGAGTTCTTCAAATGCAGCAACAACCAAATCCCAACCCGCAAGCTCGAACACTTCAAAAGGTCCTGCAACACTAAGCCGTCTCCCGAAGCTGTTCCGTACAACAAGGTCGACAGTTTCTGCACTCGCAATACCTTGTTCGACTATTGAGAACGCCTCTCGAATAAGGGCAGCCTGCAGCCTCGGTCCGACAAATCCCAATGCCTCCTTTTCAATAATTGCTGGTGTCTTCCCTATTGCTGTAAGTAAATCGAAAGTAGTTGTAACCGTTTCATCAGATGTGTTTGAACTACGTATAATTTCAACAAGTGGAATAAGATAGGGAGGGTTAAAATAGTGTGTGTTGAGAATCTTATCGGTACGGTTAGTCTTTACACCAATCTGACTTGGCATTAGAGCAGTTGTATTGCTTGCTAAAATGGTATGGTGTGAACAGATATCATCTAAATCTTGAAAAATCTGCTGTTTTAAGGGTAAGTTTTCACTGACTGCCTCGACAACAAAATCGGCATTTTCCGCTGCATTTTTCAGATCAGTCGTTGTATGAATATACTGCAATGTTTCTGTGATGCGTTCTTTCTCAATAATGTCATTTTCTGCAAGCATCCTAAGATTGTTCTCGATTTGTATACGAGCGTTTTTCAGTTGCTCATCGGTAACGTCGTGCAGTTGAACACGGTAACCTGCAGAAGCAAATTCTTGGGCAATACCGTGTCCCATCAGACCAGCACCAATAACGGTGATATGTTCGATTTTCCTATGTTTCATATTTGATAGAGACTTATATTCAATTAGATTATCAATAGAGAAATTGATGGTTATTGCTAATCCTGTTTAGACCCAATAATAACAGTAAATTCTCCCCGTGCTTCCGTTGAACGAAACTTCTCCAATGCCTGGGTTGTCTTACCACGGAAAATCTCTTCATAACGTTTTGTAAGTTCACGTGCAATAACAATATCTCGTTCACCCATTACCTCAAAAACATCTTCCAGTAAACGGCATATCCGATGGGGTGATTCAAACAAAATGATTGTTCGTTCTTCAGCTGCGAGATTTGTTAATTGACGTTTCCGTTTTCCAGACTTTGGTGATAAAAAACCCTCAAAGGAAAAGCTATGGAGCGGTAGACCTGAGACAGTTGCAGCTGCAAGAATTGCGGATGCCCCAGGTATCGGTACAATAGATACATCGGCTTTGATACATTCTTGTAGAAGTGGATAACCTGGATCAGATATAGTCGGGGTTCCTGCGTCAGATACCAATGCAATGGATTCACCATTTTTTAGCCGTGCAATAAGTTTTTCAGATTTCGCATGTTGATTTCCCTCAAAATAACTGGTAACGGATGTGTCGATTTCATAATGCGTTAGCAAGCGACGGGTTATACGTGTGTCTTCAGCTGCAATAAGATCTACCTCTTTGAGAATGCGGATGGCACGTAAGGTGATATCCTCTAAATTACCGATGGGTGTACTAACGAGATATAGTGTGCCGAAATCTGATTCAGTTGAAGGCATTGATTGATACTAACAAGTTTTCAGAGACAAAATTGGGTTGATTGGAATTAGAGAAGGTCCAACAAATAAGGGGATTTAGGAGATTCTTCCAATTGGTAATGTGGCTTATAATTTAAATTGGTATTGCATCATCTGCAAAGACAGCAGGATATTTCATCTCAAACTGTCTACAGCGATCTCCATGGGTATGTTAGAAACCAAAAACTCACCTAAAAGAATGCTTAGAAGTTTACAATACCGAAACTACGATGACGCACAAACCTCACGCTTTAGCGTGTGGGTGTTATGACTAAATCGGTTTCGTTACTATATCAATTGCCTCACATACATTCAATATAAATTCAAGGGTCACCACTACGTCCGTGGGGATAATTTTCCAACGAGTGATGGTTCCAGGATAGGAAGGCATTATGTCCGCTTCATGGACAATCTGGTTACGACGTTTGATGATTGCTCGCAGTTGATTTTTTACATCCAACACATCTAAGTTAAGTTCTGCTGCAACAGACAGCCACAACTCACATGAGGAAAATCGTCTCACTGCATCAGCTATACTATCTGGATCCTGAAATGATAAGTGTCCATGTCGCTCTCGAATTTCAGTATCCAGCCAATCATTCCGACTGGGTTTAGATATCCCTTGCAATGCAGAATCTAAAGTTACTTGAAACCGTAAAAAAGCATCCGTCTGTGGACGATCCCCGTTGTAGACTTCTAACATTCCGATTCTTGTTAATTCATGAATATACAAGTCAAGTGTGCTAACAATCATCACGATTTGTGCGCGTAGTAGGTCTGTTAAATCCACAATAGAAGTGGTCATATTCTTCAACGTCGTATGAAATCCACCAACGTTATTTACCCGGGAAATATTTTCTCGGAATTGTTCAATGGGACTCAGCATTTTCAGTCAGAATTATTATTCGGTCAGCACCATCTGAAAATAAAGCTTTAAATCTATTCATACTTTCCTTCATTTTCTCACGCACAACACCTGCTTTATCCAACTCATGGTCTTCCAAATCATAAACGGGGACATGATGCTCTTGTGAAAGTGCAATCAAAGTGTTGAAATCTGATAGTTGTAGTATGGGTTGACTCGCTGTATCTCGGAAAAATAAAGGTAATTGCATCTGATCTGATCCAATCATACTCGCTTCCTGATACAGTTCATTTGGAAGTAACATATCGTTTTCGTCTAACACAGGTAATAGGGTTTCTACAACTCCAGACTTAATTTGGTTAATCCAATGTTGGAACGCTGCTGCAGGGACACCCTTTTTTATGTTGAAATTCTGAATGATCGTTCCAAGAAATTTTGGTGTTTTATCTGGAAAAGGGTAGATTGCCTCTTGCAGCAAAGGTAACGTCTTAGCATGCTTAGCCCAGGTACACCATTTCGGTAAGATAGAGGAAAGACTTACCGTAGCCATCGCCGAAAAGTAGTCAGGAAACATGGGAACAATAAAAAAATCGCTTGTCATCAGCAAGTTTTGATTAATAGGTCCCAAACTTGGGCTCATATCAACGAGAATATAATTGGCATTATACTTCTCTGCAGTTTTGGATAATAGGTAATGCATCGCCCCTGGCAAGTTCTGCAGTGTCCGCAATGAGCCAGTAAGTTCTTGTGATATCCCCAAAGTGACCTCGAATTCTGCAAGCCCAATATGCCCAGGCAGAAGCAGCATGTTTGGCTGCCTTTTAATCTGTATACAATCAACCGGTTCAATAAGCACTGGACGCGATTCAAAAGCAGGCTCAAGGCCATCACGGATGTTCCTTACACTATCTTCATTGCATGGATACAAAGAGTCAAAGTTATCTACATCCTTAAACCCCAACACCATACCAGTGAGATTACATTGTGGGTCACAATCAACAATAATTACCTTCTTACCTTTTTCTGCTAACATCCAACCGAGGTTGAAGGTAGTAGTCGTCTTGCCGACTCCACCTTTGTGGTTGAAAAGGGCTATCTGGATTGCCATTAGATATGTTCCCTGAGTATACAAAATTTCATCTTATCACATAATTCACAAGATATAGTATACCATAGTTTCTATGATAATTATACTATAGTTTGGACAATTTTCGTATTTCTTTAACAACTGTATACATACACCTTTCGCACCGCTGGTGCTCGGTTATTTGTGGCATTGACGTTTCTACACACCTTTCGCACCGCTGGTGCTACCGATTTAGTCAAGAGTAATCTATTTCGGTAAGTTTCATGTTGTGGCTTAACTCATCAATTAATAAGTTCTTATCAAACAATAGTCTGGCAAATGC
>CAZZBB010000058.1:0-20231 GCA_964652195.1 uncultured bacterium | reverse complement strand
CTGCGGGGTTGAACCGCAGGTGAAACCCAACATCTCCTGTATGCCCAGTGTTCCATGTTGGGTTTCGTTCCTCAACCCAACCTACAGGTAGTTTATATAGAAATGTGAAAAATATAGCAGAAAATAAGAAAACTAAATAACCTTACCGATAAGTTGCTGTAGGTTGACTACTACCAATAAATGTGATATATTATGTATAAATATTTGAAGAAAAATAAATTAATTGTATCAAATATATAATGTATGTCTAATCTTAGTATTTACTAATATCCGTTGTGAATGGAGTTAACTATTATATGAACCGAATCGTTGCATTTATCCTCATCCTAGCCTGTACACTTATAGGTATGACAGTTTCTGCGGATAACACCGATATACACGAAAATGCAGGCACGCGCGCAATGACGTTCCTAAAAATCGGGGTTGGAGCAAAAGGTATGGGAATGGGTGAATCTCAGGTTGCTGCGACTAATGATATTTACGCTTCCTTTTGGAATCCAGCGGGTCTCGTAAGACTACAAAGACCAGGGCTTGCGTTAATGCATAATGAATGGTTCGCAGGAATCAATCATGAGTACGTCGGTTTTGCATTACCGCTTACCACCAATGACATCATTGGATTAAGCGCTAATTTTTTATCATTTGGGGAATTGCAAGGACGTGATCAAGAAGGAAATGAAACTACAGTTTTTCGACCCTATGATTTAGCAATGGTGTTATCCTATGCCCGGAAAATCGGTAGCATTGCATTCGGAGTTAATGCAAAATATCTGCGAGAACAGATTGCTGACGAGAATGGTACCGGTATGGCATTTGACTTCGGTGGATTATATACATTCACACAGACTCCTGTTTCAATTGGTTTTAACGCACAAAACGTAGGTCCACGAGTTCAATATGTTGAAGATGCATTCGAATTACCGTTCACACTCAGATTAGGTGCAGCATACACCTTGTGGGATGATATCTGTGTTTTATCCATGGACTTCATTCGTCCTACAGATAATGACAATGGGTTAGGTGCTGGAATCGCATATAATATTGCTAATATATTACAAATCAGAACTGGGTATAAATATACATTTGGAGGAAATGATTTAGGGGTTCTATCTGGTCTCCGCTCTGGATTTGGATTAACTCTCAAACGATTTCAAATAGATTATGCACTTATTCCTTTTGGTGTCCTGGGATTAACCCACCGATTTTCTCTGATTGCTACCTTTTAACATATTTCCTTACCTACCAATACATTCTGTTGCAGCCTCTATAAATGCTTCAAATAATTTCTGTCTGTGTTCCTTAAATTCTCCTGAAGTTGTCATCCTTTCTGGATGATATTGCACACCAACCACAAACCTTTTACTCGTATTCTCTATAGCCTCAACGGTATTATCAATTGTACATAATGCTGTCACAACAAAACCTTCTCCAAGTTTCTTCACAGCCTGATGGTGGGCAGAATTAACTCCATCCATCTCCATTTCTATTACTCTACCAATTAAATTCTCTTGTTCTAAATCAATTTTTATTGTATGTTCTGAATCCGTTCCATCTCCTCCTTTGGAATGTGAGTCTATATGTTGGTGGAGACTACCCCCTGTCGCTACATTCATGACTTGAATTCCTCGACAGATACCAAAAACAGGTATGTCCTTCTCAATAGCCTTTTCATACAAGTCAAATTCCAATTCATCGCGTTCTCTATTTACATAATTTGTTTTTGGATCCATCTCTTCACCAAAATATGCTGGGTCAATATCACCACCACCTGGCAGTAAAAGTCCTTGGATTTCGTCTATGTGTGCTTTGATTGACTTTTCATCTTGAATTAATAGTACGACTTCTCCTCCGAATTCCTCCAATGTATTCACATAATTAGCGAAATCATGACTACCATCCCTGTTTACTACTGGAATGCCGATTTTTGGTTTCATTCTTATTCTCTCCATATAAAATAATTTATACTTTCTCTGACTATCATAATAAATACAATTATATCTAATACCTACATCTATAACAAGTCAGAGTTATAATTGGGATGTGTAAACTTTTTGTCACTCTTTTTGTCACTATAGTTGTCATTTTAAGTATTAGCTCATCAGTAGGAGGGATTCCGATCCCCGATCTTCTCTTCTATCTTCGTAGGGACGGGGTTTCCCTGTCCGATATTTGTATAGCAATCTTCCAGATTACGTCTTGCGGTATAGAACAAGCTAACAGTGTAATCCTGTATAATCTGCTATTCAGAAAAGAAAACCATCCACACTCAAAACCCTCTTTTCCGTATAATCCGCGTAATCCGTGTAATCCGTGTAATCCGCGATTCAGACACACGAAAAAACACCCATAATGACAAATTATTTACACACCCCTCCATAACTCTGGGTGTGTAAAGCTTTTGGCATAGAACGGATATATTTTGCGTAGTATTTTTAGAAGGTGGTATCCTTACCTAATACCATTTCTATTAATTTTTGTTCCATTAGCAATAGCTATAAATGAAGTGTTGTGTGGCACAAACTAAAAGTTTATGCTACAAAAGAGAGTCGTGATATATCAGAAATGGTATAATAACCTAAACATAGGATACCAATGATTAGTATAAAATCAAAAAGTTGTGAAATCAAAGAAGATAACGTAGAAGTTTGTAGTTTATAGGAGAAGTCGTGTCATTTGTTTCAGAACTAACGTCCCATGCAAGTGTATCATTAGAATGTGCGGAAGTTTTTGTCAACGAAAAAGTTCGTGGGAACAAAGACTTTTAGATATGTTTCTCAAGAATCATAAAAAAAGATCTGGTTGTCTTTCACAGGAAGCAAATAGTCTCCACCACGATTTATAAATGTATGGGAGAAAAATCGCAGTGTTAAAAGCATATCTCTATTTTGGTGATGAAGATTTCAGAAATGTTTGGAGAATAAAGGTATGGACACACACTGCCTATATACAGAGATGCGTCAAAAAGGCATAAAAGAAAGTATAGGTGAAACCTAAACAAGCAAAAAATAAAAAAGGCAGATACCAAAAGAAAGGATACCCGTCTGTAAAAGGTTGATGTTCACGGCTTACGGTCTTCCTCCTTGATCTTCCCCCACACCACTTTTTTTTTGCCTTGTGGTGTTACCGATAACACATCATCGCTGATCCAATCTAATGTCTGATCCCAGCCTGGATCGTTTGTAAGCTGCGTTATCTCACCCGTTGGGATGTGATATTTATAGATATAACAAGGCGGAAGGTCGATAGGATTTAGTATCGGGGGTGCATTCAGTGGCATCCCTTGACGCGCACTAAAAACAATAGATTTACCATCATCCATCCAGTCAATCCCATAACATTTCCAGTCCTTCGGTATGCGCAGTTTTCTGATGTTCTGTCCGTTTTGATCACAAATCATATATCGATACGCTCTGTAGTTCCACGAGAATCCCACACCAGGCCACAACTTCCATTCATACTCTCTTTCTGTAAAAACAATATATCTGCCATCGGGTGACCAACGTGGATGATTTCTGTAAATAACGAAATTATCCGCTAACTGAACAGGAGCAAGGATGAGTCTACGTGGGTTCTGTCCTTCGGCACCGATTATCCAAATTGTGGTACCACCCCCACCAATAGTAGTCCCTTCAGAGAAGATAATCTGCTTGCCATCGGGGGACCAATCACAGAGATTTGGTCTGAGTTGCGATTGATGGATTTCTATCATCTTCAACGTCTTTATATTCAACACGTAGATTCCGATTTTCAACTGGTCGTTTTTCCGAAAACTCCTACTAAAAACAATATATTTTCCATCCGGTGAAAAAGAAGCGATACGGACAGTGCTTCCATCATGTGGTGTGAGGTGTCGTACGTTTGTACCGTCTGCATTCATTAATGAAATACGTCCCCCACTTATCTTGAACATTATCTGTTTACCATCTGGTGACCAACGATGGGGGAAAGGTGGCCAGTCTTTGTCTTCCATAAGGAGTGTCTGATTGCTACCGTCATCATCCATCACGTAGATACCTTTTACACCGTTACGTTCTGAACTAAAGACGATTTTGGCAGAGGCTGCCGTTGAAAGTAGCAGTAGTAGTAGACAGAGAAAAATGACTTTATGTTGATACATGACGATGCTCCTGAAAAAGTGTGGCAGGGGCACTTGTCCCCTGCCGTTACAATAGATTTATGGATTGTCATCCGATGTAAACGTTTGAATGCCTGAATCTGCCTCCCAGTTGTCTTCTTTATGAACCCCTCTATCTATATACACTCGAAGGTGGGTGTGGGCATCATAATGAAGCTCTTCACCTTCTTCGATTCCTCCTTCTCCGAGTGGAATACCGACCTTCATATTATCAGGAGAACGATACTCAGACGTTTCACCAACCTCTATCGTTTCAATGGGGTATAGATCAATCCGTGGATTTCCTATCTGGTTTCCAACCTCATCGTATTGAATGACTCGGAACCAAATTTCCACTTCCATCGGATTATTGTTGGGGTCTATCGCCTTATCATTATTGGTTAGATTATAGGCATAAGCGGCACCCTCCATCACAATCGCGCTGCCATTACAGTAGTGGCGATAGACGTAAGCATATCCATCGGCACCCGTTTTACTCGGAGGGTCTGTACGTCTACCATTCTGTGGATCAGATGCTGGGCGAAAGACCCGAAACGTATCGGTAACATCTTCATCAGAGGATTCCTCAAATGACACGACTGCCTTAACGCCATACTTACTCCCTTTACTCTCGCCACTGAAAGAACCTAAGTATTCATTCACATTTTTCGTGTTACCGTGCACCGTCGTGGAACTATACTCATAGTCCCCAATCGGGTCACTCTTTATATACCAATCAATAAATTCTATGTTTTCATTCGCTGTCACCGACGCGTAGGCAGACCCACCACTACCATAATCGTCATTAGCATAGGCAGACAACGAAGCAGTAGCAGCATCACTATAATTGACAATACCGATAAGATATTAGGAAAGTAGCATTGTAACTACGATCCCAACTGTTTTAACTCTCATTCGTTTTTTCTCCTTTATATTCAGATAGACATGCTTTGGCTTGCATATCGTCATAAACATAATTCCATCTGGACGCTATTCTTATTACGCGGTCATTTGGCTTTGACAGATGTGCGGGTTCTCATATTTATCTCATAGACTTGTGCCTGTGGTAAAATGAAAACCCTTAGTCATACTTGCTTATTTCATGGCTATGCACGGATGGTGCTATTGTGATAGTTCGCACTGTCGGTGCCCTACTTGGAGGTTAAAGTGCCTTGCTGTAACACATACACGATCCCGGGCATTACGAACACTCTGCGTAAATTCTACAAGACTTCACAAAATATGTCAATCACTTCCTCTCTGTCATAACTCTATGTCATTTGCATAAATAGGGTATGCATGGTATAATATAGCACATGGAATTTCTGTTGGACATAGATCCTGAAAACACAGTTTCTATCACTGAGGAAGGGGAATCTGTACTCACTTATCGCTATGGTGAATCCGTATTCTATCCATACTTTCATCCAATCTATGCAGCAAACGGAGAGTTAGTGACTGAAGAGGTTGAAGGTACAGAACAAGAAGATACCACAGGACTCTGTTTTTCATTTGGAGCAGTTTTTGATTCGAACAGGAATCCTGTTAAATTAACCAAAATCACCGACTTGATTGATCAAACACCCTCCGATATAGAAGATGTGGTGGAGTTTACAAATTCAATCATTTGGGAATCCTCTGAACTACAATTACTTCAGACAAGTAATATCAATGTCTATCCCTTTCAAGATGATGTTCGGATTATAGATCTCTCAGTAGAAATGTCAACTGATTCAGATACTCTATTGTTTGAGGACGGCTTGGGTCTGAGTTATAATGCTGTAGAAATGGAACATAGAAAGGTATCAGATTCCGAAGGTAGAATCGGAGAAGCTGAAGTAAACGGAAAAGAAGCAGATTGGGGAACTTTGTGTGGTATTTCAAGTGATACTGCAGTTGGGAGTGCAATTTTACCTGATAACTCTAATGGAAAAACAGTTTTTAAGTCTGTAGATACATACCGTGGATATTTGTCTGCTCAGTACTCACCATTGACCCTCAATCCAGACGAAAAGCAGTTATTTAATTTTCGTTTTTTGGTCTATCTTGGAGACCTATTTACCTTTGATATACAAAAGCACTTTACACAATATAAATACAAGAATGCCAACAATTAATACTCTGATTGTAAAATCATTCTAAAACCCATGAAAAACAGATCATCCCTACCCATATATACTCCCCAATCCCCATCTATAACAGACGAAAAATTGTTGTATAAGAACACTGATCTAAATGACAATAGATCAGATGATTCCGGATTATTTTCTCGCAATGTTTATATTGAGACTTATGGATGTCAGATGAATGTCAGCGATACGGAACTTATGTCAGGAATTCTAACACAAGCGGGGCACAGAACGGTATCCCATATCGATGATGCAGATGTCATTCTACTGAATACTTGTGCCATTCGAGAAAATGCAGAGACAAAAGTCATTAATCGATTGGTACATCTAAATCATCGAAAACGGCGGAAAGACAATCTGATTATTGGTGTCTGTGGATGTATGGCACAACATCTTCGGGATAAACTGTTAGAAGCCGCACCGTATGTGGATCTTGTTATGGGGCCAGATGGATACAGAGATCTACCGATTGCTCTAAATGCTGTTGTTACTGGTGATCCGTTTCTCAGTTTACAGTTGGATAAAAATGAAGATTATGCTGACATTACACCTATTCGTAAAGAAGGCATCAGAGCATGGTTAACTATCCAACGGGGTTGCGATAAAATGTGTACATTCTGTATTGTGCCATTTGTAAGAGGGAGAGAAAGAAGTATCCCATTAGATATACTTACAGATGATGTTAAAAAACTTGTAGATGAAGGATTCAAAGAGATTGTGCTACTTGGACAAACAGTAAATTCATACAACGATAGCAAGCACGATTTCGGTGAGTTATTATGGCGTATAGCAGGAGTAGATGGTGTGGAACGGGTAAGATTCACGTCACCCCACCCAGCAGATGCTACTGATAGCATGATAGATGCATTGGAAAACTGTCCAGAGGTATGTAAACAACTACATCTTCCATTACAATCAGGATCATCACGAGTTTTGGAGAATATGCGTCGCACATACACTGTTGAACAATATCGTGATATTGTCTATAAGCTACGGGAAAGGATACCACAGATTGCACTTTCTACTGATGTAATAGTTGGATTTTGTGGTGAAACAGAAGAAGACTTTAGACAGACATATAAACTTATGGAAGAAGTGCGATTTGATACTGCTTTTATGTTCAAATACTCAGATCGTGAAGGAACATTAGCAAGTAAGATGTTATCTGATGATGTGCCTGAATCTGAAAAAGCCAGACGATTGAATGAAATCATAGACCTACAAGAAGATATTTCTGCGGATATCAACTCAGCATCAATTGGGACAACTGTACCTGTATTGGTTGAAGGAAATAGTCGACGTAATGACGAAGAATATCATGGAAAATCAGACACATTCAAAACAACTGTATTCCCAAAAGAAAATGCAAAGATAGGTGATATTGTCAATGTAACAATTCATTCCACAACAGCACATACATTAATTGGAGAAATTGCTTGATATAAGGTTATTCAGTAAATGGTTTTGGCAAACATACTTCAATATGAGTATAAGTATATCTAATTTTCCATAAACCATTGCGTAAGAAAAATGCAAAAAATTAGAATCAAAAATCGTTCAGAAATCGAGAAAATGAAGCGAAGTGGTCAAGCTGCTGCTCAAGTTCTACAAACAATTGCTGACGCTATTGAACCCGGAATTACAACCTATGAATTAGAAATGGAATCCCGTAAAGCAATTGAAAATCAAAACGCCATCTCTTCTTTCCTAAACTATGTAATTCCCGGACATGAACCTTATCCCGCCACAATCTGTGTCTCTGTAAACAACACTGTCATACATGGAATCCCAAAAAAGAGCGATGAACTTGTTGACGGTGATATCATCGGTGTGGATACTGCAGTGAGTATAGATGGCTTTCACGGCGATAACGCTTTTACCTTCCCCGTTGGAAATATCTCACCTGAAGCACAGAAATTGCTGGATGTATCAAAAGCATCTTTATATGCAGCAATATCAGAAGCGAAACCGGGTAACCGTATTGGGGATGTGTCTTTTCAGCTTCAAAATGTAGCAGAATCAGAAGGTTTTTCAGTGATACAAAACTTTTCTGGACACGGAATTGGACGTAATCTACATGAAGAGCCACAAGTGCCAACCACCGGTTCACCAGGTAAAGGCGTTCGTTTAAGAGCGGGGATGGTGCTTGCCATTGAAGCTATGGTAAACCAAGGTAATCCTGATGTAAATATGTTAGAGGATGGTTGGAGTATAGCGACCTCAGATGGAAGTTTATCTGCATTATTTGAACATACGGTGGCTATACGACCTGATGGACCTGAGATTCTTACAGGGAGTGGGATATGGGAAATGACATAACAACAAACGTATCAGCTACACGCAAAATTGATCAATGGCTGGATAGAACGCACACCATATACGCTATTGCAGCAATGCTCATATTTTTATCAATCTATCTAATTTTTGGTTATGCTGAGATTGAAAGAACTATGCTGGAGGTACAGAAGATCTTCTTCTTCCATGTTTCCGCTGCTATGACACTCTATGTTGCCTTCGGTGTGAACTTTCTTTTTAGTCTATTGTATCTAATTAAACGTAATCCTGATTATGATCTTCGTGCGGCTGCTGCTGCTGAAATTGGGTTAGTCTTTTGTACAATTGTACTCGTCTCTGGACCTATATGGGCTAAATATGCTTGGAATACATGGTGGAACTGGGAAGCCAGACTCACGAGTACACTTGTTCTTTGGCTGATGTATATCAGTTATTTTATTCTACGTTCTGCCCTTTTGGATGACGGACGAAGAACTTTCTCTGCTGTTCTTGGGATTATAGCATTCCTTGATGTTCCAATAGTACATTTTGCAACGAAATTATGGGAAGAAAAAGCACATCCAAAGCGCGGTGCAAAAGTGGATGTTGAACCTACAATTTTACATACTTGGATTTTTGTCTTAATTGCATTCATAATTCTTCTTTCGATTCTCTTTATATTACAATATAAGATAACAAAGACAAATGAAAGGTATGAGATAATTTACCGCAAACAGCTTGAGGGGACATCTTGATGCGTATTACAATTATCGTCAGTTTTGTGATTGTTTTGGGTCTTGTGTTTTTTACAATTCAAGTGCCGACATTAGATCAAGCCAAAGTAAATGAAGCAATTGATGAAACCATGTCTCAAATCAATGTGGCCCCTGAAGATAAGGCTATCGTTGAAAAAGCCGTATTCCTTACTGTAAAGGAACTTGAACATAAACAACTGAGAAGGCTTAAATTCCTGGTTTCTGCTTATCTTGTTATCTGGTTAGTCTTTATGCTATATTTGCTTAGATTAGGGAAACAACAACAGACTTTAGATCAGAGAATATCGCAATTAGAGGAAGATACCACTATTCAAAATGAAGAAACTGTTTAGTGACATAATCTTAAATGGGTGGTTTAACAATTATAAGTCACTGACTACAATCTGGAATATCTTCCCAATTGTGTTCGGGGGAATATCCCAAATCATCTTTAGATTTCTTCCAATCAAATCGTGAATCGTTTCGTCCTGCCACCGCATTATACGCACCGTACGACACTACTTCGGATTCTATAGCACGTACAACACACTGTGCAACATCTCTCGGATCAACATATACAAACCAAGGAGCTGTTACATTATCAGGTTCTGAAGGACCAGGATTTAATCCATCCCCGTCAATAACTCCTGGACGGACGTGGATTACTTTTAAACCGTGGGCTTGATGATATGCTAATCCAATTTGCTCTCCAAGATATTTTGACAAGGAATAAAAGAGATCACCACCACCAAACCTAAAATCGTCGCCAACTTTATACGGCAAATCAACCCCAGGGGCAGGTGGACAAGTAGAAATACTGGAGATATTAACTAATTTCTCAACACCTTGTCGAACACAAGCTTCCGCAACGTTCCACGTTCCTTTTACCATGATATCAGCATATAAGGATAGAGGTTTTCCATGTCGTTCACGGACTAAAGCAACAAGATGGATGACGGCATCTTGTTCTGCACACGCATCTACAATTTCGGATGTCTCAGTTACATCAACTTTTCTGAATGTTGTCCCATCATACTTTCGATCAGGTTCTACAATGTCAGCAAGTGTTAATTGGTATTCCGTGTGGAGTCGTTCAATGATAAATTGAGCAAGATAACCAGATGCACCTGTGATTAATATATTTTTAATTTCCATTGTTATTTGTTCTAATTACGGAATGGTATTTCAGTGTAGAGTGTCTCATTGAAACCAACGTAAAATACTTCACCTATGCGAATAGTAGGTGCGCGTAAAGTCCCACTCCGCCCCAATACTGCTTTTATGATAGATTCCTGATTAGCTTCGTCTGGTTGGAAGGTTTCTATACTCTTACCTTTTGCGACAAGTACCTGTTCTGCAGATCCTAATAATTCCCATACTGCATCTGCTTCTAATTTCTCTTTTCTTGCATCAGTTCGATTTTCTGCTTCAATATTATGTGACCCAAGTACCTCTTGAGCTTTTTTACAAGATGTTCAGCCATTCCGAAAATAGGCCCAGTCAACCATTATAATTCCTCCACCTTAATAAATCTTCCTGTATTACGACTTTGTATTGCAGCATCAATTAGACTTAAGGTGTGAAAAGCATCAGAAAAAGATGAACGTATGAGTGTTTCATCACCTGTTTCAATGGCACGAATCCATGCCCCAGTTTTATCTAAACCGATGCTATTCTGTGATACAGCAGGTTCATTGATTTTCTCTCCATTAAGATAACCACGAATAGCATTATCTGCCATAGTAGCTTGAAGTCGTAAATGTGGTCCTACTACTTCAACATCAAAACAGAAACCTTCTGTACCACAGTGATTCATATGTGTACCGTAAACCCCGTTGTCCATTTCATAAGTCATCTGTATTGCATTTTCAGCGTCAAATTCATCTCGATCTAAAGCCATATTCTTAATTGCAAGTGCGTGTGCTTGTATAGGTTTTGGATCTCCTAATACATAGCGTGCACAATCTAAGACATGAATTGCTTGTTCGGCTAATGGACCACCGCTAATCTCTGACTGCAAAAACCATGTAGGCATTTGAAATTCAAGATAGTAGTTTATTGTACAGACAGTTCTCACCAGATGAATTGTTTCTGAAGCAATTATGCTTTTAAGACGTTCATAGAGTGGATGATACCGTAATTGAAAGCCAACAGCTGCAATTGTATTTGATTTCTCAATACATTCAAGACATTTCCTACCTTCGGATACATCATAAGCAGGAGGTTTTTCAACCAAGATGGGTATATCCCGTTCACAAGCCATCTGGATAGGTGTTAAACGTACGGGGGGTGGTGTTGTTATCACCACCCCGTCTAATTCTATATCAAAAAATTCATCTAACGAATCTGTTACCACCTTAGACTTCGCTTCTGTTCCAAGGTCTTGTGCAGCCTTAAGATGAAGATCATGAACCGCAACAACATGTGCACCATAACTGGTGATTGCATTGTAGTGATGTCTTCCCATCCTCCCCGCACCAATTATACCTATTGCTGTGGAGGCTTTATTGATTGTTTGATCCGTAGATGAGTTTTCCTGCATTACTTACGTTTTAGACTACCCCATGTTACTGCGGCTTTACCTTTTGGTTCAACAGGTGTTGGATTAAAATCTGGTGTTACAACAATTATATTGTCGAACTGTGCGTGTTCACCTGATCTGTCACCTCCACTCATGCGGAAGCCAATTTTACCTTTTGGATGCGCACTCTGTGAATCGGTCCATTCACTCACAAGTTCAAGTTCATCAACACTTCCACCAACGGGACCGATGTATGCTTTGAATTCGTGCCCAGAACGAATTTCATATTTGATACGGTACCAAACATTCGCATCACGGTCAACACCGTCTTGGAATCCAAGAGCATCGACTGCCCATGCGCCATTGACTCTTCTGTGCCAGCGAATATGTTGAGGAGTATGTCCAGATGCCCCTGTGGATACTTGATGCATATAAATGTTGTTACCATCGGTTCCGTTGAATACAAAACCGGCTAACCCACCATCCATTGCTTTAAAATCAGCATAATAATCATAATCAGATGGAAAATCGGTAACGCTTAGACCAACTCCACCACCCCAAACATCAATGACATGGTTCCCTAATACAGCATGACCATCACCATTATCTTGAATCAGCCAACTTCCTTGAGCAGCCCATTTTGAATCGTCAATATTTCCGCTCTCAAAATCATCTTGAAATAGAATCTCAGCAGAAACAGTTCCTACACATAAAATCAAAACTAAACACATGAAATACTTCATTCTTATGTATTCTCCTTTTAAAAAAATGACAATCAGTTAAATATACGAATTTGATTACAGAGTATATTCAATAATATTGAAAAATGATTAATTTTATCCTTGCAGATTATAGCATAAATAGGACTTTTAATTAACTTTTATAGAATCATTATGAAAATATTAATTTAAACCAGTTTTTACGTTTAATGGTCTTTCAAACTACCCCAAGTCACAGCAAGTTTATCTTTAGGTTCAACTGAAAAGATATCAAATCCAGGTGTGGAAACGACAATATTATCATATTGTGCGTGCTCTCCAGCACGATTACCACCACTCATCCTAAACCCAATTTTACCTTTGTCAAAGGCTTTATTGGTATCTGTCCATTCGCTGACAAGAGTAAGCTCTTTTAGTTCTGCACCAACCTCACCGATAAATGCTTTAAAGTTATGACTGTTACGTATTTCAAATTTAACTCGATACCAAACATCCCTTTCACGATTCTCTTTATCCTCAAATGGTTTGGCATCAACTGCCCAACCGCCCCCAACTCTTCTGTGCCATCTGATATGTTGGGGTGTGTGGCCTGACCCAGCAGTGGATACCTGATGCATGTATATGTTATTTCCATCTTGTCCATGGAAGACAAAACCTGTCAGACCACCATCCATTGCTTTGAAATCTGCATAATAGTCCAACTCCGCAGGAAAATCTTCTGTACTAAGACCAACACCGCCACCCCAAACATCAAGGACCTTCTTACCAAGAACATCATGCTCATCATTATTGTTCTCGATTAACCAACTTCCTTGTGCTGTCCATTTGGCTTTGTCTATTTTCCCACTCTCAAAATCGTCTTGAAATAGTATCTCAGAATAACTTGTGCTGACACATAATATGAGTGCCAGCAATATTACATACCGCATTATTATCACCTCATTATAAAGTTTGATTAGTATTTATTTGTTTTTATATGTCCCCAAACAGTTGCCATTTTATCTGTTGGATCAACTGCCATGGGATCACTACCGCCATATATTTCTATCTCATCAATACGTGTACCAGCATTGGTTCGTATGTGAATACGAACCCATCTTGCTTCCACATCGTCAAAGGTAAATTCTGTGGTTTTACTAATGTTATCTCCTTTGTGTGTATACACCTTTTTCCATGTGCCAGCATCAGAATTTGCATCTGCTTTCACTGTGGCAACAAGGATATCAAAGTCTTTAGCCATTCTATCAAGAAATCCTTGAGAATGATCACTACCAAAATAGATTGTGTTAACATTTGCAACCGCCCCGATATCTATCTGTGCCCATCCGGGTAATGCCCCAATAATCCAACTTCGACAGTTATTATAAAAACCATCATTAAGATATTCTATACAGTGACGTTGAGGACACCAACCATTTAATTGAGAAGAAGCATCTGGTTTGGCATCTTTCAATAATGCTAAATTCGGTTGTTTATCCCGAACAGTGGGAACATACTCAGGTCCAGGTTTACCCCCTGCTTCACATGCATCCGTTGCAGCTTTAATATCTTGCTCTTTGAATTCATAACTACCAAACTTTTCTGGTCCCTTATCCTCATCGTGTACTGCATAGGCAATTGTTACACATAATATTGTTAGAATGACACTCAAATAATACAAAGTATGTTTCATTTTAGAATTCTCCTAATAGAAGATATGTAATAGTCTTTCATTTTATAGTAAACTATTGAATTAATGGAACATTTTGAGATGTAGGAGGGAACTCCGATTCCCAACTATCATTGTGCTAAATCGCGATCCGGAGATCGCTCCTACAGGGATTTTGTGTTATTATTTTCAATGTTTACTATAAGTAACCAGATGAATGTATATTGTGTAATGATTAATCACATTTTTGCGTAAATAAGATTGTCTTAGTTAACTCGGGGTTGTCTTGCTGAAGGACTTCTGTCTAAACGTATTTTTGAATTCTCAAGTGGTAATGGGATTCTGGCACCGTTATTAAGGTGTGATTCAATTATACCGAAGATGAGTTCTGTGCTTGCGTATGCGCATCGAACACCTCCTCGTGTCGGTTCACCTGTATCTAAAGAATGAACAAGGTCTTTAATCAAGTTTGCTGTACTACTCTCTCTTTCAAATTCGGGGAAAGTATCCGCTGGAACCATACCTCCACGCCAACCGGGTACATCTTGCTGTTTACGTACGTGCCATTGCCAACCATTGTTCCAACATGTTACAGTTCCACCATCACAAATAGCCTCCCATTCACTACCACGTGGTGTTAGTAATGCATGTGCAGTTACATCGTTCTCAAATTGAATTGTTCCGCCACCAGTTGGGTCAACTTTGAGTATATGGCCATCAAAAATCGAATTGCCTTGAGGGAGATAACCTGTAACCCAAGTTGCAGAAACATCACTATTCAACCTTAAGATAAGATCAAGATGATGACTTGCTGAATTGAATAGAGTACCATTTGAATAGATAATAAGACTACGTAGTTTCCCCAATTCTCCACTATCAATGATTTCTTTCATCTTATCAAAACCGATTTCCCAACGTCTATTGGTACCGAGATTTAAAAAGACGTTATTGTTTTCAACCGCAGTGACCATTGCTGCAGCTTCATCCATTGAGGAAGCCATAGCTTTTTCAGCATAAATTGCCTTTGCACCGTGTTCAGCAGCATAAATTACAATTTCAGCTCGGTGTTCTGGTTGTGTAGCAACACTGACAATATCAGGCTTTTCTTGCTCTATCATCTCACGATAATCGGTATATTGATTTGCTTTTGGCACATTGTATCTTTCACCAAAATGTTCCATTACCTTGGGTCGTAGATCTGAACATGCAATCAGATCAGTGCGTTCTTCAGCAAAATAGCCAGCTGCGTGAGAATATGGTAATTTAATCGCTTTATAATCCGGAACTTCATTATCTATGAATGCTCCCATTCTACTACAACCAATAACGGCAGCACGATATGTTTTCATTACTTTTCTCCATAATACTATTAATACCTAATACAATTAATAAATGAGAGTGCAATAATTAGATAAAAGTGAGATCAATATAATCTATTTTCGTCCCAACATTTCCAGTATGTAAAAGCTGTTCATGTTGGGTTTCGTTCCTCAACCCAACCTACAAGAGGAGTCGCTATCGCACAAATTTGATTACATAATCCGTAAATTGACAACTCCAGTATTTAGTAGCGTCGCATGTTGGGTTTCGTTCCTCATTATGATTCAACGAAATACTTACTTGCAACATTAGCTGCAAAATTCTTACCCATGACTCTATATCCCTCTGCATCAGGATGTACATCATCAGGCAAGAGTTCTATATATTCTGGGCCAAAAATATCTAACCCGTTGACATAATGTATATTCTCATCTCCATGCGACACAAGAGCATCTACAGCGGATTGTACTTCTTCTCTCATTATCTGTAGATTAAAACCGACAGGATTCTTGTTTTCTTCTTTATTGGTTGCCAAAATAGGAGACATAAGGACAATTGGAATATCTGTATGTTTTTCACGGATTATCTCAACGGCACCGATGATAGCAGGACGGAAGGCACGAGGTCCTAAACTGGATGCACCCAGAATATTTATTCCAAGACACATAGAAATATAGTTTGCTGGTAGGTCTCGTATCATTCTGATTATCATCGGGTCAAGATGGCACTGTCCTCCATAACCCAAACATGTAAGATTGAAATTACACTCACGTGCTACAACTGCAGGCCAGGTTTGTGTGGGTGATGCTGCGGCTCTACATTGGGTGATAGAACTACCATAAGTTACCCAACGAGGACGTTTATCAAGAAACGGATCTAACGATGCACCATCATCAATATCTAAATGTTTCAATTGAAATCTCCCGTATTGAGGTAACCATAATTCTATAAGCTTATCCTGATTAGTTAAGTTATCAAATTTGAACTGGTTTTCACCTTTTAGATCGTATGAAGAAATGAATTCTCCATCACAACATAGGTCTATCATCCCAGTGTCACCTTGTTCAATGATGCTGCCTGAAATATGTGTAGTATTACTTCGTAAGCTAATTCTTACGCCGGCAGGCATTGCAGAACGTTCCAATAAAGGTTTTGGAAAAAGGACGTGTTCTTCATGAGGCGTTCTCCACGGCATCAGTGAATCGTCTAACCTTTCAATAGAGACAACTCCCTGCCAATTTACATGTGGTGCATCAGGTTTCACCTGCATTATGTATATTCTCCTTTATATTTTATGTTCACTACAGATTATCAACAACGGCTCGTAGTTGTCGAATACCATCTAACATCTGTTCTGGATTTCCCCAATGTTCTATACTTGCTGCCCCGGTAAATCCATCATGTATCAGTGTCTTCAACAATTGTTGGTATGTCAAGTTTGTGTCACGAATTGGATTCAAGTTCTTCTCGCGATTTGGTTTCACATGAACATGTCTAACGAGACCTTTAATGAATGAATAACCATCCGGTAATGGGTTTTCTCCGCAATGTAATCCGTTATTCACATCCCAACATGATGTAAGTGCAGGACTGTTGCCAAGTGCATCAATAACTATACGGGTTTCCTCACATGTACCAGCGAGTGTAGCATCTTCATTCTCGAATGAAAGCGCAACATTTGCCCTTTCAGCTATTGGAACCACAGGTGAGAGTTTTTCTACAATCAGATCTATGTAGTCATTAATATCTGGCCGAGAAGATTCCTTCATTTTGCGATTTGGATTCCAGAATGCAAATCCTCGGATAATCTGAGTATCAAATTCATGTGCTAATTCGACCATTCTATCGAAATGCTGCAGATGCCTTTCATATTCTTCTGGATTATCAATAGAACATTTCCCAAAGGGTGAACCGATACTTGCAACACGGACATTGTATTTATTTAATACGTCTTGAGCACGTTTTACATCATCATCATCGATTTCGGTTACATGTTTACCCCAAACACCTCCGCGGACTTCAACAGTGTTGGCGCCGGCTTCGACACCAAGTTTGATGGCTTCCTCAAAATCATCCCTGGAAACTTCGTCAGCAAAAAAACAAACATCTATCATTTTTACATTTCTGCATATTCCCATTAATTTTCACCAACTTTAATGATATTTGAAACGGTGTTTACCTGTAATGAACTAATGGGAATGCAGATTCCTTTCTAAAACTATCTATATTCAATTTTAAACTATTAATGAAATAAATAAAGAACAAGAGCGATTATTGCGGAAAGTGCCGATAAAAAACTGGTGGTTAATGATTTTTTTATCCAATCAAGTATGCCTGCAACAATGAATAATGAACCTGATAGCATCAATATTTGTATACTGCCACTGATATTATTATTTAGGTGAGAATAAGCATGGTAATACATAGACATCCCAAGGAGTATACCGATAATTGACAGTATCCGTTGTAGCATATATTTTTTATCATCATAATATGCGATAAGTTTATCAAACATATTATCTTTCTCCAATACGGTGGATGCGGTTATATTTTTTTGCATGCCAAATTAACTTTCACCAAAGTTAGTGATGTACCAATCGGTGTTAACAAAGAATCATTCTGTTGGGAATGTAGACTCCTATCTGAAATTATATTCAATCTGAAATAAATTTATGAAAAAAATAAAATAACCCAAGCGATTATCAAAGAAAGTATTGATAAAGTCTTGGTGGTTCCTGAGAATTTGACATAACCAAGTATGCCAGAGGTAATCATTAGCAATCCCATAATGATTAATATTAGTTCATTTCCAAAAATATCACTATTTAGACGAAAATAAGCTTGTATAATTTGAGATATTCCGAGGAGTATACTGATAATCGAATATACCTTTTGCCAATAAATTTTTTTACGATTTTTCTCATCATAATATGCAATAAGTTTATCAAACATATTTTCTTTCTTTAACACGGTAGATGTGGCTCTAACCTCATTGGATGTTACTCCAATTAAAATTCCTGAATTTGAATTACTTGTAACAGTTTAGACATAACTTCAAGTGGTGTGTCTTTATCAGATAGAATTGATCTGAAGACCGCTTCATTCTCTTTGACAACAATCCATGCCAGAACTCGGGATGTTCCTTGCTGTTCTATAACATCATTTTGTAATCGTTGAGGGTTTCCATAGGCTTGTAAGAAGCTTAGTAAATCAAAGTGCAATACTATGAGAGGATTTTTTGGGATTCCCTTGAAATATGTTATTTTTTTTCTATTTTGAATTCTATCAAGGATAGAGAAAATCTGGTTTTCAGAAAAGCTTAATATCGACACACGATCTTCTTTAGCAAAATGAATGTTTGATGCAAACCTTGATACCTTGGTGCCATTATATTCGGTTTTAGAGACTGAGATATTTTGTAAGTTAGAAAGACTGTTTTGTATTTGATTCCATTTGTTTAAATTACTGGGTATATAAATTAGACCGCCGTTAGTTTCGACATTTGATGCATCTAATGTAAAAGTGGTTTCTGACTCTAATTCAAGACTTTCTATTGAATTTGGTTCAAATTCTTGGAAATCATCTACCAAAATAGCATATTCCCCTGTAAGTCCAGAAACAATGTCATTGTTTAGGTCAAGGTTCAATAACCCTTCTATGTATGTAATAAAGTCATAGGTGTCTTGATTAGCATTATTTTCAATCTCAGTTTCTAAAATCTGCCAAAGTGTCTTTACTATACTGGGTGAAACTGCAATAAACAGGTCTTCATCACCTGATATTCTGTTTATGGATTCTAATTTTGTACCTTCTGTCAGTAACTTAGAAATATAATTATCCGGTAAATTTGGGTTGAATTCAGTGTGAAGTTGTATGAGTCGATGTCCTTCAAGAAGATTTAGATTTACAAAAAGTGTATTAAATGCTTTAAGTTGTTCTTGCTGATCTTCAGACAACTCACCTATTTTAGGTAGTACTTCAGGGGCATACATAAATATAGAAAACTGACCATCACCATATTTCTTTTCTACTTTTGAATAAGCGTTATTTTTCTTTAATGATGGTCTCTTCTTCCGGTAGGTATCAATGAGTGTCTCAATACTATTCTCCCCAATTCCAACAACAAGGAACTCATTTACAAAGCCAAATGTGATGAATAGTTCCGGGAACTGTAGCGAACCATATTTTACTTTATCATGTTCTCCAGCATTCATTGTGAATGTTGCTTCTGATGTTCCCATCATACCGGTAACAATTTTTGTTATCTTCTGAAGTTTAGTAAGATTCCCACCACTATGAATAACTAAACCACCTTTTATTTTTCCTGGAGATAAATCCCATAACGTAATTCCAGAACGGTAACCTATAGTATCGATAATTGTAGTTGGATCAATCATTAACATTGTCTGAACAAATAAAACAAGTTCCTGAAACTTCTGTAAATCCTTTTCAGGAATTATATTATTAATGGCCTGATCCCAACTTTCTGATATCTGAATTTCTGTATATATTTCATCAATATCCTTGAGTTGTAGGTAAATTATACTATCTATAGGCATGAAATCAGTTACCTGTGCTGCATCAACTGTAATGTTTATAAAGAGAATCGTTGAAATTACCAGAACAATAAAAACACCCAAATGAGAACTGGGTAAATTACCTGATAATTGATTTTTATTTTTCATGAATATTCTATTTTTCATTATATTTCAAATTATTTAATTAAGGGTGTTTATAAATGTACTATAGTT
>CAZZBB010000057.1:0-233929 GCA_964652195.1 uncultured bacterium | reverse complement strand
TAAAAGATCGTCACAGATCGTATATATTGCTACAATAGTTAATTCCATGGGGTTTCTCCAAATATTCTATAATGATAAACATTATAGAGAAAACCCATGGATATAAAAGCAGTTTATAGGTAGCAACTTAGGTTATAATAGTTGAGTGAAGGAATTATGCTGTTCTCTCTTCAGTTGTCTTCGAAGTAAATTCGATATAAAGGCAACGTATGTATTCTGTATATATTCAACAAATGGGTTTTGCTTATGATTTCTTAGATATGGATTCTTATTTCCAATATCCATTATTTCTTTAAAAATATACCTATATCTCATGAGTTTGACAACATCATCACATATCTGAACAATCCAATTATTCCATTTTTCCAATCGTTGTTCCATGACTAATCCTTTTATGTAGATGCTGAATGTTCTATACTTTAGTTGGCAAATTAAATTCTAATCTGAGTTTGGTTTCTAAGATGATGGGTTCTAAGTCATCAATTTTAAATAAGGTATTGTGTATTTTAAATCTTACCATGTTAAGTTGAGTATGTCAATCAATGCCAATTCAACGTGACCCATTTACGGTAATATGATATACTGATGAAAAATCTAATTATGTGGAGATTATATCAAAATGAGTAATGAATGGGTTGTTTATGAAGGAAACGATGGACCTGGAAAAGGTAAACACATTGTACTGGTAAGTGGTGATGAAGAATACCGATCAGAAGAAGCACTACCGATGTTAGGAAAAGTGTTGGCAACACACCACGGTTTCAAATGCACTGTATTGTTCGCAATTAACCCAGATACAGGTGAAATCGATCCTGAAGACCAGACGAATATTCCAGGACTTCATCATTTGGAATCCGCGGATATGATGATATTGTTTACCCGTTTCCGTGAGCTACCCGATGAACAGATGAAATATATTATTGACTATACGAATGCAGGAAAACCTGTAATGGGTCTACGGACCGCAACACACGCATTCAACTATACCCGTAACCAAGATAGTCCTTATGCAAAGTATAGTTTCAACAGTCAAGATTTTGGCGGTGGATACGGTAAACAAGTTCTTGGCGAAACTTGGATAAACCATCACGGACACCACGGTCATGAAAGTGCACGCGGTGTAATAGATGAATCAAATAAAGACCATCCTATTCTAAAAGGGGTTACCGATGTATGGGGGCCGTCAGATGTATACGGTATAAAAGAGCTGACTGGTGATTCACAGGTATTGGTTCACGGACAAGTGTTAGTAGGTATGGAACCAACAGATGAACCGAAAGCAGATACTATTACAATGCCTATGGCATGGATAAAAACCTATACCGGGGATACAGGGAATACTTGTCGAGTATTTAATACAACAATGGGTGCATCAGTAGATTTAGAGAGTGAAGGACTCCGCAGACTTCTTGTGAATGGATGTTATTGGTGTATGGGGATTGAAGATGCAATTCCAGATGAGAGTGTAGTCGATTATGTGGGAGATTATTCTCCAACTTTCTTCGGTTTTGGAACATATCAGAAGGGACTCAAACCTGCTGACCATGCATTATAGTAATACTTTTATAATTTGAATCATCTGAATAGGTTTCCAAGACTAAACCACTGACACAACAATTATCATACTATAAAAAAGCGGACAGGTGAAGACCAGTCCGCTTTTTGTGGGTGTAATGAGGTTGTAATTACAGAGAAAGAATTCCACCTTCAACAAGCATGGGGGCTCCTGTCATATATCTTGATTCATCTGAGGCTAAATAGACTGCAGCCCAAGCAATATCTTCCGGTTCACCAATTCCTAAAGGATGTAAATCTGTGATTTCCTTGTTAATTCCTTCTGGATCGTCCTGTTGTTCTAAGAACTCCTTATACAGTTCCGTATTTATAGTTCCTGGGCATAAACTATTTACTCGGATATTGTCCTCAGCATACCGAACAGCCATGCTACGGGTTAGGTGTACAACAGCAGCTTTAGAGGATGTATAGGCAGGATGCATTGGAAAACCGACAAACGCCGATTCACTCGCCATATTTATAATCGATCCACCACCAGCATCTCTCATCAATGGGATAATTGTTCGTGAAACAAGATAAATACTCTTCACATTAACATTGTATTGTCGATCCCAATCTGCTTCTGTAATTTCCTCTAATTCACCTACTACAGCAATTCCGGCATTATTAAACAAAACATTTGGATTGCCAAATTTTGACTCAACCTGACGAGAAGCATTCTCAATCTGAGCAGAATCTGTCACATCACATTTACAGAAAATAGCATGACCTCCGATTTTAACAATGTCATTGACGACCGTTTCACCTCGATCGCTATTCACATCCCATATAGCAACATTTGCTCCTTCACTGGCAAATAATTCTGCACTTTTAGCTCCGATTCCACGGGCTGCACCTGTAATTATGGCGTTTTTTCCACCAAGTCTATTTGACATGTGTATTCCTGATTTTATTTTGAGTGGAGTCTTGCCACTATGATTATAATTCCTTCAATAGTTTAACCCATCGTGTCCATGCATCTTTTGTTGCTTTTTTCTGTGCTTCATTGGCATTCTCAACCATACCACGTCTTAAGAATGCATGTCCAACATCTTTGTAGATAACTGGTTCATACTTTACGCTTGCTGCATCTGCTGCATCTTTTGTAGAATCAATTGTAGCGTTAATCCGATTGTCATTCTCTCCATAAAATCCGTAAACAGGAACAGAAATCTTTGCTACATCTTCTACTGACGGTGCAGAACCGTAAAATACAAATGCTGCTGCAATCTCATCAGATGCAACAGCATATTGGAAAGATTTACTACCACCCCAACAGAAACCTGAAACGCCTACCTTATCATTTGTTGATGGAAGATCATGTACATATTTAAACACCGCATCCAAGTCAGTTTTAACGCGTTCTGCAGATAATCCACGAATAGCACGGCGTACATCATCACCAGAATCAAAACTTTCTGTTCCACCACCATCTGGACCCATTCCTGAAAGCAGATCGGGACATATTGCGACAAATCCTTCTGCTGCAAGTTTATCAGCTACAAGCCTTATCCAATCGGTTAAGCCAAAGATCTCATGTATAACAATAATAGCAGTTGCTGGCTCTTTCACTTCAGGGTATACAATAAATGAATTTACTTCATGATTATCTGTACTCTTAATTTTTACCCATTCACCATGTCGAGGGGACTGTTCCAACTCATCTTTGATACTATCCGCATACAGATTTCCAATTACAAACTGGGTAGTCATTAGAACTGTTAGCATGAAAATATAACTATACTTCATAATTCCTCCTTAGATTAATATTTCAACATAGGTTCCCACCCATCAGTTCCATTCGCAAGTAAATCAAATAGATGCCATGTTGAACAAAATAGGTCACCTGGACCAAAATACGCATTATGTATATTGAAAATTCTACCATCAGTATTTCTATGAAAGGTTGATACTCCTGGCAACCAACCTGCCACACCTCTGAAACCTAAATCCTCAGTAAAGGTAGATCCGTCACTTGAATATATTTTAAATTGCCAGCCTCTTTTCACGGCAAATTCATTCTGTGTATCAGGGGTGTCAGGTGACACTACTACAAATCCAGCACGGTTTTCCAAGTGTGGTAGCAAACCATTGAATCCATCTGCCCACATTGTACAATATGAACAACTTATACCCATATTGTGAACAACAATCAGATCTGTTTTACTCTCAAACATTTCAGATAGTCTAACTTCCTTACCACCAATACTCTTAAAAATATAGTCCTGAACTGATTGATGTTTAAGTTGACTTTTTAACTTGATTAATTTCTTCTGTTTTTCAAAAAGATCCTTCTCTAAACGATTAATTTCATTCTTTAAAGACTTCTCATCACTTGTCATAATATTCCTTAATTTAAACTCTATGAGAACAATTGAAAAATCGTCTCCTATTTGAAATTGGAGACGACTAATTTATATGGTGAACCTGCCAACAACTAAGTAGGAAATTTAATGAAGTTAATTATTTCGTGCAAATTACTGGAGTATAGACTCAACTATCTTTTCCATTTCAGTTGATGGTATTGGACCTGCTAAGAAGAATCTAATATCTTTATTTGACCAACTGAATGCGTTAGTTGAACCTCTGGAATGTTTAAATACTGTAGTGTCACCTACTGCAACCTTAGTCCAACCCCTATGGTCACGATCTGTAGATCCTTCTTTTTCAAGAGTTTCAAATATATTAAAGTCCAACAACCCGTCTGTATACTTCAAGCGTACTGGATGTCTTCCTCTATAGCTATGTTTATAGACCCGTTGGAGTTGAAAACCTGATGGTAAATATGTTGGTTGGATTAGTTTTTTCTTAAGAATCTTATTCGCATCATTAATAGAAATGATACCATAAGTTCTCGGTCTAACCCTAATTTCTTCAGAAAATTCATCCCATTTCTTTGATACAGTATCAGGATTAAAACTAATACGTGTATAAACAAACATACCGCGTAACACACTTGCTGCATCTAAATCCTGTACTTTCAGGATTAAACGGTTTTCATGGGCAAAGTAAATATATTTTGTAGGTCTACCTTCAAATTTGGGTTTAATAATTAGTATATCTGTCTTATATCCCGCTATTTTTTCACCCCATCGCTTATGTTCCAACTCATAGTTCTCAGCAATTAATCTGATTTCAGATATAGAGAATTGACTCCGTTGACGTTCCCATCTCTCTTCTCTGTCCTCTCTATCACGACCTCGTCTTCTGTCTCTGTCTCTTCTATCACGATTGCCTTCATCAATTGACTTTTCTTCACCAAGAATAGATATGATCTTACGGTAAGTATCCTTTTTGCTTTCATGAATAACCATTTCTTCAACCGTTCGTGATCCAAATGTTCTTAGTCTTACACCTACATAACTAAGTTCATGTTCAGCTTCTACGATTTCCTTTAGGATATCAATATCTGCAGATACAGTTTGGCATAAAGAAAGAAATGTTACTATTGATAAAATAAACAGAAGAGTTTTAATTTGTCCTGGCATAGATACACCGAAGATAAATCAATTCATCCTAATATTACTCACTCATGAAGTAATCGAATAATGCATCAGAATCCTCTATAATTTCCTCAGTATCTATTGTTTCATTACTAAGAGGAACAACTACATTGGATTTCAAAGGATTGTTGGATATCTCTTCTGTTTGAAATCCAAAATAGTATTCAAGGAGTTCGTCATATTGTGGATTAGGTGAAGGATTCATATAGAATAAAGCAATAATTAGACAGATAGTTGAAAATGCAGTTGCACCAACAGTAAACGGCTGAAAAACCCATCGTCTTATGTTCGAAAGTAAACCTTTCCGTGGGGTGGTTTCTACCTCTTGAATCATCGCTAAGACGGCATTCTTCATGGATGGTGCTGGGTGTATAAGGTCAGAAATTTGCTGCCGGTTATGTTGAAAATCTTCCAACATATCTTTACAATCCTGACAGTCTATTAGATGCATTTCAACCATTCTACGTGCTTCAGGCTTTAATTCATTATCAAGATATGCAGATAATTGATTTTGGATTTTATGATGTTTCATTTTTCTAATGATAATAGATCAAAAATAAGTTAATACTTATATTACCAATCAATTCGTTCAAGTTCAACTCTTAATGCTTTCCGTGCTTCATGTAAACGTGATTTAACTCGACCAAGTGTACAATTAAGGATTTCAGCGATTTCTTCATAAGAAAGTTCTCGTAATTCTCTTAGGATTAGGATTGTACGATAACTCTCTTTTAATCTGTCAAGAGCTTTATGGACTATCTGACTTTGCTCACTCAGAAGTACTTCCTGTTCAGGGGTTACTTTATCAAGTGGTACCCAAGGTTGAGTGTCATCAATTTCCATAGGTTCGGTTTTACGCCGTTTACGCTGATCTATAAGGTTAAGACACTTATTTTTTACAATCTGATATAACCAAGTAGAAAACTGAGATCGAAATTGAAACTTGTTTATATTTTGCCAAACTGAAAGGAATACATCTTGTGCAATATCCTCAGCATCTTCATGATGTCCCAGTAAACCGAAAGCAATATTGTACACCCAATGTTGGTATTGGACAACTAATGTTCCCATTGCTACGGTATCCCTATCTTGGCATCGTAAAATAAGTTTACGTTCCTGTTGGCTATCGAATTCTTCCACTTGGGTTATATCCGAATAAGTATCCATATCAGCAGTAAGTGTTGTAACGGACATGCTTCTCCTCCAGAATTCTTGTGTATCACTTTGTTATCTCATTCAGACTCTTATGCTTTTATAAACTGTGACATTACACAATTCGAATTGTTCGTTTCTTTTGGAGAAATTATTATAATTAATACTTATTTTACACGATTTTGCTCACCAGGGGTCATCACTAATTCCTGAAATATACCTGTAGCATTAGGATTTCGTCCAATAGCACTGTCTCTACCTAATTCAGTAAATGTAATTGAATCTATTACTTTATTTCCACGTTCATCTGTATCTACCAATAATACCGTTTCACCATTTCGAGATAGCTTGAAATTCGCATGGAAGCCTTCATCGGCTTTCCCATCTTCATCTAACCACACAATTATATAACCCCGAGGTGGAATTGTGGAAAGATCCGGGAATTCCCATTTTGTAAGATTATCCATTTTATCAGTCAGATACATCCCCGCCAGAGAAACAGTTTCATCAGATGTATTGTGTAACTCAATCCAATCCTCATAGTCACCTTGTGGGTCAACAATACTTTTGGTGTTGGCTGCCATCAATTCATTAATCACTACTGATACGCCAATTGCTTTTGGTAGGACAACACTATACTGAGATGGACTGAATTCCGTTCTGACAGGATAAAATGATGTGGTGCCATAGGTCTTAACTGCGTTTGCTTCCACATAATAGTAAACTGTAATACCAGCAGGATAGTCAGGAATTGTTCCTGTAAAACCATCGTCAATCTTGGGCATTGTCGTTTTGGAGAATACTCCATTCTTATCAATGCTATAATACAATAAGACTTTATCTGGTGCAACCATTTTATCTATTTTAACTGTAATTTCTACAGTTTCACCAGCAAGAGGATTCTCTGGGGATGAAACAGAGATTATCTTTGGCGTAGGTTTGGTTAGTTCCGGGTGATTCAGTAGATATTCTCGTCTTCTGGTTATGAATTGCTTAAAACTTGGAGTACGACCACCTTGTTCACCTTCAATGCTATTCTCAAACTCATCGTAACTATATAATTTCTTATCATCCCTCTGAACTTCTGCGTCTATAAGGGTATGATATTCAGAAATTATGGGTTCTATTTTATTCCAATCAAGCCAATCATTCATTACAGTTTTAACATGCGCTATATACCTTGCTTTCCATGCAGGTACGCCAAGCAGTCGACTGATTACTGGACGTAAAGGATTATCGGAATGAGTCAGTGGAGTTGCCATACCATCAGCTAATTCACCCCAAGACCATCCACGAGGACCTCCTCCTCCAGGACCACCACCGCCACCACCACGAGGCTCACGTCCAAATCTGAATGTCTCATTATTATCGTGCGATATTAAGTGAAATCTATTATTAATATCCTTATATAAACTGAAATCTCCTCCTTTATGAATATAACTATCATCATCCATAAATACATTTGAGACAGCAAGTTGCCATAGCGCACGGTCAATATTGAAAATTGTGGAAAGATCTGTTTGTAATTTACTATCAGGCGTTTTTTCGTCTAACATTTCACAGAGTTCAATTAACTTTTCCCATGGATTTTCAACATTCCCCGTTTTTAGTTGGTATGTATTCTGATAACTGGCATTATCATCACCATTATATGTCAAAGCACCTCCACCCGGTCCTATTTTCCATCGGATACCCTCTCTGGTATTAAACCATTCCTCAAGGAAATCTTTGTTATATTGTTGAAGATTGATATAAACCCCCCAATTTTCACCGTTTATTACCAATTTTACTAAATTGGTTTTCATTGCCGGAATATAGTCTCGAGCAATTCGGTTGTAGAGTACTTCTCGAATAAAAGAACTATCTACATGTCCATTAAGTAAATTCAGTGTTTTATATCCAAATAAACGTTGACCATCATCTCCATAGTCAATAGCTATATTGAAAGATTTTTTAGCTGACCTCACAGTAAAATAGGATGATGTACCTCGCGCTCTTACACCAACTTCAGAATAAACTTCTCCATCTACTACCAATTCAGCTGGAACTTCTACATCTGTCCGATAAAATGCGTTGAGTTGAGAATACCAATCTTCATCATGAAACCTTAGATATAGTGTACGAAGAGTTAGCGCGTCATAAAATGATGGTGAATTTGATGGGGTTGAAGCAATACTTTCTTTAATGTCACTTTCTATATCACCTTTTGGATTTCCTGCTTCCTGACCAGGTTGATATGCGTCTCCTCGAGACTCAAGGGCTGCTTTTCGTTCCTCTCCTGTAAGTTTTCCATCTTTATTTGTATCAAACTGGGATACTATCTTGACAGCAGGTCGGGGACCACCTCTTCCTCTTCTTCTACCATTTTGTGGTCTTCCAATTCCTGGTGGTGGATCATTACCAGCTTCTGCAATAAGGTCCCCACCCATTCTTTTAATATCTTCATCACTTAGTTTTGCTCCTGAAAACGTCTCTATATTTATTACTTGTAGCATCAAAGCACTTTCTTCTGGATTGAGCGTGCCATTTTTGTCAAAATCAAATCGTTTCTCGTCGTCTGTAAGTGGAGCAGTTCTACTACTATCTTGGGCATTTACATAAGTTATAAAACAAATTAATGTAAATATAATAACTAAAGTTCTTATTTTTTGCATGTCTTCTCATTTCTCCTAATTTCTTTTTCAGATTATGACACACTTCAGATTGTGATGTTCGTTCTTTTTAGACTTTATCAATTTTCACGTCTGTGATTTCCTCTACTTCTGAAAGCTCATTGAACAGCCTAATCCATTCTGATGGATCTGTCATTTTCACACGGAAATTAAGCTCCACTACCTGTGATCTCTTTATCCTTTTATCTATTAAACGATCATTCATAATATATTTATCGAATATAGATCGATAGGATGTCTCTATATTCAAATTAGGGGGTACACAAAATTCAAGAGTAAATTCGTTCTCATTGGAAAAATGTCTATTCCAATAAAACATAAATAAAAGGATCACTCCAATTACGAAAGTCGCAAGAATCGCAACTGCTGGATTATCTGCACCAACTGCCATCCCAGCTGCTAATGCATAGAAGACAAATCCAATATCTCGAGGATCTTGAATTGCAGTCCTAAAACGTATAATAGATAATGCACCTACTAATGCAAATGCACGAGCAATACTATCGTCTATGATAATCATTACCACAGATATCAGCATACATAACATGATTAATGTATCTGTGAATGATTTATCTGGACCTTTCAAATGAGTCCATTGATAAATTATAACTATAAAACCAGCTAATACATACGCAAGTAGTAATTTTAGTGTATAGGTACCAAGTGTGATAACTGACGGAAGTGTGAAAAAGTCTGACAAAATATGTATACCTTTTCAGGTAATTGATTCAATATTATTTTTTTTATGTTAGATTGTCTATATGTAATACTCTTAGTATGGAAGGATTGTATGGATTTATATTAATCAAATCAAAATTCCATTTCTAATCAACAAATTATGAAATGTGATTATACCAAAATTTGACAAAATATCCAACAATTTGTTGCAGAAATATGACATCATCTCTCCTTGCGAATGAGTAAACCAACAAATATAGCAGAGGTTAATAGTATTATAAATGCATAAGGTGCGGCTTGTGCAAACATTGCTTCCTCAGTATAATCCCATACATTTACCGCTAAGGTTTCGTATTCAGGTGGTCTAAGCAGTAGAGTTAACGGAAGTTCCTTCATTGTCGCAAGAAATACAAGTGCAATAGCGATTAACATGCCACGAAATAGAAGTGGTAACAGTGTCCTGAGAAATGCCATTATCGGTGAACATCCAAGCGATCGTGCTACTTCCTCTAAATGCGGTGATGCCTGATAGAGCGGACTTCGTACTGGACCTATAGCTTCAGCAAGAAAATGTAGCATACAAGCAATGATTAACACTAAAACCGTAACATCTGTTCTTCTAACAAAGAAGATTATTGCCAAACCAAATGCCAAAGGTGGAATTGCATAAACTATATAAGGGATACGCGCAATTGCATTGGAAAAGCGAGTTGAATAACGTACATTGATATAGGCAAAGGGTACTGCCATTAGAGCACAACCGATTGCAACTGGTATAGAAATACTTATTGAGCCAAGAAATGCCTCAATAATTCCCTCCAATGTCGATACTTCAAATCCTCTGAACAACCATAATATTACTGTTAATGTCGGAATACAAACTGTAGCAATAAATAATACACACAAATAGGTATAACCGACATACTTCAATCTTTGTAAAGGTATGATAGATGGAATACGGGATGTTCCATGACCTGCTTTATGAAGGTCTACCTTATATAACATACGTCCTTCAAGAAACAGAAGACATCCGGTAATTGTTAGGAGGATCAAGGCAAGCCATGCAGCATAATTGTGTTCAAACAATAATCTATATTCAACATATAACGCATAACTAAATGTCTCATAACGCATTAATGAAACTACACCAAAGTCCCCAAGAACATGTAGACAAATGAGTAATCCTGCCGCATAAAATGCCGGACGTAGTTGAGGAAGTATTACATGAATGAAAACTCTCCATTGACCATAACCAAGACTTCGTGCTGATTCTTCAACACTTGGATCTAATCCTAAGAGAGCTGTACGTAAATTTAGGAAAAGGTAAGGGGTTGTATAGAAGGAGAGAGCGATCAATGCTCCCCAATAACCATTCAGACGCGGTATATTCCAACCAAAAAACCATGCAAATATACCGTTGTAGCCACCCAGTGCTAAGAGCGCATAAGCAATGACATAACCAGGAATAGCTAACGGTAATGTGCATAGAACACTAAAGGTACGCTTATGCTTGATATCTGAACGACTCGTTAACCATGCCGCTGGTGTTGCCAATAAGATATCTGTAAGAAGAACACCTATTGTAAGTAAGACAGTGTTAAAAAAGAGTCTCACATTACGCCATCGAAGTAAATTCTCTACAAGTGTACTACTCTCCAATTGAAATGCTTTAGCTATCAGATATACTAAGGGAATAAGTCCACATATACAGATTACAACTGCAGGAAAGAATATATACCATCTTTGTCCAATGAGTAATATGCTGTGCTGCCTATTGATGATACACCTCAACCACAGCTTCTGCTACATTATACCGACACGACGAAGAAGTTTTACTGTTCCTTCAATATCATCCATTTCATTTAGATCGAATTTCGGGACTATATTAAGCAATTCATCTAATGGTACCAAATTAGTGTTAGGTATGACACCTTCAATGACAGGATATTCAAACACTTCACTAACAAAGTATTGTTGAGCTTTAGAGGAAAGTAGGTACTCAATCAACTTAAGGGCAGTTTTCTGGTTTTTACTATTCTTTAACAACCCTATTCCAGCAACATTTACAAGATTCCCAGGATCTTTTACTTTAAAAAAGGTCTGTGATACAGGATATTTTGAATTGCTTTTTTTAAAGCGAAATAGGTAATAATGGTTTGGTAATCCAAGATCTATCTCACCTGCTGCAAGTGCTTCAATTATAGGTGTATTCTTAGGATATGCAATTGTTCCATTCTTTTTCATATCACCAAGCCATTCTTCGGTACGGTCATCTCCAACCTGTTCTCGCATCGCCGTTACAAAGGCTTGAAAAGATGCGTTTAGCGGAGCCCATCCAACTTTTCCATTCCACTTCGGCTGTGTTAAATCAAAAATACTATCTGGAAGTTTATCTTTACTAAGACGTTCAGAGGAATATGCCAATACCCGTGCTCTACCACTTGTGGCTACCCATAAACCGTCTCCATGTCGAAATGCTTTAGGTACTTTAGATAGTATCTTCTTTGGAAGTTTAGTAAAGAGATCTTTCTTACTAACTGCACCAAGTGCGCCAGCATCTTGTGCCCAAAACACATCCGCTGGACTCTTTTTACCTTCAGTCATAAGTTTAGATGCCAATTGGGTTGTATTGGCAAAACTTACTTCTACCTCTATCCCAGTCTCCTTCTCAAACTGTATTATTATAGGTTCAACCAAACTTTTACTTCGACCTGAATAGAGAGTGATCGTTTCTGCTTGAGTTGATCCGATGATTAAAATCATCACAATAAAATGTATTACAATATACATGTGTTTTTTTACCATAATTAACTCCTCATATATTATAGTGAACATTGAAGATAATAATACAAAATCCCTGTAGGAGCGATCTCCGAATCGCGATTTAACTCAGTGATAGTTGGGAATCGGAGTTCCCTCCTACATCCCAAAATGTTCCATTAATTCAAAAGTTTACTATAATTGAATGTAATTCATTGTCAGAATTACATTCACCATATATAGATTTATTTTGTACTATAGACAAGTTTTTATGAAATATGTTCATGAAATGAAAATCATGACATTGAGACTCATTTTCAACATTGTGTATTCATGAAATACTACCTATGATTATTCAATATGTCAAATTATTTCAACATACATTCCTGAAACAATTACAATATCGACACTTATCTTGACCACTTCTTTGACGATTTACCAACCCAAAATCTCTTCCGATGTCCTATGTGAAACGGACATAAAAACCGAAAACCAAATAACCCTGGCCGTACTCCTTTTTCATTGCGTGGATCAGGAATCTTTGATAAAATACCTAATAAGGAGAAAGACTTTTTCTTTCTCTTTTTTTATACTCCATCTTAACTAATAATATTAACGACTGTGATAAAAACGATCAAAATACCTAAATACTATAGTGAACAATAAAATAAATACTACATTTTCTATTGGTTCAACTTACGTTCGTGTCCCACACATCTTTTGTAGGAGCGACCTCCTGGTCGCGACCGAAAGGTTGCTCCTACAAGTACAGTGTCCAATTGAATCTAAAGTTTACTATAAATAGCCCTGGAAAGCAACAGCACATTTGTTACCATCCCATACCTTTATCAAGGGACAAGAAGCCTTGCTGTGTGGACAGTGGAAAGGTAAAGTGAAGATTGCTGAAGATTTTGATGAATTACCTGAATCGTTTATGGCTGCTTTTCGCGGGACAAATGAATGAAGTTGTTAGTAGATACCGACGTTTTGTTGTGGCGGTTTGACTATCCAACACTATTATTTTGCCGAACTTATGTCAAAATAACAAATTCTCTCTGCGGATTTCTGTTCTCAGTGTAAATAATCATCTTACAATTCTATATAAAGGAGTTATAATCTTTGAAAAATAGAAAAACCATTAAATTTTTATTTTTCTTATTTTTCGTATCGAGCGTCTCTGAGGTTGTGTCCGAAATTGTCTCGCAGCCTGCCATCTATTGGACGGCCCCTCGCAGAATAGACACTGCTCAACTCACAAACATGAGAAATTTAAACATTCAATCCATTGTAAACGTAGGATTGAATGGTCCGTATGATGTTGCCTTAGATACGCAACGCGGTAAAATTTATTGGACAGTAACTGGTAAAATTCAGAGTGCTAACTTAGACGGTACAAACGCACGGAATGTTATTACCGGATTAGATTTTCCTACAAATATTGCCTTAGATGTAATAGTAGGCAAAGTGTACTGGATACAAGGACAGTTTAGGGAGCGAAAAATCTGTTGTGCCAACTTGGATGGCACAGATGTTCAAACCCTTATCAGCGGATTAGACTTTCCTACAAATATTGCCTTGAATGTGAAAGAAGGTAAAATTTACTGGACAGAGTTCATCACAGCAAAAATACGCTGTGCTAACTTGGATGGTACAGATATTCAAGATGTCATTACTACTGGAAATTCCCCAGGTAGTATAGCATTAGATCTGGTAAATAGTAAAATTTATTGGACAGAAAGTAGCTTTAATGTTGGTAGAATCCGTTGTGCGAATTTGGACGGTACAAATGCCCAAGACCTAGTCGATGGATTGAAGTGTCCAAGTTATATTGCTCTAGATGTGGAAGGGGATAAGATGTATTGGACAGATATTGTGTCAAATAAAATTCAGAGTGCCAACTTACACGGTATAGGTGTACAAGACGTTATCAATGTAGTATTCAGATACGGGGCGAGTATTGCTGTAGTTCGTTCAAAGTAGCACAGACTAAACATTGCAAGAACCAAGGAATCTATGAATAACATCAATCAGATAGATAATTTACCAACAAAGGGTGGGATACTTCCTGTCCCTGGTAAGTCTATTTCAAGTTCGTTTACAGGTAACACTTACACAATTGGTTCACCGATAGATGAAGGGTACTTTGGCGTTGTGTACAATTGTTCAGATGATTGGGGGAATGATCTTGCTGTAAAAGTTTTAAAACCGATTTATCCCTACAATAAATTGAAAGAAAATGCGGAGGGTGAATTTCATAGACTCCTGGAATTAAGACACCCCAATATTACATATGTGTATGATGCATTTGAATATCAATATTCATTTTATATTGTAACAGAAAGGTGTTTTACTCCAATATCAATACTTTTTTATATGCCAAATTTGGATGGTATGGCTTGGTTTATGCGGATAGCTAGACAACTTCTACAAGCAGTACACTATCTCCATTTAAATAATTATGTGCATCAAGACATTCATGAGGGAAATGTTTTTTCTACTTATATAAAAGATGAAATGGTTCCACAAAAGGCTCATGTCATGCAATTTAAATTAGGAGATCTCGGTGTTTCAAAACAACTTCTTGATGTAGATGCTACGAACACGAGACCACAGTGGTTATTACCACCTGAAGTTTTAGATCCTAATGAGTTTGGTCCAATTGATCATCGATCCGACATTTATCATCTTGGGTTGCTATTCCTTCAACTTGCGTACTCCCAACGTTTACAATTCACGCGTGAAGAAATTCTTTCTGGAAAACCGAGAGAGATGGCAATGAATTTATCCAATCCTTATAAAACAGCATTAGAGAAGACACTCAGACGGCATGTAGTTTGGAGAACAACTTCAGCATTAGAACTATGGTGTGATTTTAAAAGATTTGTAAATGCTTGATAAGTATTTGTCTAAATCTTGTGTGATTGCGGATAGTAAAGACACGAGTTCTATAATTAAACCACGAATAAACAATAATTTAACAAGGAGGGTTTTATGGACGTAAAACAAGGAGGATTTTATGGACGTAAAAGACGCAATACTTTCAAGACGATCCATTTTCAAATTCAAAGAGGAACCTGTACCAAATGATGTGATTGAAAAGATCTTCAGTTACGGAATATGGGCACCGAACCATCATGTCACTGAACCGTGGCGGTTTACTGTGATTGGTGAAAAAATAAGGCAGATTCTTTCTGACGCTTTTGACAATATGTGAAATTCGGTATGATATTCTCTAGTAGGCCCATTGTCATAACATCAAGATAAGTTGTTCATTGGAGAAAAGTAAATGAGCACTGCACTAAATCTACAAGGTCATATTTTCTATAACAATCGCGGTATTGATTACGGTGAAAAGGGCGAATACGATCTTGCTATCAAAGATTTTGAAAAAGCCCTTGAACTCAACTCCAAGTTTGCTGAGGCCTATAACAATCTTGGCAATGCCTATGACGACAAAGGTGATTTTGATAAGGCGATTGCTGCCTTTAACATGGCAATCAAACTCAAATCAGATTTTGTTGATGCCTATGTTAATCGTGGTGTGGCTTATGGCAAGAGAGACAAGTTTGATGAGGCAATCAATGACTTCACTGCTGCAATAAATATAAATCAATACCATGCAGTAGCCTATTATAGCCTCGGTAATGTTTACCTCCTCACAGGTGAATTTGAGAAGGCCATTGCAAATTATGATATGTCCCTAAAACTGGATCCTGAGGATGCTATATCTTATTGCCATCGTGGGCTAGCACAGTTAAATCTGAGAGAATGGGATAAAGCCAAAACCGATCTGACCGCTGCCAAAGACAAAGGAATTGATATCATCGTCGCGTTTCACAACCTATATAGAGACATTTATACGTTTGAACGAAAAAATGACGTTAAAGTGCCGAAAGACATCGTCGCAATGCTAAGGCAATACCCAGTAAACCCTTTTACCACTACGCAAAAGATTGTGACTCATGATGGGAAAACCCAAGAATCTGCTGCAGTGTTGCAACTACTTGAGAAATTCCGAAATTCTGGCAAACCTTTGTCCGAATACCTCCAAGAACCCTCTTCGCGTGGAATTACCACAGGATATAACGAAGCGTTTATTGTCCACCGTGAGACACGGGATGCACTCATTGCAGAACACCCATCATCAGCAGATATTTTAAAGCCTTTTCTAATGGCGCGCGACATTCAACGTTGGCGAGTAAAACCGACAAACGAGTCACGGAGAGAGAGACAAGATAAGTGGCTTATCTGGACGCATCGAGGCATAGACATCAAAGCTTATCCAGCTATCAAAACACACTTGGAACAGTCCCGTGACGCGCTGGAAAAGAGAACGGGGAAGCAGGAATGGTACGAACTCCAAACTGTACCGAAGGGAACAGTTACATGTGAACAACCAAAGTGCGTCTACCCTGATTTAGCAAGTGCAACTGCGTTTGCTTATGATGATGAAGGATACTATGTAGGAAGTCCCGCATCTCTCCTACCGACAAGTGAATTGTGGATTCTTGGTGTGCTGAATACCAGAGCAGTTTCATGGTTTTATGCGCGGACTGCCCCGCAGATTCGGGGTCCGTTTTTGAAATTCACGTCTCGATATGTCTCACAAATTCCAATCCCTGATATGGAACCAGAGCAGCAAGCACTTATTCATAAAATTGTTGAATATATTCTCTATCTCAAGAAACAACCGACAACGGATAGCAAAGACCTAGCACACTCCAGAGACTATGTGATGGTAGCATATTTTGGAAATATCCTTAACGGGTTGGTCTATGAACTCTATTTACCTGATGAACTCCATCGGGGTGACAAATACTTCTTCCAACCGTTAATTGATGAGCAGTTGCCGCTACTTCAAGAGATGCAAGGTGATAAAACGTCCGCATGCCGGGACATCTTTGAACGATTATATGAAAAGACACATCCGGTTGCGGTCGATCTATTCTTTATGAGCAGTGTCAAACCTATACGCATCATTGAGGGTAAGGCATGAGAATTACTAAGATTGAGATTAAGAACTTTAAGGCATTTTATGGGGAATATCTGATTGATCTGCATAAGGCAGGGAAGAATTTACTTGTTTACGGTGAAAACGGCAGTGGAAAAACGTCGTTGTACCAAGCGTTGAAGTTATTTCTGGAATCCTCTGAACGAGTTATCCGATTCGAAGATTATCAGAACATTTTTATTCCAATCGATGATGGACACATCAAACTGCATCTCCGTGAGAACCCAGGAACAAATGAACATATCTATGAATGGTCTGAAACTGTTAAGGACGAGACAAATGATCAACTTCTTATTGATGCATCAAGAACAAAAGGGTTCCTGGATTATAAGGATTTATTGGAAACACATTATCTGCATCGTGAAAACGATGTTGTAAATGTATTCGATTTGCTGGTTAAGACACTCTTGGCAAATACCGTTAGTCGCGAAACAGACCGAAACCTTGCTGAAGATTGGGATAGCATTCAGCCACCCTTCCCACGACGAGGGGCGACTACCCAAATTACAGCCCTTGAAGAGTCAATAGAGAACTTCAATGATGAGCTATCTAATAGATTGGAAATACTGCAAACAAAAACATCCGAAATTCTCCGAAAATTTGGATATAATGTTGCCCTAAATTTAGATTTTCAAGGGATAACATACAACCAAGGGGAAAAGACACTTGATAATCAGGCAATACTATTGACTGTGGAATTCTTTGACAAGGACATTCCTGCCCATCACCGTTTTTTAAATGAAGCAAAGTTGTCAGCAATTGCTATCGCTATCTATTTTTCATCAATCCTAATCCAGCCAGAAAGTGAGTTAAAGATTTTAGCATTAGATGACGTGCTAATCGGTTTGGATATGTCGAATCGTCTCCCAGTTCTTGATATTTTAGAAGACTATTTTGAAGATTACCAAATCTTTCTGACAACTTATGATAAAGCGTGGTACGAGATTGTCAAACAACGGACATCCCATGGTGGAAAGTGGAAAGCCATTGAGTTCTACTTTCGGCAAACTGATGAATATGAAATTCCTGTTTATGTTGAAGATATGCCATATCTTGACAAGGCGAGGGAATACCTTGAAGCGAGTGACTATTAAGCATGTGCGATTTATTTACGTACAGCGTTTGAAATGATAATTGAAGAGTTTTGTGAGAGTAAACATCTACCTGTTAAGTATCGCCGCGACCCTAACAAACAGGATTCTCAGGATTTCTGGGATGCAATAAAAATTGAAAATCACACATCTGCTTTGTTAAACCAAGGTCTCATCAACGATATTGAACTATATCGGAGTCGTATTTTAAACCCTCTTAGCCATGCTACTATTGTCAACATACCAAAGAAAGAAATTGAAGATACGATTGAAGCAGTAGAAACCCTTATGTGTATTCTGTCCTAATAAGTTCAATTTTATTATACCCATTGTTCTGAATGCAGCTGTATGGATTTCTTATGAACCGAAGGTTTCGCTCATTTGCTATAGTCATCACATAGTTGTTTTTACTATACAAAGCGATTTACAACCTCAAATTGGTTATGGGATGACTACATGAAACATCAACTCTTAAATTCATCAATAATCTTAAAGCTGCATAAGTCCTGATATAGTTAACAATACAAAATAATTCTTATGGATAATAAACGTGCAAATGGACAGTATTACACACGGGGGAATCCTTTTAAATTACATCCGTTCAAAAGTTGGGTTAATAATGCAAATATACAAGAAAAAACAATATTAGAACCCTTTGCCGGTGCAAAAGACATACCAAATTTAATTAATTCTGCAGAACTAAAATACAACGACTGGGAATTATACGATATACATCCTGGAGCAGATGGGATACAAAAACGCAACACCCTAACTGATTTTCCTAAAGGATATCAGGTATGCATCACAAATCCCCCTTGGTTAGCAAGAAATTCGGCTTCTCGGAGAGGTTTGCCATATCCAAAAGACACCTCTCATGATGATATGTATAAATATTCGCTTGAATTGTGCCTTAATAATTGTGACTGGGTAGCAGCAATTATTCCCGAAGCCTTTATCCGGAGTAATTTGTTTTTAAATCGACTGAGTGATTTTATTTCATTAGTTCCTGAAAAACAACATACCACTTCAAAGAATAGAAGCCATAATAATGTAAATGGTATGTTTAAGGATACTGAACATCCTGTAGGATTAGCACTGTTTACACCAAATGAAACTTCGAATGTGATGATATGGCGAAATAACCTGCAACTTGGAAAACTAAGTAAATTGGAGGAATTCTTACCAAAACCATCTCGTAATCGGTATATAAGATTTAATGAACCAAATGGTAATCTTGGACTTGTTGCAATAGATAATACAGTATCGCAATCTATCAGGTTTTGTCCCCCCAAAGAATTGGGTGAATATCCAGTACGATATCACGGTCGTTCAATAACAAAAATCAGTGTCCCATGGAAAGTAGACATTGAGGATTTAAATGTACGTCTAAATTTCATTCGTGAAAAAACACATGATGTTTTTCTAACTGCATTCAAAGGATTACGACGAGATGGATTCTATCGAAGAAGATTGGATTGGGCATTAGCACGTTCTATAGTTGATGAATATAATCTAATGACTAATTGATATATTCACTCAGGTATTGTTTTGGTATGCAAATTTCACTCATTTCCAAAAAATATAAAATAAAATGAAGAATATATCAATTTCTAACATCTAACATTACAATATACAAAGTTGCTACCTATAAAATTACAAAATTCAAATTGCTTTTGTACGGTCAATGAGGCGTTATCCATACAGATTCTGAATATTTAGTAGCAGTCTCAGTTAAATTACATATTTCATAAAGCACAAAATGACAAATATTAATCGGAGAAAATGATGATTATCAATAAAAGCGATCCTAAATACAAAACTTTATTTACGTCAAAAAATCAGTATTTTTTACCAATTGGAAATGTCAAATTCAGGAAGGACAACAAAAACAAAAAATCACATTTTTTGAATTTCTTATAAAGTTAATTCAAAGTGCTATAAAGTCAGTCTATGACAGAGGTTAGAGGGGTATTTTACACCAATTTCAATGACACACAATGTGTCAAAAAGTGTAACTTTTTTCATTTTTTCGATGCAGAGATGAATTCAACATGAACACGATTTACTATCTGAGTATTTAGGATTAAAGGTCTGTTTTTGCACCCAATTTCTTGTCTCTATATTAGGATTAAATATATGTTTTTATACCTTTTTTATAATCAAAGATTTCAGCTATTGAAGGGTAATCTCAAGAAAAATATACATAGTCTAATACTCATTAATGTGTTATCATCATTTAGGTAAGAAAAATACACATATCTCTATATCTTAGTAAGCTAATCCTAAAAATAATAAGGACAAATTCAATGATACTGTAGTTAACAATTAGAAAATTGAACAAATTGAAAAAAATAAGGAAAAATCTAAGGTTGAATCAACTATGGATACGAACAATTTAATTACTTCGACAACTGTATCAACTCAATCCGCGGAACTACTTGAAAAACTAAGAAACATAGGTGAACCTTTAAATAGTCATGTAAGAATTCACACAGGTGTGAATCCAGGTCGTGTAAAAGCCTTTGTTATTGATAATGAAAAATATCAAGATCTAATACAACAAGATCCGGATAGCAAAAATTTATTTATACCTTATGTATATTCACCAAAAAAGAAGAAATGGAAAATAGAATCTGCTTATATTCTTTGGATTACTTCCTCTAAACATAAACAATGGCCCTGGTCTAATCAGGATGATGAAGCTATTGCTGAAGAATTGTTCGTAAAAACATATCCAGCCATTAGTCAACATCTATTCCAATTCAAAGATAAATTAAAAAGTCGAATTAAAGGAAGTAAAGGGAAATTCTATTGGGAAGTTGCTATGTGGGAACCGAAACCCGAGAATTATCCACATATTTACCAACCTAAGATAATATATCCATTAAATGGAAATTCAATTAAAGCTACTTATGACACATCTAATGGATATATTCTTGGCACATATTATCATATTCCAACTGAAGACTTATCTCTATTAGCGATTTTGAATAGTTCACTAATGGGTTGGTATGCGAAGCAAAAGTTTAGAAAATATGAAAATAACCCAAATTTAATTTTTACAAAAGAGAATATTGGGAGTATTCCTATCTTTTACCAGTCAGATAATAAATCAACACAGATTAAAGAAATTATTGATATTACTAACAAAATCCTTATAGATCCTGAAAATCAGAATGTCCAAATTTTGGAGAAGAGTATCAATGAAATTGTATACCATTTATACGATCTTACACCGGATGAAATAAAGTTGATCGAAGAGGAAACATCGAAATGAAAGTATTAGTCATCGGCGGAACAGGAAATATCAGCCGTGGCATCGTTGCTGCACTACTCGAACGGAATTATGATGTCGTATTATTTAATCGCGGACAACATGTCGACCCACCACCACAAGATGTTCGAATAATTCAGGGAGACAGACAAAACCGTGAGGATTTTGAGAACAAAGTTGCCGCTGAGAACTGGGATGCAGTCATAGATATGATCAGTTTCAATGCTGAAGATGCTGCTTCCGCACTAAAAGCTTGCCAAGGAAAAGTAGGACACTTCATCCACTGTTCAACAGTCATGACATACGGTCCACCCTTCAGCGGTATTAACATACCTGAAACAGGACCACTACAAGGTGAATCAGGATATGGGTTGGGTAAAATCGCTGCAGATAATTTATTATTAGAGGCACATAAGACTGATGGTTTTCCGGTTACAATCTTCAAACCATCCTATACCCACGGACCTGGAATGAATCTATTGCGACAAGTCGGAGGAGATGGAAGTTGGATAGATCGATTACGGAAAGGGAAACCTATTCTATCTGCAGGTGATGGATTGAATTACTTTCAATTTTTGGCATCACGAGATGCTGGTGATGCTTTTGCAGACATTATTGGAAAATCACAATGTTTTGGTGAAACATATAATATCGTTCATCCCCAAGCACGAACATGGGATGAATGGCATACAGCCGCAGCAAATGCTCTCGGTGTTGACATTGAAATTATTCATGTTGCTCAAGAAACCCTTATTGCCATCTCTCCTGAACGATTCAGTGGATTGAGGGGTAATTTTGGACATACACAGATTTTTAGTCATGAAAAATTAGCTTCAGTTATACCTGAATTTAATCCAAAGATTCCTGTCATTCAAAGCGTAGCAGAAAATATTGAATGGATGGATAAACACAATCGTATACCTGACAGTGATGCAGATGATATAGAAGATAGAATTATAGAAACAATCCGAAACCTACCGCGAAATAAATAGATGAAGGTGAAGCAAAATGCAAATTAAATCCGCATTAGATTCAGAAAGACTTGACCAAGTGGAGAATGAACTCTCCGATTTAGGTTATCATATCATCGAAAATGTCATCTCACCTGAAGAGGCTGATGAAGCACGAGAAGTGATATGGAAATTGATCGATGAAGATATTGAAAATGGACAGGATCATAGTTATGGAGATGGCAAGATTCGACGGGTTTGGGCAATTGTTGGGAAATCTCCTATCTTTAGATTTTTTATACAACATCCAACTGTGATTGCAGTATGGAAACGGATGCTTGGAGAAGATGTAATTGCTTCCACTTTTACCGCAAATGTCGTCGGACCAGGCGCACCTGCAGGAGGATGGCATATTGACTACCCATACTGGGCAATGCAATCACCATTCCCTTCAGGTTCATTAACAGGACAAACTGTCTGGATGTTAGATGACTTTACAATTGAGAATGGGGCAACAGCATGCATACCTGAATCACATAAAACCCTAAGACGGCCCGAGTTAGGTGAAGCAGAAGATATGGAATGTGTTGTTGCTTCTGCTCCAAAGGGATCAATTATGTTTACTAATGGAGCCATTTGGCATCAATCACGACCAAATAATACAGATTCTCCAAGAGTCGGATTACTCGGAATGTATAACAGATCAGTTATCTATCCTCAAGAGGATATGCCACGGCAATTGACGGATGAAGAATTGATTAATGAGAGTGATGTCCTCAAACAATTATTGGGAAGAACAATCCCATTCCGTGATCCAGACCACGGTAGAAATTGGCATCGTACAGAAGAGGGTTTTCGTTAATTTCAGATTAAAAAAACACGTCCTTTATGAATAATTATCGAATAAAATTGATGATTGGTGTCTAATTGAATGGCGTAAACTGCATTATCTGAAACAAGATCTAAACTACAAACTTATCGTGATTCAAAAAACATACCTTTCAGTGCTATAATGCCAATTTCTTCACATCCCCAAGTTAACTCTTCAAATTGACAATAACTATTCTATATGGTATACTCCTAAACAGTTAACTATTGTAATGAAGGTAAAAATACCACCTACCTAAATCTTACATTTTCGTGAAAGTCATATTCAGACACTAAGAACAAATGCATTCTATACTTTTTATTTAATGGTCATTTCCTGATTAACCTTACCTTTATCTATTTTGACTTTCAATATGGGATATAAATTATGTTGATATAAATTATGTTGATATAAATTGTCAGGAAATTCCAATGTGTCTATCTTTACATCATTAATCAGAATGGAGAATTAAATGAATAGATGGTTTATTCCAATATTAGTCGCACTTTTCTTGGCTCCTACCTTTAATATATCTATAACACACGCTCAAAATTCAAGTCAATTTAGTCTGCCTGAAAATGCGAAAACACGTATTGGTAAAGGTCGACTGATGGGTTTAAAATACTCAACTGATGGTACACGACTTGCAATAGTAAGTACTGTTGGTATTTGGCTGTATGATACAAACAATTATACGGAGTTAGCACTACTCACAGATGATACAGAAATAGCTTACAGTGTTGCTTTTAGTGCTGATGGACAAACCATAGCAAGTGGGTATGCCGATGGCTTGATAAGATTATGGAATACCTCAACTGGGGGGCTATTAGATACTTTGGATGAACATACCGATACGGTTTTGAGTTTATCATTTAGATCCGATGGAACACTTGCCAGTGGAAGTAGTGACACTACAATCAAACTTTGGAATACCGCAATTGGTGGGCAACCACAGACTCTAACAGGACATCTTGACGCGGTTACGAGTGTTACTTTTAGTCCAAATGGGGACACACTGGCATCTGGTAGTTTGGATACCTCTGTGCGAATTTGGGATGTTGCCACAGGTGAACAACTACACTTATTAACTGATCATGAAGATTCTGTGTATAGTGTTGCTTTTAGTCCAACTGAAGCTACACTCGCAAGTGCCAGTCGTGATGGAACAATTCTACTATGGAATACAGCATTCGGTATACAAACAAAACAACTCATTGGACATGAGGGATTTGTATATAGTGTTACATATAATCGAACCGGTGATACAATTGCCAGTAGTAGTAGTGATGGATCTGTCATCTTATGGGATGCTGTTTCCGGTCAACCTCAACAATTATTAACAGGACATACTGGAATCGTTATAGGGGTTTCATATAATGCAAGTGGAGGAACAATAGCAAGTGCAAGTAGTGATGGAACAGTAAGATTATGGGATGCCGTTTTTGGGGGACAAAGACAAACCATTACTGGATATACCAGTTATCTTTTAGATGTTGCATTCAGCAATGATGGTAGTACAGTTGCTACTGGAGGTGCAGATAATTCAATTCATCTTTGGAATGCTTTTACAGGGGAACACCAACAGATGTTGGTAGGACATGAGGATTGGATATGGAGTGTTGCATATAGTCCTGATGGTTCAACACTTGCCAGTGGAAGTGACGATGGTACAATCAGACTGTGGGATGCAGCTACAGGTGAACATAGACAGACTTTTTCAGGTCATAATGATTGGATCTGGGATATTGCATACAGTCCTGATGGTCTTAGATTAGCAAGCGCAAGCCAAGATGGGACAATTAAAATTTGGAATACTGCATTTACTGAGCCACTCTATACACTTGCTGAACATACTGATGCAGTCCTAAGTGTTTCTTTTAGCCCTGATGGAAAGACACTCGCAACCGGAAGTGCTGATGAAACAATTAAAATATGGGATGTGTCTACAGGAGAATTAATTAATACGCTTACAGGACACTCTGATTTCGTTAGGACTGTTGAATTTAGTTCACAAGATGGTAGATTGGCAAGTGGAAGTGACGATAATACTATTCGTATTTGGGACTCTGTTTTTGGTGTTGAGTTGGCAAAATATACTGCACATACTAGTCTAATCTGGAAGGTGATTTTCAGTTCCGATGGGAATACTCTCATCAGTGGAAGTAATGACCGAACTATCCGGATATGGGATTCTGTTTCTGGTGAGAATATACAAACCCTGACTGGACACACAAGTGGGGTTCTTAGTATAGCTTTAGGTTCTGATGGGAATACTCTCGCAAGCAGTAGTGCTGATGGTTCCGTTTTGTTATGGAATTTTACTCCTTCAACAGAATCTTATGCTACTGTTAATTTCAGTCCATCTTTAATACAATCTCCTGCAATAGGAAACCAGATTACCTTATCCCTGAATATTCAAGATGCTGGGAACGTAGCTGGCTACCAAGCAAAGATTAGGTATGATGATACTGCCTTAAGTTATGTAATCGCAAATAATGCTACTTTTCTTCCATCAGGGGCATTTTATATTGACCCTAAAATAGAGGACAATACAATTACAATTGCTGCCACTTCACTTTCTGGAGAGAGTTTTGGATTTGGAACTTTGGCAAACATTACATTTGAAGTAATTGCCCCAAAATCTTCTACACTAACTTTGGATAATGTCCGTTTGACTGATGGATTCGGGAATAAATCCTTTGTACATGTTCAATCCGCCCATATAACCGAACCCTCTCTACAACAGGGCGATCTGAATGGGGACGGTGTTGTTGACATTCAGGATTTAACCTTAGTTGCATTACATTTTGGAGAGATTGGCGAAAATCTCGCTGATGTCAACGATGATGGGGTGGTAGATATAGTTGATCTTACATTAGTTGCAGCAGCAATGGGAACGTCCTCTACCTCACCTACCATGTGGATTCCTGATAATTCTACACCACTGACACGATCTATAGTCGAACAGTGGATTCAAGATGCTAAAAAACTAAATTTATACGATCCTACAATACAACAAGGTATTTTCGTCTTAGAACAACTGTATGCAACATTAATTCCTGAAAAGACAGTTTTATTGCCAAACTATCCAAATCCATTCAACCCAGAAACATGGATTCCATTTGAATTAGCAATTCCTGCGGATATTACAATACAGATACATTCGTCTGATGGTCAATTGGTTCGAAACTTCAATCTGGGATTTCATTCTGCTGGTGTGTATCAGTCAAGAAACAAAGCAGTCTATTGGAATGGAAAAAATGATGTAGGGGAATCAGTATCAAGTGGCATATACTTCTATACGCTAACAGTAGGTGACTATAGTGCTACTCGTAAAATGCTAATTTTAAAATAGTATCAAATGACCATTTGAATTTGCAAATACAACCAAACTTGACTTAATATTAAAGTGTGTGTTATAATAATACTTACTTATATGACTTTTATTTAAACTATTTGCTGTAAAATTCGTTATTATTAATACGATCTCAGGCTAACACCTAAAGTATATAGGTTTTTTTAATGAAACAACATCAACACTATACCACCTTTACTGTAGAATTAAGTTGGACAGGTTCCAATTTTCTTATTTACCTTGGGACGTTAATAACCTTATGGTTATATCCCTTTTTATACAGTGACGTTAGGTGGTGATTGTCTGTTAGTCTAAAATAATATAGAATAAGCGAACTCAATTGTCACCACCCAGCGTCGATAAAGAATCGATGTTGGGTTATTTTTTTTAATCAAGTAATTGAAATTACATTTCGAGTTTTGGCGGAGGGAATTGAATACCATGGTAATCGTTACCAAATCGGATGCAACACCTGACCAGATTAATGCTATAGTTAATAGGATTGAAAGTGTTGGGTTGAAAGCCCAAGTTTCAACTGGAGAACAACGCACCGTAATCGGTGTAATAGGAGATAAGACATTGCTTGGCGATATTCCAATGGAGTCGATGTCTGGTGTAGAAAGGACAATGCCAATTACCGCGCCTTATAAATTAGCAAGCCGCCAGTTCCGTGATGAAGCCACCGTAATCGGGGCAAACGGAACTAAGATTGGGGGGAAAAAGTTGTCAGTTATGGCTGGTCCCTGTGCAGTGGAAAGTACAGAACAGATTGTGACCATTGCTAAACAGGTTAAGCAGGCTGGTGCAGAATTTATTAGGGGTGGTGCCTTTAAACCTCGAACGGGTCCGTATAGTTTCCAAGGATTTGGTGAAGAAGCATTAAAAATGCTGATGGCAGCCAAAGAGGAGACAGGATTAGGTATTGTCACTGAAGTTATGACACCTCATGAAGTTGAAATTGTTGGTGAATCAACAGACATTTTTCAACTTGGAACGCGGAATATGACCAATTTCTATCTTTTAAAAGAGGTGGGACGGGCGCGTAAACCTGTAATATTAAAAAGAGGGATGTCATCAACAATTGAAGAATGGCTACTTGCGGCGGAATATATCCTTTCTGAAGGGAATCCAGATGTGATTCTATGTGAAAGAGGTATCCGAACATTTGAAACACATACACGGAATACGCTGGATCTTAATGCCGTTCCTGTTGTTCATGAATTAAGTCATCTTCCAATTGTCGTTGATCCAAGCCATGGTACAGGTATCCGTAGTCTGGTATGTGATATGACAAAAGCCTCAGTGGCAGCAGGTGCAGATGGATTATTACTTGAAGTTCATCATGATCCAGACAATTCAATGACAGGGGACGGTGCTCAGTCTTTATTCCCTGATCAATTTGAAACACTAATGAATGATCTAAAGCCGATTGCCATAGCTGTTGGTCGTGAGATATAAGGTATATTTAGAATTTACATTATCCATTTATAGCGGTTTATTTAGACCTTGGAGGGTAAGTCAGTGGACGATTTTGAAACTAATCAGGAAAAGGTATATATTTTTGATACGACACTCCGTGATGCAGAACAGACACCCGGTGCAGCACTTGGGATTGAAGAGAAGTTAGAAATTGCCAAGCATCTTGCTAAGTTAAATGTTGATATTATTGAAGCAGGTTTTCCTATCTCTTCACCTGGAGATTTTGATGCTGTGAAACGAATAGCTAACGAGGTACAAGGTCCTGAGATCTGTGCATTATCACGCGTTGTAGAGAAAGATATTACTGCTGCCTGGAAAGCAATTCAGGATGCTCCACGGGCCAGAATCCACACATTTGTAGGAACATCAACCATCCATATGGAACGGATCACACGGACAACACCTGAAAGGACATTAGAGATGGCTATTGAGGCTGTCGCTTATGCTAAAAGTCTGTGTACTGATCATCCAGATCCGACTGTAGAGTTTTCACCTATGGATGCAGGTAGGACGGAATTATCCTATTTATATGAAGTCGTTGAAGCAGTCATCGCTGCCGGAGCGTCTGTTGTTAATATTCCAGAAACAGTCGGATGGACTGTACCAGCAGAATTTGGGAATCTTATTGCTGGTATCAAAGAAAATGTAGCGAATATTGATGATGCTATCATCAGTGTACATTGTCATAATGACTTAGGATTGGCAGTTGCAAATAGTCTGTTTGCCGTTGAGCACGGTGCACGTCAGATTGAGTGTACCATCAATGGACTTGGAGAACGCGCAGGGAATACTTCATTAGAGGAAGTGGTCATGGCAATCCGAACCCGAAGGGATTACTATGAAGGATACTATACAGATATAAATGCAACAGAAATAGTTCCTATAAGTAGACGTGTGAGTAGGACAATGGGTATTCCTGTTCAACCGAATAAGGCTATTGTTGGTGAAAATGCTTTTGCACACAGTTCAGGAATTCACCAAGATGGGATAATTAAATCTCGTGTAACATTCGAAATCATAGATCCAGAAGAAATTGGATGGAAAGAGAGTCAGATAATTCTCAGTCCGAGGTCTGGTCGCAATGCACTAAAACACCGTTTAAGTGAACTTGGATATGAAATAGACCAAGATCAATTAGAGAAAGTATACGAACGGTTTCTAAAGGTTGCAGATAAGAAAAAAGCCGTACATGATGCAGACCTTGAAGTGATTATGAGTGATGAAATACGATCCGTACCAGCAACCTATGAATTAGATTATATACAGGTAGTCAGTGGAACTAAAATATCATCGACAACTACTATTGGAATTCGTACTGAAGAAGGTATGGTCGAGAATGCATCTACCGGAGATGGTCCAGTTGATGCAGCTTTTAAGGCTATTAGTCAGATCGTTAAAATAAAACTTAATTTAATCGATTATCAGATACGGTCAGTGACGGAAGGTGAAGATGCTATCGGTGAGGTGACATTGAAGGTGCAAGACAATGGACGTGTTATTACTGGAAATGGGGCAAGTACAGATATCATAGAAGCAAGTGCCAAGGCATATATTCACGCAGTTAATAAACTAATTCAACTTCGATCCGAAGGTTAATACTTAAATATCGTAATATAAAAATAGGGATAGACTTTTCGTCTATCCCTATTTTTAATGCTTTCTCAATTAGTACTTACCAATCTTCAACCAATTGCACTAACAATCTAACGCCATAACCGGAGGCAGAATCAGGAATATATGTAGAACCTTTCATCCCCCATGCTGTGCCAGCAATATCAAGATGAACCCAGGGATAACCAACCGCAAACTTCTTTAAGAAAGCAGCCCCTGCAATCGTACCTGATGTACCATCACCGATATTCTTTACATCAGCGATAGTACTTTTTACGCCTTCATCATAATCATCCCATAGTGGTAATTCCCAAACGCGTTCGTGAGTTTTTTCACCGGCTTTTTTAACCTTCTCCATAAGTGCATCATCAGTGCCTAATGCCCCAGCAGCAATATGTCCAAGGCAAGTAATTACTGCACCTGTAAGTGTTGCTAAGTCAACCACACCTTGTGGTTCATACTGTGCTGTCCAACCGAGGGAATCTGCTAATATTAATCGTCCTTCCGCATCGGTATTAAGGATTTCAATTGTTTTTCCACCATAAGAAGTTACAACATCCCCAGGTTTAATTGCTGTTGACCCAGGCATATTTTCTGATGCAGCGATAAGACCAATAACCCGCACACTCGGTTTAATGTGTCCTATAACTTGCATTGCACCCAAGACAGCAGCTGCACCGGACATATCGTGTTTCATTTCATGCATCCCACTTCCAGATTTGAGAGAGATACCCCCTGTATCAAAAGTAATACCTTTGCCAACGATAACAACGGTTTCCTTTTCATCACCTTCAGGTGTATGTTCCAATATAATGAAACGCGGCTCTTCCGCACTACCTTGCGATACTGCTAATAGCGTTCTAAATCCTTTCTCTTCGAGAATTGCTTTGTCAAAAACAGTACATTTCAGACCCGTAGATGCTGCCACTTCTTCTGCTTTTTCAGCAAGTTGTGTTGGGGTGAGATGATTACTGGGTTGATTGCTAAGATTTCTGGCAAGGATAGTTCCATCTGCAATAATTTTCCCACGGATAACAGGACGTTCCAGGGATGTTTTTTCTGTATCACCACTAACAAGAAGAGTGAGTGATTCAAGTTTTTTATTCTCATTTTCATCATTATCATCTTCTGTCTGGTGTTGTTTAAATTCATATAAAGATAATAGACTTGCTTCGACTGCACCTTGGATCCAATCATCTTGTGCTTCAGGAGGAATGGGTACTGCTATTGATGTTATACCAAGGTCCCGTGCATACTTTGCGGTATGTCCAGAAGCCTGTCGTACCTTTTCTGTGTCAAGTTCTGAAAACTTACCAAGACCTATTAGGATAATCCGTGGTGCATTAATTGATCCATTTGTATATAAAACAGCAGTCGACTTAAGTTTCCCTTTAAAGTCTCCGAGATTTAATAACGACTGTATACGTCCTTCTAAAGCAGAATCAGCCGCTAAGAGGAGATCATTGTGTAGATCATCCTCAAGGAGAGGGATAACAACTGCATCAGTTTGTATTTGGCGAAAATCACCAATTTCTACTGTGATATTCATATGAGTCCTTTCATTCAATTAGTAATTAGTTCAACAAAATGAGAGTTTATTTCTTGGTCTAAATGCTTTTAGAGCTGCAGTCTTAATATAGCTCTGAGATAGGAAGGAATTGGGTGAGGTTTATATTAAACAATATACCTAACAACTATTTCCCTTTACGCATTCCTGTTAACACTACGAGTGGTTCTGTGCTTGTAACGGTTAGAGAATGATATGTATTTGCAGGAACATCAATTCTATCTCCCCGTTTGACAGTATCCGTATCATCTTCTACTTTTGCCTCAGCAGTACCAGATAGTACACATACAACTTCATCCTGTGAATGGATATAATCAAGGTATGCACCACCTGGTCGACCTGACCACTGATACGGATCGAAACCTTCTGATTCTAATTGCACCTTTAAAACCTCAACATCGTCACTTTGTTCTAACCAACTTGATTTCCATTTCATTGTTTTTCTCCTTATAATGGTTCAATTTTTACGGGGCACACCTTTAGTTCTGCAGTATGTGTAATCGGATCATATCCTGATCCGGTTAATACATTTACAGGTACATCTGAGAAACTGAAACTTGCAAAAACAGTACCGCGTGGGGATCGGTCAGTAGCCTTAACTTTAATCTCAATAGCACCCCTTGCACTCCTCATTCTACACCATTCGCCATCAACCAATTTCCATTTTTTCAGGTCATTTGGATTCACTTCCAGAGTTTCTTCTGGCAATAGATAGTCAATCCCTTGTGCTCTTCCTGTTTGGGTTCGTGTATGATAGGATTGTAACCTTCTTCCAGTTGTTAACCATACAGGGAATTCATCACTAATAGTTTCAGCCGGATCTCTGTAGTGAACTGATGAAAAGATGCCTTTACCATTTATAAATGAATCCTCATGTAATCTTGGTGTCCCCAGATGATCTTTATGTGGTACTGGCCACTGATATTCTCCCATATCAATTCTATCCCAATCCAAACCTGCATAAATTGGTGATAGATCACACAACTCGTTGAAAATTGGTTTCGGTTCATCAAAGTCAAAACCGTTGAATCCGAGCCGTTGAGCAATCTGAGATATTATCCACCAATCAGATTTTGCATTTCCGGGAGGCGGAACAGCTGCCCGTATCCGTTGTACACGTCGTTCAGTATTTGTGCATACCCCATCAGTTTCACCCCAAGCCGTTGCTGGTAGGACGATATCTGCAAGTTCAGCTGTTTCGGTTAAGAATATATCAATGACTACGAGATGTTCTAAAGAACGTAGTGCATGTTCACAGTGTTCACGGTCGGGATCAGATATTAGTGTATTTTCACCATCAATAAGCATGGCATGGATACTATCACCACACAAATCTAATGCTGTGACTTTTGTGATCCCTTTCTCAATGTCGATTTCTTTGCCATAGGCTTCCTTAAACTTCTCCTGATGTTTTGGATCGGTGACCGATTGAAACCCGGGATAGTTATTAGGTAGAGCACCTGTATCTCCTGCTCCTTGAATATTATTCTGTCCACGCATAGGGTTGATACCCGTACCTTCGCGCCCTACATGACCCGTCATCAAGGCAAGGTTACATAGACTTTGAACATTTTCTACCCCACAGATATGTTCAGTAATACCAAGTGTATAATATATAGCTCCTTTATCTGCTGCGCCATACCACTTTGCTGCAGTTTCAATGTCTTTTGCCGGAACACCTGTGATTGATTCTGCCCATTCTGGCGTCCATTGGGTGATGTGTTCAAAGAAATCATCAAAACCTGTTGTTCGATCTTGAATGAAATCCTCATTAATCAATCCTTCCCGGGCAATCACATGTGCCATACCGAGAAGTAATGCAGTATCTGAACCCACTCGTAACGGTAGATATAGGTGAGATAATTCTGCTAATCCTATCCGTCTTGGATCTGCCACAATTAACTTTGCACCACGAGCAATAGCCTTTTTAAGTCCGGTTGCAGCTACAGGATGGCATTCTGTCATGTTGGTACCGATACAAAATATGACATCGGGTTTTTGCATATCTACCAAAGGATTAGACATTGCCCCACGTCCGATTGTCGCTGCCAGACCTGCAACGGTTGGGGCATGTCAGGCACGGCTGCAATTGTCTATGTAGTTTGTGCCGAATCCCGCCCGTATGAACTTCTGCATTAGATATGATGCTTCACTGGGTGCGCGTCCTGATGCAATTCCATAGATACTATACTTACCGTGCTCCTTATATACCTTTCTAAAACCCTCTGCAGCTTTATCAAGTGCATCATCCCAAGTACATTCGTGTAGGTCTCCGTCCTCACCACGGACAAGAGGGGTTTTAAGACGGTCAGGGTGTTGAACAAAATCATAAGCGAACTGACCTTTTACACAGAGTGCACCTTCGTTTGCAGGACCATCCATTGCTGGATGAATACCTATAATTTTCTCATCATTTGTCAATATGTCTACAGAACAACCTACACCACAATAGGCACAAATAGTACGCGTTTTATTGATTTCAGAATCTTTTACATGCTCAACTGCTCTGAGCGCCTTTTTATCTGCAAGCGCACCTGTTGGACATGTTTGGATACATTGACCACAGAATGTACATGCAGAGTTCTTTAGCAATCCATCGAATTCTGTAATGATTTGTGTATGAAATCCTCGATTCATGACATTTATTGCATGGTCCCCTTCCTGTTCCGCACAGACCCGGACACACCGATAGCAGGAGATACATAGTTCATAATCTCTTAGAATAAAAGGGTTATCATCTGACTTAGTGGTACCAGACTTTGCACCAGAAAAATGAGATGAATCGATTTGATACTGATTACTTAGATTTGCAAATTCGTTTGAAGCATACCCGCGTAATGGATGGACATCAATTTCACGATTTTCACTTGCCACCATTTCAAGGAGTGTTTTCCGATAAGTCTCTATGGAATCGGTCGAAGTAAGAATAACCATTCCTTCAGTAGCTTGAGTCGTGCAAGAAGCAATAGGATTACGTGCCCCTACTAATTCTACGATACAGAGACGACATCCCCCAAACGGTTCCAATCGATTGTCATAACATAATGTAGGGATTTCTTTCTGATGACGTTGTGCTACTTCAAGCACCGTTTCCCCCTCAGAAAAAGTGACTTCTACATCATCAATCTGCATTTTTAGAGTCATCAAACAAAACCTTTCTTATGTCATTATCTATTGAATTACCGACTGATTAACATGGTAAATGTGGTGCAATTCCTGATCTTATAGGAATAAAGTATGAATTGCTCATTATTCCTTGTCTGCCTTGTTTGTAAAGTCAATTTGAGGTACTTCTAACTTACCAGATAATATTTTTGATTTTGCTTCAGCGACTGCATCAATAACTTCTTTGGGTATCTGATCTTTCATATCGGGGTTATAATTAAATGAAATTGCTTCATCGGTAGTCATGTTATAGGTTATTAGTCTCGTCTTAAATTCTTTGTTGGGATTATCTTTGGCCTCTTTAACCTCTTTAGCGACTTTAACAAATGCTTTTGGCGTTATAACACCATTTGCCAAAACAGTTGTAGGTGAAATCTTACTCTTATCCCTATTAACACCGAAAGTATATACTTTATTCCCCTCTTTCTGTGCGTCCTCTGCTGCATAATATGCGCCAAGTCCAGCAGCATCAGCATTTGGGAATATGAAATCAACACCTTCATTAATTAACTGAACACAGAGTTCTTTCCCTTTTATAGCATCGTGCCAGTTCCCAACATATACATTTCGGACATCTATATTTGGATTAACACTTTTTGCCCCCGCCTCAAAAGCCATGAAAGTACTCTTGATAGAGTTGATATTCTCGCCACCAATAGTGCCTATTTTACCCTCTTTTGCCATCATCCCTGCTATTATTCCCATTAGATATGCAGGTTGTTCAATCCTGAAGTTAACAGGAGCAATATTCTCTGTGGTTGTACCACCAGATGAGGTGATAAAAATAGTATTGGGAAAGTCTGGGGCTACCTTTATCGCAGGTCCTTGATATTCATACCCATGTCCGAAAATAAGGTCATATCCCTCAGCAGCGTAATGACGAAAGTGTTCTTCCTGTTCAGACGGTGTCGGACTTTCAACATAACCAATTTTTGCATCAAGATCTGTTTCGATCGCTTTTAATCCTTCATAGGCTAACTGATTCCACCCACCATCTGTAATTGAAGAAGGGAGTAACATCGCAACCTTAAATCCATCTTGCGTTTTTGAATCAGAACATCCGAGAAACAATGAAGATATACAATAAGATAAAACCAATAACAGTATAGAAGTTGTGTGATTGCTTATTAAAAATCGAACTTTACTCATGATATGTCTCCTATAAATAATTTTACCAATTATAACATAAATAGAATTAGATGTAAAATGGTTAGAAATAAGGGGGGTGTATAGTTTTGGACACTATATGCGTTAATTTAATCATTAGACTCTTCTGTGGGGAGGGGATTCCGATCCCCGATTTTTACATTTCTTCTGTAGGCGGGGAATGCCTAAATGGCATTCATACCGTTGATTCCTTGATTCCTGGATTCCGATCCCCGATCTTAACTACAAACGTATCGTTATTCGAAGAACATACCTTCCAGTGCTTTTATGCCAAAAACTTTACATAGTCGAAATAAGTACATGTTTTCATTAATTGTAGGCTTTCTATTTTGATGAAGAAACGACTATAATTTGGGTTTAACTGGATTGTGTTCTGTCTAAGAACGTAATAGTTAGCTAAGGAATAACTTCTTCTATAGATTAAACAAGATATTATAATAATGGTTCAGAAGTGATCCCAAGTAAGCGTGGAAGCCATAGACTCAATTCTGGTATATAAGTTACACATAACAGTGCAATTATTAATAGACCGATAAATAAGAGGACTGACCTATAGAGTACTATGACTGACCTATCAAACTTCATACTGGAAATGAAAAGATTCATACCAATTGGTGGTGTTAAGTATCCGATTTCAAGGTTTGTTAATACGATTATACCGAGGTGTACTTTGTCAATTCCTAATAATTCTGCCATTGGAATGAGTAATGGGACTACAATAACTATAGCTGAGAAAATATCCATTAGGCAGCCAACAAGAAGTAAGAAAATGTTTAAACCTATCAGCGTAATAATTTTATTGTCAGTAATAGACTGAATCCAATCAAGTATGGTATATGGCACTTCAAGTGTGATTAGGTAGTTTGATAACCCTAAAGCAATACCGAGAATAATCAAAATTGCCCCAACGAGTATCATACTTTCTTTTACTAATAGAGGTAAAGCTTTCACAGAGATAGATCGGTGGATACAGATTTCTATTATACATACATAAATCACCGTTAAAGCCGCAGCTTCATCAAGAGATACTAATCCTGTTATGTGTTTTAGCACAGGGAGTTTAATATTAATTATTCCTCCCAGGATCAGAAATGGTAAGAGGAGTTCCCACTTTGCATCCCAAAATGAACTGAGGAATTCACGCAATTTGAATGGTGTGGTTTCAGTCCGTTTGAAGACACTCCATCCACAACAGTATATACCCAAGATGGTAAGAATCAATACTCCAGGAATCATTCCTGCAACGAACATTGCTGTAATTGGAACTTGTGCGATAATTGCATATAGAACCAAAGGAATACTTGGCGGGAATAGAAGACCAATACTGCCAGAGGCTGTTATCAGACCTAAAGAGAATCTATCATTATATGTCTGTCGTAGAATTGGATACACCAATCCACCGAGTGCAATGATGGTTACACCAGATGCACCTGTAAAAGTAGTAAAGAATGCACAGGTGACAAGAACAACTACTGCTATTCCACCCGGCAACCAACCAACACTTGCCCGCGCAAATGATACTAATCTTTGCGGTGCTTTTCCTTCTGCGATGATATATCCGGCGAAAGTAAATAGAGGTATAATCAGAATGGTAGGATTTCTTGTGACCCTATTTATATCAATCAGGATTTGGGATATTGGTTCACCCTCAAGTGCGTATCCGATGATAGAGGCACCACCGAGTAGAATGAATAACGCACCACCGAATAGAGCAAAAGCCACTAATCCTATACCTATGATGTATCCCATCAATCCGATTCTCCTACGGCTAAATTATCAACATCCTCTTGACCTGTAATATTCAAGAATAGATGTAAGATCAGATGTATTCCCATTAACAAAAACCCTAATGGGATGATTGCTTTGGCAGACCAAAGTGGGATAGGACCAATCAACTTTGCGTCACTCTTTATTTCTTCGAGAAAGTAGGTACAACTGAAATAGACTAAAAAGCCGAGAACTATTAGACTCAGTCCATCAATGATGATACCTCGAAATCGTTGTAGGTGTTTGGAAAGTATTCTGTTGAACACATCTATGCTTATGTGTCGTTTCTCACAAGAGGCAAGTGCAGCACCAAGAAAACATAGCCAAAGTGTAAGGTTTTCAAGCATCACCGTTTTCCACAACAAACTTATTTTGAAAACATAACGTAGGATGATTTCAAGGACAGCCAGTGCAATCATCATTGCTACAATTGCACATAACATTCCTGTTTCTACTTTACCGAGGAAGGTGTTTATGCGAATTATAATACTTCTTACATATTCCATTGGATTGTTAGTTGCTTTCTTTGGCTAATACTTGAATACCGGCTGATGGTAGAACAGCAACTTTTGCTTGGGACGGAAGTATTTCAGCAAAGAGATTGATCAATTGTTCTAAGTTACGAAATAGTAGAGCATCTGGATGTTTTTTGTAGAAATCATCTACGAGAAAATTCTCAGACCATACATGAAGTTGATTTTGATTTCCAAGTTTGGGTTCAGGAAGTTCTGGTGGGGTAATTTCATCTCTTTGTTTCTGGAATCGTGCATAATCAATTTGATCGAATAACCCATGATAGCATATTCCATCACATGCAGGGTTAAGTGCCAAACGATATGCTTTTTCAAAATATCCAGCTGCCCATAAGGCTTTTCCAGTTTGGATAGGATCACTATCAAGGGGATAACAGTTAAGTACTACAAGGTCAGTTTCTTCTCTTGATTTTTCAGGTATTTCTGTGCCGTAGGTTTCTAATGCAAACTTCGCAGCGGAGCGATGCGCCTTTATATAGTCACCGACAAATAGACCACATATTTCACGTTTTTTATTTACGACTACATTGGCAATTATATCAAGTCCAATTACAGCTGCTGTGGCTTCGGAGTAATCTCGATGGTCAAGTTCTGATCCCTCTCTTTCAATGACAGCGTGTCCTCGACTATTTGAGAATGTGTGAAAATAGAACATCGTATCGAATCCAGAGATACCGGGAACAATTAACTTGGCACCACCACCAAATCCAACTGCACCATGGGGATAGATTCCACCCAAGCACATTTTAAATTCTGACTCAGCGACAACTTTATTTATATAGATCGGCATACCATTGTCAAGTATTCCATAGCCTTGTAGGTCTCCACTCATGAAGTTATGTGAGGATACTTCATACTCTGATACAATTTCTGCACCTACTTTCTTACACATTTCTTCTTGGATTAAGGGACGATGTGAACCCCCACCGATGACGAACCGTATTTCGGATTTTGGTATTCCCGCCAATGTGAGTTCATGAAGAATATGTGGAATTACTTGAGCTGCGGGAGTAGGTCTACTCAGGTCATCGACAACAATGGCAGCACTCTTTTTCCCTTTTGCCAATTCAGTAATTCCAGGAGATTCAATAGGTTGTGTAAAGGCATTTTCTATTTGTTGTTCAGAAAGTGTAGGAGCATCTTTTGGTCCCAACATTTCTACTTCCCAACCTATTGGAAAAGATAATGTCAGTTCTTCATCACCATACCAGGCTTGAGAATGAACAGTTGCTGTGTTATTCATAGGTGTTCTCCAATGTGAACCTTGTGAACGCAGAATCCTATAATAATTCTCATTGTATAAGATAATTAATCCTATGTCAAGATTTGTGTGGTAACATGGTTATCTATTCTGTTGTTTATTTTAAAGTCTTGTGCTATAATGGGAAAATAAATAATAGATAAATTCACTAAGGATGTCTGTATCTACAAATAAATATATACGATGCAATCTATTTTTACAAATAAATATAGATAATACAATAATAAATATTGTATGTCTGTGCTTTTGTAGTTACAACACAAGATAACATTCATTTTATTCAAATAATTAGAATTAGTATTGTAATTAACTGAAGACTTCTTTATATGAAGTGAGATTCGTTGAACTACCTTATTACCTATCTTTGGTGTCAAGATCTAAAATATTGAAATGTCTTAAGTATCCAATGAATTTTAGTAAATTAAACAACGCTTTTCATTGGTATTTATCATTTAGGAGATATGAATCTATCTAAATGATTATACTCTGTCAGGAGGGAACAAATGGCAAATGGCATAACCCGTTTTTTTAAAGCAATTTGGTATTCACTTACTGGACGTGCACACGAACAAGCTGATAAGTTGATGGAAAACCCAGAGGCAGTTCGGGGTGCATATGAAGATATCATTCGTGATAAACAAGGAAATATCCAACGATATAAGCAGGCAATAGGACAATTAATAGCTCTTTGCGAACAAAAGAATTCATCTGTTAAGAAATTAACGGATGAGGTCGAGGATTTAGAAAAGAAGAAAGCCGGTGCAATTGCAAAAGCAAAATCTACTGCTACAGAATTACAAAATGCTGGAACAGCTGATGAAGAAATAAAGCAACATCCAGAATACACACGTTGTGTTGCAGCCTATAACGATTTTCATTCTACTCTGGATGAGAAAAACGCTCGGATTGATGAATTAGAAGCAGATATTGAAAGAGCACAAGAGGATATTGAATCGCACAAAATTCAAATCACATCACTCCATCGTGATTTAGATCAGATCAAGACCGAACAATCTGAGGCAGTAGCAGACCTAATTACTGCCAGAGAACAGGAAGAGGTGGCTGATATGTTATCGGGTATCAGTATGGATGGCACTTCTGCTGAACTGACAAGAATGCGTGAAATTAGAGAAAAAGCAAAAGGTCGATCAAAAGTTGCACAGGAACTTGCTGGAACTGATTCAAAATCTGAGGAAGAAGAATTCCTTAATGCTGCTCAAGAAGCAGCCTCAAGTCAAGAATTTGATTCATTAATCTTCGGTGCTCAGCAGACTGATGCCCCCGTTGAAACCGATTCAGAAACTTCAGAAGAAAAGAAAACAGATTCCGAACTCCCAATATAGTATATTTTTGACGGGCACTATGTTATTTCTCTTATTTTGAGGAACCATGGATGCCCGTTTATACGTTGGTTCTTACAATTTCCAATAACTAAAGTTTCTATTTGAACCAATTCAATGTAGTAAGAGGAAAGAAAAATAGCAGTTAAAGATCCTACATACACATTTAGATCTGAAACTGGAATGCTCATTAATTCCGGTACAACCCGTAGTATTGTTCTTCATGGAAATATACATGACCTGTTTTTTATTCATGAAGATAAACATGAGGACTATATACCCCTTGTTCCATTCCTAACTCGTAGTTGGGATATATCTGGTTTTATACTCATTGTATATGAACTAAATGGACCGTTACGATTTTTGAATGTCAATGATCGAAAATCTATGAAAACTGCTTTTCACAGTTGGCGTAAACTGATCGGTTCAGATCTGGCAAAATCTTCCGCATTATCATCAGAAAGAAACCTGTCAGAATTGTCAGAACTAAAGTCTCAAAATCCTGAAAGTTTTTCTAATGATAGGTTTGAGGAATATCTCAATAATGCTATCGGAAGTCCAACATTAGCACTTGAATTGCTTAGACAATTTTGTTTAATTTCACGTACAAAACAACCGAATGGTGAACCTTTATTACCTGAAAAGCTCATTATCCTTATTGAAGCTACAGATATGTTATTACCTGAAGGAGAGATACGTAGTTTAAACATTGGTGATAGACATCGTGTCAGTATTGTTCAAGATTGGATTTCAGATTCAGATTTTATGAAATCTTCAGATACAGTAGTATTCATTGCTGAATCCAGAAGTCTGATAAACTCTCGAATTATGCGTTTACCTCAAGTAGTAAGTGTTGAAATTCCTTCTCCTGATGAAGAAGATCGAAGGCATTTTATATCGTGGTTTAATAGAACTCAGAAACCTAAAGATAAGGTATTAAACCTATGGGGTAGTCAGTCCCAGCTTGGTATGCTTACTGCAGGTTTATCAATTCAAGCGTTACGTCAACTCTTGCTATCGGTGTGCTATTCAGGAGATAAACTACAACCTGATACAGTAATTGAAAAAGTTTCTGATTTCATTCAAGCACAATTAGGTGAAGATGTTGTAGAATTTAAGAAACCCAACCACAGTCTTAAGGACATTATTGGAAATAAGAAATTAATTGAATACCTAAGAACACAACTTATTCCGAGAATTACTTCAACAGGAAAAGATGCTATCTCTGGCTTTAGTGTATGTGGTCCTATTGGTAGTGGTAAGACCTTCATTTTTGAAGGTGTTGCTGGTGAACTTGATATCCCTGTTCTTGTACTCAAAAATATCCGAAGTATGTGGTTTGGACAGACAGATGTAATTTTTGAGAGACTTCGTCGTCTATTGATGGCACTTGTAAATGTTCTCATTTTTGTTGATGAGGCAGATACGCAATTTGGTGGAGTAGGTACAGATACTCATTCTACTGAACGTCGACTTACAGGTAAAATCCAAGCAATGATGTCTGATCCTCATCTACGAGGAAACATTACATGGTTGTTAATGACGGCACGCATATACAATCTTTCTCCAGATTTACGTAGAGAGGGACGGGTTGGGGATATAGTAATTCCAGTTCTTGATCCAATGGGTGAGGATCGTGAAGAATTCTTACGATGGACACTAAACAATGTGATTTCGCATGAAATAACAAAAGAGAAACTTGAACGGTTTCAAGATTTAACAGAAGGTTATTCTGCAGCCAGTTTTGGATCACTCCGTGCTGATTTGGAAGCAGCAAAAGCTCGTAAGAGTGAATTAACTGAAGAAGAAATTGTTACTGTAATATCCGATAGAATCTTACCAAATATTGGACCAATTCGAAAATATCAAACATTACAAGCCTACCTGAATTGTACTCGTAAATCACTCTTACCAGTTGACTATACTCCTGAAATTCGAGAATCTTGGATGCAACAGATTGCTCAACTTGAATCCCAAGGTATAAAGGGTTAAATGTATCGTAAAATTTATAGATGTGTTCTTAATCACCAAATCCATTATGGTTTCTCAGTCATTATCTAATCAAGTTGAATTAACTTTCCTGAAGCAGCAGACTTATACCCTGCACAAATAATTTCAACAGAATGTGCTGCAAATTCCGCATTCATTTCACTCTCTTCACCCTTATCAATACAGTCGATAAAAGCTCTGAATTCTCTCTGTCCATCATCACTACTGTCGACATCTATCCACTGATTCTTTACGCTTCTACCGATCTCTGCTTGAGTACTACTCCACATCCCCATTGGATCAAGCGGATGAGGTTCAGGAGGAATAAAAGATTGTTCAGCAGCGAATACTTCTAACCTATTTGCTGAAGCATCAAATGTCAATGCTGCATCAGTACCTACAAGGTGAACTTTACGTATACCTCCTTGTGCATGGCTCTGCCATCCATAGCGTCCAGCAGCAATGGTAGCAGTAACCCCTTCTTCTAATGAAAGAACCATTGCCCCAAAATCTTCTACATCACAATTCTGATGCTCCTTAAAAAAATAATTCCCTGTACCACAAAATACTTGCAGTGCACGTCTCTGAGTTAGCCAATTCACCATAGAAACTGCATAAACACCTACATCAAACATTTCAGGTTTTGCTTCCATAAAACTGTATCTATTAAGTGTAGGATACTGACTTCGTTTTTTGCCAACAGTCGCACTTCCAGGATGCCCTTTTGCAAACATCACATCACAATGAATTGCTTTTAGTTCACCTATTATGCCATCATTCAATACATTCTTAACTGAACGCGCCCAGTTACTATGAATATTACTGAACATTTGTGTAATTACACTATTTTCTTCTACTGCTCGTACAATTTGTTGAGCATGTTCTCCATTTAGTGCCATTGGCTTGTCAAGATAAACATGCTTACCGGCATTAGCACATTTTGCACCGATACGTCCACGACGTTCTACATCTGCACATAGGCTTACAATGTGAATATCCTCACGTGATAGAGCATCGTCAAGGTTAGATATATATGGTAAGTTCCTCTCCTCTGCCAGGGAACGTGCCAATCTGATTCGTTCTTCGGGTGCATCTGGTTCATCTGCAAATGCTATCAATTTACAACGTAAATCGTTTTCAAAGTTTATTGAGTAATTTTCTTGATGTGTACGATGTCCTCCAAGCAATAATACTCCATATTTACCATTATTACCCATAATTATTCCTCCACCATAATAGGTTTTCCTGAAGCAAGAGATTGTGTGATAACATCGGTAAGCAATCCAGTTTCACCAAGTTCAGGTGGTTTTCCACTAAGATAATTTCTTCCAATAGGTGTTTGGTGATAAATCACTCCTCTATTTCCTACTAACATAAAATCAATATCTGTTTGCGTATCAACTCGATTTGTACTTAATAATGCCATCTGCCCTTCCACAAAATGCAGCATAACTGTAACTTGGGTGTCATCATTAGAACCCTGAGCATAAACACTATAAGTTTCTGATGGTAATAACTTATTAGAAAAAGCAACTAATTCAGATGTAGGTTGTATTAGAGATTCTACATTCTCAGCAATATTAAGAATTGCCCGTATAAATACAGGACTACCGATACGGTCTTTCTCTATAACAGATTGTAAGGAATCCATTAATAAGTCCATAATTACTCCTATTTGATTAATCATTTAACAATTGACGATTCAATATCTATATGATATATTTACCATTAATACACAAACAAGTACAAATTCATTTGATAATTACATTCACATTGGTATTTTGGAGGATAACGATGCCATTAAAAACACTTAAAGAACTTGTCGCAGAAGCTAAAGAAATAGTAGGTGATATAACACCTGATGAACTCATTGAAGCTGGCAATTCTGTTATACTGTTAGATGTTAGAGATGAGTCAGATTATGAAGAAGAACATCTACCGAATGCTGTATCATTACCGCGAGGATATATTGAACTGGATATTGATGAAATTACTACAGATGAGAATGCACATATTGTAACATATTGCGGTGGTGGTACTCGGGCAACCCTTTCTGCACAAACTTTAAGAAACATGGGTTATGAAAATGTCTCAGTCCTTACTGGTGGATTTCGAGGTTGGAAAACAGAAGGTCTTGATACTGAGAAAGCAGACGAATAATCACTCTCCACCTTTGATTTTAGGTTAGCATAGTTTAGAATGTATGTCAATTTTAGAATTTATATTCAAGATATAATACCAATACACAATAAAATCTGTGAATTGAAGATAGTCTGATAGGAATAGTAAATGTTTAGAAGAATTGCTTTTTTTAGTAGAAATCTAAGATCCTTAAAATATATCTGTTTACTAATATTCTACATTTTAATCATCTCTGTTATTCCAACAGGTTGTGGTGAGCGGCAGAATCAATTGAATATATTCACTTGGCCAGGATATATCAGTGATGAAATTCGTACCGGTTTTGAAAAGGAATATGGAGTAAAAGTAATTGTTGATACTTACGGCACAAATGAAGATTTATTAGCCAAGTTAAAAGCTGGGGCATCAGGATACGATATTATCATGCCTTCAGATTATATGGTATCAAAGATGATTCAATTGGAATTATTAACAAAATTAAACCGTGAAATGATTTCAAATTTTGATAACATCAGTCCATTCTATCTTGATAAGTATTTCGATCCAAATAACAACTATTCCATTCCTTACACTTTTGGTACAGCAGGAATTGCCTACGATTCGTCTGTTATACCATCAGTTGTTGACAGTTGGAATGTTCTCTGGGATGAAAATAATAAAAATCAATTTAGTATGCTTGATGATCCGCGCGAGACTCCTGGTGCAGCATTAAAATTGTTAGGCTATAGTCTAAATACAAAGGATATAGGACAACTCCAACAAGCGAAGGAGAAATTAATCGAACAGAGAGATCTTGTAAAACAGTATAAAAACGAGGCAGAAGAACTCCTGATTTCTGGTGACGTAGTCATTGCACATTGCTGGAGTGGTGATGCCTTCCGTGCTGCTGAGAAACGTCCATCCATTAAGTATGTTATACCAAAAGAAGGTTCAAGCCAATTTATTGACAATGTCTGTATTCCAAAATCAGCACCACATATTGAACTTGCCCATAACTTCATCAATTATTTACTTCGACCTGAAATCAACGCTAAAATATCCTCATTCACTATGTATGGAACGTGTGTTCCTGCTGCGAAAGAGTATTTACCTAAGAAATTACTTGAACATGAACATATCTATCCATCCAAAGAAACAATGCAAAGTCTTGAGTGGTTGAAGGATTTAGGTGACTTCACCCAGAAATATAGTAGAGCATGGGATGAAGTAAAAGCAAATTGACTGAGCAGTAAAATGTCTACTCAGATAGAAACTCTTACATTCCCTCCAGTATATTAATCTACGCTAAATCCCTCTCTACCAATAGATATTATCTTGCCTAAGAAATATTATTTCATATAACTATCATCCACCAAACCCGGTAGGTGAGTTTTGAAAATCACCGAATACTGGGATCAATTCATTTATAATTGGTATAAATTCCACACCTATTTTAAATGAAGAAAATCATCACTTGATACATCTATACACATAAATCCATTCTTTATCACAAGGTATTCATAAAGATTGGTTTGCATATCAACATAGAATTTGGAGGTTAAGAATGCTTGTGAAAACGCGAATTGCTCTTGTGTATTTGTTGAAAAATCCAATGTATATAATTATACATTTTAGTTGTTGGTTTATACTGTTTGCTTTGTTAACACTTCCATATCCATCTGCGAATTATTTCCTATACCTGATAGAAGGATTACCTTTTTTCTTCATGCTTGCATTTATTTCCAGCTACAGAGAAATCCGAGGAAAACTGAGAGGTACACACAAAACAGATACAATTTGGACACATTGGTATAATCAACAGGTTTCAAATCAGGATTATTCTCTTAATTATGACAACCCTCCTATCGTAGAATATACTCAGCATGATTCATTATATTCTAAAGTACGTTTAGTTCTACTATCACTATTTCGACAGCCTATTCCATTGTTAGTTCATTTTGGCGTATGGAGTATTGCATCTCTCACAGGTACCTTCTTAGATGATCCGATGCAAGCAGATATATCAGGTGGAACTTCTATTTATAGATTGATTGAGGACCTAATATCTGAATTTTGGGATAATATACTATTTATACTAACCGTAACTATTATTACAAGTATACAAGAAGTAAGGGGTTACATATCTGGTATAGTAAAGAAACATCATGAATATATTGAATGGTATAACAGACATCTCAATGGAACGAAAGTGAATGATTCTTGGGATGAATCTCCTTTTGATTTGAAAACCCTAAATGACACTTCAAATACAAACGTGGTATCTGGATTTCTGGTTTTACAATTTGGGTTTGGTATTCTGTTATACATTTCAATCTCATTGGTATTGGATACTATAGGAATTGTTGATAATCCAAATTTCATTTTACGTTACTTATCAATCGCACTATTTGTAGTCATATAACGAATACCATTTCAGAAATATATAACTTCGTCGTACAATTTTCTCCAAGATTTAAAATAAAATGAAGAAGATAACTGTTCTTAACATCTAACATTACTAAGAGCTGCTTTTTTAGCACAAACATACAGTTTATACATCTTTTTGGCGCAAACTGGATGTGAAATCTGTGAAATATATAATTAGAGAATAAGTGATGAATTTCTATAAAAACGATCCTAAATACAAAAAAATCTTTATGGCAAAAAATCGGCTTTATTATGATGCTGGGAATTGTCAAAATCAGCAATGACAACAAAAACACAAAATCACACTTTTTGCAAATTCTTATAAAGTTAATTTAAAGGGAAGTAAAGTCAGTCTATGACAGAGGTTAGAGGGGTAATTTACACCAATTTAAATGTCACACAATGTGTCAAAAAGTGTAACTTTTTTCTCTTTTTCACCATTTGGAAAAATTCTACAATTTCACGATTTACCATCAGGGTATTTAGGAATAAAGGTCTGTTTTTGCACCTTATTAGGTTTTCTGTATATTAGGATTAAATGATAAATTTACGACTATTAATTCTTATGCTATTTCTATATGAATATGTCTCTTTTTTATGTATAACCTTTAGGTTAGTCAGTATCACATCATTATAAGTGATTGCAGTATTAGATGTTATCCCATATAAATATGGAATGCATCAACATTTCTTAGAAATGGTTAAATATCGAGGTTTTTGGAATATGAAAATTCTTAAATTGGATAAATTTAGAAATCTAAATTTATTCACATTCCTAATCTACTTGCTAATTTATTTTATTATCTTTGCAACAATAGGTACAGTAGTAGATGATTCATTTGCAAGATGGACATATAAAGATTTTACCGAAGATATCAGTATGTCATTTAATAATTTACCTTGGTCTTTATGGAGAATCGCCTTAGCACTATCTGATATAGCTAAAGAAATAGTAAGTGAATTTAGTTTCAATATACTTTCTATTGCAATTCCACCAACAATCATTTCATACCTATATTCATATAGAGGAAGAAAAAACGGCAAACATACAGAAAGGGAGATATGGATTGGATGGTATGAAAAAGTAAAAAATGATGACGGACAGATAGATACAAATACGTTGCCAATTCTATCAGGTTCAATTTTAGTAAACTCCCAATTCAAGGGAATATCTGATGCTGTAATACAAATCGGTCGTTCACCTGTATTATTGATTCACCATTTCGTTTTTCATCTATTTGCTTTTTGTATATTATTTCTTATACGATCCATAACTCTATCTATCGGTATAGATGTATATTTTCTATATATAGTATTCTTTTTATCAATAGCATGTACTATTGTATCAGCATTCATAGAAGGAAATAGTATAATCCCTGGTACCAACGCAGAGAGATATGTCTGGACAAAATGGTATTTTGCTAATTATGGAAATATCTCACAAGTAAAACAACTACCTGAACCCCCCAATTCAATTCAGGGAAATACATATTCAATTATTACAAGATTGAGAACTACAGGAATTCTGATTTTGCAACAACCCCACTCTATATTGTTCCATTTTGTTTTTTGGATTATAAGTTGTCATATAATTTATTCAAGATCACTGGGTTACTGGATTAGTATCAGACCTGATAGGATAGGTAGTTTAATGATTGAATATAGTATATGTGCAATTATAATCACACTGATAATTATGAATCGAAAAGCAAAAGGAAGACAGAAAGGAAGAGCGTTAGAACAAGATAAATGTATGAATGAATATTCAGGTATATTTCAGGAATTATCAACAAAAATAATTAAGAAAGATAAACATTCAACTTTCGATTCATACGACCTGTTCTTCTTAACTCTTCAAAATGTAGTATTTCGAAAGCCACAGATTCTGATATATCATTTCATTGGATGGACAACAACTCTGATTCTATTATACGGATTTACTGATTGGTTGTTAATTGAACGACTCAATAATTTCATACAATTATCGGTAGTAATCATTCTTACATTCATGACAAGCATTTTGGAAACTCAACAACATTTTATGGGTATAGTAAATCAAAGACAAGATTGGACAAATTGGCATCATAGGTTAATTGAACTAAAAAATGATGATTTATCTTTCATTGAGTTGCCACCCATCATTGATTGAATTAAGAATTTTTTTCAAAGTCAAGATGAACCAACTATTTAATGGAGTATAAAATGAAAATTAGTAGTACGATTATTTTCATGATTCGAAATCCATCACCGTTATTCTTATATTTTTTGATATGTTGGATACTCTTTTCTACACTAACAACTATATCTGATGATCCTTTCCAATATGGTACTATACCAGATGCAATGGAAGAAATAGAAAACTGGTCAACGGCACTACCTTGGTCAATATGGAAAATTTTCAAAGCTATTTCACTTATTATAGAAGAGATAGTAAGAGATATATCCTATCAGAGATTTTGGCTGCTAATAATTCCAACATTGATGATTGGCTTTTTGATAGCAAGAAATAGTCTGAGAGGAATTGAAAATGAAAGAAAAATTTGGATGAATTGGTATAATTCTATAATAGAAGAGAAAATATCGGATTCAGGATACCATTTATCAAACAAACCAAAATCAAAGAATTATAACTTTGCTAATTTACGAGATATTCCATTACATGTATTATATTGGACAGGCTTTTTCATAATGGTTACTGTTATCTTTGGATTCGAAAAACACATTTATAATCCATATTTTGGTTTTATCCAGACAATGCTTGAATTAGGATCTATTTACACTAATTTTTTAATTCCAACAATTCTATTAACTTTACTTTCAAGTTTCTGTGCATCAACGGGTTATGTTAAAGGAATTTCTATTGAAAGGGAAAGTTGGTTGGACTGGTATAAACATAATCAGCAATCTCACTATAAAGATCTTGACGATCCACCAGCTCAGTCTGAAAATGTAGAGTCTTTTTTCTCAGTAGTTAGAAAAACAATCATATTCACACTTCAAATCCCAATACACATGTATAAACAGTTTCTTGTTTGGGGAATTGTACTTCCAATACTCTTTTTTCTACTCTGCATAGGCATTTGGGGTCTGGGAGATATTTCATTCGACCGTGATTTATTTAACGTGTTCTTTACATTTTCTATTCCTCTATGTATAGTTGCATACATCGTGAGTTATAGAGAGACTAAGGGAAAAATAAACGGAATAATATCAGAACAGAATTTTTGGAATAATTGGTATTATAACAATCAGATTAGAACAGATTCTCTTGTAAGAGATGTCAACAATACAGATAGATTTACAGAAGAATCCTTTTTCTATACTATAAGATTAACTTTAGAATTGATGCTTGAAAAACCAATTCGGATGTTATACCACATTCTTGGTTGGACAGTTTCTTTTGTTTTAATATACGGTATCACTGATCTGTTAATTCTCGAAGGATTTTCAGATTCTATACAAGTATTGTTAATTCTAAGTTTTTCAATTATTTCCTACTATTTTGAAACTAAGGGTTTCTTAATTGGGTGTATGAAACAGAGAAAATACTGGATAGATTGGTTGAATCAAAAACCCGAACGTGGAGATTATGATACAGATTCCCCTGTTACTCCTGGAATATTAGAAGTGTGTTAGTCCAAAAAAATAAAGAAATACCTCTAATGATCACTATGAAATAAGGCACCAGATTTACTACTTGCGCCTTATTGCATTCACTTAAAGAATGACATCCTATTTATTCTTACTTATGTTAATTTATTAGAACTGTATATCTTTCTTAGAACTGTATATCGGAAAAGTATTACCTATCTATAAATGTATATCATATAAACAATTTTAAGGATGTCTTGAAATACCGCACAAACTAAAAGTTCTTACTTCATTAAAGAGACTTTAATTATCAAATACATTATAATTTCTCATAGTTACTGACAAAATACTGTTTAGAAAACTATTGACATAGCCAATAGATATTCCTATAATGAAAACGGTTTTCCATCTGTATACATCAATATTTTCCACAGATTGAAATGAGAATTCATGACGAACTTACCAAACTCAAAATTTTTATTTAATAAATCTATATACAAAATTGGGTTTATTACTTTTCTACTTATATTCTTCAATATACAACTGTTATTTGGTCAAACCCCCGAAACCGATCAAGAACTTCCATTCCAATATTTACAAGAACAGCAAACTGAAGACAGCAACCCAACAGAAATTGAAGAGTTAACCCCTGAACCGCCTACGACAATATCCTTAGACGTTACCGATCAGGAAGAAAAACAGATAGGTGTCAATCAAGAAACTGATGATAAGGCATCACAAACTGTTGAGGAAGGACAGTTAAAAGGTGAAACATCTGTTGATAGCAAACTTCAATCTGTTGATGAAAACCAAACAGAAAGGGGAGAAACTAACATCACAACTCCATTAGTAGAAGATAATCAATTTACAGTTGATTCACTACAGGACAATGAAAAAACCTGGAAAGGAAAACACCGTATTTTTAAGGTTGTTAACGATTATCAAGTGAAGTCAGATGAAATACTGACAACTCTTGTAATGATAGCTGGGAACGCCTCAATCCATGGAACTGTTACCGGTAATGTGCTTATCATTGGTGGTAATGTTGAATTGGCATCGGGAGCATACATTAAAGGAAAGCTTCAAGTTATTGGGGGACAGGTAATTGGGGACAGACAATATGTGGAAAATATAAGTCAAGATAACGGGTGGCACATTATACCAGCAGCAACAAAGATTCTCATGCATCCCCATACTGTTTGGGATTTAAGGAAACATAGTGACATACGGATTACAATCGCTAAATTCGTATTTTTTACATTAGCATATCTTTTATTGGTATTGATATTTCCAAAACCAATCAATGCAATTAGTACTTTTTTAACTCGAAGACCGATAGTAAGTATTTTATTCGGTGTCTTAACATTCATTATAATTCCAGTGGTAGCAATTGTACTGATACTATCTATTATAGGTATTCCATGTTTAATGTTAGGAATATGTCTAATAGTTCCATTTGCATTATGTGGAAAAGCTGGTATCTTTTTTACACTTGGGAGTACACTTCTTGCTGGTAGATTAAGACCTCTTTCAGTAATATTTGGATACATACCCTATTTTATGGCAACTGAAATTCCCTATATTGACTGGATTACTTTCATAGTATTTAATACTATTGGAATAGGTCTTTGTATATTACTAATCCTATCTGGTCTGTCCACTCGAAATCAGGGAAGAATCAATAATTGGACTGACAGGATCCCAAATAATGCAGTTTGAATCACCGGTATTACTCATACTTCTTATCATACTTATATTTGGAATTTTGCTTATAACATTCGCGAAAAGAATCAGACCATCTGCTCTACGGTTTGGAGGAATTGAGAGTTTTAAGGATCTTCCAAGGACATTTATTTCCAAAACACTACCTATTCTTACTTTAACTAAGATCTCTATAATCATCTTACTCATCCTAACCCTTGCCCGTCCTCAACTTCTTCAAAGTCAGGTACGACGTTTTCCTGAAGGTATAGACATCTACTTAGTTTTAGACGTATCAGACAGTATGCGAGCAGAAGATGTAAAGGATTCGAACAGACTTGAAACAGCTAAATCAGTAATACGAGAATTCCTTAGCAATAGAGAAGCAGATCGGATAGGTTTAGTTGTTTTTTCAGGTGAGAGTTTTACTCTGTGTCCACTCACACTTGATTATACGGTAGTAAAAGAATTACTCAATGACATTGAGGTAGAGATGGAAGATCGTTTACAAGCCGGTACAGCAATCGGGGATGCAATTGGAATCTGTACAAATCGTTTACAAATGACTGATTCAAAGAGCAGGATTGCAATTCTATTAACCGATGGAGAGAATAATGCGGGATCCGTAGATCCGATAACCGCTGCTTCAGTTGCTCAATCCTATGGAATTAGGATTTACACAATTGGTTTCGGAAAAGAAGGTGGTTCATTAATCCCTGTTGAAGATACGACATTCGGCAAAAGATATGAAAAAAAACCAACATTTCTTGATGAAGATACATTAAAAGATATTTCTAATATTACTGGGGCCCGTTATTTTCGCGCAACTGATTTGAAATCATTAAGACAAGTTTATGCAGAAATTGACAAACTTGAAAAAACTAAATTCAAAGCTATAGAATACACCAACCAGAAGGATCTTGTGACATATTTCCTTGTTCCTGCAACAATTCTGTTTGCATTTGAGATTCTATTAAGTAATACGGTATTAAGGAAAATACCATAATCATTCTAATAATTATTGATAGGAGAAATTTATGAAAAATGTAATTGCATGTAATTTAGGTAGTTACAGACAATTTGGGGAAAATGCATATTCTCACTTGGCAGAAATAGGGTTAACCAATGTGGAAATCCGCGTTCCTGGAATAGATGAGATAGCTAAAGTTCAAGCTGACTTAAAAGAATATGGTCTTACTGCTACCAGTCTACTTGGTGGTTGTAATGTAAATTCAGATACAGTTGTTTATGACTTCCAGTCTGCACTAAATGCAGCATCTGAAATGGGAGTAGGAGTTATTTTCGTGAGTGTCCATGCAGGGGAAGGAGATCTGAAGGTTGTATATGAACGTCTACGCAAAATTGGAGAGAATGCAGCACCATTAGATGTGAAGGTATGCCTTGAAACTCATCCTGATATGGCTCATAATGGCGACATTGCTCTGGAAACAATGAATGGTGTGGATCATCCAAATATATGTATTAATTTTGATACAGGTAATGTCTACTACTATAATCACGATGTGGATGCAGTAACTGAGGTAAAGAAAATTCTAAAACATGTTGGTGCAGTTCATCTTAAGGATACCAATGGTGGATACCGGACATGGCATTTCCCTACCCTTGGTGATGGGGTAGTCGACTATAAAGGTGTATTTGATACATTGAATCATGCAGGTTTTTATGGTCCATTTACTATGGAATTGGAAGGCATTGAAGGTGAAGACCTTGATGAGGATGGCGTAAAGGCTCGGGTAGCTGACTCACTGCAACACTTAAAAGATATCGGAGTAATCTAATGGAAACGAATTTGTGTGTTATACATCTTAATGCTGGTGAGCGAATGGGTGAAACACTCGGAGAAGTATTAGATCCACCTGATATGACCACAATCGGTCCCTTTACTGTATCAAAAGACAATCCAACTGAACTTCATTACCACGATTTTGATGAGTACTGGTATTTTACCGAAGGGACTACAACGGTAACGCTCCGATCACCAGATGGAAAATCTACATCATATAAAATAGGTCCGGGAGATTTAGTTGTTACCCCTAAAGGTGTGGAACATGGTCATATACCAGATGATGTTGTCAAAGGAGTTCAGTGGGTGAGTGTCATCAAACCAGATGCACGAACGGGTCATTTACATCGGTAAGGTTTAGTATGGCAGAACACAAGAAAGAATTACAGAAAAGACGGTTAGGTCGTACTGAGTTAGAGGTGACCTGTCTTGGATTGGGTGGTGCACGGATCGGTGGAGATGATGTGACAGATGATGAAGCTGTTGAAACGGTACATCGTGCAATTACATTGGGTATGAATTACCTCGACACCTCACCACTCTATGGTGAAAGTGAAAGGCGTGTTGGACTTGCCTTGGCTGATGGTTGGCGTGATAAGATCTATCTTTCCACGAAGACTGGTACACACCCAAAATGGCGTGGAGACTATAGTGCAGCTGGAACAAGACGTAGTGTTGAAAATAGCCTGAAAAAATTAAAAACAGATTACCTTGATGTCTGTTTAGTTCATGATCCAACAAGTATGGATCCAGTTATTGAAAAGGATGGGGCACTGGATGAACTACAACGGATGCGAGAAGAAGGACTGATTGGATATATTGGTCTCGGAGTCAGAGAGCATGAATTTCATAAAATAGCCATAGAGACAGGGAATGTAGATGTAATTCTTACCTATCTGGATTATAACCTTATCAGTCAAACTGCCAATGATTGGTTATTATCTTTTGCAGCTGAAAATGACATAGGAATTGTAAACGGAAGTCCAATTGCAGCGGGTCGTCTTTCTGGAATTGAACCTGATATTAACTCAGGAGTACCCGATGAAATAAAAGCGCACCAATTATGGCAATGGTCTATTGAAAATAATCTAAACCTACTGAACCTTGCAGTCCAATTTTGTCTTCTTCAACCATTACTTTCAACAAGCTTAACAGGTTCAAGAAATGTAATTGAGGTAGAACAGAATTTTAATGCTGCGATTACACCTGTTCCTGATGATGTGTGGAATCGGTTAGAGACACTTCTATAGGAGAACACTATATGAAATTCGAGGGTAGGGTTGCATTGGTAACAGGGGCAAGTCGTGGTATTGGAAAAGAAACCGCATTACGACTTGCAGCTGAAGGAGCAACTGTTGCAGTTCACTATTCTAAATCCAATGCTAAAGCAGAAGCCGTTTGTAAGCAAATTCAAGATTTAGGTCAACAAGCAGTTCTTGTAAAAGCCGATATTGGTGATAGAAATGCAGTAAATAGAATGGTGAAAATTCTTACTAAAGACATCGGTCCAATTGAGTTATTAGTAAACAATGCAGGAGATGTAGGTGATATCTCTTTTGATGAACTCACACCTGAACATTGGGATCGCATTATTGAAATTAATCTAACTGGACCATTTAATGTGTTATGGGCTGTGAAGGATGGAATGATAGAGAAGAATTTTGGAAGGATTGTCAATGTGTCATCAATTGCAGCTTTGGCAGTCAGACCAGACCAATTGCCCTATGCAGCAGCCAAAGCAGGTGTAATTTCTCTCACGAAATCGTGTTGTGGACCACTGTCTAAACATAATATCCGCATCAACTCTGTAGCACCGGGTGCCATTGCTACAGATATGTTAAGCGAAGTTTCAGATGAAATGGTGAATCAACTCAGGTCAACTACCCCTCTTGGTAGACTTGGTGAACCTGATGAAATGGCGAAAGTAATTACTTTTCTGCTGAGTGAAGATTCAAGTTATATGACAGGTTCAACTGTGATTGCCAGTGGTGGTAGAATTCTCATTCCCTGATGGATAATCTCCTCTGGAATGTATGCCGGAATCATAGTTTCAACAATGGAAGAAAACTAATCTTCTAACAACCAATGAGATTATTTTGATCTAAGTATTTAAATCCATTCAAGAGTAGTTTCCCCAATTTCTAAATCAAAAGCGATTTTTGTTTCTTTTCCTTCAACAAGAAAAGTATCCCGTTGAAAATCACGGAGTGAATTGACTCTTCGAATTTCTCCACCATTAATTTTTAATCCATTTAATGGTGTATCAATAACTATCGTAAAGTTAGCAGTAGGAAATTGTGTAGAAACAATAATTTCGGATTGATCCCTGTTTACAATTATCTTAGATAATTCCCGTGCCATCCAATAATGCCCTATTTCTGAGGTTTTCATCCAGATAGTTTTCGTTCCATCTGGATCGAGATAATCAAGTCGTGTCTTGACAGTTTTCAATACATCAAACCCACTTTTCTCACCATTGAAATAGAATCCAGGCCAATGTCCTACCATTACACACGGAAGCTCTTTCTTAAGAATAGGTGGTAAACGTCCACCTGTTAGATCTTCAGTAATGAATTGGTCGGCATCCCCAAGGTCATATCCTGTCCAGCCACCAAACCAGTCTCCGGCACATGCAACTATACTTGCAATTGCAGTTCCTTTGTCTTTATCAATATGCCAGATAGGTACATTGGGAAGTTCATCATGTTTTAACCAGAGAAAGTAGAATGGACAAGGATTGTTATTTACTTCTTGTGATGCAGTCAACACAGCCTTTGAATATGCTTCTTCTTGTCGCTTTCCAAACGCCCCAGGACTTGTTACCCCCTCACAAGGAATACCCACGTTGTTGAGCATTTCCATTGCTGTAATTATGTAATCAGTAAGCCGATAATCAACTGGTGGGTTAACCCATTCAACCTGTTCCCATTCTTCTGTTAGCGTGAATGCCTCTAAATCCATGACTGCGGTATGCGTGAGTAGTTCAGGTGTTAGATCAAAATTTGGCCAGATAATTTCACGATATATTCGCAACCAAGACTGGTATTCATGCTTAGGAAAATCTGGAAAACCTTCGTCTACGCGTCCTACTCCAGCAGGGAAAGGGATGAGACTAAATTTGCCTTTCACTCCATTTTCCCAACACCATTCTGCCCATTCCCATGCAAAATCTGCAGGTATTGTTTGAGGTATATCTTTTAGTTTGGTAGCATTCCCTTCCCACTGTTCTGGTTGAACACCGGGTTGATGCCGTGCTTTCCATTCATGTCTTTGGCGGATCCAGTAATGTGTTAGGTTAATCACTGGACATGAATCATCTACAATGAGGGATAGAGGGGTTCTGAGGAGAGGGTTGCATACTGATACATCCATATCGGTATTATTTATATATTATCTTCATATTGTTCTACACAATCTCTTATTAATGGTACATCATCTACCCACAATCCATGAATTCCGTGTCTCAATGACCATGCAACATCTTTTAATTCTTTTATGAAACCGGCTTCAACAATTATTCCGTTTTTTTGTAATCTCTCTAGTTTACGAGGAATAGATCTGAAAAATGTATTATAGATATGGAAATGATTAATATTACTCCATCCGATTATGATTTTGTCTGTATCTATATCTTGTGCAGCCTTAAGAAAGTTGGCGAAAGGATTGATGATTATTGTACTTGTGTGTAGTTTCGGTTCAAGTTTTTTTGCATCTACCAAGAGATGTTTCTGATGATAAAAGGTGAGAATACTGACAAGGTGAGTGACTTCAAAGTGATGTATCCGATCTAAAATAATGGGTAGAATTTCTGGTATGTCTGTTTTCGGTTCAAGATATCCTGGAAACTGGTTTTCTCGTATAAACCTTAGTGCATCATCAAGGTGTGCAACAGGTTCGTCAGAGTCCAACATTGTGATCTTTTGGACATCCTCCCATGTTAGTTCATTCAATGGAGTTGTGCACCCAGTGGCAATACGTATATCGTCATCGTTAAAGTCCACATGGATCAAGACTGGTTGTTTATCTTGTGTAAGACATACATCAAACTCAAAACCATCAGCACCGTCAGAGAATGCTTGATGAAAGGATTTAAGTGTGTTTTCCGGAGCGCGTCCCATTCCACCACGGTGGGCATATAATCTAATGTCCATAAAGAATTACTTTAGAATTAACCAAGAAATGTTATTCACTCTTCTTATGCCACCGAGCGTCAAAGTTATCCTGTGGTTTGAAACCTAAGATTCGTTTAGTCTTAGCATTGGAAAACTGTTGATGTGGTAAGTCAGCGAATATGTTAAAGATCTCACATTTTGAAGGTAATTGACTCAGGTCGATCTCTAATCCTAATCGAAATGCTTCTGCAGCATCACGCCAACTCACAGTAAATGGATTTACATCACTACCTGCTGCTTGATTATCATGTTCTTGAAAACTAAGAAATAGGTAACATAGCACATGTATGTCGTAATGTTCAGTGAAGACTTTACATATTTCCTGTCCAAGTCCTTTTGTTAATGGATAAAGACCAGTACTTGTATGTGGAGGAACATCAGGATTGATTTCATAATCATAGTTAGTATAATCATCGCCTTGGATGGTGAAATGAGGACCAGTGTTGATCAAACGATCCATACCTTGTTCAACAGCAGCACGCATAGCATTGTAAGATCCCCGTGTACTTACATCAAATGCCAATTGTCTATCCTGACGTAGTACTGAACAGTTGATTATGGTATCCATCCCTTCAGCAGCACGTAAAACCTGATCTAAATTACTAACATCAATCTGCATGGATTCATGCTTTGTATCAATATCGTTGATGTCTGTTACACGGAGAGTATAATAAGGCTCCAAGGCTTTTACAACGTGGGGGCCGAGATAGCCATTACCGCCTAAAATGAGAACTTTCATTTCAATATCTGCTCCTGTTTTCTAATTGGATAGGACTATGTGGTTGGATCAAATCTTGGTTCAAAATTAAGGTGTCCTTTTGCATTACCAATATCAAAACGTGAAGCCGGAAATTCCGATTGAATGTGAAATATTCCCCAACTGGATGGTGCCTCAATTGCTCCTTGGAAAGCAGAAACCGCATCATCAATTTCCAACCACATTGAGTTGATTTCATCTTTTTTGGCTTCCTCAGCAGTTGTCAATGTACCGAGTCTAAGGATAGATACGTTAATCTTACCTTCGCGTGAAAATTCCCTACATGTAAATTCACCCAGGTGTTTGGATAATACAAAACTATCTGTAGTTGGTCGCGGTCTCCAATTCTCCTTTACAGTCCAATCCTCATCATGATTCTCAAATAGTCGAAGTGTACTTGTATAAATGAAGTGTTTCACACCTTCTTCACATGCAGCCATTAGCAGGTTATAGGTACACCGTGTCTGATAATCCAGATGAAGGCTATCTGACTGGTTTGTATCTACTAAAATAGGTGGTGGGATTTCAGCAATATGGACTATTGTATCCATACCTTTGACCAATTCATTCGTTGGCTCATCATGTCCTAAATCGCTCTGAATAAAGTCTAAATCTGTATCTACAGGTTGTATTTCTGTTAGACGAAGCGTATGTGAATCCGATACTGCTATGGCTAATCTTTTGGATAATTCAGATGCTGCAGAGGTAATTAATACATTCATAAGAGTTATTATTCAATAGGTTTTAGTAAAGAGATATTCCTATAAGGCTTGTTGTATTTTAACTGCTATGTTATTTATTTCTTCAATATTACCTTCACTTGGTTTCCAAGGTAATCTTAGAGGATCTTTTTCCCAACGGGGTATAAGATGTAGATGAAAATGATACACAGTTTGAAATGCTGCTGGTTCGTTTGATTGGAACAGATTAAGTCCATCTGGCTTTAAGGTATCTTTAATAGCATTTGCAAGGAGAACGGCTGCTTCCATAATCTTACTACCCACATCTACTGGCATATCAAATATATTTCGATAGTGTTGTTTCGGTATTATGAGGAGATGACCTGGGTTTGCGGGTGCTATGTCCATAAAGGCAAAGACATGATCGTTTTCATAAACCTTTGCAGAAGGAATCTTTCCATCAACAATTGCACAAAATATACATTCCATATATTGAATCCTTAGATTTTGAAAGTAATTTTATCAAATATTGGAATGTATATCAATAAGTTTATCATCTTGAAAATGGAGATTTTGTATAGATATTTGCATGCCACAGAATAAATCTGATCTTAAAGGAATATCTTAATAGCAATCAATAGATAATTCGTTGTGATTCTTATTCCGTGTTTGCAACCTTTAGGCGGTTTTGTGCGCGGGTGAGGGCTGCTTCGGCACGGGGACGGTTTAGATCGTGGTTGTCTTCGGTGAGTTGTTCTTGTGCGCGGGTGAGGGCTGCTTCGGCGCGGGCAACGTCTATTTCAGATGACCATTCGGCTGTTTCTACTAATGCGGTAACACCTGTTCGTAGTACTTCAAAGACACCACCGCTCGTTGCTAACTGCTGTTGTGTATCTGATGATTCACCAATTCGGATTTCACCAACTCCTAATGCTGTAAGAAAAGGGATGTGTCCTGCCAAAATCTGAAAATTACCTTCAACTCCAGGAGCACTTACACTGGTGACATTCCCTTCAAATATTAACTGTTCTGGAGTGCGAATTTCAAGATGAAAACTTCTACTTTGCATTTTCTACCTTACGCCAAGTGTTCGGTTAGGTTTATATTGGCAAATAACATTTATTTATGTTATCCGTTTTGCCGGTTTGGTAAACTATATGTTGGTTTTGCATATTCTACCTAACCTACGAACTGATAATAAATATTCGGTTCAGTTAGAAACTGAACCGACCACGGTCTGTATATTATATGGTAGAATATAAACCGTATTTCCAATGATATGTAATGTAGCTAATCTGCAGCTTCTTCTAATTCTGCTTCCTTTGTTTTTTCAAACGCTTCGTCAATTGTACCAATCATTCGTAATGCTTGTTCAGGTAGGTCATCACAATCACCATTTAGAATAGCTTGGCAGCCCTGGACTGTATCTTCAATTTTGACATATTTACCTTCGATACCAGTGAATCGGGCTGCAACAAACATGGGTTGAGTTAAGAACATCTCTAATTTTCGTGCTCTGTCAACAACAATCTTTTGTTCATCAGAGAGTTCATCTACCCCAAGAATTGCGATAATGTCTTGAAGATCTCCGTATTCCTGTAAGATCTGTTTGACCCTAAAGGTAGTCTGATAGTGTTCTTCTCCTATTACCTCTTGTGTTAGGATCCGTGAACTGGATGTAAGAGGATCAACCGCAGGATATCTACCCTTTTGTGAGATACTACGTTCCAAACGGGTTACAGCGTCAAGATGTGCGAAAACAGAGACTACAGCCGGATCGGTATAGTCATCAGCAGGAACATAAACAGCTTGGAAGGATGTAATCGATCCGTGTTGTGTTGAAGTAATTCGTTCCTGTAACTCTCCCATCTCTGTAGCAAGAGTTGGCTGATATCCAACTGCTGAAGGCATACGACCGAGGAGTGCTGATACCTCACCACCTGCAAGAGTGAAACGGAATACATTATCAATAAAGATTAGAACATCTTGACCTTGTTGATCGCGGAAGTATTCTGCCATTGATAAACCTGCGAGACCAACGCGGAGCCGCGCACCTGGTGGTTCGTTCATCTGACCAAACACCATAGCGGTTTTGTCAATAACCCCATATTCGTCAAGTTCTAACCAGAACTGATTTCCTTCGCGAGTACGTTCCCCTACACCACAAAAGACAGAAAAACCTCCGTGTTGTGTTGCAATGTTGTAAATAAGTTCGGCAACCAGAACAGTTTTCCCTACACCAGCACCACCAAAAAATCCTACCTTACCACCGCGGACAACTGGTTGGATAAGGTCAATCACTTTGATACCGGTTTCTAACATCTCTGCGCTTGTAGTGAGTTCAGCCTGAGGAGGGGGTTGTCTATGAATAGAATATCGTTCTGATTCACCTACGTCACCTCTTTCATCAATAGGTTGACCGGTAACATCAAAAACGCGTCCCAAAACTGCATCTCCAACAGGCACAGTAATTGGTCCACCTGTATCTGTTGCGAGGGTTCCACGAACAAGACCGTCTGTGGTATCCATAGCAACAGCGCGTACTCGATTTTCACCTAAATGCTGCTGTACTTCAAGCACCAATTCTGTTCCGTCGTGGCGATGAACTTTCACAGCGTTTAGGATATCTGGCAATGTGCCTTCTGAAAAATCTATGTCAACCCGTGCTCCGACAACTTCTAATATTTTTCCTTGGTTCATGTGAGATTCCTTATTAAATTGAGGGTCATATTTTGTGGTACTTTTATGTCATATTAAGATGAATATATGAGGTGTTATGTGTTTCAAACTACGAACCGTTTTTGTCCTTATTTTTAGTGAAATACCATACAAGAAAGGCTATTAAACTGACTGTCAGAATTGTTGTGTTTATCACCGTAAAGATTAAAGTAATTAGTAGTATAGTATTGGAAGGTCCACACCCACTAATTGAAAAACACAACCCAACTATACCTAATATAATCAGAAAGTTTTGCTTAAGTGTTTTATACTTCATAACAATATCCCAAATTCATAAATCGGTTTCAACACTCCCTATGATTAACCTTCCTGAGCAGAAGCACCACTAACAATTTCTGAGATTTCTGTTGTAATTTGCGTCTGACGTGCTCTGTTTCGTTGTAAGACTAATTCGTCAATAAGTTCTTTGGCTTTCTGTGTAGCATTTTCCATAGCAGCCATTCGTGCTGCCTGTTCTGCAGCGTTTGAGTCTAATAACACTTTCCACATCTGCATGTTGAGGTGTTTTCCAAGAAACATCTCAAAGAGTTCAATCTGACTCGGTTCATAAATATAATCGAGAAAAAGTGTATCCCCTTCTGGCTCTTCTGGGACAAGGGGTAGGAGTTGTTCAACAAGGACAGTTTGAAGTATAGCAGACTTAAAGTTGTTATATACCACTTCAACTTTATCAATTTTCTTATCAACATATAGATGTTCAAACTCGTGAACGACATCAACAGCAGTTTGGAATTCTAACTGACGGAAGATATTGATGTATCCATCAGTGATATCGTATCCACGTCGAGTGAAGTGCTCATGTGTTCGTCTACCTATACATATAAGTGTTGTATCTGCACCACCGTCCTGATAGTGTTGTATACGTTGGGTGGTCGTTCGAATCACATTACTGTTGAAACTTCCGCACAATCCACGGTCTCCAGAAACAGAGACGATACATACATGTTTTAACTCACGTTCCTCTAATAGTGGATGCGTCAGTGCTTGTTCCTCAGTATCCATCTGTGATATGAGATGGCCAAGTATTGTGTTGAGTTTATCCGCATAAGGACGTGTGGCAGTGATATTTTCTTGTGCTCGACGAAGCCTGGCAGCAGCAACAACCCGCATAGCATCTGTCACCTGCTCAATATTCTTAATACTTGCAATACGTCGCCGTATCTCTCGAAGTGTAGCCATCTATACCTCTTCTGACAGAGTTTCCTCTGAAGACACTTCCTCTATTTGGGGTTGTGGAGGTGTGTCACTCCAATTTTCCTTGAATGTCTTTACTGCCCCATGTAGTGTCTCAAGTAATTCATCACTCAATATGCCTGTTTCTGATATTTCTGATAATAGCTCAGTATTATTTCTATCAAGGTATTGCAGGAATTCTGATTCAAAACGTCCGACCTCTTCTTCAGGGACATCATCTAAATAGCCGTTCGTTCCACAGAAAATGGATGCGACTTCACGTTCTACAGGCATTGGTTGGTATTGGGGTTGTTTAAGCAATTCTACCAAGCGTGTCCCTCTCAGTAAAAGTGATTGCGTTAATTCATCAAGATCAGATCCGAATTGTGCAAAAGCAGCGATTTCTCGGAAACTTGCCAAATCAAGTTTTAGTGTACCAGCAACTTCTTCTGCCTTCATTGCTTTCACTTGTGCATCACCGCCGACTCGTGATACAGATGTTCCAACATCAATAGCGGGTCTGACACCTTTATTGAAAAGGTCGGTGGTGAGATATATCTGTCCATCCGTAATAGAAATCACGTTAGTAGGAATATATGTTGTTAAATCACCTTCAAATATTTCAATAATTGGGAGAGCGGTAAGAGAACCACCCCCTAATTCGTCACTAAGTTTCGCTGCGCGTTCTAAAAGTCTCGAATGTAGATAGAAGACATCGCCCGGGTAAGCTTCTCGTCCTGGAGGTCTTCTGGAAAGTAGAGACATTTGACGATATGCCCATGCATGTTTTGTTAGATCATCATAGATGATAAGTGCGTGTTTACCGTTATCTCTGAAGTATTCACCCATGGATGTGCCAGAATACGGAGCGAGATATTGTAGTGGGGATGGAGCACTTGCCGGTGCAGATACGATGGTAGTGTATTCCATTGCATTATGTTCTCGGAGTGTATTTGCTACTTGTGCAAGTGTAGATCCTTTTTGACCAACAGCAACATATATGCAATATACATCTGTATTTCGTTGGCTTAGAATAGCATCTATAGCAATAGCGGTTTTACCAGTTCTTCGGTCCCCAATGATGAGTTCACGTTGTCCTCGTCCTATGGGTGTTAAACTATCAATAGCCTTTAAACCTGTATATAGTGGTTCACTTACAGGTTGTCTTTGTACAATACCTAAACCTTTTGTTTCAACAGGAAGTCTGTGTTCTGTCTCAATATCACCTAACCCGTCTATTGGTTGTCCAAGTGCATCAACGATGCGTCCGAGTAGTGCTTCCCCCACAGGAACTTCAGGTAATCTACCCGTACGTTTTACGGTGTCCCCTTCATGAATGAGTTGGTCTTCCCCAAACAATACACAACCGACGTTGTCTTCTTCAAGGTTAAAAGCGATGCCGTAAATATCGTTTGGGAATTCAATCATTTCGCTTGCCATAGCGTTGGCAAGTCCATGAACCCGTGCGATACCATCGCCAACTTCCAGCACAGTGCCGGAATCATAAACGTCCACATCCTGTTCAAACTGTTGGAGTTGTTGTTTTAGTATATTCGATATTTCGTCCGGTCGGACTTCTCTTGCCATGTTTGTATCCTTTATGGAACGCTATTGTCAATAATGAAACAAGTTACGCTATGTAATTTCATACCATTATTACGGTGATTTATATGTTCATTATCCTTTTGCGAGTTGTCGTTTTAGTCGTTGTAGTTGGGTTGCTATGCTTGCATCAAAAACAGTATCATCTACTTGAACAATAAAGCCACCTTGAATCTGTTCATCTGTTTCGGTTTCTAAACGTACTTGTTTTCCTGAATATGAACTTAGTTGGTCAATAAGCCTTTGTTCCTGATCCTGTGAAATAGGTGTTGCGGTTTTGACTTTTGCAACAATTCTTCCGGCAGCTTCATCAACGATTGCAGAAAAGACATCCATTATTGCAATTAAGAAACGTTCCCGTTGTTTTTGTGCAAGAAGTTTCAGGAAATTAATTGTGAGTGAATGTATAGTATCCGAAAATAGTTGCTGAAATGTGTCGCTTTTGAACTGTGGTGATAATAGGGGTGTACTGATAAATTCAGAGAACTCCTCGGATTGATCAATCACATCTTGTAACTGATTAATATTGGAAACAATAGATTCCAATTCATCTTGTTCAACAGCTGCTTCGTATAAAGCTCGGGCATAAGGTTTAGCAACTCGGATGTCTCTCATAATTTTGTAATCACCTATTATGATTTAGTCTATCAGGTATCATGAAATTGGAATTTGAACTTAATTCTGATTGACAGACAATCTACTGATGGATGCATCGATAATATTTTGATGTCTTTCAGGAGTGAGTTCAGCGCTGATGATTTTCCCTGCTGCATCAATTGCGAGTTCAGCAACCACGCCTCTAAGTTCAGAAATAGCTTCATCTTTTTCGCGTTGTATTTCAGCACGTGCTCTTGTAATCTCTTCTTCAGCATCTTGTCGTGCTTGTGTTACAATTTGTTGTCGTTCAGTATTTCCCTGTTCTATAGCAGCTTGAATTTTTGTCTGTGCTTCAGTTTCAATTTCACTTAAACGTTGTCGCGTTTCAGCGGTAAGCCGATCTAATTCTTCACGATCAGTTTTTAATTGATCTAACTGTGTCGTGATTTCTGTTCGTCGCTCCTCTAATAGTCCGCCGACTTTACCGAAGACGAACTTCCAGAGTACAGCAAGCACTACCAAGAATCCAACGGCTTGCACTAAAATTGTTTTCGGGTCTATCCCCAAGTCAGATAATAATCCTCCACCTGGAGGGGGATCGGCTGCGAAGACTGTACTGATGCAAACGGTCATTAGAATGAAACAACTTGCGTATATTTTTTTCATAACGATCTCAACTTTGTAAATTTGCTACGCTCAATCAAATTATTTCTTTTCTTGATAATAGCGCGCAATATTCTCAAATACGTCAAAGTGTTGGGGCAGTTAATATTCAGATGCCCCAACGTATTAGATATGATGTGTTATTATTGATCGCCCATTTCAAGAGTGGCATTATTTTCACCCGCGGGTGCTGTACGTGCAGCTTCTATTGCTTCTTGTACATCAATTGTGTCTGGATTTACGTCAACACCGGGGAGTTTTGGGAGTAGAAGAAAAAACATCAGCAATGCATAGATAACCAGTGATTCAATGAGAGCCAAACCGATAATCATCGCAGTTTGAATCTTCGCTGCTGATTCAGGTTGACGTGCAATACCTTCAAGGGCAGTACTTGTTGCTGCACCTTGTGCTCTTGAGGCAAAAATAACTGCGATTGGTAAACCTAAAGTTACACCAAATGCTAATACTGCTAAGTAAATCATGTAATGTCCTCCTTGGACAAAAATAGGCAAGTTAACTCTTACCCTATAGAAATTTAATGATGCGCTTCATGCGCTTCGTCATGGTGCTCTATGAACAGCACGATATATATTGTTGTTAAAAGTGTGAAAACGAACGCTTGTAAAAGACCTCCGAACATTGCGAAAAACATCATCGGCACCTGAACTGGTATCGGAAGGATGAAACCACCAACGGAGATTGCACCAAGCACAGTAAGTTGAATAACAACGGATTTTTCACCAAAAATATTACCAAATAGACGGATAGCGAGTGATCCTGCCCGTGATAACTGAGCAACTACCTCAATCGGGAACATCAAGAATCCTAACCACGTTGGATTTCCAATCAGGTGTTTGAGATAACCCACTACCCCATTTTCTTTGATTGCGATAATTTGAACACCGATAACAGCGGTTATACCAAGTGCAAGTGTTGTATTTAGATCTGCTGTTGGGGCTTGAAAACCTGGAATGAGTCCAATATAGTTTAGTGATAGAATGAAAATGAAAAATGAACCGACAAATGGGAGATATTTTTTCCCATCTTCACCCAAGATACCACCAAAGAAATCCGTTATTCCTCCAACAAACACTTCTAATAACGTCTGTCCTTTCCCTTCAGGAATTGGCTTCAATTTCCAGGTTACTAATATGAAAAATATAGATATAAAGAAGACAACAAATAGTGTGTTTGGGATTAAGTCTGGTTGATGCCATTTACCGGGTTCTGGAAAAATTTCATTGGGTAATAACTGTGATATAGGAGAGAACCAAGAACGGTAACCGTAATGGTGGATGGGGGCTTTTTCTTGTTCATCAGCATCGGACGCATCCTCAGCTGCGAATGTCCCAGTCACTGCTAATAATGAGAGAGCAATGACCAAGCAAATAAACGATATTTTTTTCATGTTTTATTGTAGACTTAGTTTAGATGTGGAATATATTCTTCATCCCTGTGTATGTTTAAGGTTGATCAGGATCTTTTTTTCTAAGAATTGTTATCATCAATCCAATTGCTTTGAGAATAATTGCACCTTGAACTAAAATGATACCTCCCGCAAATGCGTATACATTTATCCACGTTGTGTCAAATAAGAAATAAAGAAGTATACCAAGGACTGTATATTTACCAAGTGCTATGAATCCAAGCAGATATTTTGTTTTCTGCGTTTTCCCTGGACGCAGCAACCGTCTTATAACAAATTCGATTGACCAGAATAAACTAATACCTATAACACTACCGATTAGGAAACTGGGGAGTGCGGCAAGGTTGAAGCCTAATAATATACCGCCAATAGCCATAGTGAGGCAAATTGTCAATATATAAACTTGTCGAATAAACCGGTCCCCAAATTCAAGTTTGGGACCCATTTAGGTAGGTGACTCCTTTGTCAAAATAACGGAGGTTATCGGGTGCTTAATGCATCATTCTCCATTAACGTCTTGTGCTTGTTGTGCTTCATCACGACGCTGTTTTTCCATGCGTTCCATTTTACGGTTCCATCGTGCTACAGAGCGAAACATCTCTAAGAAACCAGCAGCAACCCCAATTGCAAAACCGATGTATGAACCGATATCAGCATTGCCTAATTTCCCGCCAATCCACTTGCCTCCAAAAAAACCGATGACAATTGCAAGAACAAGTGTTATACCGATTGAGGCAAGATCAAACATCCCTATATTTTCATGTTTGACTTGGTCTAACCGTCGTTTAAACATGTGGGTTGCTCCCTTACTGCCAAAGTGGTTTGGAGAGAGAATCACCTATTATGCAACGGTTTAAATTATACTACAAGAATAGTGAGAATGCAAGAAATTTGCCATATATAGGGTAAGCAATTCTTTTGTGATACGGTGTATTATCCTGAAGTGTGGATTTCATCTCAATCGTTGCTAAATGTACTGTCTTATGATGTCCGTGACAACTGTTTGGGAAAGAGCCAATAATCAGAACAGAAACTGCATATCCGTTGCGCGTCGCTGTGCTATATATATCAACGGTTTCAATGTCCCTTATCAATTCAATAACACTGTATTTTTCACATCCCACGAATATAAGTGCTAAGCCAATTATTATTGAAATTGTATAGTTGAAATGAACACTGACAAAGTTGGGTTTCGCTACTGCTCTGCCCAACCTACAAACTATGTTCCATCTTCTCCATCCTCAGTAACCTCTTTTAGACGTATCGTAACCGACGCTCTACCACTGTCGTTGACGTTTATTTTATATTGACCCACCGAGAGCGTACCGAGGTCTATCTCAGCATAGTATGAGTATGAGGGATCAAGATGACTCTTGTTGGGATTTATCATTAACGTACACTCTGTATTGACGATTGGCACTTCACCTGATATATCAACGTAGATATCGAAGATATTACCCCACACGTTATCACGTTCAACGTGTGTCTTGAGGTAGGGCACACATTTGTTATCAAAGTATCCGACCACACCCATCGTAACCTGAACAGGTTCAGAAGTTTCATAGTAACGTGGAAATACTTCAACACCGTCGGCAGTTTTCATAGTAAATTCTAAGTATTCTACTATAGGTCCCGATTTTACATACCCAGCATCCTCTGCAATACGAAACTTCAGCAGTTCACGGTCTCCATACATAACTTTGTATTCACCGACTTCAAGATTCCTGACAGTAACTTCTCCATATACATCCGATACTGCATCTCCACACCCACCAAAACCAGAATAGACTCGCATCGTCGCTGTGAGGTGTATTGTTTTTCCATCCCGATCTGCGGATATTTTCGCGTCTCCGTCTACACACGTGTTATGATGCCATCCGAGCACGCCAATGAGAACTGTGGCGGGTCTATTCTCGGAAACATATACTAGACCTACCTTCTCTACCGGCACACTTTCTTTCGTTCGAATAAAACCACATCCTATAAATGAAACGACACTAAATAACATTAAAACGACACTACAGATGATCCGATTTAGCATATTTTACCTCTTTCTGTTTGCATATTAGGTTGTCCATCAATTTAAAATGTGGATGTAGATTGTTTCGAGGAATCTCGCACAATCTATAAAGCGAATTAGATGAAATTCAAAATGCGTATTGAATTTCACAGTGTGGATATTTATAATCACCTCTACGGGGTAAGGTATTAAGATCGGCAGTTAGCTCCTTACCCAGATAGAATTGATACTGCAGAGAATATGCAACCTTAAGTCAATTAAGGTAGATATAATTTATAGGAGTTTCCGTTCTCCTTTCGTTACTCGGCATTGCTGAGGAAACATGTTAAGAGTGTGCCATAGGTGCGAGTTGCAAGTTCGCGCCCCGGTTGCCACGAAAGGAATTAATGTCTAATCAGTATAACAAGTTACGAAATTAAAATCATATAAAAGTGGAAGGAAAAGAACTCCCGGTCGCGTGCTAATTAAATGAACAAAAAATAAGAAAAGAAAGGTTTTATTTTTTACATAATGTATCCTCTGATGACGGGTTTTTTCTACGACGTTAAGGGCTATTAATGGATGTTGTCGAGGATGAAGGGGTACGGTCAATTCAAACTGTTATGTTTTGTGAATTATGAATCGATTCCTTATTGATTCAACGATGGCGTTTACTTGAGAATGAACATCTTGCGCGTTGCGGTGAAATAGCCAGCTGTGATGAACGGTGAGAGTGCTAGCGGATTCAGAGCATGTCTGGAGACTCAAGATTTCTTAGACACCTCTTTTGCCAACTGAGTCAGTGCGGGCGACATGTCGAATTTGTCAAGATGCGCCTTCGATGAGGACAAAATGCTGCGTCTCTACGAGAGCGGCTTTCATGGCCAGGTTAAATTCGTCCTCGGTCCCAACGGCAAAGGCACATCCGCCACCGAGGCATTCGGGGAAACGCGTGTAATTCCAATTCCTTATATCGTTAAAGGCACCTTCAACGAGAGGACGGATGGTGCCATATCCCTTGTTATTCAAAATCAAAACAATCGGATTGAGTCCATAACGCAGAGATGTTGACAGTTCGGTGTCGGTCATTTGGAAGGCGCCATCCCCGACGATCACAAGCGGTCGAGAAGTAGGATCGCCCAATTGGACACCGATCGCAGCAGGGATTGCAAAACCCATTGAAGTATAGTAGGCAAGAGAAATAAATTGGGTGTTTTCTGGGAGTCGTAATCTCATCGCACCCCAAAGGCTGTCACCGGTATCGGCAATTACCGTCAGTTCATCGTTCAAAAATTGATTCAGTGCTTGGAACAAACGGTTTACAGTTAAAGGTTGATCTGCCACCATCTCAAAGGGTTCTGGGACCGTCAATACCCACTCCAAGTCTATGTCCCCTCTTTTTTGGAGTTTCGGGACCTGTAAGCCATCGATAAAATCCGCAAACCTAACAGCTTCATAAGTTGAGTAGCCGACCTTTATTTTATCCGAAGTCGTAGAGACGAGACGACTTTGATCAAGGTTAGCCGTGTAAATCCCAAGATTGACATCCGTCATGAAGGCACCGAGCAGAATAACACAATCAGACGTTTCGACAAGCATCCTGACTTCATCTCTACCCATCGCGCCACCATAAAGCCCCACGTATAGCGGATGTGCCTCCGGCATTACCGATTTGCCCAGTATGGATGTCACGACCGGGATTTGTTTTGCTTCGGCGAGCCAAATTAATTTGTCTTGGTAGCCAAATCTCTGAAGTTCAGCACCCGCTAAAATGATGGGATTTTGGCTTTGATTGATGAAGTCAATCGCAGCCGCTAAGGCGGCATTCAACGTTTCGGGTTCACTTGCTGATTCGCCTGTTGAAGGGCGGTAAGAGACACTGCCTCACTGATTCACCATATCCCGCGGCAACTCAATGTAACCCGGACGTTTATGCCGATAGACAGAATCCAACACTCTGTCTATCTCACTAAAGGCAGTAATGGGTTCGTCGAGCAGTGTTGAAGCAACAGTGATCTCTTCATAGATATTTTGCTGCGTGTAGAAATCCCTACCTTTATGGTGCAAAAATGCATCTTTACCGCGCTCGTTTATCCCTGGACTGCCGCTAATGACCCAAGAGTGGTGATTTTTCAGCATAAGCACCTGTGACGGCGTTCACCATGGATAACCCACCGACGCCGTAGGTAACACACGCAACGCCGATGCCTTTTACGAGGGCATAGGCATCCGCGGCATATCCCGCTGTCTCTTCTCGCGTCGTGCCTATACATTGAATTGGACTCTGTTCAATAAGCCCGAAGAATTGTGCCACATAATCACCAGGGATTCCGAAAATGTGATTGACTTCGTAACTTTCCAGGCTCTTGAGAAGATATTCACCGATCGTCGGTTGTCTCTTTTGCATTGAGGCTCCTATAGTCATTTGATACTATTTCAGAATTAGCATTTTGCGTGTGGCGGTGAAGTTGCCTGCGGTGAGTGTATAGAAATACAGACCACTTGCCACAAGTTCACCTTGTGTGTTTTTTCCGTCCCAGTATGCGGCACGGTTTTTCGTTTGATAGGTACCCGCAGGCATTAGTCCCAATGCTAATGTCCGTGCCTCTGTCCCACAGACAGTATAAATTGTCAGGTGCACCTACGCTGGTTCTGCCAAGTGATATGGAATCCATGTTTCCGGGTTGAATGGGTTTGGGTAGTTCGGTAGCAACGTTGTTTTCAGGTATAAGGATTGTTAGCAGCCGTTTGAGATTCGCAATTCCCTTTTGGAAAGCGGGTGATCCATCATCTTTTGCACGTGCTTGGTCTATCCACGTTTGAACGTCTATCAATCTCATGATATTCTCTAAGTGTAATTCCCTCACGGATGCGCGTATACGACTCAGGGAACTCAGATATAGGTCGTGAGGAATATTTCTCAAAATCCTCTCCACGAAGACCAAACCCTCTGATTGCAGTATATTTACGGTTCATCAAATTGGTTGCGTTATACACCTCAAAGGACTTTGCTCCACTGGGGTATGCCCCTTTGACGTTTGTTTTGACCCCCAATCAAATTCAGCGTTGACTGTTCCAAATAAAAATGGTGAATTTGACGCTATGGCATCATGTGCCTTAATAGTTGTTCCACCGTTGCCTGCGCCTTGTGCAACGCTTCCACGTACGATTGTATGATGCCCTACAATGACAAACGGCTCTTTTATATCGTCAGCAAGTAAGACATCATATTGTCCGGGTGGGAAGAACACGATACAACTACCAGCAGCCGCTGCGTCAAGTGCTGCTCTGATAGCAGTTGTATCTGACTTATCATTGTTTGGGATTGCTCCATAATCTGTAACATTGTAGACAGGATAGTCAAAATCTTCGGGTATGCCTTCTGTTCCATTTTTATAACCTGCGTAAGAGTGGTCAATAAGGTCGGGTGTTCCTATCGGTGCAGGTTCACCGATATATTTCTTCCAGATGTTCGGTGTGAGCTGTGCTGATGCAAGTGGAATTAGGAACATGAATAATAATGCAACGACTATGCAATTTCTTATTTTGTTGATCATAGCTTGTTGTATTCCTTATCTCGGATTAAGGGGATTACGCCAAATTAGTGGAGACTGATGCCGATGCTATATGTACTTGTCTTGATGACAGTATCAAAGAACGCGTATACCTTCCAATTTGACTCACCTTTGAGTAAACGTCTATCTCCAACCCAAGTTCAGTCGTGAAATAACTAAGACGAATTCCGCTATCCAGTTTATTGTTAGAATAAAAGATACCAAGATATGGACCAATCGTCAATCTTGACTGTTTTAGCAAGTCGTATGTAAGTCCGCCCCCACCGTGAAACCCTATCGTGGAATTGAGTGATCCGCCGCTTTCATTTTTTTCATAGTATACTGATATATTAAGCTGCGAACCGGCTCTCCAAAAATAGTTTAGGTTGCCTATCTCTAACGGATAGGTTCGTGAATACCTGAATTCCGTATGTGCGATGGCAGCAAATCATCATCGTCTTCCCCTGTAGCAATACTTACACCTTCAAGATAGAAGCTGGGGTTAGATGTTGCTGTCATCGGTATTAACAGAAATAGAAGCGGTATACATAATAATTGAAGTGTGAATCGGTTCAACTTTTTCATTGTATTACCTCTTTGTGTGAAACCCAGATTATGTAGGGTTTTGCATTGCTTTTAATCAATGATTATTCGCGTGATCTTTCAAATCAACAGATTTCAGATTTTCTCAAGTTTCATATACTTAATATAGTAACTCAAGTTGCTACCTAAAAGTTTTTAGAATTGCAAACACCGTTTTTATAGAGTATAATGTATATTTCGCAAGTTTCGTAGCGTTAACAGTTATTTTACGTCCTTACAGACACATTCTATCAGATTGTGCTACATAAGGAACAACATAGGTTACTCAATCTTAACCAAAACTGCCCAATGAGATTCAGTGGATGGAGATAGTGTTATACTACTGCTGAACGGAATTTCCTGTTCTTTTTTCCATTCGCCTTTACGTATATTTAGCCATCTTAGATTAACTGTTTTGGCATCCTTCTGTTTATTAACTTTCAAATCGAGATCAACCGAACCGCCTTTTGGGAGATATACAGCATACTCTTTACCGGGATTAGCGAAAACATACGCTTCATTATCTTCTCGGTTGGATAACAAATCATTATTGGGTTCGCAAGTGAACACATCCATTTCGTCGGTAATCATTCTCATACTCTTAATACTCGCTTGTGCTGTCTTAGTCAAACCGAGTCCGTTGGGTGGACGGTGGAACCGTGCTGAAGCGAGTCCACCAAAGATATTACGCCAGAACCGTTCTAACCCATTTCGTGTCGTACCGTATTTCCCGGTATCAGCACCGTAGATCTTAACATTATTCATGGGACGGATCGGTGAGAGTTCTGCCCTATATTTCTGTGCGTTGTCCCAGTGTGCTTGCCGTTTCTGCATATTATTCTGTGATATATCACAAAAGGAATATATTTCTGGGTGATCTTTTGTATTTCGATGTTGTTCATGATATATTTCCCACGGATTCCAACTCTCAGTTGTTTCAACCCCACGACCAACTTCGGCTGCTCGATTCTTAATGTAAGTTGACCAGTATTCACCCCATGCTGGTGTAACTGCCGTCTCGTTGTCCATACAGTAGAGTATGTGTCCATAAGGTAGTGTCTCAGAAAGAAGTTTATCCACATACTTTTGTTGATATTTTAGTACAATTTTCTGATTTCGCTTTTTTGGAACTGACCGGAAGAAGTTATTTTTCGCTGCACTTGGATGACTATTGACAACAGTGGGTAACTCTGTCTCTTCTGCGGTGTAATTGCTATTATTTTTTGGATTATATGGATTGACTTCCCAATAATCTCTATAATAGTTGAAAGTTGCCCAGACTTCAATTTGGACAATAATATCCATCTCGTGAGTCCATCTGATAAAGTTCCGAAAACGTGTCCAAAATTCATCGCTCCACTGATTTAAGTCATATAGATCACCGACTTTTTTGAAGGGAGGAACATCGACTGCCTCAGTCCAACCCATCGTAGACCTAACATAATTTCCACCGACTGACTTTAATAATTCAAGATGCTCTTTGAGATTAGGTATCTGAAACAGATTATCATCAACAGAACCACCAAATAGCAGAACGGGTTTGCCTTTATATTGCCAGTAACGTGGGTTTTCTTTGTAAATCTGGATTCTGTTCTTTTTCATCTCTGAATCCTCTTTAGCATTGGTATTGCTTGTTGCAGTTATGCAAACGAACACTATACTGAATAATACTGTCACAATATTCTTGATAACTCTATGATGTTGCCAAAGCCTTAACATAATAAATTCATTAAATAATACTGTAGTTTATAGTTTTGGTTTATTGTTGTTTCTGATTAACTCTTGTATTTTCAGAAGAAGTAAAATATGAAAAAAGTTACACTTTTCGTTACCTTGTGTAACTTTGAAATTGGTGTAAATCACCCCTGTAACCCCTCTCATAGACTGACTTTATAGCGTTCTAAATGAAAAAATAAAAAATTCTAAATTTGTCCTTTTTTCATTTCGTTGTCCTTGTTCAATATGACATTTCATATAGGTGAATTTAGACGTATTCTTAAGAGTTTTTGTTGTTTGGTTATGTGTGTAAATTCTATAAGACTTCTGTGGTAACAAAGAACGATTTTAACACTTACAACAATTATACATAATATTCCTCTGTATTACAAAATTGTGTAAACCCTGTGTATTATTTTCATAACACATTTTTTAAATTTCAAAATCATAACTGATCTAAAATCAATCCCAGAAAGGGTTTATAGATATATCTGAAAAATCGTCACTTTTCTATTTTTTTGATTTTTCATACTTCGTTTTGTTTTAAGTGGTCTAAACCTTGACCTGGTATAGGTTTGTAGGCTTCTCAGATTTAAATTGTTTTTCATTACTGTTATGAAAGTTTCATAACAACTTTTCATGATATGCTTTTATGTAATAAACATAGTATCATAATATATTATATTAGTCAAGTCAAAATATACTTTTTGTAATATATTTATATTATGGTGAGTTGAAACGATCAAAATCTGTTAGTAGCAACTTGGGTTATTATTACTATGTGGTTCTGTTTTGTGATATATGTATGTGAATTGTTAGAGGTGTACTTTTCATCATTTTATTTTCAATTTAATATAAAAATGTTTGACCCGTCAAAATATGCTTCAGCGTAATATTTTGATATACATCACGCCATTATTGAGAAGTTCATTGTAATGTACTGTGTAAAAAATATTTGCATTCGTAAAATGTGTACAGTATACTATATAAAAATAATACACAGTCAGCATATAGGTTTGGAATCTTGAAAAAGTACAATTCCAATACAAAATTACTAATTTTGAGTGGTATAATTTGTTACGCAGTGATGCTCAGTTTTGCCCCACTGCTGCATGATGCATGCTATGTGAGTGTATCATGTTATGAGCATGTATCATGTCATGAAAATGAAAATGAACGCTCAGAACAGTCACATTCAGAAGAAGGTTGTGCTGCGTGTGTATTTATCAACACACATTTCCAAGTCGAAACCCAACCAAAGGTAATCATATCCCCTACGTTTTGCCTTAGAACACTTCCACTAAGAGAAGTTGATATTTGGCCTACCAGTTCTATAACAACCATCCAGAGTCGCGCCCCTCCTATATTTTCCTATTCAATCTAATTCTATAATTTCCATAGTTAAAATAGCATTTAATTCTGTATCATTCTATCATTTTATCATTTACTTCTGTTTAATTTTATGTAGAGGGCAGAAACATCTACAATTACCATTGCAAACATAACAATGGGTATGGTGTTTGCTTAGTTTTGTGAGCTTTTATATCTATCCTCTGCAACTCATTTATTATTAGCACATAATTGTGCTGTAAAACAAAATTGGAGATTACAATGTTTACATATTTATTTGAACGCGACTTTTCTGACACCATTTCTCGAATAATATTACTAACCCTTGTCGCTGTACTTCCTTTCATGGGAGGTTGTGGCGAAGATGATAATCCCATCCATGATGATGATCATGGCCACGCACACGATATGGATGCACCCCTTCACGCTGATGCAGACGGCTTTAACTTGGAAGTTAATGGAACAATAGTTTATCATCAACATCAAGGCGACCAAGAAGGCGGTCTCACCGTTGACGTTGGTGAAGAAATTGAGGTACATGTTGTCTTTATTGACGCAAACGAAGCGGAAGTCCATCTCGAGGAAGTAGCACTCCCGCCGGGTGAAGATGAACATGACGAACCTGGACATGACGACGATGACCATGATGGAGCGGAAGCCTTCAGTTTGAGTCTGACAGGGTACGATTCCTCTATCATTGACATCCATTTGCATGAGGACGAAGAGGAAGATGAGGATCATGAAGATGACGACCATGAAGGTGAAGAACATGATCATGAAGAAGAGTTACAATTTGAAGTTGTTGGATTGAAAGCAGGAACCACGGAAATTAAACTGCAACTTCTTCATGGGGATCATCCTGACTTCACAGCAGCACTCCCGATACCAGTAACAGTAAAATAAGGGGAACATCATGTTAAGCACTTGTGCTTGTTCGCACAGGTCTTCCACAGTGAGGACACTTGGAAAGTGTCCTCACTTATTCGTATTCGTATTTGGAATAGTAGGATGCCTGTTCTGCTATCTCAAGGATGTCCAAAGTGCTTTGGACACAATGCAGTCTTTGGAAGGAGAAGTTACTGAAAAACGGAGTCATGCTCCTCTTAGTGGAGTTAGAGTCCAGATTACGGGACTTGAGAGAAGTGTGAGGACCGATTCAAACGGTCGTTTTAAGTTTGACGCAGTGCCAGAAGGGGTGCTGACCCTTCAGTTCCTGAAGGTCGGTTATCATAGGTTTGAACAGGTTGTTAATGTCAATGCGTTTACGCCTCATCTCAAGGTTGAACTGGAGACACTGTCGTTTCAACTGCAAACCGTCAGGGTATACGGTTCAAATCGATCTCTTTCAAAGTTTGAGGAAACAACCGATTTAGCATTGGATGAAGCAGACCTCCAAAGACGGTTAGGTATGACTTTGGCGAACACGTTGGCAAATGAGATAGGTGTTTCACAACGAACGATGGGTCGTGCGATAGCCCGTCCAGTTATTCGTGGATTGGGCGGTGACAGGCTGCTTATTTTAGAGAACGGCGAACGGACAGGGGATAAATCTGCCTCCAGTGCCGACCACGCCGTCTCTATTGATCCGACGACCGCTGAAGGTGTTGAAATTACACGAGGTCCTGCATCACTCATTTACGGGTCAAGTACCCTTGGTGGGGTTATCAACGTCAAAAGCAATCACATCCCTCAAATTCTACCGAGACGACTTGATATGCATCTAACGTTCCAAGCTGAATCTGTAAACTCAGGTTTGACTGGAACGACAGGTTTTACTGTCCCAATTGGTGATTTTGCTGGTAATGTTGAATGGAATCGGCGGCGCGCATCCGACATACAAACGCCGGTGGGTGTCCTTGGAAACACTGCCCTTTCAAACGTCAATTTTTCAGGCGGTGCCTCGCTGATTAAGCCGTGGGGCTTCATCGGTACATCTGGAAGCAGTTATCGTTCAGATTACGGTGTTCCTGGTTCTCCAGAAGGACATATCAGCGGAGTTAACATCGCACTTGACAAGCAACGCTATGAAGGACAGATGGAATACCGATTCAATACAAGGATGCTTGAAAAGGTAAAACTCCAAGCTGCGTATACGCGTTATGAACATCAAGAGTTGGAGTCGAACGGGACACTTGGTGTGGAATTCGGGGTGCTAACCTACAATGTCTCAGCAATGGCTCACGTGTTAGACAACGCCGTTGCGGGTATTTGGGGTGAGTACCGAGACCATGCCACAGGTGGGTTTTACTGGACACCCCACACCCGTGAATTCGCGTTGGCAGGATTTTTTCTAAACCAGCGGAATTTTGACAAATTCACCTTACAAGGAGCTATCCGATACGACATTAGACGGGCGGAACCGTTTAGACCCGGAGCAGTTGTCCGAGCTGGACGCGTCGAACGGCGTGATTTCGGTGGTGTTTCCGGTGCCGCCTCTGGAATTTACCATTGGACGGATTGGTTGAGTACTGGAGCGACCCTGATGAAGACGTTTCGCGCACCCGGTATTGAGGAACTTTTCAGCGATGGACCCCACTTGGCAGTCTTTTCCTACGAAATCGGCAATTCAGAGCTGGAATCTGAGAATGGATATGGCACTGAACTCTTCGTCAAATACGCTAATGACAGGTTCAGACTCAATCTTGCACTTTTCAGGAATCAGATACAGAACTACCTCATTCCGACGAACAGCGGTGAAAAGGAGTGGGGCAGTGGGGCAGCTGGATGGTTGTGGATTTATCAATACATGGGACACAATGTTGTGATGGATGGAACTGAAATTCAGATAGGCGGTGAGGTCATCTCACGGGTCCATTTTCAGTTGAATATGAGCTACATCCACGGAACTATTCAAACCAGTGGGCAACCGCTGGAGCGTATCCCACCCCTCAACGGCAAATTTGTCATCAGTTACACGCCGACAACACCGTTGCATTTGCATGTTACATCCCGTATTTCAGGCAGCCAAACCCGACTCGGAGAATTTGAGGAACCGACAGACGGTTATCTCGTCTATGATATTGGGGGATATCTTAATTTTTCGTGGTGGCAGCGTGAGAATATGGTCGTTTTTGAGATTGAAAACCTCTTTGATACAACTTATCGTGAACATCTGTCCCGCATCAAATCGTCAATGCCGGAACCCGGACGGAATGCGAAATTCTTGTATAAACTCAATTTCTAAAAATGTAGGACAGAGCAATATTAAATCATAATCCTGCGATTCTTGATGGGTGTCCACCCTGTAGGGTGGGTTTCCCCAACCGTTATTGACATGCAAGGAATCCATACAACAGTGTTAAATTTTCTCAATTCTGAAAAAGAGAGTGACCCAAAGCAACTCACCCAAGTCAAATCGTGGGTTTCCCAAGCTTTTGACCTATCAGAAGATGTCTCCGTAATGATTACTGAGTTGCAATGCACCGAAGAAGGCTGTCCGCCTATTGAAACGGTCATTGCAATCATGGAGACACCAGGAAAACCCGGCAATACAAAGTTCACAAACCGCTGGCGGAGGTTGAGCAGACGGACATCGTTAGCTTAACCGCTGGCTAAATTCAACAAGGAGAGAAAGATGAACAAAACCATGATAGACAATCAAGTCCCCGTCACCGTGTTGACAGGCTTTTTAGGGTCTGGTAAAACTACGCTTCTCAACCGTATTCTCACCGAAAACCATGGCAAACGGATCGCCGTCATCGAAAACGAATTTGGTGAGATCGGTGTTGATAATGATTTGGTCATCGGTGCCGAAGAAGAGATTTTCGAGATGAACAATGGTTGCATCTGCTGCACGGTGCGCGGTGATCTCATCCGTATTTTGGGGAATCTGATGAAGCGTCGCGATAAGTTCGACTACATCATGGTCGAAACCACAGGCCTTGCGGACCCCGGCCCAGTTGCTCAGACGTTCTTCATGGACACCGAAATGCAGGAGAAACTGCAACTGGATTCCGTCACAACGGTGGTTGATGCTAAACATATCTGGCAGCACATCGATGACAGCGACGAGGCTCGTGAACAGATTGCCTTTGCCGATGTCATTTTGTTGAACAAGATTGACCTTGTGACCGAGGCAGAGTTAGATCAACTGGAAAGCAGAATTCGCAGCATGAACAGTGCAGCGAAACTTTACCGAACGAAAAACGCCGTGGTGGAAATGGACAAGATTCTCAATGTCGGCGGATTCGATCTGGACCGTGCGATGGAGGTTGACCCCCAGTTTATGGAACCGGAGTACCCCTTTGAATGGGCTGGTGTTTATAACCTTTCGGAGGGCACGCATGAACTACTTCTTCAAGAAGGTCCTGACCCGGCGATGAAACTCGCGTTGGTACCCGTAAATGAGTCAACTGATGAAGCTTTGGAGCTCGCTGTTGAGCCAGTCGTTATCGTTTTCTCCGATGATGAGCATGAACTTTCGGCGGGTGGCACGCTTCAACCAAGTGGACAACTCATTGAGTTGAATCTCACAGCGGACAAATTACGCTTTGACGTGCAGATTGAACGCTCCGGTGCTTACGCGCTGTTTACTGAGCATCACCCCGACGAATTTCAAGCACAACTCTTTGGCAGCGGCACCCTTGTCAAGCAAGTTGTTGAACGCGAATTTAAGCCAGACCACGAACATGATGACGAAGTTACATCGGTAGGCATCACAACCCCCGGCGACCTCAACCCCAGCCGTCTGGACGATTGGATTGGCGATCTGCTTCGGACAAAAGGTACTGACATCTTCCGCATGAAAGGTATTCTGAGTATCAAGGGGCAGCCAAACCGATTCGTCTTCCAAGGTGTTCATATGCTCTTCGACGGTCGTCCCGACCGTCCGTGGGGTGATGAAGAGCGCTACAATAGCCTCATCTTCATCGGACGCAACCTCGACCGGACCGAATTGACTGAAGGATTTGAAGCATGTCTCGCTTGAACAGACTGAGTAAACACTTTGCACAGCCCTCTCAACTGCACGAAAATTGGAGCGCAACCATCAGCGACTACGTCATTGATCTGGCGTGGTCGCCTGATGGCAGATACATCGCTGCCGCGTCGGCTCTCGGTCCGGTGACAATTTTTGAAGGTCGTCATCGAGCGGTTATCCATACCTTTGAAGGGCATGAATTCGGCACAATGTCAATCGCGTGGCATCCAGACAGTAAGGTACTTGCAAGTGCAGGACAAGATGGGAAAATTCGGTTGTGGGATATCACAAGTGGCAAAGCGACCCATTCACTTGACGGGGGCGCAGCATGGGTTGAGCACCTGGCTTGGAGTGGCGGCGAAAAACCGATACTCGCCTCTGCCGCTACTCGTATGCTGAAACTCTGGAACGCTGTAGGCGAACTTGTTCGCGAATATCCCGATCATCAGAGCACGATTTCTGGTATTCAATGGAAACCACGTGAAAGGCAACTTGCCTCGATTACCTACGGCGGTGTCACGCTGTGGGATCCGCAACAGTCGGAAGCTGTCCGCCGATTAGAATGGAAAGGTTCATCACTGGTGATTGAGTGGAGTCCTGACGGCAAATACATCGCCACCGGAGATCAAGATTCGACCGCACATTTCTGGATTATGTCTACCGGGGAGGACTTGCAAATGTATGGTTATCCGACGAAAGTGCAAGAACTCTCGTGGGATGCCACGAGTCGATTCTTAGCTACGGGAGGCGGTCTGGATGTTACGGTGTGGGATTGTTCCGGTAGCGGACCGGCCGGTTCCAAACCTATTCCGCTTTCCGGGCATCGGGATTTTATCAGAGTTGTGCGTTTTCAACATAGCGGAAAACTACTGGTCTCAGGCGGTGCCGACGGTCTGGTTTACGTTTGGCAATTGCAAGGCAGACGCAGTTCTCGTGCGGTTCATGAAGCCACTCTGACAGCGGGGGTCACAAACCTCGTTTGGGCACCGAATGACCAGTATATTGCTGTTGGTGACGAGTTGGGTGGGGTGAGTGTTTTTTCGATAAGTTAAAGTACAACATTATAGAAAGAAACGAGTGAAATTAGTTTTTGATAATATCAATTCGATCTGCCATCGAATGCGCGCAATGACACATATCTGTTCTGCAGTGAGTTGATCCACTCCGATATTTGTAATGTAGATATTCCATCCTGCGAGTTGAAGTCGTGCCTGTGAAGGTTGCGTATGCTTTCGTCCGGCACGATATCTGATTTCTTGTCGTCGTTTATCCGTTTCTCTTTGGAGAGTCTCTGAGCTACTAATCTCACTTTGACCCGCTTTTTTTTACCCATGAAAATATCTGTTTCGACGATGTTTTCGGTTTGAAACTTGAGCCATTTTTGTAGACAAATAGGTTTACCTGTATTGTCAAAAACGGAGCAGTTAACTTTATAGCGTGAAATCCAAAACACGCCTTCATCCGTAAGTTCTTGTAGCGTTTGTAGCGAAAATAACCGAGATCCGCAAGGCGTAAACTCCCTTGGGGGAGCCGGTCAATCTGTTTTTCAACAGTGCTATCAGCGATGATGCCATTAGTGAGTTGAAAGTGTTCGAAGGTACCTGTAGCAACATCGAAGCGTAGATGGAGTTTCACTTCAGATTTGTTTGGATGATCCTTTTTACCGGCACATTCCCAAATATCGTGAAGCGTATCAGGGAGTGTTATCCAAGAACTGTCTTGTATATAGATACCGTTGAACTGCTCAAGGAGTGGAAGACCTTGTGGATCCGCGGCAATCACTTCGGACGCAGCCGCGTCAAGGATTGCTTTGAGGGTTTGTGCAGCTTCAGCAGTAAACCGTTGTTCAATGGCTTGCCGTGAGATTGGCGTACCGAGCGAAGCAGCAGTATGTGTAAGTTGAGTATAGGTAGCATCAGGATTTTCTAACCAACTAAAAGTAAGTATCTGAGCAAACTGACTCCCTGTGAGTTTTCGATTTCTTTTGCAAAACCCTGTTTCGAGTGCTGCTTCATCGGCAATGGTCGTTAGAATCTGTTGCATTTTTTCACGAACTTGTGATAATGTATTCATTGGAAACACCTCTTGTATAAAGTAAAAAGGTAATATTTTTATACATTATATAGGAGGTGTTTTCACTTAACAATAATTATTATTGAAAAAATCAGACATCCTTTTTCTTAAATTGACGCCTATAGTGCGGTTAGAAACCGCACCTACCAGGTCAAAGAGAGTCTTATTCTTGTAAAATAAAGTTTATACACCTATTATCAAACTCACGTTAATTCAGGATGAAGACACATACTTATGGAGAACTATTAATGCGGAAGTATCTATGGATAATGATGATTCCTATCATTTGTTGTTTAACATCATTTTTAGGTTGTACTAAAGTCCAGAAAGAACAATCATCTGCTGCGTCGAATGAAATGCAATCAGAACAATCAGATGTATTGATTTATACAGGCAGTACTTCTTGGATTACTTATGAACATGCTTCAGAAGAAGCTCAGAATACAAGGAGTCTTTTGAAAGCCAATGGAATCAGAGTAGAAATCTCTGAAAGTGAGGAATATCTCAGGAATTGGATGTCTGAAACAACAGCCAATGGTAAAATAAATGTCTGCCTCCTTTATGGAGTATTACCTAATACAATATATGCGGTTGGAAATATACAGCCAGAAGGATCTATCGCTGAATTATGGATTGAATCAACGGACGGTGATACGATTTTGAATCAAGCGGATTATTTAGGGTATTACAGTTCGGATGGCACTGCTAACAACAAAGCACCTCTACAAAACCTTATGGATCTTCCCAAACTGGATATTAATGTGGAATATTTTGAAGAGCTGCCTATGTATCTCACTGAACATGGTAAAACAATAACGCCAAGTTTAGTTATGTTTAAATCTGATAGACCTTTTCCATTAGAACAACTTGATGGTGAGTGGTATCCTGAAAAAATCTTTGCCAGCGATACTGGGGACACACAATCAAAATCTGCAGATCCACTAATTCTCCGAGATGGGAATCGGGGTAGACTTGCGATGGTTCACCAGACACATCATAAACATAATCCGAAAGGTGTTGTTGCAGCGGAGATAATTATCAATTATCTCTTGGCAGAATAGTCTTAGTGTAAAATCGGTTATTATACCCATTCTATAGATGTTTATCCAATGAAAAATAGATAAACAGCGTGTCTTGAAATACCGCACAAACTGGAAGTTTATGCTACATTAAAGAGACTTTAATTATAAGAGATGAAATTAGTTGATATTCGTTATATTTCAGGAGAATTATTAAATGCAAATAAACAGATTGTTGATTGTAATTGTTTTCATAGGTTGTATTCTTTCCTTTGCCAATTGTAATAAAACACAACAACTTCAAAATACAGTAGCAACAGAAATTGAACCTTCAGAAATAGTAGTATATGAATCGCCAGAGGATGTTCTCATTTTTATTGGTAAAACATGGTGGATAACACCTGAGAATGCAAGAACTGAAGCAGAATTGACGAAAGAATTATTAGAATCTAAAGGCATACAAGTAGGCATTACTGGGAGTGAGGATTCTTTGAGAGACTGGATGCTCCAGACAACAGCAAACAATTCGGTAAATGTCTGCATCCTTAACGGTGTTTTACCAGCCGCGATATATCCAGCAGGAAATGCGATGCCTGACGGTTCTATAGCAGAAAAATGGATTGAAACAACTGATGGTGATACGATTTGGAATCAAGCGGATTATTTAGGCTATAACACTACAGTTGGTAAGGCAAATGAGCGTGAGGCATTACAAAACCTCATGGACATTGAAGATATTGAGATTGACGTCTATACACACGACACAGATATGGTTATCACAGAAATAGCAGGAGTTTTATGTCCGAGTTTAAAAGGCTTTGAATCTGACAGACCCTTTCCTTTGGATCAATTCGATGATGAATGGTATGCAGAAAAGATCTTTGCAACTGATACTGGAAATTCTGAAGCAACTGTAGCAGATCCGATCATTATTCGAGATGGAAATCGTGGTAGAATAGCAATTGTTTATCATACACAGTATCAAGATAATCCGAAAGCTGAAGTTTCCACTGAGATAATTAGCAATTATCTAATAGTCAAATAGCGTAAGATGTCGTATAGATTTGAGATTGTATGATTTGAGATTGAATAACCTGGTTGACCATCCGGGATATTTGGTAATGATACGTCTGAATTTCGATTGATGTGTATAGTCGTCATATCTACATGGTTCGCACCGACAATATCATTATCAATTGAATCACCGACCATAATTGCTTCTTTAGGTAAGACACCTGCCCTTTCACAAGCCACTTTGAAGATTTCAGAGTGTGGTTTCCTGAAACCGATTTCATCTGAAATAGTCAAGGACTGTATACGGTCTCTTAATCCAAGATGTTTTACTTTCGAAAGTTGACTATCTGTATGTTTGTCGTTTGCCCCATTTGTAATGATACCTATATGATATGTGGATAGTTCTTCAATTACTGCAACATCATCATAGAGTTTCAGATTAGTGATATAACGTGTGCTTAGAAAATCATTGAGTTCCTCCACCATTTCACTTGATGTCAAATTTAGTTCGTTGAACAAACAGTGGAAACGCGAATCTCTTACCTCTGCCATTGTACATTTCCCCTCGTCAAGTCGCTCAAATAGCGTCTCATGAACATTATGCCATACCTTTACAAGAGCATCTTCGGATGCATGTGTTACTTTTTTGTGAAAAAGCTGAAAAGTATCTCTAACTGCTAAATCCCATGCTGTATCTGAGTCACAAAGGGTTCCATCAAGATCAAAAAATATTGCTTTTATCATATCGTTTTTAAGGTTAAAATTATACTGTAAACTAACCTATGTTGCTACATTAATAGTTTGCGATCCACCCCATTTTTGTGATAATTTATCCATAGACCATCCTTTTTACCGTGAATGTAGTTTCCTTCACTCCGCTTTACTCCACTTGCATAATAGGTAATCCAATACCTATGTTTCTTACCATTAACCATTTCACCTGTATCTCGCGAACTTGCCATAATTCTATTTCCTTATCAGTTTACAGGTTTTCATTTAGGTATTCTTCCAAATTCTCAATTGTCTTTTTACCAATACCCTTTACACCATTGAACTTGCCTTCATCTATAGCGGTTCGGAGTGATGCGAGACTGTCAATGCCAAGTTCGTCATAGAAACGTTTTATTGTTTTAGCTCCAAGTCCAGGAACAGGTATTAGTTCTACTATTGTCTGTGGTATATCACTTGCATATTCGTCTAACTTGGTACATGTTCCAGTTTCAACATATTCAGTGATGATTGTTGCGACTATATCTCCAACTCCTTGTATCTCTTCTTCTAATCGACCTTGTTCAACCAATTCTGCAACAGACTCTTCCATCCGAGAAATTGTATAGGCTAAGCGAGGATATCTACCAGCATGTAGTTCTGGATAGTCGGCTACTATTAGAATAGTATGAAGCTCTATGAGTTTCTGTGCGATATCTTCGTTAGTAGGTCGTTCGTTCTTTTTCCTTTCATCCATACGATTTTTTCCTTTCTAATTTACGTAAACTCGGCATAAGCCATATTAGATTTGTTAATCGGAATCTTCCCGTAGTTGTACATGGAAAGATTCAACAAATTCACGTTCTTTACAGATTCGCGTCAAGGTATTCCTCAATTTTCTCTAAGGTTTTTTTTCCGATTCCTTTGAACCCCTTAAGTTTACCTGTATCAATTGCACTTCTTAGCGAAGCAAGGCTATCCACCTCTATGTCTTCGTACAGTCGTTTGATGGTTTTCCCACCAAGTCCTGGAATAGGAACAAGTTCAGCAACAGACTCAGGAATGTCTCCAGCGTATTCTTTTATTTTCGTGCAGGTTCCAGTTTGCAGATATTCGGTAATAATAGTACCGACTATGTCACCCACTCCCCCAATTTCCTCAATCAAACGATCCTGAGCCACAAGATCTGCAACGGATTCTGAATGACGGGATATTATATGTGCTAAACGAGGATAACGCGTTATGTGCCCTTCTGGATAGTCAATCATAATCAAAAAGGTATATAGTTCCTGCAATTTCAGTGCGATTTCATCATTAATATGCCAACGAGTACGTCCTTTTTCATCCACATAAGATTCATTCTTGTTATTCATTTGTTTTCCAGCTTAATATCTGTATAGTTGTATCCCACAACGCAACTGCCAAATACTCACTGTTGGGTGAGAAGGCTAACGCTTGGATACCGGTTGGATAGGTTTCCCAAACTACTGATTCACCACCGGGAATTTTCCATATTCGGAGATTTCCTTTCTCATCTCCAGAGGCAAGGTATTCTGTAGAATTTGAATTTTCATTGGGTGTAAAAGCAAGTGCGCGCGTCCAATATGCTTCAAATCCCGATTTCTTAAGGATTTGGCTACCATTTCTTACATCCCATACACGAATACCTGATTTACCATTGTTTTGGGTATCAATCGCAAGGAGTGTTTCATTTTGAGAAAAAATCAGATTCCATACACCAAGAATTTCACCAGTATTGAAAATTCGTAAAGGTTGTTTTTCGTTGATTGAATCCCATACTTCAACAACTGTTTTGTGTCCTTCTCCATCTCTATATGTGCCTTCAGCAGTTGCGATATATTTGCCATTTTTTGACAGTGTTAAACCGTTCCTTATTGGCATGGATGTGCAATAAGATTTCATTTTTGAGATTTTCTTATGATTGAGTTGCCAATATTGAAAGGCTTTCCCTCCTTCTGATAGAACTACATGGGAACCGTTAGTTGAAAGACTGCCAGTATCAAATTTTCCGTTTGTAATTAAGATCTCATTATCATCGTCAAGGCTATGTAGTGTAATATCGTTGTTTGGTTTCTGGATTAAGAGCCAATTTGCATCCGAAGAATATGCAAAAAACCATTTAGATTTAAGATGTCCTATTTCACGTTTTTCATTTGTCTTTAAATCCCATTCTACTAATTTCCCATCCATTCCTTTCGCAATCAATTTATCACTGTTCTTATTGAATACGATATATCGTACAACATCAGGGAGTAATCTATCAAGTGTTGGTTGCTGTTTTTCACCAAGTTGAAACTCGGTTTCTAAGGTTACCCCATGAACCGGTAAACAGAGCAGAAGAAATAGGATTGATAGGTTGAAATATCTCATGGGATAAAAAAGTAGGGCAAGTGTCAGAGGACCTTGCCCTACTATATTTGTTTATAGTTCTACTCGTAAAGTTCGGTTGCGGTTTCACCTTTAGCAAAACGATGTGCAGTTTGTACTGCGGAGTCGTTTCCAGAATTCCTACGTACATCTGTTGCCCAACGTGCTAATCCAACTATCATCTGATTTCTGGCAGGATGGTCTTCACAGTAATGCCATTCTCTATCTACAATGTGAATTGTACTGAGAAGATCTTCGCCATTATCATCTTTTAGGATACATTGACCCATTTCAGCCAGTAACCGTTCAGCATTGCATCCAGAGTTGAGATATTCACGTGTCTGCCGTCCAATTTCTTGGATACGTACAGATTCGATTCCATCAATAATGGCATCAAGTGCAATATCTTCATCAAGGACTTTAGTAGATGAACTTTCTCTCGCTTCTGATATCGGTTGATGACGAATGTTTAACCAACGATTAGCATAAAATCTCCAACCACAATGTATAAGTGCCTTCGCTGCAACTTTGGTACCACCGAATCGGAGAACTTTTCTAATGTTGGCAGCCAATTCCATCTCTTCTTGTAAATCCCACCAACCAGGACTCATGTTAACTGGTGTTCTTGCCATTCTATCTGCAGATGTCATAACCATGGTAGTAGCAATCTTATCAATTGAAACCCCCGCAGTTAACACATCCTTAATAGCATCAAAGATGGTATCAATGTCACCGCTAACGAGATCAGCAGATAGTTGATCTTCGTCGAATTCAACATCTGAATCAGGGTTTCTCTCTTGCGGTAGATCATCAAAGATATGTTCAAGTTCTTCTGCCTTTTGTATAGCTTCTCTGAGACGTTCACCGGGTCTACCACGACCTTGTCCAAGAATTTTTGCACCGAGGTTACAGACCAACTCTTCTGTTATCTCCCAGCCCCATTTTTCAAGCACTTCTGCTAAATGGCAAAGGTTAATTAGGTTCCCAGAATGGCTGAGGAAAAACCATTGAGAAGCACATTCTAAGAATAGTGGTATGAATTTATCTTCATGTCCACCTAATTGTCTCGCAGTGATAAGGCATTTTTCTATCCCTTCCCATTCTTTATCAATAGTAAATACCTTAATCCAATCTTCAAGTCTATCCCAGTCAACAGGGGGCGGTAATGGTCTACGTTGTGGACGATCATTATGCCTACCTGCGGCATTCCTTGCAGCCATCATCAATGGAATAAGTCTATCCTCCACATCATACATGTGGGCAACCTTAATTCCGTGCATGAGCGTTGCAATACGTCCCCCACCACCTTCGGATGTTGTAATGTGCCGTACCATGTGCTTGACCATTATCTCAAGCGTCTCATCTTCTGACACACCTTTGGCTAACATAATTGCAATTGCCTTTGAAAGTGTCCATCCATCCTGTGAGAATAAACCTTCTTTCAATAACAGGTAGTGTGCATCATCACGTTTCTTACCACCACTACCGACATCAATATAGATATCACCATTGCGAACTTCGACAGGGAATGTAGCCAAGTCATCACAACCACCTGTGAAACAACCACCACCTTCCATATCATAACTCCAACCGTGCCAATCACACGCCAACACCCCTCTTTTTACATGTCCTCTAACTAACGGATACCCCATGTGCGGACACTGGTTATCCGTTGCATAGATAGAGTCTTCATGGTGAAAGAGGGCAATACTATGTCCTTCGACTCTAACCGCCTTGGGTTTTCCATCTTCTACCTCACTGGCGGCAGCGACTTTTACGAAATTTCCATTTTCTGATAACATTATATACTTCTCCTATTACATCAACGGCAGGAAACGATTATCCAAACCGAAGATTTTGTGTTTTTCATCAATTCAATCTGTCGGGTTTCACTTCGTTGCTTTACCCAAAGGGGTCAACTTGGCAAAACTGTTCTTGTAGGTTGGGTTGAACCGCAGATGAAACCCAACATTTCAAGTCCGTCAAAACTTTTCATGTTGGGTTTCGTTCCTCAACCCAACCTACATAACTGTTAACCACACCGACAAGTTCGGCAAATTTTATACTTCTGCAGCACCAATGCTACGCAAATACTTAATCGCACCTCTGTTCCCGCTTTTTAAAGCAATCCCAAGTGGTGTTTGGTTTTGATAATGGCGACGATCATTCATATCGGCACCGGTATCAATCAGGATCTGCAGTGTTTCTGCGTATTCTTGTTCTCGCCCTTCGCCGCACGAAGAACCGCCAAACGCAGCAGCATGAACCGCATCTAAAGACATAGGATCCGCTCCATTTGCAAGAAGTAAGCGTATCGTTGAAGTCCATGCATTATTAGCCGCCCAAGAAAGAACAGAACGATACCAGTTTGCATCACTTGCATTTATAGCCGAACCGTATTCAAGCAACTTAAGCACAAGCTGATCTTTTCCATCATTAGCAGCGTAATGCAGTGCTGTACTCCCTTTGACAAAAGGCTGTCCTTGTTCATCCGGTCCCTCCCATATCATCTTAGCAATCTCTGGATGTGCTTCAACGATCGAAATACCAAGTGCTTCCTCTTCAGGTTTGTACTTCGTTGAAAGCAATCTATAGAAGGGTGAATTCTTATCATACAACATGTTTAGATCCTTAACATTATTGACAAATAGTAATGGAATTGGATTTTAATTTAGCAGATGTATTAACTTTATTGCTGCTCATCTAAAGTTAACAAGAAGTCTGCAACAGATTTCCGTTTTGCTGTCTTTGCGTAATCAAAGGGTGTTTTTCCTTCATTATCTTGAACATTCAAATTCGCACCGTGTTCAAGCAACAATTGCACCTGGTTTTTGCCTACACCTTTTTGAGCAATGAAGTGTAAAGGAGTCTGCCCTTTGTCCGTAATTACATTTGGATCAGCACCGTTAGCCAATAAACAAGCAACACCGTTCGTCAAACCGCGTTGTGCAACCCAATGGAGTGGTGTCCACATGCCACGCCGATGCCTTTGAAGTGCGTTGATATCCAGGCCTTTGGCAAGGAATCCCTTCAGCAAAGTGTCAAACCGCTTCGGTCCTTGTCCAACCAGCACATACCAATCTCGCAAGTTGATTTCATAACCTAAGTCAATGAGGAGATCAACGATTGCTGCTTGCTGAGACTGAAGTGCGATTTCAAGCAGCGGCATGGTCGGTCCGACCTGATAAGCATAGACATGTCCACCGGGAACGACCTGTGGATGGTCACCAGTAACCTTTGGCGGCTCAGTCGAAGGGATAATGTAGCCTTCACGTGCTTTCATACTTAACCTAAGACTTAGTAGTTCAGGATTTTTCTGAAATTCTGCTCTTGCCTGTTCAACGTACCCCCTTGCACAATAGAGGACAACGTCCGCTTCAGCACCCTGGTCAAGCAGGTATTTACATACTTCAGGTCGTCTCCGTATTGTCCATTGCGCCGCAGTTCCCCAATGATCACGGTCACGTAGATTTATGTCCGCGCCGTTCTTGAGGAGCAGTTCGGCAATTCGAGGTGTCGCTGAGAAATGAAGTGGAGACATGCCATCACATCCTGGTGCGTTAACAACATCGGGATTTTCATGAATCAACACCTCAAGTGTTTCAAACATATCCAAACCTGCAGCTGAATGTGCGTCAATCGTAGCACCGCGTCCGATTAGATAGTCAGCCATTTTCGGGCTGTATCCGAGCATTGACCCTGCTGCGTGCTGCAGTGCTGTCGTTCCGCCTGCCCACCATGAACTCTTAACGTTGATGTCTGCTCCGGCATCAAGCAGCACCTCTACAAGCGGACGATCAACCATTGAAGCGGCAAACACAACTGCAGGAGCATCAAATTCGAACCAAGGTTCATCAATGAACTCAAGAAGTTCCTCATTATCTACTAACAAGGATTTGACTCGGTTCTCGTCCCTTATATTTACCGCTTCAATATATTCTGCCCGTGGCAAGTGCAAACCTTTTTGAGCCATTGGATATTACTCCTCAAAGACCTCAATTGTTGTTCTGCCTTCAGCGAAATTCATAGCGGTGGTAGCTGCAGATTTGTTATCCGTGTTAGAACGAATATCTGTAACATACCGAGCCAATCCAACCAACAGCTGTGCTTGGGCTGGATGTCCTTCCGCATTGTTCCACTCGTCAAACACTGTACGTAGTGTAGGTAACACTTCACTACCGGTGTCATCCCATAGGACAGAATGACCGATAGCCAAGAGCAGTTTCTCTGCTGAATAGCCAGAATTTAAATATCCGAGCACTTGTGAACCTACATCTTGAACATTGAGTGATTCAATTGTAGAAATAACGGTTTCAATACCCTCTTCTTCATTAGCGACATCCAACTTTTCTTGACTTAACTCTTCACTAAGAAGTCTGGTGGGTATATTTATCCAACGATCCGCGAAAACTTGCCATGCAACATGGAAAAGACCTTTCGCTGCGATGAGATCACCACCTACTTTTTTTGCACTTCTTAACGATGATGCCAGATTAAGTTCCATAGTTAAATTCCACCACCCCGCATCAACATTCACAGGGGTATTTGCCATTCTGTCAGCTGCGAGTAGAACAAGTGTGGTAATAACCTTATCTAAGTAAACGCCATCACTTATTACAGCCCCAACTTCCTCAAACGACCTGGGTAAATCAACACTTGTCAGTGCTTCAACAAAAGAATCTTCATCAAACTTATTGGTTCTCTCTAAGGCTGTCCCTTCAATTACCGGCATCATCTCTTTCAGAATATTAATGGCATCTCTACGATACCTTTCTGGATCTTCTGGATGATGTCCAACAAGGTCAGCACCGAGATAGAAGAATAGGTCTGCAGTTCTATCCCAACCGAATTCGTCTACAACTTCTGATAGATAACTGACATAAAGTGGTATTTGCGGTTCGTCAATAAAATGTGGTTCCACTGCACATTCAAAAAGCAGGGGTGGTAACTTGTCGGCATCGCCTTTATGGTATGCGGTAAAGAGACATCTTTCAATCCGTCCAGATTGTCCTTCAAACGAGAAAATCCGCACCCATCGACTTAATTTCTCCCAAGAAACAGGTTCAGGGAGAGGGATAACTTCAAGCCTTTGTCGGGCTTCACCAGAAGCTGAACATGCGGAGGTGGTAACTGCGATAAGTCTATCTTCTCCCTCATATCTACTTCCGACTCTAAGACCATTGATCAGTTTAGATACATCGCCACCACCCTCGGCACCATGAGCAGAAGGGATGTGTCGTGCCACGTGTTCGAGAATAGACCCCATAACCTCTTCTTCAGGTACACCACCTTTTAGTAGTAGGGCAATTGCTTTGGACATTGTCCACCGATCTTCACTTAATAATCCTTCACGGAGTAATTGTTTATGTTCATCAGCTCTGCGATATATCGTATCTCCTGGTTCAATCCAGATTTCCTCACCACGAATTTCAACTGGAAATACGCGGAGATCATCACATTCCACATGAAAACATCCACCACCTTCTAAGTCGAAACTACGGCGATGCCAGTCACATGTCAAAATACCATTTCGAATTGTGCCTCGAGTTAGGGGATATCCCATATGTGGACATTGGTTATCGGTTGCAAATATCTTCCCACCATCATTAAAGAGGGCAATACTGCGTCCTTCACCCATTTGAATTGCCTTCGGTTGTCCTTCTGGTACTTCACTCAACTCGGCAACTTTCACCCAACCGGGTGTACCATTTTGCATAGTTTTATTCCTTTTTATGTTATTCTCCGTACTTTACAGCACCCCAAATAACGTTTCTATTGGTAAAAAATCAACATTTTGGTAAAAACACCAACATTTAACAACAGTAATATTAATTTAAATTAGTATTCTACTAATAACTATCTATACAGAAAACTGAAGTGTATTAAACCTTCCAGCTACTTTCTCAACTTTGGGTTTAACCATCTCAGGTAACTGGCCTGAAAGTGCATCAACGATACATTCTGCAATATCAGGTGCGTCTTCAGGTGTCATTCCCCATCTTGTAACTTCCTGTACACCAAACCTTAATCCAGAAGTCCCAACATCCGGTGTCATCGGTGCAGCACCTGCAATAATATGACAATCCTCTAATTGATTTGCAAGATCACCACCATCACCATATTTATCAACAATTGGAATCAATGTATGTGACTCAGTATATCCAATTTCTTCGGCTAACATTGGCACACCATGATCCGTTAATGCCTGTCCCAAAGCCTTAGCGTTGGCAATTATTGCATCTGCATGTGCAGAACCGCATTCCATCCACTCTATAAACGTACCTGCCAATGCAGGTAGACGGCTTAGATGGTGATTACTCATTAGCAATGGATACAGAGTCTTTCCAATTCGTTCTGCAATTGATTCATCATTTGTTAGAACGATTCCACCCTGTGGTCCTGCTAAGGTTTTATGTGTGCTGGAAATAATGACATCGGCACCTTCTTCAAATGGGGATTGAAATCTCTTACCAGCGATAAATCCAATTACATGTGCAGCGTCGTATATAAGGAAGGAATTAGGATTCGCATTTTGCAATGCCCTTTTCAGTTCAGCAACAGGTTGTGGAAACAGAAAAACCCCGGAACCGATGTTTAGAATTCTTGGTTTATGTTCCTCAATCAGTGTAATGGTTGCCTCCAGGTCAATGTTCGATTTGGGTCCATCCCACGGAATAGGAATTGATTGGAGTTCTACTTCAAGTGGTGATGATAAGAGTTTTCTTGCATAACGATGTCCGTTATGTACCTCTAATGCAATATCGCCAGGTTCAGCTAATGCAAATGTCGTTGCAATCCCCGCTATGTTTCCTGATAAAGGCCGCAGGTCAACGTGCTTTGCACCAAAAAGCTCCTTCGCTAATTCTTGTGTATACGTCTCTATTTTTGCAATATAACGATTACCCTTATAATTTCGCTGTAATAGGTCAATACCAGTATAATTACCGTACCTCCTTGCTAACCTTTCGTCAAAAAGTTCTTCAACCAAAGGTGATGGCGTATTCTCTGAGGCAATTAGGTTCAGACATGTTTCTCGGTACTGATGATGATCATTCAGGAGTGAATTAAGTTTATCAACTTTCTGAGTTGCATTCATTCAGAAGCATCTCCCAAAAATGAATAGAAGTCATTCGATTAATTGACGGTATACTATTTTGGAAAGAGGGTTTATATTAGCGGAAAGTGCCTAAGAAACCCGTATATGTTAACGTAAAAATTAACGCTACATGTAATAATTGGTTTCTTAATTTTAGAAGCATTAAGGGTTAAAAAATTGAATTCGGAGAGATTTTTTTGTCGGAATCGTCAAATCAACGCGGATTCGGCGTTGATTGGGGGAATGCCTAAATGGCATTCATACCGTTGATTCCTTGATTCCTTGATTCGGACTTCGTAAGGAAAATATCAAATAAAAACTGAATCTTCATATGACATTTATCTAACGCATTCTGTAGGTGGATGTTTGTTGGTTAGTAAAAAAAATGAATGTTACCAACCACTCTTCTCCGTGTAATCCGTGTAATCCGTGTAATCAGCGATTCAGACAATACGGAATGTTTATAGCAAGCCATTATCCTGAACTTTCTTGAGTTCAGACAAATGCTATACTCGGATTCGGGGTTGATTTGGTAGGAACGATATGTTTATAGCAAGCCGTTATCCTGAACTTTCACCCAACCCGGTAGGAGCAGTTTGAAACCGCTCCGAATATAATATATAGGCATATTTATGACACCTATTTATTTAGAAATGGTATTACTATCGCGATTCGGAGATCGTTCCTACAGAAGCCAGGAATTAATCACTCAACAGTATAGTCATCAAGTAAGGCATCATCAATATCAACACCAAAACCGGGTGCGTCGTTTAGTGTAAAAAAACCGTCATAAGGCGTTGATCGTAAACATTGATACAGTTCGTTTTCGATTTCATTTCTTGAGGGACCAAAGGTCTCTGCCATACAAGGCATCGGTAAGCATGCGGTTAGATGTAATCCCCAAGGTGTTCCTGCTTGATGAAGCCAAGTCGGAATACCAAGTTCAGCAGCTTCTCTGGCAATACGTAGACATTCAGTAAATCCACCTGCCCAACTAACATCTGGTTGAATCATATCTGCAGCCTTCCATCGTAGTAGTTCACGAAAACCGTATCTTGTGAATTCATGTTCGCCAGAAACAATCCAAGTTGAATCGATCTCCTTAACCAGGTGTGCCATACCAGCATAGTCGTCAAGTGGTATCGGTTCTTCAATCCATTTTAGGTTAACATCAGCAACTGCATCAGCAAAACGAAGCGTATAGTCAACATCCCAACGTAAGTAGATATCTGCCATCAGTTCTACATTATTACCGAGAACATCGCGTGCAGTAAACATGATCTCAAGGTTTTCATCAAAACCTTCTTCACCATCTTTTAATCCATTTTTTAAAGGTATTTTACATGCTGTGAATCCATTTTCTACATAATACCCGACATCTGTACCGGTTGCATAGGCTGGAATTTTCAATTTCGGAGTATCTGTAAATAGACTATACACAGGAGCATCCAGAATCTTACCACATAGATCAACAAGTGCAAGTTCAACACCACTTAGTGCATAGATTACCAGTCCACGACGTCCATAAATTGATGTAATGTGGTAGAGGTTATCCCATATATCTTCAACATCAAGTGGGTCGCGTCCTATGACAAAGTGTTGAAGATGTTTATCAATAATCATTGCACCTGCAAGACCTCCACCACCGAGACCGTATCCCTTTAATCCTTTATCGGTTGTAATTTCAACAATAAGCGCGCCTGCTTGTGTTGCAAAGGGACCACGCCAATCTACATGAACTGTGTTCCCGCTCAAATCTGATTGGGTTTTTGAGGGAGCAGGTAAAAATCCTTTGGCAAAACCGAGAGACGGCATGGCACGTGGGTTTAGATTCACATGCCATGTGCGTATACTAATAACCGTGTGTTGGGATTTGGCATCATCTTCTAATTCGGTTGAAAAGAGGGACTTATTCATTGGCACGGTAAGAATAGTTTAACTGACATTTCTCAGAATTGTTTTTAACCTACTAACACTCAGTACTAAGGCTATATAGCGTCATGAAAATGCGTTTTATTACGGATTAGAGTTCGTTTATGGTGCATTGGTGTTTTCCTAAGTCTTTATATATCTGCATATCTCCATTATTATCCCTGCTATAATTAAACTAACAGGAAAAAGAATTAATATTACAAAATCATATATTGGATAATTCGTCAGTATGAATACTTCATACAAAAGAATTGTATGCAATAATGTTGGTATTCCAATTAATAAGAAACGAGACCAATGATTAACTATTAAGTGTAGATCACAGAATTGGTGAAGATAGTGTCCATTGACTATGATACTATTCTCTAACCCTTTACCACGAATTTTTTCAGGTGGAGAATGATCCGTTAAATCTTGAGTTTTCTTAACATAAACATTTTTTCGAACAGCATCATTCTCCATTGCTCTACCAAGTCCTACTTGCCATATAATGTATATAAAATTAATGAGTCCCAATGTTAAGCACACCCACATTGCACTATTATTCATAAAGATTGTACCCAGGATATTATTTTTTGAGATAATTTCATCGTTTTTTGTGATAATTACGTAAAGTCCGAGAACAATTAATGTTGTATATGAAATGAATATCTGAAATTCAGTAGTTCTACGTCGTTCTATTCTCTCTGCACCAATCTCGGCAAGTGCTAACATAGCATCAAACTGGTCTTTATTCTCCATTGAATTTGCATCCTGTTTATCAAAATGAATTAATATAATACCAAAATCATGATCTTGCAAATCCCTTTTGACTATTAATATAGTTGAAGGCAGGGGATTATAAAAGTTATAATTTGTACCCTCTGTAGGACTAAGGCAATAGCGAGTTGCCAGAACTTGGAGATATTATATCATATCTATTAAATTATTTGTTAGTGTATGATGTAATTCAACTATATAGTGATATTTTCTGTGCAATCCGTGTAATTTGTGAAATTCGCGATTCAGACGATTAACCATCATTACTCCATAAAATCCCTAATAAAAAATAACGAATTAACACATAGAAAAATTCAACTAAAACACAACAACCATAAAAATTATTGAAGAAAACCTAACTAATAAACAACAAAAGACAAAAATAATGAAATAGTATCCTATTACTTGAATAACATAAGTAAAGAATATTTAGAAAAACATCACAAATACTAATTATTAACTTGACATACCTATTTTATTATGTTACTATATATATATTTTTCAGTAAAAATATATTTCAGTAAAAGTAGGTCGTAAAAAGTTGTTATGAAAAGGAAATCAAAATCTGATATGCCTACAAACCCATACCAGAACAAGGTTTAGAGTAGTTTAAACAATTGCATAGTATGAAATTATTAAAAAAAAAATAAAAAATAACGCATTTTTCAGGATAATCTATAAACCCTTTCTGGGACTGACTTTAGACCAGTTTGAAATTTCACATCTAAAATTCTTGTTATGAAAATATTATTACCTATAAATGAGAACTACCATGTCAACTAATGAATGAGCTAAGAACGTTGCTGCTTGAAGATGAAGTACAAGACCTTAAGGAACTTCCATATATAGTAACAGTGTATCTCATAAATAGAATCGTTCGTACCGATAAATTTCTCTTTGTAAGATGGAGTCTCCCTGTCCGTTTGTTTAATATTTCGTAGGGGCAAGGACTCCTAACCCGTTGTTTTAATACATAGTGAACAATAAAATTTAACAAAATTTTCTATTGACACAACAAAATCTATAAATAGGAAGAGGAAAATGACTGTCCAACAATTTCATAAAAATACAATCAGACATGGAAAAAATGGAGGATGACTTCAGTGGTTAGGAAATTCAGTAAACCCGAAAATCACACAAAAATCAAAATTCTTAAAATTTCAAAAAATTACCATAAAACCAGTCTACCACAGGGATTAGAGTAATTTTACAAAGTTACACCATGTAACGAAAAGTGTAACTTTTTCATTTTACTAAAGCGTATCCCATTATTAAGAATACTTCTTAGTGGTATACTTCCTCTTTGTAGGGACGGAACCTCCCTATTGGTTCAATTACTCAATCTTCTCTTCTGTAGGCGGGGAATGACTAAATGTCATTCATACCCGGGGAATGACTAAATGTCATTCATACCGTTGATTCCTTGATTCCTTGATTCCTTGATTTCTGTATTCCGATCCCCGATCTTACATTTTTTTATAGTTAGGCAAATATATGTCCCTATAAAAAAGCGGCTATAAACCCAGTGTAGTGCTGACGGGAGAGAGGTTTTACCAATGTCACACCATGTGACAAAAAATGCAACTGTTTTCAACATTTAAACAATAATTATATTACTATTGTGAATCACTAAAAAGCAGTAATTTACAGAATAAATACCCTATGCTTCAATATAATACATGCCAAGAACAAAGTACCCATAAAATAAATAATTAATGGGATATGCGTAAATAACTAAAACTAAAAACTGTATGATCCATGATATTCATGCCAATAACTTTACACACTCTTTTATATGACTATATAGAATTCAGTAAGAAAGGTGCGTACAACAAATCCTTGCATACCCTAACTGTATAGAATATAATGTCTATCAATCTTCTAATGACCAATCTTAATTGTTATATCAATATAATGGGAATATATGAAACTTAGTTGTCTTCCAGTATCTCTTTACGACGACATCTTCTCAGGAAAAAGTACGGTGACGGATTGGATTGATCTTGCTGCTGAATTAGGTTTAGATGGAGTTGATTTTAGTATTAAATTCTTTCCAGATCGTAGTGATAAAACAATCAACAATGTAAGGGCGATACTCGCAAAAAGTAAAATAGAAGCATGTATGATAGCCTGTTATTCTGACTTTACACATCCTGATAAGAAAAAGCGTACAGAGGAATTGGATGATCTAAAAACAGATATTATATTAGCAAAAGATTTAGGTGCTAAATTTGTCCGGGTGACTGCAGGACAGAAGCATCCTGGGATAAAACGTGAGGATGGAATTCGATGGATAACCGAAGGATTTCGACATGCCCTTGATGAAGCAGAAAAACATGGGGTCACACTTGCTTATGAGAATCATACGAAAGGGGCACCATGGCATTATTGGGATTTTTCACAACCGTCTAAGGTTTTCTTAGAAATCCTTAATGAACTATTGGATACACCCCTTGGAGTCTGTTTTGATACAGCAAACCCTCTTGTTTTAAATGAAGATGTCCTTGATCTTTTTGAGAAGGTTTTGGATCGAATTGTGGTGCTTCATATATTCGACATGAAGGAAGCAGGTTCATTTGAACCGGTCCGTGTTGGGACAGGAGTATCTCCAATTCAACAAATCCTCTCCCGTCTACGACAATTTAATTACGATGGTTGGCTCAGTATTGAGGAAGCCAGTCGTCAAGAACGAAAAGGGTTTGAAGAGTCAGTTAAGTATGTTCGTAAAGTGTGGAATGATACATCATCCACGTGATGGTTCACTCATACTTTCTCGTGCTTGCTGTGATAATTCTGCGAGATGACCATCGTTTGCTCTAACCTGTTCCAGATGAATTTCACGTTCTGGGGTCGCGGTTTTTACCATTATATCACTATATTTACGATCTATCCAAAAACGTGCAGAACCTGCAATATAAGCTTGTAATGCTTCCAATTTTTCATCTGGATACCGTTGGCAAAGATTCATAGTAAACATACGTCTTCTTTTACCACCACCAAAGGCTGCATGCTTCGTATTGTGGTTAAACAGTACGAGATCACCTGGGGTAGTTTCAAACACAACTGCTGGTACATCCATTCCGTGTATTTCCCACATTTCCTGACTTTTTCCTACTTGTTTGCTCAGACCATCGGCATAATTATCACCGAAAAGATGACTTCCAGGAATTACACGTAATGCCCCAGAATCACGTGTTAAAGGATCCAGATAGAATGCAATTTTTATGTGCATTGGATCTTCTAATTTATGTCCACCATCAGAATGCCATCCTGTATCTCCTACATAGAAATTACCGTCGCTCCCCATATAGTTAAAATCATCTCCAAGAAGTGTTTTTGCTATAGCAAGGATGCGAGGATCATCAAGTAAAGAACACAGCTCTTCACTTTGATCTATGAAAGGAACAATGCAGGAACGTGCTGTACCTTCATGGGGTTTCCCGTTATGTCCACCACCACGTTCTTCCCATACTGACTCAAAGGCATCTTGAATTGCTCTGATTCTATCTGCCATTAATTGTGGAAAACTGAGGTAACCGAATGTTTTGAAAAAGTTTATTTCCGATTCAGTGACTGTATAATCATGTTGATTCATTTCTACAATCCTCCAGATGTCTGAATGATGGTATCATAACTTAAGCGAAATGAATAATACTATCACTTCAGATCAAACGAAAACTCTGGATAAGAAACGGAATACAGATGCTCTACCACTGAGCTACAACAGGTTTTACATTACATTCCACCTGTTGGCAGGAGTCGAACCCGCGACCCGATAACGCATTCACACGACCCAGAGTTAGAATATAGATTTTATGTAGAATAGACCTGAAGAAGTATGTATTCAATGGTTTATCTATTCAATGTGGTAATTATATGGGTCTAACGTTATTTTGTCAAATATTGTGACGATTGAGTGTGTGATTCCTGAATAATTTCACTTTTTAGATAGAACTCATATTGAATTATGATATCCATACGAGTATAATTCTATAGTGTGAAACAGTTATAATTGCTTAAATAATATCTGGAATCATTCTCTTCAAAATAGTATTCTACTATATTTCCGTATGATGGTATTTGATGAAGAAGTTTATACTCCTAATTCTCGCTATTCTCGTATTTGGTATTATTTCATACTTCGTTTATTCTCAATTAGTAATTAATCCTACACCAATTTTCGTAAATATACCACCCTCAATCCCCCACGAACATGTAACACCAGAAGGTGAATCCGTTGAACACATTCATACCTATGACCTTTCTTTTGTTGAACCGAAATTATATAAGGATATACCTGTGGCAGAAATAGAAAAGAAACACCCTATCCAGCTTGAATGGGAACGGATAGACCTTCAAATGATTCGTGATAAGTATCAACCCTTTACAGTATCAGAAATGAAAAGTAAATGGTATCAGGTATATCGGAATGAATTTGGATCGAATTATCCGACAAAATTAGACAAAGCATATCCTCAAGAAAAATGGCTTAAACAGAATTTGGAATTAGGACAACCATTAGCAGATTATATGGACTACAGAGTGGTAATGCAACGTAGGATGTATATGGTAAATAGGCGTAATTTATGGCGGGTGGTTGGTCGAAATAAAAAGGAAGCTATGCGAAATAGTCTACAATTACCACCATATATTGATACTTGGAGAGAATACGAAGACGCCTATCTTAAGTTCTGGATTGTTGCTTCGTACGAATCCTTGGTATCAGACAAGTTAGAAACTGTGTCTGCTTATGTAGTGAATAAGGAGTTCTTCTCGAAATTCACTGGTGGTCGACTAAGTCGTAAAGAGAAATATGACCTGATGGTGTATGGTGTGATTCCTGACGGGAAAAACATCGTATATTATAAATCAGATGGTGAGATTCTACCACCACGTGTAAGACCTCGTTATTACGAACGCTATATGGTAGAATTAGATCAAGCACAAAAAAACGTAGATAAGATGATTAGGGATCATCAAGATTTTTTTCAATCCAGCAAAAAGGAGAGAAGAAAAACAAAGCTTGAAAATCCAGTAGCCTTTTCATTGTTAAAGGAACTTCATTGGGGTGAATATCCTGATGATCTTCAGGCTTTAGAGAGAGCGATTACTAAACTTGAAGAAATACGGACTGATGGTGAAGAGAAGATACTCAAATAGTGAATTATCTTCAGAATGTGCCTAATTTCTATTTACTTGATATATTGCTTTTTTAATGCTAAATTAGGTATCGTTAACATCTAATGTCGCTAACTTTAATCACATTCTATCCTTGTATTTCTTCAGAATTTTAACACCTGCTGTGTTCCTACAATATTAGTCCTATTAAATGGAGAAACCAGTAAATCTGGCAATTAATTTACATGTCAAAAATAAAAATCCTATCATCAGATGTTGCGAATAAAATTGCTGCAGGTGAAGTAGTCGAACGTCCTGCCTCTGTTGTAAAAGAGTTAATTGAAAATGCAATTGACGCGGAGAGTACAAGTATTAGAGTAGAAATTCGGGCAGGTGGAAAAGCACTGATCCGTGTTTCAGATAATGGTATCGGTATGGAACGTGAGGATGCTCTACTCGCAATTGAACGTCATGCAACAAGTAAGGTGAGTCAAATTGAGGATCTTGAGAATATCCATACTTTTGGATTTCGGGGTGAAGCATTGGCAAGTATTGCGTCTGTATCTGAATTTGAACTTCTTACTCGTACTCCTGATGCCATTCAAGGGGCCCAGATAAATGTTGATGGTGGTGTATTTCGATCAGTTGAAGAGAGTGGTTGTTCTCCCGGAACTCATATCTCAATTAGCAATCTTTTCCATAATATCCCTGCCCGTCTTAAGTTTCTTAAGACAGATACCACAGAGATTAACCATATCACTAACCATGTTACCTGGGCAGCCTTAGCACATCCGACTATTCATTTTTCTTTAACACATAATACTCGGACGATTTTAGATGTACGTGCGTGTGATTCCTACATGGAACGTACAAGACTATTATATGGTAAAGAATTTGCAGATAATGTAATAGAATTCGAAGAGGAATTACCTGAATTCAAACTATTAGGATTATTAGGCAAACCTGATTTTACTAAGGCAAATCGTGAATATCAACTCTTTTTCATGAATCAACGTCCGATACGGAGTCAAATGCTTGGAGCAGCATTAAGGGAAGGTTTAAGTGCGACAGTCCAAAAGGATCGGCATGCGGTTGCATTTCTATTTATGATTCTTGAACCTGATACAGTTGATGTGAATGTTCATCCTGCTAAGACAGAAGTACGGTTCAGAAACGAGAGAACGATCTTTAGTGGAATTGTTAAGGTTTTACGAAGCGTTATTAATAAAGAAAAATTCATACCTAAAATAGAAACTTCTATTGAAACATCTGAAGAGGAAACACCTGAAGAATTACATCCAGATCCAACACCTGAAACTACAACACCCCAACCCCAAGTCAAACCTACGACTTCAACAGATCATAGAATTGAACCTATTAACACGTCTGAACCGATAGAAGAACGTATTGAAAAAGTTGAACCTAAATCTGTAGTAACAGAAGCACAACCTGAAGAAGAAACTAAACCTACAAGTAAGGTTTCAGGAACTACTGTTGTTCTCCCACAACAATCTATTCCAGATGGTGTAAAACTAAAATTACTTGATTTTGAAAATGTTGAACTGAAGACAAATCTATTTAAGACCTATATTGTTGCTGAAGGTGAAGATAGAATCTTTTTTATTGATCAGCATGTTGCTGCGGAACGTGTACTATATGAACGATTTGTTAATCAGTTAAAGACTGACGGTATTCCTGTCCAGGGTCTATTGCTACCTATTACCTTAGAAGTCACTCCTCAACAAATTGGTTTACTAAAGATACATGGAGATATATTTAAGAAAATCGGTTTCGATTTAGAAGACTTTGGAGGTAATACAATCCTCATTCGAGCTATTCCATCCACACTCCCTACCCGATTAGCAGGACAAACAGTCACAGATCTTCTTGATAAACTGCCAGAACAACCACATGCTGATGTAGAAATACCAAAAGCAATTGATGATGCTCTGATTACGTTATCCTGTCGATCAGCAGTAAAGGCTGGTGATACCTTAGATTCTAAAGAGATGATTAATCTTATCCGAGAGTTATCACACGCCAAACTCCCTTTCAATTGTCCTCACTCCAGACCTATCATCATAGAAATGGGTCGTGATGAATTAGAACGTCGTTTTCATCGTTAATATTTCGTAAATTAACGCCGAATAAGAAGGTTAATTCAATGAGAGTCTGGTATCTATTTCTTGGACTAATTCTTATTCTCACATCATCGATCCCCAACGTAAATGCGGATGATGACATAGTCCCTGATAGATCGTCTCAACTAATTGCTCTACTTGGAGATGGTGTAATTACAGGAAATATAGTCTTTTCGGCAGACGGTACTAAATTCGCAGTTCCCACTTCTTTAGGTGTACGTATCTATAAACTAACATCTGATAAAACATTAGAATTTGTACTACTGATCAGAATGACAGGTTATTTATCCGATTTAGTGTTTTCTTCAGATGGGAATACAATCGCTACTAATCAAGGTGAATTGTGGGATGTTAATACAGGTAGACTTAGATTTAGTCTAAACGGACACTCACATGGGGTTTCTTGCATTGACTATTCTCCAGATGGTAGAACCGTTGTTACTGGAAGTTTTGATTATACAATTATAGTTTGGGATTCAAAAAATGGTCAATTAATTCATCAACTTAAAGGACACACGGATTCAGTAACTTCTGTAAAATACTCACCAGATGGCAATACCCTTGCTTCAACAGGAAAGGACTGGAAAATACGTTTGTGGGATACTAAATCAGGTATAGAAATAAAATCTCTCGCAAGTCCCAGCAATGGTTCTATACATTTTTCACCTGATGGAAATACTATAACTACAAATAGTTGGGGGACAGTGAATTTATGGGACATTTCTAAAGAGAGAAAGATTAATACTCTTAATAATGATAACATAGGTGTGTTATCATTTACATATTCATCTGATGGCAATACTATAGCGACAGGAAACAGTGATTATACAGTTAGCTTATGGAATATTCATACAGGAGAAATAGTAGCAACATTGGCAGATGAAAATGTAGAAGTGACGACTTCAGGTGGATTTGGAAATGATTGGTTTGTGCCAGATGACGGAGGGGGTAAACAACAAGTATTCAGTGTGACCTATTCTCCGGATGGATCTATAATTGCGACTGCAAGTTCAGAAAATACCATACAGTTGTGGAATGCACACACCCATGATCATATAACTACCCATACTCTTAGTGGACATATAGATTACGTGTCATCTGTTATGTATTCACCAGATGGGAAAACCATTGTTTCAGGAAGTGTAGACAATTCAGTGCGATTGTGGGATGTTAACACACACCAAGAAATAATGGTTTTGAAGGAGCATACTGAGCTTGTATCTGCAGTAGCTTATTTTCTGGATGGAAATAGAATTGCCAGTGGTAGTTCAGATGGAACAGTACGTTTGTGGGATGTTCAAACTGGTAAAAACGTAGGAATCTTGGACGATCATAAGAGTTTTGTAACTTCTTTGGCATATTCCCCTGATGGAAAACTCATAGTGACGGGGTGTGGAGATGGTAGAGTTAGAATCTGGGATTCCAATACAAATCATTTGATTGGAATACTTAAAGGACATTATGGAGGAGTAAATTGTGTGGCATTTTCTCCTGATGGTAAAACAATCGCAAGTGGTAGTTGGGATAGTACTGTTCGGTTATGGAGTATAGACACAAAAGAACATATCATTACACTCAGCGGACACACCCACTGTATTATTACAGTTGTGTATTCATCAGATGGAAAGTTGATTGCATCAGGTGGAGTTGATGGACACCTTCGATTGTGGAATGCTAACACTGGACGTTTTATCAAGTCTTTCGGTGAGAAATATATGGGTGATATCTATTCAATACTTTTTTCTCTCAATGACTCAATAATCCTTGTTGGAACATGGGAATCTACCTATATATGGAACATTAAAACTGGTGAGAAAATTGACAAACTCAACGGCGGAGCATTCTTAGCATTATCTCCAGATGGTAAGACACTTACGATGGGAAGTTTCGATAGTACTCTATCTCTGTGGGAGTTACGTTAGATGTTATTCAACATTTCACATTGAAATTGGTTGAGGAAATATATAATGATAAATCTTATACGAATTTCACTCGCGTTTATAATTATAATTTATTTTATTATATTTAATGTTAATGCAGATGATTTCTCAACATGGAAACTCCCTGAAGATGCGGTTATGCGTCTCGGTAAGAGTAGGATCAGTGGCAATTTTGCTTTCTCACCGGATAGCACACAACTTGCAGTAGCCAGTGAAATTGGGATCTGGCTTTATGATGTCCAATTTGATAAACCCGAAGTACTGATGCTTCTCACAGGCCATCAAAAAGGTGTTAAGAGGGTTTTATTCTCACCTAATGGGAAAACTATTGCTAGTGGCGGATCGGATCATACTATTCGTTCATGGGATGCAGAAACTGGTCAGCAGATGTTTAGCAGGGAAGGACATCCGTGGATAATCTCAGCATTAGCGTTTTCTCCTGATGGGCAAACACTTGTTTCAGCAAACGGACATTATGAAGATAATACAAGAATATTTGAATCGGAGATTAGGTTGTGGAATGTAGAAAATGGGCAACATATTACGACACTGAAAGGACATACGGATACCATTACGTCATTATCATTTTCAATGGATGGTAAGACATTGGTAAGTGGTGGTGAAGATAATGCTGTCCTATTGTGGAATATTGAGACTGAAGAAATGATACCCTTATATGCCGAACATGATAAAAGCATAAATTTTGTTGGGTATACATCAGATGGCAACTCCTTAATTACTGGGAGTTGGGATAACACTGTTAAAGTATGGGATGCTAAACGTGGATATAACAAATTAACAATAGAGCTGAAGCCATTGTATGATTTATCGATAGTTGCAGTATCTCCTGATACCAAAACAATCGCTACAGGTGATTATGAGTCAATTAAATTATGGAATTCAGAAACAGGTGAATTCAGAAAAGAAATCAAATCATCTGATTATGCGTTATCTACATTATCATTTTCTCCAGATAGTAAGATGTTGGCGTCTAAAGGGAATGGTGATAGTGTGATGTTATGGGATTTAGAAACACTTAAGCATAAATCAACAATTGATGGGCATAGTGGATCAGTCATTTCTATAGCATATTCACCTGATGGAAGTACGATTGCATCTGTGGGTAAAGGTAGAGCAGGTCTTTTATGGGATACACAGACAGGACAAAACAAAGCTGCCCTTAAAGGAAACTTTATCTCTGTACTTACGTCAGTAGTGTACTCACCAGATGGAAATACCATTGCTACTGGTGGCAAAATGGAAAGAGTATTATTCTGGGAAGGACGGAAACGGGTTTTACAGACATATTCAAGAAAACCGAAATCAGAAAGAATTGAAACCAGTGAGGATATAAATTCTATAGCATATTCACCTGATGGTGATACTCTTGCTATAGGACTTACAGATAACACGGTCCGTTTATGCAACGCAAAGTTAAAAAAAGAAAGAAGAAAATTGGCAGGACATGCAGATACAGTTACAACGGTCGATTTCTCACCAGATGGTAGTATCCTTGCAAGTGGGAGTCAAGATACAACAATTAGTTTGTGGAACCCACATACAAAAGAACATGTGGCTAGACTTGAAGGACATAAAAAAGGTATCACATCCATTGCATTTTCACCGGATGGCACCACACTCGCGAGTGCAAGTGCTGATAATAATGTGTATTTATGGAATGTAGAGTCAAAAGAAATAAAACTGAAAATTATAGGAGACAATTGGCAATTTCTGAGTGTGGCATTCTCAGCAGATGGTAGTAAACTTGCCACCGGAGATCGTGAAGGACTTGTTCAGATATGGGATACAACGACTGGTAATCTAATACACAGTTATAAAGGACATTCACAGGATGCCAATACAGTGAAATTTTCTCCAGATGGAAAAACAATTGCCAGTGGAGGATATGAGGGGACAGTCCTTGTTTGGAATCTGCCATAATTATTAGTCCATTATCAAGTATCATTTTGGTCTGTAGGTTTAAGCATCCTATTATATTAATGAGTACATTCAGGAATAGACTTCTCCTTCTGACTTATTCATTGTTATATTCCCTGTTTAACCCGAAATTCATTAAACACTAACTAATACCATTTCTATAAACGAATTTCCCCGATTAGGTGATATTTATGTCTTGAAATACTGCACAAACTGAAAGTTTGTGCTACATTAAAGAGATTCTATTAATGAGACTTTAATAATCAGAAACGGTATAACTTACCTTGAGAGTATTAAATTAGGAAGTATGATGAAGTTATTTAGAATCCTACTAATATCCACTTTCGTATGTTGGTTTTTTCAATTAACTGCCACAGGTGCAGATTACACTACACTGAGTTTGCCGGAAGGAGCAGTTAAACGACTTGGTAAAGGTGTAATTACTGGAAACGTAGCTTTTTCTCCTAATGGTTTTCATCTTGCAGTTGGTAGTTCAATCGGTATATGGATTTATGAAATACGTCAGGATATGGTAAAAGAAATAGATCTTCTCACTGGACATACTGATAGTGTATATACAATAGCGTATTCCCGTGATGGGAGGATGCTTGCGTCAGGAAGTTGGGATAATACGATACGACTGTGGGATGGACAAACAGGCTTACTCATAGAAACACTTGAAGGACATACAGACAAAGTCAATTGTGTTGTATTTTCAGGCGATGGTAATTTCCTTGCCAGTGGAAGTAATGATAAAACAGTTAAACTTTGGGACATAGAGACTGGGGATGTTAGTTATACAAATACAGACCACACTGACAGTGTTACTTCAGTTGCATTTTCTCCTAATGGTAATTTCCTTGCCAGTGGAAGTAAAGATAAAACCATAGGATTGATAAATGTTCAGACAAAAGACCATACTCATGAAGTTACAACTATTGCTTTTTCATCTGATAGCAATACACTCGCAAGTGGTGGTAAAGACAAGACAATCCGTCTGTGGGATATACATAATAATGAATCTGTGATTCAACTTAATGAAGTTACTGGTATAGTGAATTCTTTGATATATTTCCTGAAGGAAATCGATTGGCAAGCATGGATATGCAGAATGTCATACATTTATGGAACGGAAAAACAGGACAACATCATTCTTCATTTAGAGTAAAGACTGCAATAGGTAAGCACAAGTCTACAACATTTGGTCATTCTGCTCCTATCCGGTCTTCAGTGGCAATTGTTCCAGATGGAAACATAATTGCGAGTGTAACCTGGGACAATATTATACGCTTATGGGATACGCATACAAAGGAACTAATCTACCAAATCACTGGACATACGGATATAGTCAACTCAATTGTCTATACTAAGGATGAAAATATGATTGCCGCGGGTTATGAAGATGGCACTATGGTGTTGTGGGATATTGATTCTGAAACCTGCAAAACATACTTAGGTCATACAAGTTCTGTTCAATCTGTGGACATATCATCTGATGGGAATATGATTGTAACAGGAAGTAATGACTTAACCTTACGGCTGTGGGATACCCAAACAGAAAAGGAAATTACCTCATTTAAAGGACATAATATAAATGTGTATTCAGTCGACTTTTCTCCTAATGCGAAGAAAGTCGTATCTGGTAGTTACGACAAAACGGTTCGACTGTGGACTATAGATACAAGACGGCATCTTGCTACATTTGTTGGACATACACAACCAGTAGTATCAGTAGTATTTTCATCAGATGGTTCCACAGTTGCAAGTACAAGTTTTGACAAGACAATACGACTATTGGATTCAGACTTTCTTAGAGAAAAAGCACTACTTAAAGGACATAGGGGTATTATAACCTGTGTGAAATTCTCACCAGATAATTCGACAATAGCTTCAAGTGCTTCAGATTCAACTGTTCGTTTATGGGATACCCAAACCTATGAAAATAAGACTACACTCATCGGACACACATCAACTGTTACAACACTTGACTATTCTCATGATGGTAATCTCATAGTTACGGGTAGTTGGGATAAGTCAATTCGCTTCTGGCATGCTGCTTCTGGTGACCACATCACTACATTTACAGGACATACCATAGGTGTTACCTCAGTAACGTTTTCTTCAGATGGGAAAACTATTGCGAGTGGTAGTTATGATGGTACGATACTACTTTGGAAGATCCAATAGCTAATCAGTCAACATCTTACTGTATTATCTAAAATCCTCGTGTAGAATTAAAACCTCAACATTTGTTTATTAATCGTTGCTACCCATCAACTTTAAACAGAAAAATTACATTTCAAATTGATCTTTCTGAATCCATAAACTGGCAAGTATAATAACGTGAGTTTGAAAACTCAGATTTTATATTTGAATCAAGGAATCAAAGAATCATCGGAATGAATTACATTAAGTCATATTCCCTGGAATTCTTCCAAATCAACGCCGAATCCGTGTTTAGAAACCGTACCTACCAGGTCTATCTGAGTATAAATTTGGAAGAATGAAGATCGTATACCTATTCTCAAACCCACATAATTTATAGTATTGGTCTTTGTCTTTCTGAGGTGTGTTTACACAATGTTATTTCAAATAATTGTTTTCCATTAACCGTAGTAAAGAAGGTCGGGAATCGGAGTTTCCTTCTACACCGGAGGGTGATGTATTCGCAGCTTTACTATTAACTGGTTCATTTACGGTAACTTCCAGTGCTTTTCCCTCCTTGTCGTGTTGCTCAGGAACAATGACCGTGAATTCGGGTAAGACTTTCTCCAGAGGCGCGTCTAATCATCCATAAATTTTTGCGGTGCAGCAGGAGGACCAACTAACCAAGATAGATTGATGCGTTTAATTTGATTTGGATTTTCTGAAAATGCTCTTCTCTGTTTTCTATCCATGTAGTTGATGTCCACTGTATCTTTTTTTGTTCCGCGCAATTTCAGACTCATAATCCTGACACGATCTCCCAGAAAGACTTCATACACACTCTTAAGTGTTGTTTTGTCAATCCCAGTGAGGTAATAAAATCTACCGGTACCGCCAAAGTTATAGGAAAGAACCGTAATGATATACTTGTTTCCTTCAACGGCATGCTGATTCAGCATTGCGTATTCAAGTTCGTGAGTTTCACCATTAGACTTATATTCAGCTTTACCTTTAAATGTTTCACCTACGATAACTTCCAGTGCTTTTCCATCCTTGCCTTGATGTTCAGGAACAATGACCGTGATTTTGGGTAAGACGTTCTCCAGAGGTGCGTCTAATTTTACAAAATCTTTTGTAGTTTTCCTAAAATAGCCCGAGTAATTGCAGCTGGAAATCATAACTGCAAAAAATGTCACTAATAGAACTTTATAATTTTTGAAGATATTCTGTTTTATCATGCTGATTTTCCACCTAAAATGTATTGGAGGGTTTTACATAACTAACGATTTTAGCAGATTGTCCGGTAACTCTCTGAATCGCACAACTTGCTACGAATTTTAAAATAGTATAAAATTTTGAAAAAATAAAGTAATTTTATGTCTTTATGTTTTTGCTATATGTGCCATATAAGACCTTGTCCAATGGAGGTTTATTGAATGTCCTGTCCTCGTTGTGAAGATGTGCACTGTGTAAGACGATAAAGCGATTTTTCTATATTGTCAGGCATTATCCATGAATACGATTGCGAAAATGTTTTGTGTTTCTCCGACTACCATCATTCAATGGATACAAAAGTTTGGAATACACACGTATAAACCCTTGAACCTGAGATAGACACTGCTGTATTTCTGGAACTTGATGAGAATAGGTAAAGCTTTCGTATTTACAAAACCCAAACTGCCATTTTTCCTGCTCCACGATTACTCCAAGCATAGTAGGGTATCGCGGTAATGTCTGTTTTATTCGAAATAGGTTTTGATAGGTAGAGTTGATTATCCCAATCAGCTTCATCATATACTAATCCTGTACCTTTTAATATCATGACGCCATTCAGAAAATCATTATTGTATTCTGCGTGAATTGAAGCATCATTGACAAGAGATAAGGTTTCAAATGCTCCATCTGAGTTATCAATATCTTCAAAACAGTAAAGCAACGGTCCACGTTGTAAGGCAGAACGACCAAGGTTATCTCTTACATTGGGATGTGCGAAAATTCTATCAACTGGCATATCCAATTTCAATTCAACAATATCCCCCGACTTCCATTGTCTATTCAGCGTGAGATATCCGGTTGATGTTACAAGAGTATCAAGTTTTTCCCCATTAACCTCAATTAAATGACTTTTACACCATCCGGGTATGCGTAAATTGAGATTGAAGGATGTTGGTTTATCAAGATTCACTGTTAACTTTACATCTCCTGACCATGGATACTCGGTTTCTTGGGTTAATATTAATGATACATCAGTTGTAAGTGTTGTCGATGCAGAACCACCAATATATAGGTTAACCCATATATCATCTTCTGATTGAGCATAGATATACTCACCTAAAGAACCGAACAAGCGTGCGATATTTGGAGGACAGCATGCACACCCAAACCAAGGACTACGTTCTCTGCCACCACGGCTTGCTAATGGATTCTGATAGAAAAAACCCGTCCCATCAAGAGAAACTCCAGACAATGCCCCATTATATAGTGCGGTTTCTAAGACATCCATATATCGCGAAATTCCCTTTAAGATGAACATTCTATGTGCCCAAAAGATTAATCCTATGGAAGCACAAGTTTCAGCATAGGCAGAAAAATTTGGTAGCTCATAATCTTGTGTGAAACCTTCATTGTGTCCTGACGGCCCCACACCTCCGGTGATATATAATCTTTTTTCAACATTTTGCCATAATGCTTCAAGAGCGTGTGCAATTTCACTATCTCCGGTTTCATTGGCAATATCTGCAGCACCAGCATATAGATACATTGCTCTAACAGCATGCCCGACACATTCTTTCTGATCTTTTAGTGGTAGATGTGCTTGTGAATATGTACCTTCATATTTACCATCTCGTGTGTAATGATGTTGGTATGCCCCTAATCCACCAGGTAAATCGGGATTCTCTAATTCTTTTTCAAACACGTGCGGTGATTGACCTCGTGTTTTTACAAAATATTCTGATAATGACATATACCGTCTTTCACCGGTTACACGTGCCAATTTAACTAATGCAAGTTCTATTCCTTGGTGTCCAGGTAACCCATCTCGTTTTCCTGGACCGAAAGTATTGTCAATAAGATCAGCAAAACGACAAGCGACATCAAGTAATTTTTCTTTCCCAGTAGCTTGGTAATGTGCTACTCCCGCTTCAAATAGATGTCCAGCACAATACAATTCATGCATCATGCCAAGATTCTGCCATCTTTTTTGTGGTTCAACCAGAGTAAAATAGGAATTGAGATACCCGTCATCCTGCTGGCTTTCTGCAATTGTGTCAATCACCTTATCCAGTTCTTTCTCCCATTCTGGATTGGGGTGTGTATGCAGTGTATAAGATGCAGCTTCAATTAATTTATGAACATCGGAATCATTGAAAAAGATCCCTTCAAAGTTGCCATCCATCAAACCAGCAGCTTTAGCAAAATTGCTTATTCTTCCAGTTATCCTGCACTGTTCAAGTTCGTGTGCAATTGTTTTCTCAGAATTCGTCTTTTGACGGGGTGACCAAAATCTGTCATTTATAGTAACATTTGTAAATGGAATTGCTTTCAATACTATTACCTCAGATTGTTTATAGTATAGTGACTATTAATGCCTATATAGGTTGAGATACATGATGAAGGGTATCAATCTTTATAAATAATCAGTTTGTTTGAACAATACATTGTAAGAAAAAATAACCTAAGTTTCAACCTACAAGATTTTGAGTTATAGATACCATTTTTAATTCAAGAAAAGTTCATTATTCTCGAAATATCGTAGCGTAAACTTTAAATTTTGTGTTGAATAGTATAACAACTAAAAGTTTGTGCTACATAGGTGGTGACTTAGGTTAAAATAGAAAGTTTAAGTAGAGATAATGAAATCAACGACTTTTTACAGAAATCTGTGCAAAGGTTTCACTTGGTAGAAATTTGCTTAATACCTTCCGTATGTACGCTTCTGAAAGTTTTATACGAGTGATTAATACACACTGTTTTCGTGAACTGTTCTCAAAAGAAGTTTCAAAATCCTTGTAATCTACCCGACGTTTTGCATATCCATTCACCTGTTGTAGTGATACCTGTTTGTATGGTCGCTGTATTCAGAAATCGGTATAATTTCCGATTTTCTCCCTTGGAATTCATACTTAACTACTGGAGCCCACCCTTGTGCGATCAATGCTTTTAGGATATCTAAGTTACAGTTTGAGATTATTGCACTATGCCTGACATTTGCTCGGATTCTTATATGAAAATCTTCAAGTCCGGGATTACTACTGGTAGATGTAAGGGGTGTCTTTAAAGCATCCTTAAGAAAAGTAATCTCCTTTAAGTCAACAATCGCCGCTTTCGGTAGATCCATGGAATTGGTACTTTGGGTATTTGTTGAAATTTCAGAAGAGGATGTTTCAGGAATAGGTAATCGTTGCGATTGCATAGGACCACAATTAATGGCGAAGAGTATAATAGTTAGAAATATAAATATTGTAGGTAATGTAGAATTGAGGTGTTTTGTTCCATATTCATAAGAGGGAAATTCATTTAATTGATGTTTCATTGTATCAATCCTCCTGATAAGAGGGTGTATTATTACTAAAGTTAATCGATTTTAACTCGAACCTCTCGTTTTTCAATCCAGGATTCGACAATTGCTTCGGTAATCCGCATTGCCTGCAATCCATCTCGTCCTGTTGGTTCTGGTAGTCGATCATTCAGTAAATCATCAACTAAAGCTGCCATACGCAAAGCAAATGTTCCATCAAATGCAAGTTGGTCCATCCTGAATATCGAGGGACGATATTCCTCAACAACCTGATTATCGCGTTTCAAGAGGGTAGCTTTACTTAAGACATTGTCAACAACTATCTCTCCTTTAGCACCACATATCTCTAATCGTTCAATTGGATGTATAAAATCACTATCCCAGCTTGCTAACAAAGTAGCCACTTTTTCAGTGTCATACCGTAAAGAAATAGCCATACTCGTATAGCATGCATCTTCTCCATCCCGTGTTTCATGTTTTCTGGGTTTCGCCATTTCAGAACACACAGCAACGATCTCACCCCCAAACCAACGTAAAATGTCAAGTGCATGTGTTTGGAGTTCGTAGAGCAGGTAATATTCACCTTTCCAAGTTGATGCAGGACCTCCTTGAGAAAGTTTCATATCTAAGTAATAAGTTTGTCCGATATCACCAGCATCAAACCATTTTCTTGCCTGAACATAACCTGGAGCAAACCTACGGTTATAGTCAATTGCAAGATGTACACCCTTTTCGTCTGCCTTAGCGACCATCTGTTCGGCTTCTTCGATTTTCAAAGACAACGGTTTTTCTGATATTACATGCTTACCTGCATCCAAACATTCCATCACAGGTTCAAAATGTAGATGGTCAGCAGTGACTACATCTACCAGATCACATTCTTCATTTTCGAGCATCTCTTTAATTGAAGGATACCACTCCCCAATACCGAGTTCTTCTGCACGAGCTTGTGCTTTATCTTTATCTATATCACAAACCGCAACTAATTCAGCACCTTGATGCTGTAGATAACCACGTTGATGTAATAATCCGACACCTCCACAACCGACAGCTGCAACTTTTAATTTTCCTGCCATAATCATATCCCTCTTAGTGTTGTTAGTCACAAAATATAACTAATCCTATATACATAATAAAAAATATATAAGAAAATAGCAAGATATATTGGGGATGTAAGTATTTTGATAAAATACTGTTTAAAAATGAGAATCGCGATTTCCTCACCGTTTTATAGAGGTAAGATGAAGATTCGCGATTCGATTATCAAACATACAGAGACGTATCATTATTTAGAGGATCAAGTTATTCTTGTGCTGAGTTGAATAAGAATCCATCATTAACATAATCCACACACACTGCATCGCCATCTTTGAATTTCCCTTCTAAGATATCAACAGCTAATGAGTTGAGTATATCCCGTTGAATTGTTCGTTTGAGAGGTCGTGCTCCATAGACTGTATCAAACCCTCGATCTACTAATTGTGCAGTAGCATCGTCAGTTAATGATAGTGTCATATCTTTCTCTGCAAATCGATCACTCAGTTGCGAAAGCTCAAGTGTAACGATCTGTTTTAACTCCTCAATTCCTAAACGGTCAAAGATGATAAGGTCATCGACACGGTTAAGAAATTCAGGGGGGAAATGTGATTGTAATGCCTCCATAACTTTTTTACGAATATCATCAGGTGCAAGATGTGAATCGCTGATCCATTGACTACCAATGTTTGAAGTCATTATCACCACAGCATTATTAAAGTCAACTGTCCGTCCCTGTCCATCCGTCATTCTGCCATCATCGAGCATTTGTAGAAGGACATTAAACACTTCTGGGTGTGCTTTTTCTACTTCATCAAGTAGGATTACAGAATATGGTTTCCGTCTGACTGCTTCGGTTAGTTGACCTCCTTCATCATAGCCTACATATCCTGGCGGAGCTCCGATCAGGCGGGAAACAGTATGTTTTTCCATATATTCGCTCATGTCAATACGAACCATAGCATTAACATCGTCAAATAGGAATTCAGCAAGTGATTTGGCAAGATGTGTCTTACCAACCCCTGTTGGTCCCATAAACAAGAATGAACCTAATGGACGATCTGGATCGCCAAGACCAACCCGAGAACGTCTTATTGCATTTGAGACTGCAGAAACTGCTTCATTTTGTCCAATGACATTTTCACATAGACGTTCTTCCATGTGGAGCAATTTTTCTGTTTCTCCTTCCATTAGACGGAAAACAGGAATTCCTGTCCATTTCGCGACTATTTCAGCAATATCTTCCGCACCAACCCGTTCTTTTAACATGTGTGTACCGTTCAATTGGTCTTCTACAGTTTCTCTAATGGATTTTAGTCTTGTTTCAAGTTCTGGAATTTTTCCGTATTCCAGTTCAGATGCATTAGTAAGATCGCCTGTTCGTTTTGCTTTTTCAGATTCTTTACGTAAGACATCAATCTGTTCCATTAGGTCACGGATTTCAACAATTTTCGTTTTTTCATTCTGCCAATTTGCCTTGAGTATATCAGCATTTTCTTTTAATTCGGCAAGTTCAGCAATAAGTTTCTCTAATCGTTGTTTTGAAGCATCATCGTCTTCCTTTTCAAGAGCTTGTTGTTCAATCTGTAATTGAATAATTCTGCGTTCGACTTCATCAATTTGTTCTGGAACACTATCTATTTCAATCCGTAATCGTGATGACGCTTCATCAACTAAATCAACTGCTTTATCAGGGAGAAAACGGTCAGCGATATATCTTTGTGATAAGGTTGCAGCTGCAACAATAGCATTGTCTTGTATCTGTACCCCATGGTGTGTTTCATACTTCTCTTTCAATCCCCTAAGGATAGCAATAGTATCTTCTACAGATGGTTCTTGAACCATGACAGGTTGGAATCTACGTTCGAGTGCAGCATCCTTCTCAATATGCTTACGGTATTCGTCAAGGGTGGTAGCCCCAATACAGCGTAATTCACCCCGTGCCAAAGCAGGTTTTAGCATATTTGATGCGTCAACAGCACCTTCTGCAGCCCCTGCTCCTACAATTGTATGAAGTTCGTCAATAAACAGAATTACCTCGCCTTCTGCTTGTTCAATATTAGAAAGAACTGCTTTTAGACGATCTTCAAATTCTCCACGATATTTACTTCCAGCAATTAATGCGGCTAAATCTAATGCGATGAGCTTTTTCTCTCGAAGGCTTTCAGGTACATCACCATTTGTTATTCGCTGTGCTAATCCTTCTACAATAGCAGTTTTTCCGACACCAGGTTCCCCAATGAGGACAGGATTATTTTTTCTTCTTCGAGAAAGAACTTGCATAACACGTCGAATTTCATCATCGCGCCCTATAACAGGATCGAGTTTTCCTGATAAAACTTCCTGTGTAAGTTCTCTACCAAAACGTTCAAGTGCTTGGTATTTATCTTCAGGATTTTGATCTGTAATCCGTTGGTTTCCTCGTATATCAACAAGTGCTTTAAGAATCTTATCTTTTGTTGCACCGGCATTACGTAGAATTTCGCCAACTTTACCTTTTTTATCTTCGGTACAAGCAATGAGAAGGTGTTCTGTACTGATATATTCATCTTTTAGAGTTGTGGCTTCTTTTTGAGCTGACTCAAGTATACATTGCAGTATCTGTGAAACTCGTAAATCAGAATCTTCACCTTGGACTTTAGGTGAATTCTGAATTATTTCTCGAAGTTTAGCTATAATATTCTCTGTATCTACACCTATTTTTTGACATATTGGGACGACTATTCCATCAGTTTGTTGTATTAGTGCCAATACTAAGTGTTCAATACTTAGTTCTGGATTTTGAGCTTCGCTTGCAATGGTTTGTGCATTATGTAATGCTTCTTGTGCTTTTATTGTAAATCTATCTAATCTCATTTCTAATCACCTCAGTAATATTCTATTTATGAATCTTGAGCAAAAACTGTGCCAATCTAAGGGGTGTTTAATTGTCATTGTTTAGATAAATACGTTTACACATTTGACACTCTTTATGTCAATTTGACAAGTTGAGTGTTATTTACTTACAAATGAAAGAAGCACGATAGTTATTAACTATCGTGCTTCTGATTTATAATTCTATTTCGATTGTATGTTTCTACTGTAACATACGTTGTGATTTCAGCGCACCCCATGTCGTAGTGGATTTTCCTTGTGCTTCGACATTAGTTGACTGTAGTATACTTGCGAATTCAGCAAAGTCATTGGAATCAAATGGAGAGTTATAAACCAATACTTCATCAATGATACCACCGAAGTAATGTATATTAGTTCCTGCCCCGTCGTCATCATGGAAGACGACGTTTGCGTTTGTATGTGCTATACCGGTATCATCTCCGTGTGCAAACATTTGTCCACCTGGTTCACTTGCGATTTTCTCACCATCTAACCACATTTCAAAAATGTCATCTTGCACTTCATTAGTTCCGTTTCGTAATACCAAGGCGACATGATACCATCTGTTAGATTCAATGTCAGCGTAGGGCCATGCCCCTGCCCATTGATATTCTGCGCGATTCCATGCACCTACATAAACTTTATCACCAATGACATATAGTACTAAACCCCGTGTACGTCCCCCTTCTTCAAAGATTGTCTGTTTGTGATCTGTGATACTAACATCGGAACAATTAAAGAAGGCAGTAATTGTTCTATTAGTAAACGGTCCACCTGTATTTAAGCCGTTGGAGTCCGGAAGTTTCACACCATCATCTATACCATCAAATTTAACTGCTTTTCCAACAATACCATCAACAACTTCAGGATCCCCCACAAATGTACCGTTTACATTTTTTCCGGAAGTATCTGTAGCATCACCTTCATCAAAAGTCCAAATTGCTTGTGCTGTTTCTTCGTCCCTTTGGGCATAGACTGACAAGGAAAGAAGCATAAGTAAAATACTAAAAACTGTGAAAATCTTGATCATTTTTTTCTCCTATTATAGATATAGAGTCCATAAAAATATGTCTACTAAGAATATTCTATACTGAATTAACATTATTAAACAACCAAATCTTACTACACAGATTAATATTAGAATCTTTGTCTTTTGATTCTTGACCACATGGTAGTAAATTTGTCCTCAGGTTCAACACTTAAGGCACCAGCGAGGTTGGCAAAATCATTATTGTTGAATGCCGATCCATATACAATGACTTCATCAATTGCCCCATCAAACCAATCTATGTTTGTGCCTCCACCAGCATCATCATGATAGACAGTGTTTTGATTGACAAAACCAATTCCAGTATCATCCCCATGGGGATGTAGTTGTCCTCCATCAGCTTTATCGTGTAGTTTTCCATCTAACCACATTTCAAATTTATCTTTTTCCACTTTCCCAGTTGCGTCTCGTATGACTAAACCGACATGGTACCAATTGTTTGACTTAATATCTGCAGATAGCCATTCCCCCTGCCAATTATATTCAGCACGATTCCAACCACCTACATAAACTTTTCCATCATGAACATAAACTACTAAACCTCGTGTTCGACCACCCTCCTCAAAAATAACCTGTTTTGATTTTTTATTAACATCATTACATTTGAAAAGTGCGCCAATAGTTCGATTGGTAAATATATTAGTTATATTTATTCTGGGGGAATCAGGAATCTTGATACCATCACTTAATCCGTTAAATTCCAATGCTTTATTGGATATACCTGTCACTGATTTTGGTTTACCAACAAGAATTCCATTTAAAGAATGCTTTGAAGTATCATTTGCTGTTCCATCATCAAATGTCCAAATACCTGCAACTGTGGCTTCATCTCTTTGTGCATTTGCGGTGGTATTTAACATAAACGATAATACCAGAAAACTGATACAAGAAAGAAAGATTGTTTTATTTGAAAGGTAAAATGTTATACACCTTTTTTTCATACAATTCCTCCATGCATTGAATAATCTTATTCTGCTAAAAAAACCATAACACTTACTTTGTGTTGCATGTTATTTTTACAAAGTTTGTATTCTATGTCAATGCTTTTTTTATTACAGCTTAAGAACTAATGAATTATGGTAGTAATAAGAATAGTGAAAAGTAAATAATCACTTGTCTAATATGAAAGAAAATGTTAGAAAATCAGTTATCTATTTACTATCGTTTCTCTCAGATATCGAATGGATTAAATCTCTTGCTTGTTTAACATTTTCTTCGTCTCCTTGCCTAAATTCTAATAACTTTACTATGTCAGTTGGTAAGTAAGAGGAGACTTCATTCCAGTCCATGTCTCCTGAACCAGGTGCGTGATACATCTCAAGATCTTGTAAATCATGTAGTGATATCCCTATAAGATGTTCACTATATGATTTGACCCATTCATAGGACCAAGTAAGTCCTAATTTCTCTTGATATGTAGCGTGTCCATGATTATGCCAATAACGCATTGGACTGCCATAGAATTCCTCAAAAAATAGACCGACCTCATCAAAATTGGGTATCTGGTAGTAGTGAGGGGGATTCTCAATTGCAATGTGTATTTCCATTTTTAGTGCATTTTCATTAAGTTCATCAAGGCTTCGTAGTACAGCATCTCTATGTTTTACCTCTTTTCGTTTTCTCCATTCCGTAGCTTCTGTTACTTTTTTACTAAATGCTTCAAATTCCCTTTCACCATATTCGTATAGGTCGGTCATAAGGTAAGATCTATCGTATGTGTGTACTTCCCCAAGTCTTAGCACAACAGTAGGAACTTCAATCTCTGTTGCATGTTGCATAGTCTGTAGCGTTCTTCTGATGGCTTCATTTCGTTCGTCATTATTTAGACTTGAAAGTAATATATTGTCGTTATCTGATTCGGTTTGTACGATTCCCGGGAGAATTGGACAGAAATTTTGTATAGCACAGGGTGGTTTTTGCCCAATTTCTTGAAGCATAGGTTTGATCTGTTCAAACTGATCTTGAGTGAGATGTCGACTTAGAGCGATTATATCAAAGCCGAGATCTTTCAACTCATCGAACATTGCAGCCCCATCGGGTTGCTTAAATGCGTTCCACATCGTTGAGATTGCTATCATAGTCTGTCCAGTATTACGTGTTGTGATCTGAATTTAGTGGAAACAACTTCAATCCATAATGGGTAGTTTAAAGTTTAGCGTTAGGTAAACTTACTATTCGTCCTTCAACCTTGATTTTACCATGTGCAAATAGTTTGATAACTTTTGGATATAGATCATGTTCTTCTACCTGTATACGCTTATGAAGACTTTCTTGAGTGTCTGTATCATAGACGGGAACTACCCTTTGTGCTATGATTGGACCAGTATCTACATTTTCGTCGACGAAATGTACAGTTACACCCGTAACCTTAACCCCATAGGTTAATGAATCTGCAACAGGTGTAGCACCAGGAAATGCGGGTAATATACTGGGATGGATATTTATAATGCGATTACGGTATTTTCTAACAAATGGCGATTGGAATAGTTTCATATAACCGGCGAGAACGATTAATTCAACGGAATATTTGTCAATAAAATGTGAGATTGCCTCATCAAAAACAATTCGATTTTCATAGTCTTGCGCTCTTAGAACTTGGGTTGGAATTCCAGCCTGTTTTGCGCGAGTTAACGCATAGGCTTTTTTTCTGTCACTAATCACAACAGCGATTTCTATGTTTGATGTTGCATCATTATGTAGTGAATCAATTAAGGTTTGTAGATTCGTACCGCTTCCTGAAACAAGTACTGCAATTTTCACTATTTATTTATTCCTAACAAATTTAAACCATTCTATAAGTTTTATCGCATGAACAGTTGTTATGCATTTCCAGGGAAATTCAGTTTTCGTATTTTCTGCTATATTTTCACAATTCTATATGAACTACATGTAGTTTGGGTTGAGGAACAAAACCTAACATGTATCGCTGAACATACAAGAAATGTTGGGTTTCACCTGTGGTTCAACCCAACCTACGAATAAACTACCAGAAGTTGTTATTCGTAGAATGACCATTAGGCATTGGAACCCATATACCACCAGTTTTTGTTGTCACTTCTTGTTGAAAATCATCATAAACTCCAATAACACTTACAACTACATGCATTTCCTCAAGATATTGTATCGTGGCAGCTGCCGATGTATTTTTTGCGATTGGTTCATCAGTAATGAGTATGATATGTGGCGTGGCATCCGGACGTAATTTTATTCGTTTGAATCCTTCCGTCACAGCCTGTAATAGATTCTCATCTTGTTGACATGGTAGTTCAATGATCTTATTAATTTGTTCAAGTGATTGTGGAGGATTGTAGACATTTACGATGTTAACAGAACCCCGAGCACGAAACCGCACAACACCAATTTGATAGTCAATTAGCGAGTTATCCCAGTCCCGGATCCATTGATCCAATTGCTGTGTAAGCTGTGATAGTTTGTTCTCCATACTTTCACTTCCATCAATAAAAAGGACAATATCTATTGGCGTATTCCCTACCTGATTCAGTATATATTTACCAATTCTGTGAACATTATTCCATTTTGCTCTCCCTAAGGATTGAGCAATTGCTTTTGGTGTTTGTGGTCTATATGATCGTTGTCGTGTATTGTTTTGTTTTTGATTTACTGGTATGGCGTGCCATTTTCCATTTGTTTGTGATGCGAGTTGTTTGTGTTCCGTATTCTGATTACCTAATACATTTACAAATATTCCATATTCTCTACATAGCGCAATTGAATCTTCAGTTTTAATCCCGTTTAAACTGGTGAAGGGTTCATCTGTAACGATGATAAGATGCTTTTTTGATGTGGCACGGAAACGAAGTTCTCTAACAGTTTGTTCTATAGCATCCAAGGCATTTTCATCACCACGTGGGACAATTGCATATAAATCTTGTTTATATTGGTTCAGATTCTTAGTCAGTTGTAATACTTTAATTCTATTATTCTTTTGAGGGGCTGAAAATTCTGTTAAACCGAGTTGATAATCAATGTCTGATGATTTATATACATCAATCATATCTGTTAGATGCTCTGCGACAGCTTTGATATTGTCCCCCATACTACCACTTGCATCTACGACAAAGACAACATCAATTGGTCCACCATCACTTGTTTCAGCAATTTCGGTCGCAAGATTCTTCATCACCGAACTAAATGGTATATAAGGTAATGCAGGTTTATTTCCAGGTTCATCTAAAAAGTTTGTTTCCACAACATCCTCGTCCCCTACGATTGGTCCAGTAACATCAAGCGTTGATCGTAGGGATTTTCGTGGCACCCCTACATCACCTGTTCGTTTTGTTCCCAATGTATCGCCTACGGTTGGTTGTGCCGCTTCTTTTCTTGACAATCCATTTTCAACTTCACGAAGTTCTCTGACTGCGGTACTGACATCAATAGTTTCATCAGGAGTGGTATTTGTATGATCAAGTCTTGGTTTAACTGTCACAATTGGAGCATTCTCAACAGTTTTTGGTTGAAAACTCATTTCAGGTACGATTGCTTGTATTTTAGCAATTGAATTCTCTGCAGGTTCATATACTGTATGTTTCCGTTGTTGAATAGGGTGTTTCTTAGGTAGTTTGGTAGGAGATTGTTTTGGTATTGTAGTTATTTCAGCATCCATTTTGTCTTGGAATAAAGGAATTGGTTGATTCATAACAGCAAAATAGAACATCGTAAGAGCAAGAGTTAAATGAAGCACCATTGAAAAAACCAATGCTTTCCGAGTAATTGATCTTCTGAGATGTTTGGAAATATTTACCATCGTCTAATCCTCATCATCGTGTTTTAAGTGTACGTTTTGGTTCTTTTTGTGTAATTACCTCAAAAGAAATGAGTCTTTCCTGTGTGTTATTTATAGATTGTGAATTGAAAATCGGGAATAGGCTTAATTTCTCAATCCGTGGGGAATAGAGTGTTGCACCGATCATAATAAATAAACCAAATATAAAACTGAACATAAACACTGGATTGGATACACTGATGTTACTTCGAAACCACTGCCGTAAATCGTTGATTATGCAAAGAATACGGTTTGAGACAACTGTTTTTTCTTTATGATGAATATTTTGAGTATTTGCCTTAGACATAACAGCATCAATAAAGTTGTCAGAAGCTTTGATCGGTACAATAAATCGTAAGGTCTTATTTGTATTTTGTATAACCTGAACCTGAGAAGAACAAACAGAACATTGCTTTATGTGCTTTTTGATTCTGAGTCGTTTCCAGTGTTCTAATTCTTTATCTAAGTAGGCTGATAGATCATTCTGAATGGATTTACATTCATTATTATTAGATTTTAGCATTGACATTTTCCCCTATTCCTACTTTTATTAGATGCAATTTCATGTTTTGTCGTGCTCGATGAATTAATGACTTAACAGCTCCAACAGTGCATTCAAGAATATCCGCAATTTCATCGTAGGATAGTTCTTGATATGTGACTAATGTTAAGGCAATCCTTTGATTATCAGGTAAGAGATTAAGAGCTTTTTTAATTAGCTGTTGTTGTTCTTTCTTTTCCATAAGAATGTCTGGTTGATTTCGTGCATCGGTCATAATAGCAGAATGGTAGATATCCTCACCTTCGTCAACCAAATCATCTAATAAGTATGTATTTCTACGTATTCGATTCCGAATTTCGTTTCGAGACAAGTTTGTAGCAATGGTATATAACCAATTTTTAAAAGCTGCTTTCGGTTTGTATCGAGGTGCACTTTTTAATACACGGAGAAATGTCTCTTGAGCAAGATCTTCAGCACGATGATAGTCGTTGATTGTTAAGTGAATGTAGTTAACGATAGCATCCTGATATCTTCTTACCAGAAGTTCAAACGCACTCATATCGCCTTTACTACATTCCAGCATCAAATCTTCATCCGAAACGAACATATTAATCTCCAACCTTCAAAATTACAGTTTAATTAACGTTTCTTTTATTCCTCTTCCGAAATTTCAGATTTAACAGGTCTATATGACTTTGTATCTTTAAATTTCTTCAGCATTGCATTTTTAAACGCAGAAATTGCTTCTCGACGTTTACCTTGAAGTGAATAAAGAGCACCCAGTTCAGAAAACAACTCAGGATTATCAGGTCTGATTTTTGTAGCCTGTTCATATATTAGAATAGCATCATCATAACGTTTTAATAATCGATAAATATCTGCAAGGTTTGTATAAGATTCAATTTCATTGGGTTCACAATTAATAGCCTTCTTGTAGGCATCTATTGCTTTGTCATAGTCATTAAGCATGAAATAAGCCAAACCAAGATGAAAGTGCGCCTCTGCTGAATCATTATTGTATTGTATTACTTGAAGAAATTCCTGTATGGCTTTCTGATAGTTTCGAGCATTTAATGCGTCAGCACCTTGTTTCAAATGTTTGGAGACAGTTTGATGTAGGTGGATGTCTAACCGACCACGTTGGATAAATCTCTTTTGGAGTAGTTCATTCGTTATCTTTGCATTATCCGTTTTTAAGGCATTATCCGTTTTTAAGGGAGATGCCTTGTTTTCAGTATCAATTGATTGCATCTTTTCATCTGATGCTATATTATTATCATTTTTCTTTTCATTATCCATTTTTGTTGTCTATGTTGTGGAAATCCTATTTATTATTATAACACCCCAAATTTGGTAAAGTGTCGCATAAATCTTTTTCAACTAAATTGCTACCGTATTTTATGCAGCGATTCGAAATCCAAGAACAAATTCAGAATAATCTTTGCTGAAGAAGTCGAAACTAGTACATGTACTATAGTCGTGGTTGTAATACCAAGCACCCCCACAAGCGACACTGAATTTCCCTTCATCGTCATAGTCAGTTGCTGTCCATTCCCATACGTTCCCTATCATATCATAACAGCCAAATGGACTGATTCCATCATAGAATGAACCGACAGGTGTGGTATTTTCTGCTCCCAGTTCCGCGGTATTACAACGCGGTTTATCTATCTCATTTCCCCATGGAAAGAGTCTATCGTCATATCCACGTGCACAATATTGCCATTCTGGAAAAGTAGGCAATCTTCCATTGACATAATTTGCATAAGCTTCAGCATCTTCATAACTAATCCAAATTACTGGGTGGTCTCCTTTTTGTTTATAACATGTGTAATCCAGATCGGGATTGTCATCTTGTGTATCACTCAACCAATGTTTTGGTGGTTTATGTCTTATTTCTTGGATAAACTGGAAATATTGTGCGTTGGTGATAGGATATACACCAATCTCAAATTCGTCTACTTGTAAAGGAGTGCATTCTTCTCCTATAAGTGCTGTTCCTTTATGAATAGGAAGCCTTGCATTTAGGATTTGTAGAGCTGTGTTTCGGATTACTTCTTCTGGATGTGCAAGAGCGTGTCCAATAGGAGAAACCACTTCCCCGACAGGAGGGGTCGTGAGTTGAGGTATATTTTCCCATTCCAAGTCTGTACTAAGTAAGAGTTTGACAGCCTCAGAAAATGAGTCCTCATAATACCATGTCCAATAATTCTCCAATAATTTATTAAATGCTTCTGGACTGCCATCATCCAATAAAGAAATTCTTGATGCTTTTGGTTTTGAAGGGTTTAGTAACATACACTTTTATGAAGGGTTACTATTCTTTATCTTATGGTATTTTGCTACGATATGTTGAGATTATTATAGCATGATACTGATTGTCCTTCAAGTAAGATCAAGATTACGATTCTACCATTTCTATGAAATGAAGTTGCTTTACTGGTTTATGAGGGATATCCTTAATACCTATAGATTTTGTTAAAAAGAGATATTTTCAATTTGAAATTGTATTTGAATAAATAGTCACGGATTTGATTTTTAATCCTAATATATGGACAACTTAATAAGGTGCAAAAACAGACTTTTAATCCTAAATACCCAAATAAAAAATCGTGAAAATGTTGTGTTTTTCTCGGTAGCGAAAAAGTGACGAAAAGGGAAAAAAGTTACACTTTTTGACACATTGTGTGTCATTGAAATTGGTGTGAATTACCCCTCTAACCCCTGTCATAGACTGACTTTACCCCACTTTGAATTAACTTTATAAGAATTTGCAAAAAGCGTGATTTTGTCTTTTTTTAGTCCTTGCGGATTTTGACAATCCCAAACTGCATAATACCTGCAAAATGGGTTATTTTTCGCAAAAAGAAAATTTCGAATTTAGGATCATTTTTATAGATAGTCATCATTATTCTCTGATTATATATTTCCCATTAAGGTTTGATTTTGAAGTAGGATTTACTCATATCATCAAAATATCTTAAATCTATTTTATACTTCACAATATAGGTATGTTAATCCAAATTTCTCCTAACAAGATTTAAACCCAGCAGACCATGTGTTTCACTGACAAATGTCAATTTTGCAACATTATGTAGCACGGGGAATGCCATTGTGGTATTCATGCCGTTGATTCCTTGATTTCTTGATTTCACATTTATAGTAAACTTTAGATTTAATTAGACACTTTACTTGTAGGAATGACCACCCGGTCGCGACCAGGAGGTCGCTCCTACAGAAGAGGTTTGGGACGCATATGTAAGTTGAGCGAATAAAAGTGTTTTATTAATTTCATTGTTTACTATAGTTTGCGTCAAGAAGGTGTATAAACTGGATGTTTATGCGAAAAAAGTAGCTTTTGGTAATATTAGTTGTTAGATATAGTTGTTTTCTTCAATTTATTTTCAATTTTATTGAAAAAAGTATGTATTCATCATTTGTTCAGGCAGTAATGGAAGAAATGTAATATCAGGATTGGAATCCAAATCAACGGTATGAATGCCTTATTGGCATTCCCCGCCTACAGAATGTAAGAAATATGAGAGGATAGAAATGTAAAATCGGGGATCGGAATCCACTCACACAAAAGAGAAGAGGAAGAAATGTAATACCATACAATAGCATTTTCCTAATTAGTTAAGCTTCATATGGAATTAGTTGGACTTTGATTGAATCCTTGCTATCTTTGACCATTTCAAATGCAGTTAGGTAATCTTCCAATGGCAATTGATGTGTTACAATATGACCTACATCAATTAGTCCTTTCTGAATATAATCGATGGCAAGAGGGTAGGTATATGGACCTAAATGAGATCCGTGAATATTCAGTTCTTTTGTATCGCCAATGATAGTCCAGTCAACAGTTACAGGTTCACGCATCACGCTGAATTCAACAAATGTACCTGCTTTCCGAATCATGTGTAGACCCTGTTCAACAGCTTTAGGATGACCTGTTGCTTCAATATACACATCACAACCGTAACCTTCTGTAAGGTCTAATACTTCCTGGACAACATCAGTGTCAGACGGATTGAAGGTGAGATCTGCCCCTAATTTCTTCGCTGCTTCTAACCGGTTAGATTGTAGATCGATTGCAATGAGTAATCCAGGATTCTTCAGTCTTGCTGCCCCAATCATACCGAGACCGAGTGTGCCAGCACCTGCGATTACAACGGTGTCTCCAAATTCAATTTCACCGCGTTGCACAGCGTGAATTGAACATGCGAGCGGTTCGATCATGGCAGCATTTTCAATAGGAATAGCAGATGGTACTTTGTGGACAAGAGCCGTAGAAGGAAATCTTAGGTATTCAGCCATACCACCATTGACAACTGGTTGGAATCCGAAGATATTGTGTACTTGGCAAAGCCAGTATTTCCCTGTTTTACAATAACGGCAATCCCAACAAGGAACTATTTGCTCTGCGATAGCACGATCACCGGTCTTCAGACCAGTTTTTTCTGAAGCCCCAGGTCCAAGTTCCACGACTTCACCAATGAATTCATGTCCAGCAATTACCGGTGTTTCTACATATGGTCGTCGGGTATCATCACCCCAAAAGAGTGGTGCTCCAGTAAAACATTTTATATCACTGGCACATACACCACAGGCATTAACCTTAATTATTATTTCATCGGCATCAGCATAGGGTATAGGTACATCTTCAAACCGATAGTCATACGGTGCATGACATATTACGGCATTCATTGATTGTGACATTATCTATCTTGTAATATCAATTAGGCAGCCTTGCGTTGAATAAGTCTTCTGCGTGCACTTGTCCGTGCAATTCCGACATCAAGAGAGATATGCTGATAGGTAGTCATTCCAAGATTAATGGCGTGTGCTGTTTCAAGGTTAAACCCCCATTCAATCCATTCAGGTTTATCTTCCTCAGGAATATCTCCAGCAGCGATTACCTTCATGATACTGATGCCTTTGTTAAGGTCATGGGCGCGCTGAATATATTCGAGGTGTGTATCCATAGTTCCACCCTCTAACATTTTACCTTCTTTGTTTGCAGTAGTTAGGATAACATCAATTTCTGGATGGTCAATTACCGCATCCATAACATCCCCAGTGTATACGTGTGTAGAACATCCAATAAATCTGACTTTTCCAGCGTTTTTTGCCTCAAGAAATGCTTCAAATACGCCATCACGTTCGCGTGTCTTAAGGTCTTTGGGAGATGCAATAGCGTGTAACAACATAACATCAATATAATCAGTCTGCAATTCTGTTAATGCTTTGTCAATACTCTGTGCGGCAGTCTTATCCTTCACAGCAGTTTTTGTCTGAATAACGACTTCCTCACGATTAATCTGTCGAATTGCTTCACCGAGATGTGGTTGTGTACCATATCCTTCTGCAGTATCCCAGAAAGTGATACCTTCATCAAAGCCTTTCAACATGAGAGTGGCACCAGATTCAATAGTTTTACAGGTATCCTGTATTCGTCCTGACCCGTAGCAGAGACGGGAGATTTCCAATCCTGTTTTTCCATACGTTAAATATTCCATAATGCCTCCACCTATTTCATGATTGAATGTCTATATATCCTTCATAACTATTAAAGTATAACATACAATATCTGAAATAGTGTAAAAATGCAACCCTTTTTTATTGCAACAAAACACCGATTAGGTTATTATCAGATAATATTTGTCATGTATACATTTATTTTGGTAAAAAAGTTAAAAAATGAAGATAATTGGGAATTTCATACTTGATCATAAACCAATAAAGATTACTTTGACCGAAACATCTGTAGAATCTGTAAAAGCTGTAAGCCAAGCATCAGTCAATAATGATTACTTCATTTCTACTGCTTTGGTAGACATCCAAGTGAACGGGTTTTTGGGATATGACTTAAATGTTCCAACAGTGACTGATACTGATGTTTGTAAAATGGTGCGTGAACTCTGGAGAGTTGGTACAGGATTGGTATGTCCTACCATCGTAACCAATTCATTTGACAATATTAGCAATTCTATCAACGCAGTTGTAAAGGCTTGTGAGTCAGACCAGAGAGTTGCAGATTCAATTCTTGGGATTCATCTTGAGGGACCGTATATCTCAGAAGTTGATGGGCCTCGTGGTGCACATCCGTTAAAACATGTGAGAGATCCCGATTGGGAGGAGTTTCAACAACTACAAGATATTGCTGAAGGTAAAATATGTCTTGTTACACTTGCTCCTGAGAAAAAAGGAGCAATACAGTTCATAGAAAAACTGGTAGAGAATGGCATTGTAGTTGCCATAGGTCATACAAATGCATCAGCTAAAGCTATAGAGGATGCAATTTCTGCTGGTGCAAGACTGTCTACACATCTCGGGAACGGAGCACATGCTGAAATACGTCGTCATCCAAATTATATATGGGAACAACTTGCATCAGATAGACTCTATGCAAGTCTTATCGTTGATGGTCATCATCTTCCACCTTCTGTTGTTAAGTCGATGATAAGAGCAAAAACACCACAACGGTGTATTCTGATTAGTGATTCTGTCTCATTAGCTGGATTGGAACCGGGGAATTATGAGTTTGCCGGGAGTGCAGTGGAATTGACAGAGGATAGAGTGGTCCGTTTGGCTGGTACTGAATATCTTGCCGGTTCTGCAATTGAATTAGTCAAAGGTATTGAAAACACGATTAAGTTTACAGGATTGTCTTTACAGAAGGTCATCCCATTTGCTACTTTATATCCGCTTATACTACTTGACGCTTTTAAACGGAATGAAAAAATGAGAGATTTGTTTGTTTTTAAATATGATAATGATAGGAAAGAGATCACTCCTGTTGTTACTATTGTAAATGGTGAGATGGTGTACCAGGCAGAGGATATTGAAGTGCATAGTATATTAATTCCATTATCAAAGGAAGGTTTACCGTGTTGACCAATTCTGAAATTGATTCTTACCTTAAGAATGGATTTCTCATTCGCAGAAATGCACTTTCTGACGTGGATATTGAAACTTATCGTAATGCAATAGATAGGCTTTTACATAAGTGTCTTGTAGATCGTGTTCACGATGGATATCTCCGTTATATAGATGGAGAACGCGATGATATTTGGGGTGTGAATAATGTTTTACATCCAAGTATACGCGAAGAAGCACTTGTACATTCATTAGCTAATCCAGAGATATTGGATGTAATTGAATCCCTTATCGGGAACAGGTTGCGATACCACCTTTGTACACTACTTGTTAACTCAGAGAAGAAACCGTATCATATAAATTGGCATAGAGATGCTGCCCAGGATGGTGAAGTTCCACAGGAAGTTCTTAATAGTCGATTACGAAGTCATGTACAACTTAACGGAGCACTTTATGACGATGATTCTTTATATATTGTTCCTGGCAGTCATTGTCGTGAACTCACCGATGCTGAACGAACTGTTTTACAAGAAAGACCTAATGAAGAGATGCCGAATCAACTCAAGGTTGAACTTAAGGCAGGTGATATCGTATTCTATAATTCCAGTATTTTACATAAAGGAAAAAACTTGAGTGGGAAAACACGTCAAACCTTACACTATGCTGTTGTTGCGATTACATCTGAAAGTCATCCACTGAATCCAGATAACCCTACGGATCAAGAATGGTTGAACAATCCAGATTTTCTCGAAAATTTACCAGATCGGTTGAAGCCTCTATTTGATAATTGGCTAAAGTATAGGTAGGGTTTAAATTCTAAAGACCATAGTAGTCAATTTAGTGATATTAGTGTTTTCTTCGGAATACACTCACACAGAAGATATATGAGAATCGCGGATCGGTACATTTTTATTTTTTGTGACATACCATTGCTGTGATCCAACAGAATCGTTTCAGAAATGGTAGTATTCTTAATACCAAAGAATCAAATAATCTAAGTAAGTGGAATGATAATCGATAAAATGGTGAAATTGGAATACATTTTTGCCAGAATAATGACTTCACAGAAGAGAAATGGAACTCCGAATGTTCCATATAGTCAAATTGTGTACCGATTGATTCAATATCACGGGTTGAGAAATAGTGTAATTTACCTGAGTATTTTATGAAGAATTTCCGATATAACCATACCAATGGATGGTGACGCATATTTTCTATAAAAATTGCTTTGCCATCAGGTTTTAGTACACGGTAACATTCTTGTGCTGTACGGGTATGATCTGTAAAAACTAATACGGATTTTGATATTATAAAATCAAATGTATTCTCTGGAAATGCAAGATGCGTGGCATCCATCAAAGCAAGTTCTATTGAGTCATCAACCTTGTGGTGTTTTGCTCTAACTTTAGCTTCATCTAATCGAAATGGTAGTAGATCAATCCCGGTGACTGATGCTCCTCGTTTTGCTAATAAAGTAGCCGTACCCCCTGTTCCAGTTCCCAACTCAAGCACCCTTTTCCCTTCCAAGTTACCCATTTTCGGTATAATATATTCAAAAACGGGTAGGTAAAAGTCTTCCCACCATAGGAGGAGATCAGATTCAACAGAGTTTGTCTGTTGATCTGATAGAGGTGCATCTGATGTGTCCAAATCTATATTTTCCCCATCTTACGTAAACCTTCAATGCAGCGTTCAGCACATTCGATAGGTGGATATGCATAACTTTCTTGTTCGACGATGTACCATTCTGTACCACCAACAGTTTCACATGCATTGAATACATCGTCCCAAGGAATATCACCTTCACCAATGACAGCTTTATCATTTGTTGCAGAGAATTCTTTGATATGAACCAGTTTGGATCTTCCTGGATAACGTTCAATATATGTAACATTATCTGCACCCGCACGAAGAACATGTCCTGTATCAATCTGGGTTACGACACTGTCGTTTGTATTACTACAGAATATATCCCAAGGCATTTCACCGTCCATAGGTTGGAATTCACCTGTATGGTTATGATATCCTGTGAACATACCTTGATCAGCGATTTTCTCTGAGATCTCATTGAATATCTTTGCGGTATTTAACCATGCCTGTTTTGAATTGCTGTATTCACCAGGCAATCCAGGAACTATCAGATAGGGGTTACCGAGTGTCTGGTTAAATTTTACAGTATTTTCAAGTTTATCACCGAGAAGGGTGTTGACTCCAGTGTGTGTACCGACGATTTTCAACTCAAGGTCATCACACATTCCCCTTAATTCCTCAGCTGATCTGTCATAGTATCCAGCAAATTCAACGCCTTCATACCCCATTTGTGCAACGGATTGAAGGGTAAGTGAAAGGTCTTTTGCACAATCATCTCTGACGGAATACAACTGTAATGCTATAGGAATTCTATTGCTCAATTAGATTCTCCTTCGTTAATTATACCATTTCTATAAATGTTTATCCCATTAACTGTTGTTAAGTATGTCTTGAAATACTGCACAAACTAAAAGTTTATGCTACATTAAAGAGACTTTAAATCCCAGAAACGGTATTATTCAAAAAATTTACAAGAACATAGTGAAGTGTGGAAGACAACACGTTTCACTATAAAAGTGATATATTTATATTGGCAAGTTAACGACTTGTCCACTATCTGACGAAACCAATCCTGCTTCTAAAATCTCCTGTGCATCTCTACTGACTTTGGGGGAACATAAACCTTCAATTGGTTCATCATTTTCTATGCAATGTATCAGATACTCGGGTGCGTTTCTTCTACCTTCAGGTATGGGATCAGGATCAATGACTTGTGCATCACCACCAGCAGGATGGAGATTTACTTGGTTTCCGGTGACAGACAATGCACCTTCTGTTCCATATACAACAGGATTTGGTGTGATATAACCTGTTTTTTGTGTCCATGATGCTTCAGTAATACCGAAGGCATTCCCGTATTTCATCACGATGACTGCATTGTCGTCCGGTAATGGATAATCCTTAACAAATGTACCCCGGAAACCAGTCACTTGTTCTGGTAGACCGAGTAGGTATGCACACATATCAGCGCAATAACAGCAATAATCCATTAGTGCACCTGCGCCATTTTTCTCTTCATCGTAGAGCCATTCATAGAAGTACTTTGAACAACCGATTTCTTTTGGACCGTTATGTGCAGAACGCCATTTGAAGTAGAAAATGTCACCGATTGCACCATCTTTGATCAATTGAATGGTGGTGTTGAGGGCAGGGTTCCAGGCGGTGGGCCAGTTAATCATTAGGTATATACCAGCCTTGTCTGCGGTAGAAAGCATTTCATCGGCTTGTGATAACCGGGCAGCCATAGGTTTTTCGGATAGAACGTGTATACCTTTTGCAGCAGCAGCACTAACGATTCCTGGTCCAGCGTTGTTTTCTCCACATGCTTGAACGATATCTAATTCTTCCTTATCAATCATTTCCTGCCAAGAGTCGTAGACATTATTGACACCAGATTCATCTTTGAATTGATCTCTTAATTCCGCGTTGACATCTCCTGCTGCGACGATTTCAACGTTTGGGTGTTTTTTCCATTGATTTAACTCACCCCACACATGGTCGTGTACTAATGAAGCGAAGCCAACGCGATAGGTTTTTGCCATTATTATTCTCCTAAATGATAGATTATACAGTTTATTCTTCTGCACGGACGGCGATTTTTATTGCTGTTTCCCCGTTAATACGGTAACCACCATCAAGTGCTTTAAAGCCGTCTTCAACTTGTGAAAGTGGTAATTCGTGACTCACCATATCAGCAAAAGGCAGGTCACTCTTTTCAAGTAGTGGCAGTCCTCGAACGAAGTGATCGTAATGACTTCCCCAGATTGCTTCAAGTCTAAGATTCTTTCGTATAAGAAGTTGGTTTATATTGAAGTCTATTGAACCCATGTCAACAAAATGACCAACCTCTACGAAAGTTCCGCTTCGACGGGTATATCCCAATCCCTCAGGTGTAGCCGGTAGAAAACCTGCACATTCAAAGACAACATCTGCCCCTTCTCCACGTGGTGTTTCTGACTTAACGAGTTCAGTTCGTTCTTCAACAGTGGTGATTTCTTCTATATCAATAGTAACATCCGCTCCAAATCGTTTTGCCAATTCAAGACGTCCTGCTGGTCCACCTACCATGATTAATTTACCTGCACCATTTAATTTGGCACATGCAAGGGTTACCAATCCGATTGCACCAGAACCTTGAACTACGACAGTATCTCCAAATTTGATTTCGCCTCGCATCACTGCATGCACACCGACAGTGAAAGGTTCGGTAAGCACAGCAACTTCCGGAGATGCATCGGTTTTCATAAAACAGGTATTTGGGTATGTAAGGTACATGTAATCCGCAAAACCTCCGCGAAAATGCGGTGCTTCATCTGGATTCCACTGAAAACCGTATCCACCGTAATCTGTTCCCGGTGCGAAGATAACTCTATCACCCTCTTTTATAGGTTTACCAACATAATCTTCTGTTACACCCTCTCCAATGGCTTCGACGATTCCGACATTTTCATGTCCTAATAAGATTTCAGTCTTGAATCCATTTTGCCAGTTATGGAGATCGGTACCACAGATTCCTGCTAACTCTTGACGTAAGAGTACGGTTTTTGGTTCAGGATCAGGAACGGGATATTCACGTATCTCAAAATCTTGACCGTATGCAACGACAGCACGTCCGGTTCGAGGCATAATTCCCCCATAATAGAATATGATTTAGGTAGTTAAAGACCTATTTATTACATTTCTATCAAATTAGACAAACTTTTTCTTTTTTCGTGAACTTATTATGTATATTGCAATTAATCCGACAATAGTAATTATTATCCAATGTTTTTGGAATATTTCAAAGAAAATAGTAAAACCTAACCAAGCTGCGACCTCTATGCCAACTATCATCAAAGCCTAACCCCATGGAAAATCAGCATTATGCTGTTTTTTTAACTTATAGGCATAAATCCATGAGATAACTAATGTACCCAGTATAACTATTAGGAAAAGCAGATTGACAGTTGCTTGTATGCTTTCGAAAAGGAAGTTCATATTATACTCCGTATTCTGTACCTACAAATAATATGTTGTAGGTTCTAAGGTTTGAATGTAATTTAGAGACACTACAACTGAAAAAGATAGGAATATATAGTAAACATTAGATTTATAGTGAACATTGACAATAATATCCCAAAATCTCTGTAGGAGCGATATCCGAATAGCGACTTAACTTAGTGATAATCGGGAATCGGCGTTCCCTCCTACATCTCAAGATGATTGTTAGTTGGACATGTGAATTCGTTCAGGATGGCTATAAACTACCATTTTCTTATCTCGCATGAATCCAATTAACGTTATATTTCCTTCTTCTGCTAAGTCAACTGCAAGTGAAGAAGCTGCAGAAACAGCAACAACTATTGGTATACGTGCGAATAACGCCTTCTGTAAAATTTCGAAACTTGCACGTCCACTCACCATCAGAACATGCTTATCAAGTGGAATCATATTTGATAGAAGTGCTTGTCCAATGACTTTGTCAACAGCGTTGTGTCTGCCAATATCCTCACGTAGAATAAGAAGTTTTCCATTTTCATCAAAAAGTCCCGCGGCATGTAATCCCCCGGTCTTTTCAAAAACAGTTTGTTCCTCCCGTAGACCAGCATTCAGTCTGTAAAACACCTTTCGGTTTATTACAAAATCCGTGTTAATTGGATCAACCTGAAGCCTTACGGAGTCGATCGTCATTTTCCCACAAAGACCGCAGCTTGCATTTGCATGAAAGTTCCGTTGCCAACCTTCCTGTTGATCAAGAGTTAGTTCTTCAGTTAGACGGACATTGACAATGTTTTGAAATGACGGAATTGAACCTTCTTTCTCTGTTTCAGAATTTTCGTTTTCATCCTCACAATAGGTGATAAGTAGAATGTCATCTCCGGTTTTGATAAGATTTTCGGTGTAGAGAAAACCGGCAGCCAGTTCAAAATCATGTCCGGGTGTCCTCATTACAACGATGAGACTTTGTTCTCCTATACGAATTTCAAGTGGTTCTTCAACCACCAATTCGTCAGCTATAGGTACTGCATCTAACTGATTCCAGCGTATGATCTGTCTGTTAGAGGTTTGTTCCATCATTTGATGTCTGAATTGGTTAGAAACCGCGTTATAGGGGTCAATTTAAGGATATACATTTCGCCCCTCAAATCAAGGAATCAAGGAGTCAAGGAATCAACGTTATGAATGACATTAGGACATTCCCCGGGAATTCGTCGGTCTGTAAATATGTATTACAACTGATTTTTATACCTCTGAAGCATCAATCAACGTTTGTTTCGGTGAATTTCTCCTTTTCTAACATTAACATACCCTTTGTTGTTCCAATCCATATCCTATCGTTGTCAACAGCAATACACTGTATCGTAAGACCTTCTACTAACACTTTTGGATACCCAATTGCGCCATCCCATTCTGGCGTATTTGTATAGTCGTGATTAATTGCTACATAGTCGCTCATAGCCAGCCATAATGTCAGTTTGGTAGTATCACTTTGTCCATTTTCAGATATTGGTTGCGGGATTGTATTCTCAGCAAAACCAGTAATGAATATATCATCCAAAAGTGACAAGTCTTCTGTTCCCGCGGATACAGGTGTAGTTGATGCATTTGAACCGCTCCAACCAGATTCAAAATATCCATTTGATTTTTCTTCATCATTCACCCAAGAGAAAAAAGTCTTATTTCCAATTGTATCAAATCGAACAATTCTTATCTCTGGGTTAAGATCTACAAATCCAATCTGGTTCCATTCATCCAGCTGACGATTGTATATTGATATGTCCTCTCCTGATGTTCCTACCCATATTGTATCTGGTGTCATTGCAATCGAATGTATGTTGTCTGGTATATTATTGTTTTCTTGGTTATAGTGAAGTTGCATTCCTGTGGTTAGATCTCGACGAATTAGACCGGCATCTGTAGCAAACCATATTTCTTTATCATCCATTTTAATATCACGAACCCACATACTTGGTAATCCATCGTCAATCGTATAATTTGTTACTGCTTTTGTGTCTTTATTGTAGTGTATAATCCCTTGATTTCTTGTGCCTATCCATACATCAAGTGGGTTGACAGTAATTGCGCATACATCTGGAATTGAAGTTAGTTGTTCAAACTCATTAATCTTCCATGGAATACCTTCATTTATCTGCCATTTTCCATGACCTTTGGTTTCGATTTGGACAATACCTTTGGGTGTACCTATCCAGAGGGATGTTCCATCAACAGCAATAGCCTGAATGTTTGTATCAGGTAGATCCTGTGTATATATGTTCCATGCACTTGCTTGTCTAACATCCTTTGCCTGATCTATTATGGTTTGATCATCAGTAATTCTTAGGATTCCCTGTGCCATGCTTACAGCATTTTCCCTATTACCTAATTGCAAATGGATGATGGCTTGTTTCAAGTATGCATCATCAACGAATTCACTGTCTGGATAGAGTTCTACAAATTTTTCCAAAGTTCGTAATGCAGCATCCAAAAACTCTGTATCTGCCTGTAAATTTCCTACAAGAAACACTGCTTTTTCATGTTGAGGTAATTGTGGAAATTTCCCCACAGTTTCCTGCAGGAGTTCAAGACCAGATACAAGATCATTTAGGTTTTCAACAAGAAGAAATCCAGTAATATAACTTAGTGGTCCGATGGAATCGTGTTCAGGATAATAATTAAGAACTATCTGATAGGCTCTTGCTGCATTGGTATAATCTTCTGATTCAATTGCCTTTGTTCCAATTTCTTGAAGTGTCTGTGGTAGGTTGTTATATTTTTCTGAGTCAATTATTGCAACGGAACGAAAGCTATCAAGTGCCTTACCTATCTGTTCATTTGTGTTGTAGAGTAATCCAAGTTGGTAATGTGCATCGACGAATTTTGGTGATTCTTCCAAAGCTTTTTCGAATTGTCTGATTGCTAATTCGGGGAGTAGTAAATCTAACAGGTCGCGGGCATTACGATAGTGCTTCGTTGCAGTTTGATTCGGTAGGTTTTCTAAATTTGTTGTAAAATTGAGTATATTACCTTCTAAAGGTAGTCTGATTATTTGTCCATTATATTCGATTTCAAAATGGGTATCATTCCCATTTAGCCATTCTCCTGTTAGTCTATCACCATTCTGCATTTCTACTATTACAAATGTTTGAGTGAATCCATGAGATGTGAAAAGTAGAGAGATTACGAGGAGGGATATATATGTAAATTTTTGAGTATATTGGCGCATATTTAACCATAGATTAATGTGTTTTAATATCAGGTTATGATAACAGAATAAGGAAGGATTGTCAAGATGGATTACTGATGTGGGTGTGCGATGTTTAACCCATGTACAGTTGTTATGGATGTCTTGAAATACTGCACAAACTCGATGAAGATTAAGTTATTAATTCAGAAATTTATTAACGGGTGATTCATTGCCCGTCAATTACCCAAAGTATTATTTAAACTTCATGAAGTTTGTGTTACACTTAATGGACCTTATACCTATTCTATTAATTTTTGTCCCATTAGCAATAGCTATAAATGAAGTGTTGTGTAGCACAAACTAAAAGTTTATGCTACAAAAGAGAGTCGTGATATATCAGAAATGGTATAAGAATAGGACTGGGTATTCCCTCCTACAGAAGAGAGGATCGGGTTCGAATCCTGTCCAACAAAAGAGCCAAACGCTTAAACCGAGATGTTCATTTAACCTTCATAAACCGTATCTATTTTATTATGGATTCAATATCTCCTGTAATTTCATTGTACGAAATTCAAAGATTCTCATAATGTATCGTCGAATAAATAATCGATTAACCAAATCACCTCCCAGAACTTTGTACTCTACCTTATCTCCTATAATTGTACCAATATCAGTCTCACCAAAGGTATGTGTATGAACCCAACCTCGATAGGGACCTTTTCGTTGTTCATCTACAAAGGCATAAGGTGGATGCCACGATGTAATTTCGCACTGTACACGCATTGGTATTCCGTGTAGTTTCAATTGGTAATCAATTCTTGTTCCTACATCCATTGTAATTGGAGGGGGATTAAGGACTTCAAAACTTAACCATGGAGGACTGATTTTAGTTAGATTATAAGCATTAGAAAAAAATGAAAACACCTCTTCTTGTGGCTTTTCAATTAGATGTTCAGTACAAAATACGAAGCTATTCATAGTAAAAATACCTGTATCAATCGAAAAAGTTTAATTAATTATCAAGATAATTATCGTTTACATAACGTGTAATCAACTCAATCTCTCTTTCTTCAAGAAATAAACCGTTATCAATCATCCGCGAAATAACTTCTGTTGTCTCTTCTTTAGACCGTGGCGGATAATCTTCAACATCTGTAAGCGGATGACACAGGGAACATTTCTCTTCAAAGAGTTTTTTTGCCATCGCTTCATTATAGGGATCGGTTAGTATATTCATAGTTGGTTCTTCATTCATGACTGATGCGGCAATTTCAGCTGCAGCCTTTGCTTCATCAGTTCTCATCTTTTGTTCACGTTGCTGTTTTACAGCGGATTTTAAGTTAGGAGTGATTGCAATTAAGTATGTTGATACACTCCATTCCTCTTCAGGGAAAATTGGCTCTCCAATTATTGGCTTTTCAGCCATTCGCTTCACAAGACGTACCCAATCCGGTGGTGTACGTGGTTTTGCAAGAATTGTCCGTAAATCATGACAGACAACACATTTTCTCTGTAATACATATTGACCATCCCGCAACTTTCGTTTAGATGCCAGTTCATCAAGTGGGGCTTCAGGTGGTAATCCTGCATTCTCGATTAATTGACGAGTTCTGGCAATACCTTCATCGCTGAATGCCCCTGTCTGCGCTCTAAGAACAGTTTCACGAAATGTGAACGGGACAGACAATCCGATTAATAGATATGTACATATTAATAAGGTTACACCAATATATGGCATTGCTTCTTCAAAATGCCTAAAGAAACGGAGGATGGCGATTTTAACAAGGATTAGCACCCCAATTGTGATTCCAAGCATCAAATGAGCCACAGTACGGGGAGGTAATTCAACTTGATAATTCCATAGCCGGGGAATCATATGCCACATCATAAAAATGTAGAGTATGGCATAAGAATAACCAAGGAAACGATGTAAAAGTGTTAATCCGGTTGGTGCTTCACTTTTATGTGTTTCCGAATTAAATGGATACCCCCATAACTTGAACATTAAGAATACAGATGCATTGGCTATCCCCAGAAAAATCAATCCAAGAATGGCACTTGTTGAAGATGACATGATTATTTGTCCTTATTGAAGTTGACGGTCTTGTCAACGTAGAAAACAGGTTTTTTGATTACTCTTCTAATGTCGGACGATTCAATCGTGAATGATAGGGTGGTTCCATAACCGCACGTTGTCTATCATTTGCCCACTCAGGGATTGTATATGCTGGCACATAAGCCATATTACCAGCAGTATACCGTGTAAGAATTGATCGTCTCGGATGGTCTGCTGTCCAAGGTAATGTACCGTGTGTTACGGCTTCAGTAAAAATGATCACATCACCCGCATCACAGACAAGTTGTCGGATATGTTCCTGATGATTCTGAAAAAGGCGCATCTCTTGCGGACATGGATAATTACTCTTATGACTACCCGGAATGACTATCAAGCCACCAGCACCCGGTGGGACATCGGTCAACTGAAAGGTTACCACTGTCAAACCGTTATGCATACGACCATCACGGAATATATAATACTGATTCGGATCAAATCCGGGTCCTGATGAACCGTGGAAGATAAAACCTTCAGCACCTTTATCCATTGACAGTAGAAACATATGATGATCCATACGGAAACCTTTTCCTAATATCACGTTCATATATGGTATCAATTTGGGATGTGCTAACATATGACGGAATGGATTACACCAAGGTTCCTCCCAAGCCAACATCCCACCAAGTTCCCCTCTCCCATGTTCACCACGTAATTGGGGTGATCCTCCGTCAAGAGTCTGTTCCTTAGGACGGATATTCATACTATCAATATGCTTGTCGATTGCTTCGTTAGCTAATACTACTTCTTCAGGTGTTAGAACATTCTTAATTCTGAGATAACCGTTCAAGTCAAAAAGATATTTCTCATCAGCATTCATCTGTTATACCTCCTATACAGCGTAAGCAACAGAACCATCTTCACGCAATGGTGTAGAACCTGAATTCATGGGTTGGAATGGAGTTTTTTCAATCAAACTATCATCAAGTTCAACGCCTAAGCCTGGAACTTCAGGGATCGGAATATAACCACCTTCACGTTGATAGGACACCTTATATACTGCAAATTGATCAGATTCATCTGCTTTGGTATATTCCTGTGTAATAAAATTAGGAATACTTGCATCTAAGTGAAGAGATGCTGCAGTTATAAGCGGTCCAAGGAAATTATGTGTAACAACAGCACTATGGTAGGATTCTGCAATTGCGGCAATCTTCTTACAGTGTGTCAATCCACCTGCTAATCCGACGTCTGGACGTACATACTGAGGTCCCCCGTATTCTAAAAGTTCGCGAAATTCCCAGATTGTTGTAAATCGTTCACCGATAGCGAGGGGTGTTGTCATTCGTTTTGCCAATTCCCCTTGTGTTTTAATTGTATCTATTTGTATAGGATCTTCTATGAAGTACAAATTAAATGGTGCTAAAGCGGTTTCTAAAACAATACTATTCATCGGTGTCAGCTTACGATGCACTTCAACAATCAGATCAAGATCAGGACCCCCACCTTCGCGTGCAGCAGCGACAAGATCACGTGCGGTTTTCACCAGACGGTCTACAGCCATGTCTTGAAAATTTCCAACTAACGGATCAAATTTCAGTGCAGTGAAACCTTCTTCTACTGCAGACTTTGCGGCTTCAAACATGGTTTCTGGTGTGCCACCACCGCCTAATAGGTGTAATCGAATTTTATCCCGACAATTACCACCCAGTAATTCCCATATTGGAACGTCGAAGTGTTTACCTTTGATATCCCACAATGCAATATCGACTGCGCTGATTGCTCCACACAATGCTGTGCCTTTGAACGGTCCCATTCTATATAGGTATTGCCAGTGATGCTCAATACGTAAAGGATTCTGTCCAATGAGGTATTTCTCAAAGGTATTAACTATTTTCTCTACTGCTTCTGGATACCCCCAACACGCTGTCTGTCCAATTCCACTAATTCCGGTATCCGTATGTATCCGAATTACATACCCATTTCCAATGAAAAACGACTCTATTTTGTCAATTTTCATACTACCCTCCGATAAGAAGTAGATTTTATGTTGATATTTCTTATTGTATCATAAGGGAATGATAAATGACAATAGTCAACTATAAGGGATTCCGATCAGAAGGAGAGTAGTATTTATTTCTTTGGAATTTGTCTGAACCGCAGATTACACAGATTGCACAGATTTCACGGTTGGATATGTGTATGATGACTGTTCTTGTGTGGTATAGGTGTTTTGTCTGAATTGAGGATTACACGGATTAGAAGGACAGTAATACTTATTTCTTTGGAATAGGAGGGAAAGATTGAACGGCTTATTCTATCCGGTAGCCTGGAATCAATAGGATACTCTTACTATCTGCAGATAGCTGACAGCCATCTGCTGTGTTGTTTCAATATCGTAATCGAGAATCTTTTATTTTTTAGCAAGTTTCAATATTAAATATTCACATTGTGCGTCAATAACGGGCGGGGAAACCCCGCCCCTACGGGTTTGACACCTATCGAAAATCGTAAGATTATCATTTAATATTACTCATCAGCAATATTAAATAATAAATTAGCAATTTATGTAGATTTATGTTATACCTTATGTATATCAACTTCACAAGGAGCGTCTTGAGTGATGATATACGCAAACATTGTTGATGCGCCGGCACTTCAGCGTCTTGATGATGAGCTTCGTCAAGCGACGAAAACCCAATGGTATCGGCGTTTACTGATCATTAGACTCAGTGCCACAGAACACATGTCAGTGCCTAAACTCGCAAAGATGTTCAATCTTTCCAATGACAGCGTTCGGAGCTATATTCATAAGTATAACACCTCCGGTTTAGATGCGTTGATGCCCAAGAGCCCACCGGGGCGTCGTGGGAAGATCACGCACTTTAGCAAATCCGACTGGGATCAATTACTTGAACATACACCGAATCAATACGAAAAACTTCAAACCGATTCCCGGTAATGGACGCTTGACCTCATTAGAGTTTATCTCAATGCCTTATCTAAATAGTACCTGTTTCCAAATATTTCTTGATGAGTTTGCTAAGGTGTATCCTGCGTCTCTGAATATCCTTGTACTTGATAATGGGCGTTTTCATCACGCGAAATCACTACAAGTTCCTGATAATATAGTATTCCTCTTTCTACCGCCTTATAGTCCAGAGTTGAACCCTATTGAAAGACTATGGCAAGACATCAAAGCAAAGTTATTTCAAAATGTGCTGACTTCATTACAAGAGATGCAGGATAAACTCACTGAGATCATACGAAGTTACACTAAAATCGCTATTGAGAGTATAACAAAGTACGATTATAAAAGTAAAATAGAAAATGTGATATAATCTATTAGAAATGGTATAACAGGAATTTCTAATTCAAGAAGAGATGCGTCCTCGTCTGTTTTTCCTGCCCTTGTATCAGAGCATATTCCGATATAACAGTGTGGGATATCTTGTTGTTCTGACCATTCTCACATGGATTGAGAAAACAAACCGAAACCTTACCAACCCCGTATTGTGAATTTGCGTTTTCTCTGATGAAATTGAGTGAATCGTAAAAACCGTTATCAGTATGGCTACTATCGGTTTATAAAGGAAGGTATAATTGTTCTGTTTCTGACATATATCCCTCAGTGTATATCAGGTTTGGGTAGGAGGATTATAGCATAGGTGGGGTATATCGTCAAGAAGCGATAAAATGGGGTGTGTAAATTCTATACCATTTCTATTTATTGGTTTAGATAATATGAAGTATAATCTTGCTCATTATACTCTTCATTGTTATACTATTTGTATGACATTTCTTGATGCGATTCTTCTGGGTATTTTACAAGGTTTAACCGAATTCCTTCCGATTAGTAGTTCTGGACATCTCGTCTTAGGGCAACATTTCCTTGGATTAAATGAGCCACTTGTCTTTTTTGATGTAATGCTGCACGTTGGAACATTGGCTGCAGTAATTGTTGTCTATCGACAGTCAATTGCAAGACTATTATTCAACGGGATATCAAACTTTGTAGATATTAATTTCTTTCGTAATCCAGTACAAAAAGTTAGAACATCTGATGATCTGAAATTTATATGGTTAATACTACTCGGTTCTATTCCGACGGGTATTATTGCTGTATTGTTTAAAACACAATTGGAATCCTTCTTTGATAAAATATGGCTTGTTAGCATAATGTTAATTGTAACAGGAATTATACTGCAATTACCGCGACTTCAAAAAGGATATAGAGATAACAATGAAGCCTTAAGTAAAAGATTTAAATCGTGGCATGCACCAATTATTGGAATAGCTCAAGGATGTGCAATAACACCTGGGATATCTCGTTCAGGCACAACGATATCTCTTGCTCTATTTTTGGGTATTCCTGCAAAAACTGCAGCAGAATATTCCTTCCTTCTCTCAATTCCCGCCATTCTTGGTGCCGTTGTACTTAAACTTCGTGATATTGGGGATACTACTATTTCACCTTTTATATTAGGTAGTGGTATGTTTGCCTCATTTCTTGTTGGGTATATTGCTTTACGTTTTCTACTGGTGGTGTTAAACAGAGGAAAATTTTCTCTTTTTACATATTACTGTGTAGCCTTAGGATCTGCTTCACTCTTAGTAGCTTTAATCCAATAGGTTGCGATGCATCCAAACACTCTTTTATGATATTGAACATCTATTTCCATTCCTAAATGACCCAAAATATTACACATCTTTTTTGAATTTTGTAGGGTATTTCGTATTAACTTTCTGCCAGTAAATCGATAAATTATACTTGCAAGATACATCTTCAATGGCTTCAATTTGAACCTTTTTAGATATCGTAGCGGGAAACCGAGACCATGTCCGGAAATTGCCAGTGTACCACCCGATTTCAAAACACGGGTGAGTTCATTTATTGCGATTTTATCATCAGATACGTGTGGCATTACGAGAAAACAGGTAACAATATCGAAAGTTTCATCTTGAAAAGGTAGTGTGGGTAATGTTCCCTGAATAAAGGATGGGTGAGTTGTTGTAGCTTCTAAGATATTTTCGTTTTTTTCACGTGCATACAGCAGAAAAATCTTATCTGTATCCACACCAATTAGTAGTTTTGGATTATTAGAAGCTAACGCAGCAAGTAGATTTCCTGGACCACAACCGACATCCAGCACTTTTTTATCCATTGCATTGATATTAAGTCTATCAATCTGCTCTTTTGTGTATCCCTGCGCTAACTCTTGGTAAGCATTCTGAATGTAGGCGTGATGCCATTTAGTTAAATCATTCTTCTCCATAAGACAGTATTTACTATTTTCGCCAACCGTTGTGGTATTGATGTCATTTCTGCACGAAGCCTAATGTTTCCAGCAGTATCTGTAATTGGAATTGTCTTTAGTCTATAAGGGAATGTATTTATGGTGTTCCATCCAATATCTGTTGTACGGGCGGAACGAAATCCCCCTTCTTTCACAATCTCTATTTCTCGTTCTGTATAATCCCCATTTGGATAACTAAAATGTCGGCATTCAAGATTTAACATTTTTTCCAAATCGTTCTTACTCTCAAGAATCTCTTGTTCACATTCGAGTTCCGTACAATTAGGTAATATAGGGTGGGTTTGCGTATGCGGTTGAAAGTCAACACTATTCATCATTTGTTTCAATTCATCTATATTCAGTGCCTGTCTGTCATTATATTCGATTACGGGTTCAAAATTTGAGAAATCTTTTAAGTATGTTATCCGTTGTTCATTCGGTATTCTCTTTAAATGTTCTTTCACTTTCTTGGATTGACCTTCTATATTAAACCAGAAATGTCTATTCGTGTTTATGATCTGCGTGCAAACATAAATTGTTGGACGAATGGAATACTTGTGAAAGATAGGTAAGAGTTTGAAATTGTCGGCGTGTCCATCATCAAGGGTGATTACAACACTTTTCTGTGGTAATTCTGTAAAGTCCTGACTGTAAATTGCTGCAACAAGTGACTCTAAACGGATGATATTGTAATTGCGAATCAGGTATTTTATATGTTTTTCAAATACTTTTGATGAAACGTCGTGATAAAGGAGAATTGTCACCCTGTTCCTGCATATCCACTCCCTTACCACCCATGGAATTCCGAGAAGACAGATTATGAATGCAACAACATTTTTGGCTAATTGTGTAAGTCGATTAGGATTCATACTTATACCATTTATAAATAATGATCGCCCATTATTAACTTAAAGAAACCTCCTAAAGAATCAAGGAATCAACGGTATGAATGACATTTAGTCATTCACCGGGTATGAATGCCTTAGGGCATTCCCCGCCCCTTATCAGGAGGGACTTATAAGAGTATTCATAATGTGAAATATTTAAATAGAAATGGTATTACTAAGTAACACTTTGGTAAATTTCTTCTAATTTTCTAATGGATTCAGTATTGTCGAATTTTTCTCTAATGGTTGTACGAGCGTTTCTTCCTAAATCCATTGCGATATTTTGATTTGTGAGTAGGTGATGTAATACATTGGATAAAGCGTCTGAATCTTTGGGAGGAACAAGGATACCGTTTTTTCCATTTACCATTAAATCCTTAATGCCACCTACATCTGAAGCGATACACGGTAATCCTAATCCCATTGCCTCAATTAATGCGTTCGGAGAGCCTTCATGAAGCGATGGTAGAACAAAGAGATCTGCCTGTAGCAGCACAGGATACACATCATCACAGAATCCTGGAAATGTAATCTTATCGGATAGATTGAGATTCTCAGAAAGATCACTAAGTTCAGGTTGTAATTCCCCGTCGCCAAGAAAACTACATTGCCAAGAGAAATCCCTGCAGTCTAACCTATTTAAGGCTTCAATTAGATATCGATGCCCCTTTTCTGGTGCGAATCTACCAACACATACTATCCTTTTCTCTGAACTGTCTCTTTGAGTCGGTGACCATTCTTCTGTAGGGAGATCCAAAAAATTAGGTATACTATAAATGATTTTTTTCGGATATAAATTTTTGAGATGTTGTTGAATCTGTTCTGAATTGGTTAAAAGAATATCGGCAGAATTATATATGTATTTCTCTGTAATCCAGAGTCGGAATGTCGAGTATCTTGCATGATAATCCCCTCGCTGCGAAACGATTAAAGGAATACGACGCCATAGTCCCAATCTGTTGGAAAGACCACTAAGAAAGTTTGAATACCACAACCAACTATGCACTAAGTCAGGTTGTATCGCTTTAATTACTCCGCCAAGAGCGAATGCATTTTCTAATATTTTTCTTTTCTTACCTTCACTTTTAAGTATAGTTACATCACGAACACATGGTAGTGCAGTAAGTTCTTTGAACCGTTCTCCTTCAGTGCGACTTAGAATGACATAGACTTCATATTCATCAGGTTTTAATCGTTCCAAAGTTTTTAGCAGCTGAGATTCCGCACCATCCTTTGTCATAGAATCAATGACATATAGAATTCGCATCAAACACGTTATCCTGGGTTTAATTTTGCTAATTGAATGATACTACTTGGCGTGTGAATTTGGAACAGAATGTCTACCAATATGTATAGAGTAGTACTTCTGATAGAATGAGTTGTACGACGAGAAGACATCCAACCCAATATAAATCTGAACGAGGCCGCGTTTTGAGGAACTTTGCAACTGGAATAACGAAGAACGGAACCATGAAAATCCAGATACGTTCAACCTCCATAGTGAACCATGTTGAAAATGTGAAATAGAATAGGGTAATACAGAATCCGATTAAATAAGTATCTGCTTTTTCAAAACGTAAGAACCAAGGTCTTGCTGATGAACTTGAATCTTCCTGAGTTACAGCAGTGTTCCTCCTCCAGTCGCTAAATGTAGCAAATACTTGACGGAACCAGACAGCAGTAATAGGGATACCTACACCAATTAGAAATGCAAAAAGGTTTCCAATACTTAGATGGAAAAAGCGATCAATACTTTCAAAGCCTGATCCTAATCCGGCTTCATCTTTTTTTATGGCTGCCCATGTTGAGGTAATTGGATCGTAACCGGTAATTATAAATAGTAATACATAGAACCCTATATAACCTACTGCTGCAAATGCTAATACTATCAAATACTGTTTTAACTGTTTATATTCTAATATCGCTATGACACATAAGAAGACACCAATCACAACTGTTGCATATGTCATAAACATACCAATGGCAAGTGAAATGCCTGTTAAAAGGCTGTAGGGTCGGAACGCAGTCAACTCAATATCTGGTTTAGTCTCTTGTTCTCTGGCTTTATAGAATAAGTAAAGGCTAAGAATTGGAAATACACTAAAGGGACCGTCCATTGATGTACCTGTGAACATCACAAAATTAGGAGTAATCAGGAACAGGAGTAATGCGTATAAGGCAACAGTTTCATCGTAAAGATGCTCCCCAAGTTTATAGATGAGTATGATTACAATTGCGGTAAAAAAGATTGAGAACAACGAGGCAGAAAGCAGATTATACCCAAATACTTTACTAACTAACCATAAGAAGACTACTCCGCCAGCAGGATGTGTTCGGGTATGCCCTGAAAGTGTATTAAATAGTTCGGGTTTGCTGAAATCGCGTAGAAAACCTTGCAGACCTAAATCTTCAATTCTTGGAACATCCCCATAATATTCCAATCCTGTACGTGTATAAGGTTCCAGAAGAGCAAGAATCCATTTCGGTTCCTCCTCATTACCAATATTGTTGTATCCATCAATCAGAGTTACACTAATAGTTATTGCAATGAAGCAAATTATAGCAATTAAAATAAGCTGGGTAGTATTTATCTTATGGGATAGGAGATACTTATGACAGAGAAATAGAAACCCGAGACAGATTATAACAGCAGGAGTGATCCACCAACTCAGTTCTGGTCTTATTGGTGCATAGAGAGGTGTAAAAACGTCGTTATACCCAACTGCTCCAAGCTTCAGTCCTGTCTCACGCATTATGTATACTATGAACTTATGGTATAGAAAGAAAAAAATCGTGAATAGAACTATTTGTGCAACAATAGAACGAACAGCATTACGCAGGAACTGCATAGGGTAATTACCAATATTAATAAGGGATTAAATATTCACAAAATGAGTTAGCTTTCTGACAATTGTAGTTGTTGTGCTGCTTGGAGTAATGCATTGGATAAGTATTCTGGATTAACCTCATCTTTTCCACGGAATGTTCGAACTTTTTCACCATCTACTTTTAGAACTGCGAGTTCTTTCCCACCAAGATGTATTCCAAGTTTAGCATTTCGTGTCTCACCTGGTCCATTGACTTCACATCCCATCACAGCTACAGGTATGTTAATTCCATTTTTCTCCAACAGTTCTTCGGCTGCAACCACGATATTCTCATAATTTGCTTCTGGGTCTCCACGTCCACAGAAAGGACATGAGATAACATCCAGAATATCGTCAGCCATGCCGAGTGCACGTAAGAGTTCTTTTGCGGTTAACACCTCTTCAACAGGATCACCCGTAATAGAGATTCGTATGGTATCACCAATACCTTCTTGTAACAATGTCCCAATACCGAGAGTTGATTTGACGTGTGCGCGCCGTGGTGTTCCAGCTTCTGTTACACCGAGATGTAATGGGTAGTTAACCTTTGAAGAGAGCAAACGGTTTGCTTCTATCATGCGTATTGGATCACTGGATTTAACAGAAATTGCAATATCCGTAAAATCGTGTTCTTCACAGATATTGACATGTCGCATTGCGCTTTCAACTAATGCCTCTGCAGTCGGTGAAGGATATTTATCCAATAGATCTTTTTCAAGTGATCCTTCATTCACACCGATACGAATAGGGATATTTGCAGATTTAGCAGCAGACAATACTTGTGCGATACGGTCTTTGTTGCCGATATTACCAGGATTAATACGTACTTTTGCTACCCCAGCATCCACAGCTGCAAGCGCAAATTTGTAATTGAAATGTATATCTGAGACTATGGGAACAGGTGATCTTTTTACTAATGTGGACAATGCTTGTGCATCTTTTTCCGCAGGTACAGCCACTCGAACAATCTGTGCCCCAGCTTCTGCACATCGTTCAACCTGAGCCAGAGTTGCATCGACATCGTGGGTTAGTGTGGTAGTCATAGTTTGTATAGAAATTGGACTACCACCCCCTATAGGGACAGTACCGACCATTATTTTTTGCGTTGGCTTTCTATTATTAATCTGAATCAATTCTTTCATGGTTGATTTTTTAATTATTGGTTATTAGTTGAAAGTTTTATTTTACTTGATGACTTGGGTTTATCCTTTTATTTTGTTCATACAAGAGAAGAAAGGATTTCAAGGAATCGTTCGTTTTCGTTCTGTTTGCCAATTGTGACTCTAATTGCGTCAGGATAACCGTAGCCAGCCATAGCTCTTACAATTACACCTTTTTTCATCATTGCTTCTGCCATATCTGCACCGGGTTGGTTAACAAAAACCATGATGAAATTTCCTTCGGTTTTTATATAACGAAGACCTAAATTGTCAAAAGCATGATATAGGAATACCTTCCCTTGTTCGTTTAACATTTGACTTTCTTTCACGTATTCAGTATCCGTGATGGCAGCGCGTGCGGCAGCTTGTGCGACTGCATTACAGTTGAATGGTTGCCGAACAGGATTCATGGTTGCGATTACGTTAGGAGGTGCGATTCCGTAACCAATTCTTAAACCTGCAAGTCCGTAAATCTTTGAGAAGGTCCGGGTGATTATAAAATTACGACCATCCATAACGTATGGTAGTGTATGTGGATAATCTGGATGTGTTACATATTCATAATACGCTTCATCAAAGATAACTAATACATCTTCTGGAACTTGTGCCATAAAATGTGCTGTTTCTTTTGCAGTAACCATTGTTCCAGTAGGGTTATTTGGGTTTGCTATGAAGATTGCTTTGGTTTTATCTGTTATTGCAGCCGCCATTGCTGGTAAATGGTGCGTATCGTTTTGCATTGGAACAACAACCGGAGTTGCCCCTGTGACGGTTGCCACGAGACCGTATACGACAAAAGCACCCTCAGCATAGATTAACTCGTCGCCTGGACCTAAGTAAGTTTCACCTACGAGTTGTAGCACCTCGTTTGAACCGTTGGTCAGTATCAGATGATCTTCGGTAACATTAAGATGTTTCGCTAAATCGGCTTTAAGATAGAATGCGTTTCCATCGGGATAGAAATGTACCTGCGTGGATATTTCTTTGATTGCTTGTTGTGCTAACGGGGAAGGACCGAGTGGATTCTCATTTGAAGCCAATTTGATAATGTCAGAGATTCCAAGTTCTCTTTTTACCTCTTCAATCGGTTTTCCACCTTGATATGCTTTTATTGTTTCGATACCGGGGTTTGGCTTTAACATTTCTTGGTTGTACTCAGGGTTCCAATATAGTAAACGTTATTATCAATTGAAGATTATGTAACTTATCATGAGTTCGGTCTATCCAGTAATTGCCGTATGTGGGTTTGGGAAACCGCATCTACTGTGGTAAGTAGTGTATATCTGTTTCCAAATTCACCATAATCATGTCTGTTCAATTGCAGTATACCATAGAATTTGGGGTTTTCATAGTAAAATCAAAGACATAGAACGTTGGAAATATAATATTTACGAGATATGCTCTACAGTGTATCTCATAAATATTAATTTGTTTTAAATTTTCTTTTAATAAAGAATCATCTCTGTTAGACTATTTGTATTCTACTATGAGTCAGGAGGTGATTTGAATGGAATTAAGTGATCGGGAATGGTAAATACTTGAACCCCTAATACCAGAAGCACCATCGGGTAAACCCGGGAGACCTTGGCGTGATAATAGAAAAGTGTTAGATGGCATACTCTAAGTGTTGCGAACAGGGGCACCTTGGCGTGATTTACCGGAAAAGTATCCGCCGTATCAAACGTGCCATCGTCGTTTCCAGCAATGGTCTTTTGATGGGACACTGGAAAAAGTGTTAGCAGCGATAACCGAAAAATTTGAGAAACGCCGTCAACTGAATGTGAGTGAATGCAGTATTGATGCGAAGTTCGTTCCAGCAAAAAAAGGGGTACCTATGTAGGGAAGACAAAGTGTGGAAAAGGCACCAAACTGGCAGCGATTACAGATAAGCGCGGTAGACCTGTGGGTGTTTGATTGCAAGTGCGTCGTGTGATGAGGGGCGTCTGGTTGAACCGACATTAGATGCTTGTTTTGTATCGGAAATGCCAGCGGTGTTGATGGGGGTCAAAGCCTACGATTCGGATCCGTTGGATGCGTCCTTACGGGGTCGTGGTATTGAAATGGTGTCCCCGCATAAAAAGAATCGTAAAAAACAGGCGACACAAGATGGTCGGCGTTTACGACGGTATAAGCGTCGCTTCAAGGTGGAGCGTTTTTTCAGTTGGATAGAAGACTTTCGGCGTTTAGTTGTGAGGTGGGAATATCATGCTGAAAACTATTTAGGGTTTGTACTTCTGGCATGTATACGGATGTTGATTAAGTATTTATGAGATACGCTGTACTATTGTTGTTATCGTTCTATTTCTCATAATTACATGTCCTCCTTTGTTAGTAACGCAGGTGCTTCTAACATTAATTTAATAATTTCTTGGTCGATATTCTCTCTTTCTTGCTTAACATTTTCCCATTCCTCGCTATTTACGTCTCTAAGGGTCTGCAAGAGATGTGCATCTGTTTTTATACTCTCTAACGTCTTGTTATCGGCATTCATAATCTTATTAAAGAAAGATTCTGTTTCATCCGATTTGTGCGGTTCAGATTTTAAGGCGATCGCCTTTGCCTTCTCAAGTTGATCTGTCGGTATTAATCTCAAGAAAGACATAGACAGCGACTTTTTTGAATCTGAAAGAGTATTCGAGATGTCGTGTAATTCAAAAAATCTTTGGTTTATTTTATTTTTCTTGGTACTTAATTCATTGTATTTTTCCCCCATACGTAATAAGCTTCGGAAAAAGTCAATCCCTTATAGATACCATCTTTGTACCTCGGTTTTTCAGATTCGGTTTCGATTGCAACCGTTTCATTCATGTTTCCACTTTCATTTATATTAACTGGATTCTTCGGTTCCACAGTTGTTTCTGTGTCTTGTTCTAAATCCGAGATTCCAGCGTGTGTTCCATTTTCAGTATGATAATGTTCATGGTCATGTTTTTCTTCCGCTTGTAATCTTTTCTCAGTTGCTTTTTCTTCCTCACGCATCTGTTTAAGTTCCATCTGGGAAGGAATAATTAATATAAAGGAACCTATAAACACAACAACTGCAAGAATACCAAGTCCCCAGATCATTTTAGACCACATAATATTCTCCTTATACATTATAATGATTTAATCACAAACTGTGATTGGTCAATTTAATATACAAACTTTATCTACTCAAGACATTCGCGTGGGGCAAAACCCACCTAACTAAGGGAAGTGCAAAGACTTATTTGGGTTACTTTACAGCAATTCACAATGAATTTCAAATCTAAATATTGTAGACTCTTTATAACTATACTATAGTTTGGACAACGTGAGTTGAGATTCAAGGAAACTGGTACACTTGTACATTTGCCCATTTTCATCGCGGAATTCAACCTCATACGCTTCGCCGTTTGAAAGGATTTCAACAACCGTTCCGACTTCTCCACGCTTGAGATTATGCTTAGAGATATCCTGTACAAGCAGAACGACATCCAAAAAGTTTGATTTTGCCTTTTTCTGTAGATTCTTGATTGTGTTCAGGTAAGCTATATATTTGAGGTGTTGTCGGAAGAACTGTTTTTCATGACTTATAGGCGAGGGATTCCTAATTCCTTACAGATTTTCTGGGCCGTAATATTATTGATCTCGGTGTGTCTCGGTACCGAGGTGCGGGTGCGTAGTTCCGGATTCCACCATCGCGAGTGTTTTCCGTCTTCTCGAAGAAGCTTGCATCCGTGGTCTCTAAGGTGCTTAATTAACTGTCTACGTTTCATACATTAATTTTTACTTCTTCAAATCCACTTTCAGTTTGATGCGATGCTCTGGGATCGCCGAACTCTAAGATGTCAGAAGTTTTTATTTCCTCAACCTCACTTTCAGTTCGGAGAGACACTTCCGGCGTTTCATATTCTAATATTTCACGAAGTGTGATTTGAAGCGTATTTAACAATTCACTTCTCGTTCGTTCTTGACCTATAATCCCATGGACTTCCAATATCCACCCAATCCACCACCCCTCGCTCTGCCGGATTAGAGCCTTATAGGTTTGCGTTGCTTCTTCAGGAATAAGTTCAGGAGGCGTTTTTTGGATAATGCTGAATTCGACCTCAAGTTCCTGCCCTTCAGGAAGGTTGATCTTATCCACGGGTTGAATCACACCGTTTCTGTATGTTGCTTTTATCTTTTTTCTTTTCATTGTTTGTAAACCTCTGTTTTATATGAATGCGACTCAATTAAATCCTTAAGCACAATTACCGGGACTCCATAAATTTCTAATTTTTTTAGGCGTTTGTCGTTCGTAACAAATACATCACAATCATTCTCTAACGCTGTCGCAACAATTAAAGCATCTGGTGTTAGAACACTCGGATATTGTGATCGGAGTTTACCGGCTCGCTCTGCTGTCTCATAGTTAATTTCAAGTACCTGAATTGGTAATGATTCCAGAAACTGCTTAAAATTTTCAATGTCTATTGTGTGTTCAGTTACAAGTGGTTTCGCTACAAATTCAGTTATTGATATAACCGAGAGAAAACCTCTGATGTTTTCATCAACAATATCCTGGAATATTTCCTTTGCAAGAAGATTGTAAGGTTCAATCCCTTCAAGGTAGTATATGAGAATAGAGGTGTCCAGCAACATGGATTGCACCTGCGAACTTGCTGCTGGTAAATCTAAAATTCTCGATCCCATGATTGCCTTTCTGATTTGATATAAGCATCAATTTCTTCGACCGTGCTTCCCCATGTTCCTTTCATAGAACCACTCATCTTCTGAATCAATTCTGTTTTTGCTTCGTGCGTGAGTTCAGGGGGCGTTTTTTGGATAATGCTGAATTCGACCTCAAGTTCCTGCCCTTCAGGAAGGTTGATCTTATCCATGGGTTGAATCACACCGTTTCTGTATGTTGCTTTTATCTTTTTTCTTTTCCTCATCTTCGGTCCCCTTTTTCTGTAGTTTCTGGGTTGCGTTCAGGCAAGCTATCTATATTTGAGGTGTTATCGGAAGATCTGTTTTTCATGGTTAATCCTAATTTGTCAACGGAAACGCGGTTGTCAATTTTATGGAAGATTAACACAAAATTGTGTCGGATGTCAATCAATTCCTTAATCATATTTATAAGGATCTTTGTCCTTTCCATATACTATAATTTAGTTTTCAGTTTTTTGTTAATAGTTTTATGCATATTTAGGCATTATTGACAATTCACAATAGTTATACTATAATTACTATTAAGTTTACAATGTTACACTTTTTGTCACATTGTGTGACATTTGTAAAAACGCTTTCCCGTCAGTCCTACACTGGGTTTAGAGCCTTTTAATTTAAGATAAGAGAATTTGCAAAAATGATGAATTTTGTCTCTTTTACTTTTTTCTAATCCATTGATTTGAAATTGTTTGAATGTGAAATATCTCATCTATCCATACTGACATGATACTTCTGATTTTTCTGAATTCTATTTTCATAACACAATGTTTCCATGGTATATTTATTACTGCTCTAAAGCCAGTTCCAGTCAAACTTGTACCAGAAATTTGCATGTTTTAGTAAATATTGAATACACAATATAATATTATATCTATTTATTTCTATTTTGACAACTATTTTTTATTTATTGTTATTGTGATTTTTATTTTAGTTGTAAGTTGTGTTGGTTTTCTTTATTTATTTTATTTTGTGAGTTGGAAATACCATTGAGAGAACAATATCATAGGAATTTCGTTAGTTTGGTAAGATTTTATACAACGGAATTCCGTTACCATGGATTAGGTACCGTATTTGAAATTTGCCATCTTAAGTATATTTGTGATATTATAATGAATGTACTATTCTATAAGGAAGTAATGTTGATATGGCATATATTATTTGCGAACCTTGTGTTGACGTAAAAGACACAGCTTGTGTTGATGTGTGTCCAGTGGATTGCATACACACTTCTGAAGGTGAAAACCAACTGTATATTGATCCGAGTGTTTGTATTGACTGTGCAGCGTGTGAACCTGCTTGCCCTGTCACTGCTATCTTTATGCAGAGTGATGTTCCGAGTGAGTGGGAATCGTATATAGAAGTAAATAGCAAGTTCTTTGAGACCTTTGTTAAACCTGAATCAGATGATGATGGTGCTGATGATACGGGACAATCTAAAAAGAAAAAAGAACAAGGCATACCAGAAGAATACGTTCAGTTACCAAATGCAGCCAGATCCTCATTACGTTCTCCCTATGGATTACTTGTAATGCTGGGACAACCTTTGTTGGGTGCCTTCTCAGCAGGGTTTAAGTCACGATTAGAGGAGATGGCAGGTAATCCTCGAATTTTTAGTGCAGCCATTTCAACAGGTATTAACTCTCTTATCAATCTGATTCTATACCCGCTCGTTCTCTTTTTCATAGGAATGCAGCAGGGAACAGTAGGTCTTTTTACGCCATCTGGTAATTTGATGATCTTCTTAGGAATAGTTATTGGAATCATTGAAGGAATGATTCGTTTTAAATCTGAGTTGACTTCAACTGGTGATGTGGAAGATGCACGTTACGGCGCCTCAATATATGGGTGGTTTGCTTCATTAGTTGCAACCCCTCTCCTCATAGGTTTACGGTCAACCTTGGTAAACGATGATGTTGGATTAAGAAAAACAATGCCGGGGGCAGTTGAAACCGAAGGTGCTATTTACTCAGATGACATAAAAGAACGTTACCGTCGTTATGGCATGGTTAACAACGTCTCAGAATTAGCAGACTATTATCGGATTGAAATAGAATTCCCGCGTTGGGTGCCAGATTCTTCAGCGAAAAACACCTATGACCTGCCGGACAGAATGCCTCACTACGATTATGAAGTATCAATCAGTTCACCCTATGCCCCAGATGACATCTCCCCTAATTCAGAGAGTGTGGTAACCGTTCAAACCCAACTACCCAGGGATCCGAAGAAGCCGATGGAATTTGCTGATCCCCGTTTTGAGAAGGTAGTTGGACGGACCAGTTCATTTCCTGACGGTTTCAGAAATATCTTTCCAATACCGTGCCAACCAGAAGACTTTTACGCGAAATATCAAAATCGGATGCTTGAAATCATCGTACCGAAGACTGGGACATACGATGATCTCTCAATAGAATCTCCCGTTCACTATGCAAAACTTAAGGGATAGAGAGAAGTTAGTTGAATGGGATAAAAATTATCTCTGGCATCCGTTTACACAGATGCAGGATTGGCTTTTAGAAGATCCTGTAATTATTGAACGTGGTGAAGGTGTTTACCTGATTGATATTGATGGAAATCGATATCTTGACGGTATAGCCTCAATGTGGACGAATATCCACGGTCATAACCATCCTAAACTTAATACTGCCCTAAAGACTCAGTTAGATAGGATAGCTCATTCAACATTACTGGGTTATAGTAATGTCCCCGCTATAGAACTTGCCAGAAAACTTGTTGAAATTACACCACAAGGTCTAAACAAAGTATTCTATTCAGATAACGGTTCCACTGCTGTTGAAGTGGCACTGAAACTTGCAATTCAGTATTGGCAACATAAAGGTCAACCAGAACGGAATCTTTTTATTCACTTTGATAATGCATACCATGGAGATACAGTAGGGGCGATGAGTGTGGGTGGTATTCACACTTTCCATAGTACATTTCATTCCCTCCTCTTTGAAAATGTCCGAGTAACTGCACCTGAACCATATACTACACCACGTAATGAATATGATGCTGCGTTAGCAAAGGACGGATGGCTTAATTCGGTTGAACTCGCTCTAACAGAAAATCAAGGACGTGTTGCCGGTATCATTTTAGAACCTCTTATTCAAGGAGCAGGTGGAATGTTAATTTCACCTAAAGGGTTTTTAAAAGGTGTTGAAGAATTAACCAGGCAACATGAAACACTTCTTATGGTAGATGAAGTAATGACAGGATTTGGACGGACTGGAAGGATGTGGGCATGTGAGCATGAGGATGTATCTCCAGATCTCTTATGCACTGCTAAAGGATTGGCTGCAGGGTATCTACCACTTGCTGCAACCCTAACTACAGATGATATATATGAAACTTTTCTTGGTGAATATACCGATCTTAAGACATTCTTTCACGGTCATACTTTTACTGGAAATCCTTTAGGGTGTGCAGTGGCATTGGAAAATATCGCTATATTTGAACGTGACAATCTTATTGAAAAAATACAAGGTACAATGCAGCACTTACATGACAGACTTGAAGAATTCTACACTTTGAGTCATGTTGGGGATATTCGTGTTTGTGGAATGGCTGTAGGAATAGAATTAATGGAGAATACTAAAAGAAAAACTCTATATCCTTTTGAAGAAAAAGTAGGTATCAGAGTTTGCAAGGCTGCCCTTGAACGTGGCGCAATTCTCCGTCCTTTAGTCAATACAATTGTATTGATGCCACCATTGCAGATCACAATCTCAGAATTAGATTCTCTGCTGGATATTACTTATAAGGCAATTGCTGAAGTAACAGAACAGAGTTAATATAACGGAGTTGGATCCATGAAACAAAGCAATTCCCATATTGAATTCATGTCGAGTAGAACCATAACCTGAGATTGTTTTATTTTACAAAAAGAGAGAAGGACAGGTAATTAACCTGTCCTTCTCTCTTTAGTACTTATTCTGATGAGTACTTATTCAGATGTGAATTTAGAAACTTGCACGTCCAGTTGCTACATTCTTTGCTCTATCGGTGACACGTATTATTATACTATGTGCGCCTTCAGTCAATTTGCCAGTTTCTAATAGTAGGTTTTCTTCCTTGGAATCGAAAATACCATCCTCAGGGAAAATAACCTTCCATTTTTCATCATTATCAATCTTGTAAACTGCTTTTTCAACGGTATTCATCATATCTGAGACATTACAAGTGATTTTATAACTTCCATCACCATTGTCAGCAATTTCGATTTCACCCACATCTGGATCGGTATTGTCGATATTAAATGGTGTGCTCATCTTCTCAGCCATTTTATCCCATCCTACTGGATTGCTTAATTTATCTGTAGCATTTACTTTCAACTCGTATCTACCATCAGCAACAGTAGTAATATCCCAATCATAACTTGGTGTGGACAGTTCTTTTTTTAGTAGTTTCCAATTCTCCTCATCAACACCTTTATAGTATAGGTTAAATTGCAAAGTATCTTTATTAGCATCAGCTACTTTCCATTCAACTTTCCACTTTTTCGGTGTGGGAGGAGACGATCCTCTACTTGAACCACTGGGTGATGGGGGTCCAGGTCTCTGGGCACTACTACTGGTAGTACCACTGCCGGTAGTAATGCTAATTCCAGCGAACCTCGGTTCAATATTGGCTTGTGCCGAAGCGAGAGTGACTTTCTTTAGAATAGGTGTCTTCCCGACTTCAGTAGTAGTGAACTTGGCTTTCCATTGAATATATTGAGCATCAGCATTAGGAATTTGTGAGCCTTCAGTGGTTGTAAGTTCCTCTGACCAGTCATTCCATGTATCATCAGGTTTTCTTGTATTCCCTGTACGTGTAGAAAAAGTAAGTGATGTTCCGTCTTCAACATTGGCTTCCCAAGAAAGTTTACCCCAACGGGAAAGACTCTGAGCATTGTGAACTGAAGATTCGAGCGTTCCTTCCTCAACATAGGATGAAGTTACAGAAAAGAGTTTCCCAGGATTTCCAGTACCGATAACAGTTCTCATTCCATCATCTTGCTTAATTTGATGTATAGTAACCACTTCTTTACTTGAGCATTTACCGATTGCTGCAAACTCACCTGTTTTTGTGTTAATACGGTACAACTTCCCTTTATCTCCAGTGCCTACCAAGAGTTGTTCGTCAGTTTCTAAAACAACTGATGAGATAAGTGGCTCTGTAGAAGTCCAAACTAATGCGGTCGTACCATCAGTGTGCAATCTATAGATATAAGATTTATTTTCTTTAGGTGGCCCACTTCCTGGTGGTTGTGGACTTGGAACAGCAGGACCTCGATTTTGTGCTCTACTGCCTCTATCTACTGGCATAGAAGTAATTGCTGATGCATACACATTTCCGTCACTGTCCATGACAAGGTCTCGTATTTCCTTTTCTTTTGCTTGATATACAACATTCGCTGAACCATCATGCATAATCTTATAGATGATTCCGTTATCACCACTCCCTGCATAGAATCCTTCATCAGATGCAACTAATGATGTGATATTTTTCTCTTCTGCATCAAATAAGACAGTCACTTCATCCTCAGGTGTGATTTTATATATCTTTCCTTCAGTGCCGGTTGCTGCATATAGATTTCCATCCTCGTCTAAATGCAGTGCCCAAACATATTTATCACCTTTACTGAGTATTGTCTTAGGTGGTGTATCTTGATCTGTGATTTTATATATCTGACCGTCAGGTCCAGTACCTGCGTAAAGGGTACCATCCGCTTTAATTGCGAGACTATAAATAGTTACCTCGGGAGAATCGTAATACAGTGATACAGTTTCCCCATCTGCACTAATTTTATAGATTTTTCCTTCAGTACCTGTTCCAGCATATATATTTCCATCGGAATCTTCTGCAAGTGCCCATACTTGAGCTTCCTTGACTTCAGAGAATTCCTCAATTTTGAGAGATAACATGACATCTCCCAAACTACTTACTGATATATCCTTTATCTCTCCCGCTTCAAAATCTGTACGGGATTGTTGTTCCCACAACGAGGTAGTTACAGCTGAAGCGAGGCTTACGTAAAGTAAAACCGTTGTTATTAAGATACAAAAACGAAACGCACGGTGCATTGAACATTCCTCCTGTTATACTGCACTTTAATTATTGAGTAATATTAATCCGGTAATGTGGCTTATTGAGCATTTCTATCAATTGCGATAGGAATTGAAAAACTACCAAATATGATATAATCTGTCTTCACATTATTGGTTTGTAATTCTGTACCATTTGTGTACCTATTTTCCCCGATACGCAATCCAGTATTCATAACCGACATAACGGATATTGGTAGATCCGAGAATTCCTGTCCTTGAACTGTTAACCCCGGTTTTGGTTGAGAAATCTCCAATATAAGATCTGTATTAGGTTGACGATCATTTTTCCACAATTCCATCAGATGATTGATATTCTTCGCTTGGAAATTCCCTGGAGCACGGGAGAGTCTCCAGGACCTGTATGTTCCGGCACTCATTCCACGTAGTAAGACAATCCCATCAGCAGTGTCATCAGGAATTTTAATTGAGACGGTCATAGTCTTGGGTTTCTCAAGGTAAGGACGGATACTAAGGGTTACAGTAACCTCTTCTCCTGGACGGTAAACCTGTTTATCAATCTGAGTGGTTAAGATTGAGGCAGTTTTACGTTTGTCCTCAACTTTAACGTCGAAATCAATCGAGTCAACTCTAATTTTAGTATATGGATTTACTACCAAGTCCATCAACGGTCCCATAACTAACTGTGATGCATTGAAAGCAGGGGATCCAGATGAGGAATATATGTTGTTTAATGCTAATTCATTGGTGTCTAATTCTGGATGGTCTCTGAGCTTAATTTTTGCATTAACATTAATAGTGTAATCGTTCCCACTGAATTCCATTGCACTAATTAAAGATGAAATACCAGAAGAAGCATATATTGCTGTAAACATCTTATCGCGTGCTGCTTCATAGTACTTTTCGTGTACTTTCATATCTGATGTTTGTATCTTTACAGACACCGGTAGATAGTGATGAGTATTAGGTACATCTTCAATTATTCCTGCAATAGCTGGCACTCTATCTTGTACCAAAGTGCCAATGGGTTGTGTTGCGGAAGCAACTTTAGATGAACGCGTACGACTTGGTAGTATGAAATGTACATGACCGCCCGAAAGTGGAAGATTAATATGTCCTTCGCTAAACGCAGGATGTCCATAGGCAAGCAATTGTTTCTTATCTTTATCAACGTATGTAATCGTCCCAAACCCAAATCCTGCCACATCACCCCGTAACAGTTCAGTTCCTACCGTTTGTCCACCTTCAACTGGAGACTCTTTAACTGGTCCACCACCCCCCATTCCTTGTAAAGGTAGCATGTTTCCTCTTTCAAAGAATGGTTTCAGTAGTTGCATTGTTGCCGCATCCAGACGTGGCAGCGTGACTGGGATTGCTAATTGTGACATCTTCCAATCTGTGCCATTTCTTGAATGTATTAGTGAATCCGTTGTATGTGAATGAACTCTCTCAATTCTATCTGCGTTATCAGGCAAAGGAATCATATTGAGTCCTTCGTTCACATATTCTGATCCCATATGTAAGAATTGTTCACCGGCATAGAGTAAGTTGGGTTTCATCCCATGTTCAGTAACTTTCACCATTAATTCAAATGGGGTTATACCAAAGATGTTTGAACGTTCTCGTTGATTGAAATATCCGAGAGAAATTGCCCCCATCAACCGACCATCAATATAAACAGGGCTGCCGCTCATTCCACCGGCGACACCAGTCTTTTTAAAGTTTTCACTTGTCCCTTCTGCCCATACCACATGCCATCCTGGGGATGCGTCATTATATATAATGCTGACCACTTCAAAGGTAAACTCTTCAGCATTTGTTCCAGAAAATACAGTATAGCCTTTACCTTTCATGCCTGGTTTTATTTCAGCTAATGGCATAAACTCATTTGCGTCCCATTCAATTTGTGCATTCGTGTGGACTGTAACCAGACAAAAAACTACAAGTGCACAAAGCAAAACCTTTTTCACTATTTTACTCCTCTCTGATTTTGAAAATGTATATATTCCTTTTGATACTAACGATGATTCAGAGGTTGATAACTATAATCTTTTGATATTAGAAGTATAAGATTAAGTCACTTAACAAATTTTGTTCAAAAATCAGTTATATATTGATGTATTAAAATATCATGTGAACCTTACAATGTCAACGAAAAAAACAGACAGATGTTGACAATGCAAGAACTTTCGTCATTCCATCTATAAATAAAGATCGTAAAAACGAAATATCTCTACCCACCCATTAACGAAAACTGGGATGCTAATAAACATCAGCATCCCAGTTATTCTATAGTCAGTTGTTACTATTTGGTTGATCCTATTTGATAATCAACATCCTTCGCGTTGCAGAGAAATCTCCAGCAGTAAACTGATAGAAATATACTCTTGTTGCGACCTTCTTACCGGTTTGATTTCTGCCATCCCAATGGATCGCACGACCTCTGCTACGGTAGTTCCCCGCAGCTTTATGCCCTAACAACAACTGCCCAACCATTTCACCTTTCACATTGTAGATCGCCAACGTAACCTCAGCCGGACCTCTCTTCTGTGGGAGTGGATTCCGAACCCCGATCTTAACTACTTTACACACCCTTGACAAAAACTATAATTTGCATAAAATAAACGTCTGAAGTATAATATATATAATATAAACGTTACAACATAAATATATACGGTTCAGGTGCCGAAGTACGGAGAATAGGGAAGCGCGGTGAGAATCCGCCACGGCCCCGCCACTGTGAACGATTATTACCTATGTCAGGTAATTCCACTGAATATACCACTGTCAACGGATGATGGGAAGGTACAGCGGAAAGATCGTAAGTCAGGAGACCTGCCTGGATCAAGTTTCACGATTCTGCTTTCGCGGGAAAGCGGTGGAACAGATGCACATCAGTATCCTCCGGCAAATAAAGAATTAAAGAATATTCAGAATTGCTGGATTCAAATAACACAGATTGTCGCCTTTGTCCCCTGTCTTTCAGTGAAAGCAGGGGTTTCTTGTTTCATTACGGAGGTATTAATGAAAACAGGTTTTTTGTTTAGGCGAAATAGTTTTTTCAATTCTAATCATAAATTAAATTCGCTCCTATTCCTTGGGGCAATTTTACTCACCTTCCTCGTTAGTTCCGCAATAGCGCAGACAGATATCCAAAATTTGGCTATCGTCGTCAATGCCCTGGATAAAGACGATTGGGAAGTCACCTCTTCTCTTTCAATTATTGATCTTGATGACCCAAATCTAAATCGCGCAATCGACAAGGAAGTCGTTCCCATAGGTGATGTTCCCACCAGTATACTTATTCAAGGACATATCGCCTATGTATCACGGTTCGATTGGCTATCAGGAATGTTTAGCGATAATATCCTGATTATTAATTTGGAACACAGACAAATCATAGGCACAATACCTATTGCATCAGGATCATACCCACAAAGTATGGCACTCGTTAATTCAAATAAGATGTATGTTACCTGTGATAATGCTCATGAAGTTCATGTAGTTAATCTCGGATCACGCAGTGTAACCAAGGTTATCACAGACTCATCCTTTAATAAAACCACAGGTCTTACAATTCTAAATGGGAAAGCTTATGTTACCAATCCAGCATGGGAATGGGATGCTGATGCGGGCAAATCTGTTTACCATCAAAGCACTGTGACTGTAATAGATACACTGACAGATTCGGTCATTAAATCTATCCCAATGCCGATAAATGCTGGAGGTATTCTCAATGATGGAGAATCTATTGTAATTGTAAAAACAACAGGTAATTACGGTGATATTTCAGGAAATCTCGTGTTAATTGATACGACCTCTGATGAAATCATCAAGACGATTGATCTGAAAATGACACCTGGATCATTTGCTATTAATTCACAGAAGCAGATATATCTGCAAGGTGGATGGCCGAACCGAGGTTTACTCATCTACGATATACCGACCCAAGAATGGATTCGAGATAAGAATGATCGACTCGAAGAGTTTGGGGGTGGATCAGGGATGACATTTGGTCCAGACGGTAATCTATATATTACCAAACCTGATTGGACGGGTGGTGGTTTGTCTACGATGCTGGTTATGGGACCGGATGAGACACTCCTCAAGACTTATGAGCTTGGACACGGAACTGATAAGGTGGCTCTGGCACAGATCATACCTCGAAATGAAGATGTTAACGACGATGGGTTTGTTGACATCCAAGATCTGGTAATCGTTGGTCAATCTTTCGGGCAACGAGGTCCAGCAATAGAGGGTGATGTTAACATGGATGGAGAGGTTAACATATTAGACTTAGTCCTTGTGGTTCAGTACTTCTAAACACTTCAATCTCGTGTGTAGAGAATGCAAAGATCCTTACTAAGTCTATATAACCTATATCCACTTACATTACATTCATGTGTAGGTTTCTGTTATGAGAAAATGGGGATTTTTGCTATTCCTACCAATACTATTCGTCGGATGTTTATCGGAACCCGTAAACCATGCTGATTTATGGCAGATTACTTTTTCTCCACTCGGTGCAGAATTACAATTTACAGAAAATGCCCCGATTAAGAAGGTGTCTGCCTATAATTCTGATGGAACGATGGTTGCACAGCTCAGTTTTCCTTCCCAACCTCGACAATCAGAATCTCTCTATTTTGAATGGAGCGAAGGTGAAAATTACAGATTTGATGCAATCTTATCCCCAGATCAGGTCAGCAGTAAAACACTGACATCTCCACGCAACTTTTCTCGTGGTGATATAGAAATTGCAATACCTTATGGCACAGGAAAACCCCGTACCCTGCAAACCTCTGTAGAAGAAAAACAGACAGCACTCCTTCTACAAGGTAGCGAGATGACTGTTACAATCATCGTTAAAAACGGAAATACTCCAACTACCTTCAACTTCGAATTATGTATACCCCAAACATTGGATACTACCCAAATTCCAGAAAAATGGAATTCGAAAAAAAGAGAAGGGATTACCTGTTATACAGTAACCGATTCACTAACTGTTTCGTCTGAAGTATGGCACCGTGATTTGGTTGTGAGGATACCAAAACTTTCCAAGGTAGAAATGGATAAATTAGGAATACAAGAAATTTCAGGAATTGTTCGCTTTTCAACTGTAGATGGGGAGGAATGGGAGCAGAATAAATCGGTACAATTACGGATAGCAACTGTTTCTGAAATCTCTGAATATCTATCTATTGAATCTGTGAAAATGCCAACAGATGCAGCAGGTATAGCTGATTCGAGACAAAGAGAAGATTCCATTTACTATCCCCGACCTTTATTTGGGCGGTTATCAACACCCCAAACTGATAAGTATACTCCAACAACCTACCAGACAGTCCATATCCGAAATCAGAGTAATGAGACTATTCATGTTGTTGTCACCTCAATAAATCGTGAAATAACAACTGGTGAACCGATTCCTTTTCTCGCTCCACCAGATGAAGTAAATGCCGGAACAGATAGGAGTATTAGTTTCGCAAGTCTGCCGGCGGATGAACTGACGCCAATACCACTTCCTATCTATTTTCATGCACATTTAGCGAGGGCAGGTGAATACGAACGTGAGATAGCAGTCAAAATCTGGGGAAGTAATACAACTGTACTAAGTGATAAGAAACCGTTAAACGTCATCGTTCCAAATCGACATGCATTATTTGTGAGTGGACTGGCAATACTTGCAAGTTCTATTGGTCTTGTTGTATTACTAAGGTTTCATAGACAGTTTTTCACCCGTTTTTCAACAAAACAGCTTATTGTTATTGCTCTGTTCGGTACTACGATTTTTGTAGCTGTTGTTGTACCGTCAATACTCTTTTTAAATCTGATCCGAGTTCTTCTTGGACCTTTTTCTGTTCTGTTGACTGGTCTTATCAATGAAACACTCTACTATGCCTTACTCACAGCTTTGTTAATCTATATTTACGGTTCTCCTCATGATAAGTCAGAAGAGAATCTACAAGCAACAACTAAGGAGGACAAAGGAGGCGTTATCCTTCTCGTTTCTGCAGTACGATTACTACTCGGGGGTATTACATTCGGCCTATTTTCCCCGATGACAATTATTTACACTGGAACAAGTATTATTTTGTTAGAAATAGGTTTTTTCTTTGTTCGTAAACGTCGTTTGCTTTTCTGGGCACTTGTTCTTGGTATATGTGATGCTGTTGCAGTATATGTAGATTTTCAACTCTCCATTCTGTTCTATCGCCTCTTTTTTGCTGATTGGTATATTGTACTTCGTATATTTATCGAAGGCTTTGCTTATACATTCATCGGTGTATTATTAGGGGCAAAATTAGGAAGGAGTCTATGGAAAGTTGCGGATTAGGTTAGTAGAATACTATAGTACTACACATTTCCTTTTGTCTGCTGATGATGTTTGAAGAAATAACAATAAAATAACAATTATAAGGAAACATTAATGAAACTATTCCGATTACTCAGTTTGATTTTACTACTAATTATTTTACCGGTCAGCATAGTCATGGCTGATTTCAATGTGGTTTGGGTTCGAACAGGAATTATCCTTGAATCAGAAACGAAAATTGATTTTGAAACTAATGTAAGAATTGAAGACGGTCAAAAAGATAATGTTCTAAAATCTGTTCAATCTATTAGACTTGATGATAAACGTGTTTTGTTCCAATCAGCATGGCAACCCGGGGAAACCTATTCTATCCACCTTGATAAGAATACAATTAAGGCTACATCACCATTAAAACCACAACCGTATCTTCTCCGTACAATAGAATTAGATGGGTTATTATCTTTGTTAGAAAACCTACGCCAACCCGCTAAACCCACCGCGATTGCATTTAGCAATAAGACAGATAAATTGAAACTGGCTATTGCTACCGATAGAGGTCATATAGCAATTTTGCAAACCCAAACAGGTGAAACTATATGGAAGACACGTATCTCTGAAGGATATGTTAGACAGATTACCTTTAGTGCTGATGATTCGCTGCTTTATGTGGGAGAACAGGCAACCGATGGTTTTGTCTACTGTTATGAATTGACAAGTGATCCTCCGAATCTTCGTTGGAAATACCGCACCGCAGATGATATTGAAACATCCACACCCAATGATCCTGATAGCGTATATGCCTGGGTGAGTTATCCCGGACAATCCTGCATGAAGACGTTGCCTAACGGGGATCTCTTAGTATCGGGTGTCCATTCCTGGACAAAAGATGAAAAACCTGAGAAACGATCCATACTCTACAGGTTCGATTCGCAGACTGGTCAGGTGAAATGGAAATATCCGAGTGAAGGACCGATACAGAAGATATATCGCTGGTTTGATGTGAGTGAAGATGGAAAGACACTTGCACTTCTTACAGATGACGGTGGTAATGGAAACGGGATGTTATCTGTCCTTGATGTTGAAACTGGTACAAAAAAATGGGCTTCAGAAATTGAACCATTGACACCCTATTTTAAAGGGGTGACTTTTTGGCGTGGGGTTAGTATGTCCCCTAATGGGAATTCAATCAATGTGACAACCGATGATGGACGTGCCTTCATTTTTGATGTAGATAAATCGGAACCGGTCTGGAAAGAGAAATTAGCTTCACCATTAGAGGTCAGTGGTGTTCCAATTATCGCTACAACTGGAACAATTGGAGCAACGGACGCACATGCACTCTTTGTTACAGGAGACACATATATACCATACCACCTTCAAAAAGGAGCACAACGTCCCTCTACAATGCATCCAAATGGGATGACTTTATTTGCGTTTTCGTGGGTTGGGGAAAAGAAATGGCAGTGGAAGCTTGAGAATATGCCACAGGGGTTGCGGATTGATGGTAAAAGTCGATATGCTGCATTGGCAGTCTCAAAACGTAGTAAAACCCCAAAGGAAAGCCTTCATGGAGTATCGGTTTTTGATCTGACTGCTGAAGGAAGTGGTTTATCAAAATATCTCTTTACATACCGTACTGAAGGGCAACTTCCATACGATACACTTGCTATTAGTTCTGATGGTATGGTTATTGCAATAGTAGAAATGCCGATTTCATTACCAGATGATACACAACTTGGAAAAAATCAGGTTCATCTGTTGTATTAATTGTGATACATTTGTAGGAGATAACTTCAATACCGACCATTAGTATTATTCGTGAATCGAAGATCATTCCTACTAAGAAGCCTATATCTGCATATATAGCTATATTCAATAATTGAACGTCTTTGATCGGGATATGGTTAGTATTGACAGATGCTTATTCAATGAGTACACTTATCATGTTTATAGTAAGTGTTCTTGAGGAATTCCGTAGATCCGCTAAAATATTGTGTAGTACTGTTAATTGGAATGGAAATGCAAAATTTTACAGATAAAGAGTTGTTACAAATCATAGCAGATGAATCTGATCGGGTAGAGTTCAAGGAATCATTATCTGGTGATGCTCCTGAGAAAATCAGGATGGCTATCTGTGCATTTGCTAATGATCTTCCGAACCATGGGAAACCGGGTTTTATTTTTCTCGGTGTAAAACCCGATAGAACGATTGTTGGATTCCAGGTGACAGATGAATTACTCAGACGTTTAGCAGATATGAAGACAGATGGAAATATTCTCCCTCCGCCATCACTGACTGTTGAAAAACGTGAATTACAGGGAAAAGAAATTGCTGTTGTAAAGGTGGAACCCTCTAATTCTCCACCGGCAAGATATAAAGGCGTCATCCATATCCGCACGTGTTCTCGTCAAGATATTGCAAATGCCCAGGATGAAAGAATACTCAATGAAAAACGTCGATATGGTGAACGGCCATTTGACTTATACCCTATTCCATCTTCTACAATATCGGATTTAAACCTTCCATTATTTAATTACGAATATCTTCCTCAGTCTGTTTCTCAAGAAATCTTAGAACAGAATGAAAGAACTCTAAATGAGCAATTAGTAGCAACAAAGATGATAGCCGCCGTGGATGAACCTATACCTACAGTGCTTGGAATTTTGACACTTGGAAAGAGTCCACAAGATTTTCTACACGGTGCTTATATCCAGTTCCTAAGAATTGATGGAAATGAATTAGCAGATGAGATTATTGACAGTGAAGAAATCAGCGGTGCAATTTCTGACCAGATACGTCGATTAGATGAGAAATTGATGGGACATAATCGTGTTGCGGTTGATATTACTTCTGGATCCGTTGAAAAGCGAACTGCTGATTATCCTTTAGAAGCACTGCAGCAGATTACTCAAAATGCTATTATGCACAGAACTTATGAAGGTACAAACGCACCTGTTAGGGTTAGTTGGTTTAGTAATAGAATTGAGATTCTAAGTCCAGGCGGAGTGTTCGGTGGTGTAACAACAGATAATTTTGGTAATCCTGGGGCAACTGATTATCGTAATCCAAATTTAGCAGAAGCAATGCGTACTTTAGGTTTTGTGCAACGGTTTGGTATGGGTATCCCAATTGCAAGAAGGTTGTTATTGAAGAATGGGAACGCTGAACCCAATTTTTCGTTGCTTGACACCTTTATAAATGTCACGATTCACCGTAAGGATAGGAATGATTCTTAGATATTCTTGAATGGCGATATACTACAGAACATTATTCCATCACCTATAAAAGCTCTTAATAGTTCCGGACAGTATTCCCACTTCATTCATATCCAGTAAGGATATACAAATTACACAATTCATTCAATATTTACGACGATCAATTCACTAACTCTGTTATATTATAAACCCCTTAATGTTAACCAATATCCTTTAAATATAGGTGTGAATCCTTGCTAATATAGGGTTTATTTGTATTTAAACTTTATGAATTCAGTAACCGATTGATTTAATCAAACGTATATATAGGAAACATACGATTATACTGCGTTTTAGCAAGGTTGTCAGTAGTAGAATGTTCTCGGAATTCAGTCGCGCCTTGACAGCGAAGGAATTCTGAATAACAGACGGAACAACAATATGTTATTTTACTTGATATGATTGTATGTTGTAAGATTAATCTATAGTAGTAAGGTTTCATCAAATTTACATTTCAGTCACTGTTTTACTCACAAATAGGTTCTAATGATCCTTGTGGCGTTTTGACTGAAAAAACCTATTATAAAAGGAAGTTTAATCATGGCTAAGAAATTGATGAAGGATGACATTATCAATAGCGTCGTTGACAAAACCGGCTTGAGCAAAAAAGATGCTGGTGCAGCTGTTGAAGCGTTCACCTCTACAGTCCAGGATGCCTTGAAAAAAGGTAATTCCATTGGTCTTATCGGCTTTGGAACTTTTGAAGTCAGAACTCGTGCAGCTCGTGAAGGACGCAACCCCCAAACAGGCGAAGCCCTTAAGATACCTAAGAAGAAGGTCCCCGCATTTAAAGCCGGTAAAAAACTTAAAGACGCTGTCTCCTAAGAGTTTGACTTGTTTGTAAAAAGTCGTTGTATGGCATCCTATCCTTGATATAATGCCTACTTCGACTTTTTCATTTTAATGGAAATAGTATTTTCACCCTAAACTAACCATACTAAACAACCCCTAATTGAGAAATAATAGTTCTCAATATGAATTTCCCACCGAAATCTGCTCTGATTTATCCCACCACGAATCGGAAATCCAGTTATTTTACCTATAGATTATCTCACTGATGTTCATGAGTGTGTTCTCCAATTTTCATTGTAATTACTCATTCTCTGTGCTATTATAGAGGGTATATATCCTACTTGCATTTGATGATAATAGGTATAACAAGTAGGATGATTTCATGTTGGAATGTACGGTTTCAGGAGTTTTTCATGTTGATTAGAACCAGAGCACCAGTACGTATAGATTTTGCTGGAGGTTGGACAGATGTCGCCCTATTTACTGAGGAATCCAAGGGTTTAGTTGTCAACGGAGCAATCAATCGATATGCGTATGCTACACTCGCTTTTGAAGGGAATGCCGATTTTCCAGATTCAGTTGAACTACAACGGGTCATAGATAAGAGTATACGTATCTATTCAGCAGATTTCGATACTTTTGTTGAGGCTGAGGACGTACGACAACTTGAATACGATGGAAACATTGATCTGATAAAAGCAGCTGTCCGGCAAATGTCTATTCAGTTTGGTGGGTTTGATCTAATTACGCAATCAAATGCTCCGCCGGGGAGTGGTCTCGGCACATCTGCTGCAATGGGAGTTACCTTAATCGGTGTGCTTGGGGCACTTAAGGATGTAACCTATGTTCCATATCAATATGCCGAACTCGCAAGTAGTATTGAACGGCATGAGCTCGGTATTCTCGGTGGTAAACAGGATCATTATGCCAGCGCGGTAGGTGGAATTAGTTTCATGGAATTTCAGGACGAGGAAGTAAAAACCTCCACTCTAAATATACCTCCTGACATCCGATATGAATTAGAGAAAAACTTGGTATTATGTTATACCGGACAATCACGATTATCTGGAAATATCCATCAGAATGTTACACAGGCATATAAGAGTGAAGAACCAGGTGTAAGAAGGGCTTTAGACAATCTAAAAGAGATTGCTGAATCCACAAAAAATGCACTCATACGGGGACGTTTAACCGATTTCGGTGAACTACTCACTGAAAATTGGCAGAATCAAAAGAAACTACATCCATCCGTAACAAATGAACAGATTGAGAAACTATTTAAAATTGCCAATGAGAATGGCGCAATTGGAGGAAAAGCTTGTGGGGCAGGTGGCGGAGGATGCCTCCTATTTTACTGCCAAGCTACTCGTGAACATAGTGTCCGACAAAAACTTGAAGACGCCGGAACAAGAATCATTGACTTCAACTTTGATTTCGATGGACTACAAATCTGGAAGGCAGATTAGATCACTCCACATATATGCCATCGTACATATCGATTTGACACATATTTCCTCCTTGTAATCAATTCATTCCTAACATAAATATACACGAAAGGGAACTTCATGGAAAATACCAAATTCGAGACTGATTTGGAAGCCGCTGAATTTCTGCGAGAGGCACGCGAAAGAATCATCAACGAATTAAAGAAACAGATCATCGGTCAAACAGAAGTTGTCGATCAACTACTGATAGCACTGTTTTCTCAAGGTCATTGTCTACTTGTTGGTGTGCCGGGGTTAGCCAAAACATTGCTCATAAGTACTTTTGCTCAAATACTCGAACTCCCATACAATCGTATCCAATTCACACCAGACCTAATGCCATCAGATATTATTGGAACTGATATTATTGAAGAGGAGATGAATACCGGTAAACGTGCGTTTCGTTTTATTAAAGGACCTGTATTTGCTAATATCGTTCTTGCTGATGAAATTAACCGTACACCCCCAAAGACTCAAGCAGCTCTCCTACAAGCAATGCAGGAATATAAAGTAACTGCAGGTGGTAATACCTACGCATTAGAACTCCCTTTCTTTGTCTTAGCAACACAGAATCCAATTGAACAAGAAGGCACGTATCCACTCCCCGAAGCACAACTTGACAGGTTTATGTTCAATATCTATATTGATTATCCTGAAAAATCGGAAGAGAAAGAGATTGTATTGACGACTACATCTGCTTATGAACCTGAGATTGAACCTGTTCTTACAGGGGATGAAGTGTTGAGATTACAACAGATAGTTCGTAAAGTTCCAATTGCTGAAGCAATGGTTGATTATGCAGTTGAACTGAGTCTAAATACCCGTCCTACAAATAATGATGCTCCTGATTTTATTAAAGACTGGGTAGATTGGGGGGCAGGACCGAGAGCATCTCAATATCTCGTGTTGGGTGCCAAGGCACGGGCAATTATGCACGGACGTTATCATGTTAGTTATGAGGATATAAAAGCAGTGGCGAAACCTGTTCTACGACATAGAATCCTGACTAACTTCAATGCTGAAGCAGACGGTATCACCAGTTTAGATATTATCACACGTTTATTGGATAATGTAGAACCACCTGAATCAAATTAGAACATATATCATAAATAATACATTTTGGGATTCTTTGATCTTGTCCATGTACTCCAGATTGAAACAACGGACGAGGAGACCCCGTCCCTACGAAGAGGAATTGTATTTGTATGGTCATTTCGTATTTATGAAATACACCGTAGTAGAGGTATAAGAGGGAATTGATGTAATGACTGTTGGAATCATTTTAGTATTATTATTGATTACATCATCCCAAGTTGTTGATGACAATATGATAGGAAACGTTAAAGTAAACCCAAAAATCGAAATTGTTGAAATTCCAAACAAATTTTCTGTTTTCAATCAGATTGGTTGTGATAGATATATAGACGTTTTCGGTATACACATCTTTGCAACCCCAGAAACACCTGAGAATAAACTTTCCCATGCAGCTGGAGTGTTGGCGCAATATATTGATAACGACGAAGATGGTATTCCTGATAACACATTAGTCCTAAGCCATTTAGTGAGTCGAGATGTCTTCATCATTATGCCCGGAACACAATCGGAGATGGATAGATTAGATCTGCATATTGTGGATGAGGCGGGATACCATTATGGACAAGACCTATATGGTGAAGAGACAAAACCAGACTTTATTATTGATGGAAAAATCAATGCTCCTGATGGTGACTATTACGATGGTGCCTTAGAGGAAATTCTTCATCCAATTACACATCACGGTTATGCTAATGCTTATCCGAATGTATTTGGTTTAAGGCGAGGATCACTCTTATCAATATGTTTGGATGCAGCTCGTGGCGGCTATTTTGAGCACGTTCCACAAGATGGACCAAAAAGTGGATATCCAAAAGAAGCTTGGTTCCACTATACTGATGAGACCTGCGATTATGGATGCATGATGACAGAATACATCTATTGGGCGTTAACATCAATCTTAGGAACACAAGACTTTCCAGGACGGCACAATGCACTTGAAGTTGAATGGGAACTGAATACAAGAGAAAAGGTTAGAACTGTAGATACTTCAATATATGAACTCCTAACAGATCCGAAGTACAGGTTTCCAACGAAAGCACCTGATGGGAATTATAAACCATCAGCTAATCACGTTACAACTGTACCAATAATTCCCTTCAAGGATGAAGACTAATAGGAAAGTAAGAAAATCTGGTACAACAGACCATGCCATTTCAACATAACATGCTCAAAACCCTCCATTCCTTATTGCTACAACGCACATTTATTACGATATTGCTCTGTTTCCTATTCTTCCCTATATTACATAATACACAGGCACAAATTAAGACTCCTGAAGAGGTGTTAGGTTATCAGGTCGGAAGTGATTACAAGGTGGCAGGATGGGAAACAGTTTCTGGGTATTTGCGGCAATTAGCAGAGAATTCAAATCGGATTGTGGCAAAAGAATTAGGTAAGACTACCGATGGAAAGGATTTCTTACTCCTACTCATCTCAGCACCAGAGAATTTGGATAAAGTGGACTATTACAAGGAAAATCAACGTAAGTTGGCTTATCCAAGAGTTGATATAGTGCCTGAACTGGATACCATCTGCCAAGATGGAAAAGCTGTTGTCCTCATCAATTGTAACCTACATTCCACTGAAATCGCATCCTCCCAGATGTCGATGGAATTTGCCTACGAATTTGCCACACAAGACACTCCAGAGATAAATAAAATTCTTGAAAATGTCATTATTCTTTTAGTGCCATCTGCAAATCCTGATGGTTTAGACATCGTAGTGGATTGGTACAATCGGACTGTCGGCACACCCTATGAAGGGGCAGAACTGCCGTGGTTATACCATAAATATACAGGACATGACAACAATCGAGATTGGTTTATGTTGACACAGGTTGAAACACAGATACTCACCCGTGTTCTGTATGAAGAATGGTTTCCAGAGGTAGTATATGATGTACATGAAATGAGCTATCGTGGGCCGCGATTCGTTATTCCACCATACTTTGAACCGATGAATCCCAACATTCCACCAATTCTACAGAGAACACTATCTTTGATTGGTGCACAGTTGGCATACGATTTCACGGACAAAGGTTTTACAGGTGTACTTTCAAATGCCGTTTATGATTCCTGGTGGCATGGTGGATTTCGTACTGTCCCGTATCGGCACAATATGGTTGGGATTTTGACGGAAGCAGCACGGGTAGAGATAGCAACCCCAATTTTTCAACCAAGAGAATCCTTAAAAGGGTATCGAAGAGGACTGGATAAATATACGCTACGCACAAATTTTCCTGAACCGTGGCCAGGTGGATGGTGGCGTTTGCGGAACATTGTAGATTATGAAAAGACAGCAGCGATGTCCATACTCACCTTTGCAGCAGACAATAAGGTGATGTTAAAAAGTAATTTCTATAAGATGGGTCTTGACGCAATTAAGAAAGGACAGAATGAACCACCTCGTGCTTTTCTAATTCCAAAACAACAAAGAGACATTCACACGACGCTGAAGATGTTAGATATCTTAAAACGAGGGGGTGTGCAAATTCATCAATCAACGGACATTTTCACTGCAGATGGTGTGGAATACCCAGCAGGAACTTATGTTGTGTTGATGGCTCAACCATTCCGATCACATGCCAAAGACTTACTTGAGGTACAACACTATCCTGAAAGACGACCATCCCCTGAATCATCACCAGAACGACCCTATGATGTTGCTGGATGGACGCTTCCTCTACAGATGGGTGTTAGAACTGTAACTGTTATACATCCTTTTGATGCAGAGTTGGAATTGGTAGACACAATTCCTAAGGTTGAAGGAAAATTAATACCTACTCCTAAACCGTTTGGATACCTATTTGAGAATAGAACGAATGTTGATGCCATCGTTCTGAACCATCTATTTAAAAAAGCTATAGAGGATAATACTTTATTATTCTATTCCTCAAGTAGAGAAGTAAAGAGCGGGAATAAGACTTTTCCACGCGGTACAATCCTTATCAGAAGAATGCCAGATGGAATAACTTTAGATGAAGAAATACAAGACATCGCAGTAACGTATGGGGTTCAGATATACGCAGATGATTCGATAGATGAGGATACACTTGATAGATCATTCTTACCAATTTCTTCACCCCGACTCGGATTGTATAAACCGTGGTTAGCAAGTATGGATGAAGGTTGGACACGATGGGTTTTGGATTCTCATCAGTTCGCTTATAACAGTCTTACGAATTCTGAAATTCGCGCGGGAAATTTGACTGAACGCTATGATGCTATAATCCTTCCTGATATTGGTGCATCAAGGATTCTGAATGGACATCCAACCGGAAAACTCCCACTTGAATATGTTGGGGGTATAGGTAATGAAGGTTTGGCTAATCTCCGCAGCTTTGTCGAGGAAGGTGGAAGCCTTATCTGTTTGAATGCTGGAACACAACTCCCATTAGAATACTTTGGTTTAGAAGAAAAAGGGATTGTGAATGTCGTAAAACAGAGTAAAAAGCCGGGGGAACCAGAGTTCTTCTGTCCAGGTTCTTTATTACGTGTATGGATTGATACAAGACACCCTATTGGTTATAGTTTAGATAAAGAAATGGCTATCATGTTTAAATTTAGTCCGGCTTTTGAAGGAGCACGAAGCGGGGCAAAACCAATTGCGACTTATCCAGAATTTAATCCATTGATGAGTGGTTGGATAGAGGGTGAGACACGAATTCAACAGAAATCCGCGTTATTGGATGTAGAAATAGGAGAAGGTCGTGTGATTCTTTTTGGTTTTAAACCCCAACAACGGGGTCAGTCACACGGAACATTCAAGTTGCTCTTCAATGCGATTTACTATAGTGCAGTGGATTCTGAATGAGGATATTATTATTCTACGTGGGGATGATATCCTTGAGGGTGATGAAATAATAGAAGGTTTTCAATGTCTTGTAGAGGATCTTTTTGTATAACGAATAATCTATTACGTTATTCCTCAGACTCTTCTGAAATCAATATATCACTATCCGATTCATCGTCCTGTTTATAGACATCCAATTTTCTATGTAAAGTACGCACACCAATATTTAGAATCCTTGCTGCTTCGGTCTTATTATTTCCCGTCTCTGCCAACGTTTTCTCAATCGCTTCCCTCTCAATTTCTTCCATAGTCATACCAACCCGTCCGATTGAATCTTCTTCAACTCCACCATGAGTGCCAATAGGAGATTGTATGCCACTTCGTCCGTTTTCTGGAATCGGTAACGGGATTAATCCCTCTTCAGTTCTTTGTTCAACTGCTTTAGCAATGGTTGAAAGTACGTCTAAAGTCTTTCTAAGAATTGATGTAGTATCTTCCGTTTCTGTCACCTGTAACCAACTGGTGTCATCATCAGGAATAAGTGATGGCATCTCATCGGTATCATGTGCATGGGGTTCCAGTAACCGGACTGCAGAAAGAATGAGTCCAAGAATCGTTTTGTAAACTGCTTCGCTTTCTGTTGCGATTAATTGCGGATCAGGATTTACAACCTTTATGGATGTCCCTGACTCATCAAGAATTTGTATTGGATATTTTGTATGTTCGGATTCTATATCTGTTGGAATGTCTTTTAATTCAATCTCATCAGAGGCTGTTAGTATGATAGCAGCTTCAATGGCATTTTTGAGTTGACGGACGTTTCCATACCATACGGCATTTTGAAGATAGTGAAGTGCTTCAGGTTTTATCCCCGTAACCTGCTTACTATGCTTATCACTTAATTCAGAGATAAAAGCATCCACAAAGAGAGGAATATCCTCGCGTCTTTCTCTTAACGGTGGTATTCGAATATGGAACAGGTTTAAACGGTAATAGAGATCTTCTCGGAACTTATCTGTTTGAACCGAATGTCCAAGATTGACGTTTGTAGCAGCAATAATACGGACATCAACCTTTACATTCTTTTCACCCCCAAGTCGAGTAAATTCCTGTGTTTCTAATACGCGTAGAAATTTCACTTGAACTTCGGGAGACATCTCAGCTATTTCATCAAGAAATAGTGTTCCCCCATCAGCCAGTTCAAACACACCCCGTCGCTGTCCTGTTGCCCCTGTAAATGCACCTTTTTCATGTCCAAAGAGTTCACTCTGAAGAAGGTCTTGGTAGAATACGCCACAGTTAACAGCTTTAAAGACTTTGCTTTTCCGCTGACTATTTTCGTGTATGGTTTCTGCGATAACCTCTTTCCCAACACCAGTTTCCCCTGTGATAAGGACAGTAGCATCTGTTGGAGCAACTTTCGCAACTTTACGCCATACAGATTGTATCTGTTCAGATTTACCTATTATAGGGTATGATGGTGGATTGGAAAGGGGTGTTGGAAGATTCATTTATCTCTCCCTTTAGACCCGTTGGAAGTATATACAACTAACTTACTTGACAATATCAAGTAACACTTCTGGATTTTCTTTTACCTGCTCAAATACCTCAAAACCTTGTTCACATGCAGCTTCGCACAATTTCTTCATAACAACACCTTTCAGTGCAAAATTTGTTGTCCGGAGACTCTTTTGCAAAGCACTTCCTGTTTCAACAACATAAACATTAGGCAGATTCTCATCTACTGCTTTTTTCTGGCTTTTTGGAAGTAGAAAGATTATAGGAACTGAACGTTCTACTTCAAATACACGTTGCAATGACGCTATATCATCAGTCCTTAATAATGAAAATACAAGGTCATAACCTTCGAGTAAAGCAATTGTTCGTTCAGGAACACCAGTATCATCTAATTCTAAAATATCCAGCTCATGAAGCGGAGAAGTATCAAACGGAACGATGATATCTTCTTCGTTGACCGGATCCATCTTGCCGTCCACACGACAATGATACCATGGGAAATACAGATCTATAGAATGCTTACTATAATTCTTGTGTTCACGAATCTGGTCTAATCCTTTACGTAACTCAACATAAAGGGGTCCAGTGAACATATCCTTAGCCGGTAACCGAAAATCTCTATCTTTGTCGTGCCAACCTTCTTCATTAAAACCACACAGTTCCTTGATTCTCGATTTTAAACGGTCTGGTGAACTACAATCATCAGCATCAAGAGGATTATCAATTTTATGCTTCTGTCCCGTTGTATAAGAGTTAAAAACCAATACCTTCACGCACTACGCCTCCTGATTATGTTCTCTACGCTGCCATAAGTATAGGATAGGACTGGCGATGAAAATAGAGGAATATGTTCCAATAAGCACACCGACAATCAACGCTAAAGCAAATGTATTGATTTCTTCACCTGCACTGGAGAGTACAAAAATTACGATAACCACAAATAAAGTTGTTATGGATGTAATCACTGTTCTACTGAGCGACTGATTGATACTACGATTTACGACATCTATGTATTCAGTACCACGCAAAGATATACCATTTTCGCGAATTCTGTCAAATACAACAATTGTGTCATTGAGTGAATAACCGATAATTGTAAGAAACGCAGCAACCGTTGGTAGATTGATCTCTTTTGTGAGGACGGCAAATAGACCCAGTGTAATAAGAACATCATGGACAAGAGCTGCAATAGCACCGATAGCAAAACGGAATTCGAATCGCCACGAAATATAAACCAGTAAGATTGCAATTGACGCGAGAACAGACCATAAAGCTGACCATTTGAGATCTTTCCCAACACTTGGTCCTACTTCAGTAACATTCACACTATCCGAAACAGCAGTCCATCCCTCCCCACCTTCAAGAAGTGCGTCGGTAAGTATTCTTCCAATACTTGCCTGTATCTGAATTGTAGCATTTTCAGATAAGTCTATCCCAAATGCGTTTGCAAATGTAATAAATGTAACATCAATCATGTTGGGTTCAGTAACTGGTTCCAAAGCAATAATTTCGTTGACTCGTCGTTCATCACCATCAATCAATTCAACGGTATCATTAACCGATAATAGATGTATCTGTGGATTTGTACTGCTGACTTTTAGTTTTGTGGCAGTAGCATCGCCAGGATCACCTTGTATGGGTATGTTAAACGACTGTTTCTGAAATTCGGGACGGTATCCCATAGAGATGAATGCTTTATTCTCATTCGGATCAATTTGTATTTTTGCATCTCCATACCCTAATTCCGATAGCTTTGTTTTCAATTCTGCTTCTGTTATAGATTTACTGAATATTGCTTCAATCTTAACACCACCACGAAAGTCTATTCCAAAATTTGGACCACCATGGATGACGAGGAACACAATTCCGATTAAGATTAATATGGCAGAGAAAGTAAACCCAGAACGGTATTTGTTGATAAAATCAAATTTTGTATCTCTTAATAGTTGCAATTTTATATCCTCTCAATCTTCCATCACTTCGTAGTGAAATGTCGATATTTCAAATCTATTCTGTATAATAGAAACTACTGTGATGGAAATTGTCTCCTGTAATTAGATGCTTAATTTCTTCACATCCCGATTTCCTATAGTCAGTCCGTAGATTTCACGGGTGACAACAATTGCTGTGAACATACTGGCAAGAATACCGATACCAAGTGTTACTGCAAACCCTCTTATTGGACCTGTTCCAAACTGATATAGGACAAGTGCGGTAAAAAAGGTCGTAAGGTTTGCATCTAAGATAGTCACAAATGCGCGTTGATATCCGCTTGTAATTGCTTGCCATACAGGTTTTTCTGATCGCAATTCCTCACGTATTCGTTCGAAAATCAGAACATTTGCGTCAACTGACATTCCTATAGTGAGTATAAGACCGGCTATACCGGGGAGTGTTAATGCCGCCCCGAATCCTGCTAATGCACCGAGAATAATTACCATATTAAATACGAGAGCGACGATAGCAATTAAACCGGAAAACCTATAATAGATAACCATGAACACCAACACACCTGCTAAACCGATGATAGCTGCTTTCACCCCGTTCTCAATAGAATTCTTCCCTAATGTAGGACCTACAGCTCGTTCCTCGCCTACCTGAACCCCAACAGGGAACGCCCCCGCTTTTAAGATATTAGAGAGATAGTTTGCCTCCTCAAAGCTGAAATTCCCTTCAATCATTGCCGTATTAAATATTTGAGAATTAATGACTGGAGCTGACTGTACTTTGTCATCAAGGAGTATAGCTAAGTGTTCACCGATATGATTACCAGTAATTTGTGCAAATTTACGTGCACCTTCACCATCAAAATCAATGAGAACAACAATCTCAAAACTGGTTCGTCCTGAACTGGGTCGTGCTTTAGTAATATGATGACCTGATAATAATACCGGACTTTCAAGAACATACCAGTTACCTGTTTCGTGATGATAACGAATTTCACTGTTTTCAGGTAGGTCGTTTGGAGGCGCGGTATCCGCTGACCCGGACCATATACTTCCACCAGAGGGTGATTTCTTTACAATCTTAAACTCTAACCGTCCCATTGTTTGTACAATCCGGAGCGGTTTTGATGAATCTTTTGCTCCCGGAAGTTCAACGATGATTCGAGGTCTATTTGCTTCCGGAGTGATGGATGGTTCAGAAACACCAAAGGCATCAACACGATTTCGTAAGACTATCAACACCTGTTCTATGGCTTGATCGCTATATTCATTCATCCCTTTAGCACTAAGTCGCAGACGATAAGTAGTTTGTGTATCCTTCTCTACTAATACCTCCGCATTTTCGAAAAAGTTCACATCATTTAACAGTTCGACGGCTTTATCAAGATATTTTTTCTTTTCTTCTTGGTCTGATCTAAGACGAGATGGAATTTCTATGAGTACGTTTAAGGCATCTTCGTTGGGGACTTGTTCAGCTTGTCTACACAAAACCTGTTCAGCTCTAAGACTCTCTGGAATAGAGAAAGCGTTTTCTTTTAGTAGAGCTTTTTTGGATTCTTCAAGATTGATCTCAAGAACAAGGTGCACCCCGCCCTTCAAGTCTAAACCTAACTTTAATCGATTCTCAGGGAGTATACTTCTTAAACTCATGGGTAAACTTCCGTAAAGATGTAAATTATCCAACGTTCCAGCAGGATTTTCTTTAGCTTTATCGGAAATTAAGTTAACGAAAAACTCTTTGTCTTCAGTTGTATTAAATTGATAGTCTATTGTCTCTTCTAATCCGAGTTTATTTAAATGGACATAGAAAACATCCTGCAGTTCTTCGGTTGCTTCTTGGAAATTAGTTCCCTCTGGTAGATCTACCGATGATAAATCAATTCTGAAAGCATTATCTTCTGTGATTTCAAACTGTGGGATTCTCTCCTGCAACACGCGTGGTATATTTCCATACAATGGCAGGTATAATTTGTCCAGTGTAGGGATAAGGTATAATACTGATAATAGTAAAATGCCTAAAATTAAAACAATTCTCCAGATATTGAATCTGTACATCAAATGCTCCTGTGTTCTATAACTAAATTTACGGATGCAAGAATTATGTATAGTTTTATTTTCTTACAATAGATTGGTGGTTCAGAAAATCTAACTGAGTTTAAGGTGATTGACGTTTGGTTTAAATCCACATCCGTAATTCTATGTCAATTATCTGTATCCCAATCCATAGTATGGGCACAGTAAAAAGTGCGCCTGGGAGGAATCGAACCCCCGACACGAGGCTTAGGAAGCCCCTGCTCTATCCCCTGAGCTACAGGCGCGTCAACACTCTTATCTCTCGTATTATTGACTCTGAATCCTTGAATTTGCAACAGGAAATTATAACATAGTATATTTCAGAATTCAACGAGAGAAAAGACCGGTTGATTTTCTATCTTCTTTCTACCATCAAGTTCCTTGAGTTCAATTAAAAGGGCTATACCGATTATGGTACCGCTAAGTTTTTCAACAAGTTCAACTGAGGCGGCAAGTGTACCACCCGTAGCTAATACATCATCACATATAAGGACACGACTTCCTTCGGGGAAAGCATCTTTATGTATAGCAAGAGTATCCCGTCCATATTCAAGATCATACGTCACTTCATAACACTCAAAAGGCAGTTTACCACTTTTCCGAATTGGTACAAAACCGATACCAAGCCTTTGAGCCAAGGCTGCCGCCACTATAAATCCACGAGCATCAATCCCAATTATGACATCTATTGACTCAGATTTATATCGGTCAGCAAATACTTCTATTGCAGCATTAAACGCAGGACCATTTCTTAAAAGCGGTGTAATATCCTTAAATGTTATACCTTGGATAGGAAAATTCGGTATATCTCGTATGTAATTTGTAAAATCGGTCATAAGTATTTACGATTATTTCACCTGAATACTGACTAACACATATATTATGATGATGCATGAGGATGAATCATTATCTTCATACCTTTCCGAGATTCCATTGCTTCAAAAGCTTTATCAATTTCAATTAGTGGAAAATGATGCGTAATTAATGGCTCAACCCGCACCAAACCTTTTTCAAGAAGACGAACTGCCAATTCGTGATGACGGGGAACACAACCATGAGAACCTGTGACGAAACATTCTTTATAGTGGATTACATTTGATAGGATACTCATCGGACGCATTGTTTTCGGTAGACCACCGAAAAGGTTGACATATCCACGGTGTGCAACCATTTCTACTGCTTGTTCATGAGCTTCAACGGAACCACAAGTGGTAACAACAATATCAGGTCCTTGGCCATCGGTTTCTTCTCGACAGCGTTCGACCACATCTTCTTCCTCAGATGCAATGTAGACATCTGCTTCATAATACTTTGCAATCTCCATCCGCAGCTTACTTCTTTGAATGCCAATAACCTTTGTTGCCCCCATCACACGAACCAGATCTATCATCATACATCCAATAGGTCCCAATCCAATAATCACAACCGTTTTCCCGAGAGACATATTAACTAATTCAAGACCGTTGATTGCACAAGCAAGAGGTTCGGCAAGTGCAGCATCGTCAAAACTAAGGGTGGTATCAAATGGAGTAACTGGACCTTCATCCAAGACCAGTCGAGGGAGTTTCATATATTGTGCAAAAGCACCTGGAATTTGGTAACCAATAGCATAGTTGATATCGCAATTGTTTCCAAGGCCATTTCTACACCAATGGCACTGACCACATGGTACATCAGCACCGATAGAAACCCGATCACCTTCTTTGACACGAGTGACGTTTTTACCTGTTTTCACGATCACACCAGAGTTTTCGTGTCCAATTATAGTGGGAGGTTTAACACGCGGATTTCCATGATGTAAAATACGTACATCAGAACCACATATACTTACAGATTCAACCCGCATCAGAGCAGAATCATCATCAATTTCCGGATCTGGGACATCCTGAACTGAAATATTGTCAAGACTTTCAAGTATCGCTGCTTTCATAGTGTCCTATTACCTATGTTTTATGATTATGATGGATGAATTAGTACTTTCGCGTAGAATTCTTGCTTATTCTTCATCATCTGTAAGGTTTGTGTACCATTCGTCAATGGAACTTTATGTGTTATCAAAGATGTTAGATTCAATTTGCCAGTTGCTATCGCTTGTAATACTGTTCGCCAATCATCATCGTTTCCAGATATACTGTAATCTGAATTCCATGTTCCAAATATATTTACCTCGCGCCGCATGACTTGTGATATAAGTGCTGCTGGTAGTGTGACATCTGCATCGGGATTTCCGAGAAATACAACACTCCCACCTCTTCGTACACTACCTAATGCATAGAGGTAGGTTTGTGGTGCTCCTGCAGCCTCAATACAAGTATGTGCCCCTTTTCCATCAGTCTTGACGTTAACAACATCTACAACGCCTTCTATGGATGTATTGTAGACATTATCAAAACCAAAGCTCTCAGCTAATTCCAGTTTTTCATTGAGAATGTCAAATAGAAGTATCTGTTCAGCACCTAATATCCTTGCCCACTGTGCTACCATGAGTCCAATTGGACCTACACCGTATATAGCAACTGTTTTTCCAACTGGAGACTCTTTCACTCGACGTAGAGCATGGAGTGCAACAGCAGCAGGTTCTGTTAATGCCGCTTCTTCTAATGAGACACCGTTCGGTACACGGATAATGTTCTCTTTTGGTGCAACAACATATTCTGCAAACGCACCGTCACTCCTTGAACCGAGATAGTCATAGTCGCTACACTGAACATACTTTCCACTTTCACAGGCATCGCATTTTCCGCACCATAGGAGCGGAAATACAACGACTGGGTCCCCTTTTGCAATACTCTCCACACCAGGACCACATTCGTCTATTGTGCCAGCAAATTCATGTCCGCAAACTGTAGGAAAACTGTAAGTTCCTTTAGAAAAAATACGTGGAATGTCGGAACCACATACACCACAATACCCAATTCGGACACGAACTTGTCCATCAGCGACTGTAGGAATAGGCAATTGTGCAAGTCGTAAATCACCAATACCGTGTAGCACCAATGCCTCCATCAACCCGTTCCGCATCAGTCTCCTCTTTGGTCTAATCCAAGTGAGATTGCTTGATGTATCTGTTGGATGTTCTCTGCACGTGTCCCTGACTTATGGAAAACACTACTCGTTCCACCCACCAAAATATCAGCACCCGCAGCTACCATTTTAGGTATGTTTTCAAAACTCACATTACCATCGACTTCTATTGGGATACTGATATTATGTTTATTCAAATAACGCTTGCAGTCAGAAATCTTTCGAAGCGTAGCTGGTACCAATTTCTGTCCTGCGTATCCAGGATTTACTGTCATAATCAGTACAAAGTCAAGACGATCAAGCACATAATCTAACGCGAAAAGCGGGGTCGCTGGGTTTAAAGCGACACCCGTCTTAATTCCATGTTCTTGAATTACTGTTAAAGTTCTGTCCAGATGGGTGGCAGATTCAGCATGAATAGCAATTTGTTGGACACCAACCTTTACTGCTTCAGCAACGAAAAAATCGTTATCTTCTACCATAAGGTGGATATCAAAGGCAAGATCTGTTTTCTGTCTTATTTGTTGTATGAGTGCCAACCCAATCGGCATATTTGGAACGAAGTGTGCATCCATAAGATCAAAATGGAGCAGATCAATCCCAGACATTTCCAATTCCCGAATATCCGATTCTAAATTACATAGGTCTGCACACATCACTGAAGGTGCGATACAGATTGTATTCACTGAAGAACTTTGTCGTGGTTTACCAGTGGGTGAATTATCGCCTGCAGTTGTATCAGAACTGACATCAAGGCGTTGACTCTCAGGAGTCGACAAGACATTTCTCCATATAAATTCGGGGTTTCTGGTTGCCGATTATTATAACATAAAATGGACGAATTGTCAAATTCACAGATCTTTGAAATTGGGTTGAATTCATAGACCAGTGCTTGATATAAACGAATTCTTCTGAGTATTAAACAGTGAAAAGATGAGTTCGATGTAAGAGATTTAGGGTGAACTTCATAATTACTAACTTAATTCCCATCGTATTGTAACAGATCAATAGGTTCCGTTTGTGCTTGTACCATATATCTCAATAGCAAATTCATAAAGAACCCCCAAGAATTATCTACAAATATACCGTGTAAATGACTGGTTTCACTTGGAAGAAAATCATAACAATCACTATGGTGGCAAATTACATTACCACCATCACTACTTTGTAGAGAAAAGATGGAATCAACTCTGTTCGCCATTGGAAGACTCTCCGTATTAACAATCCGCTTATATTCGTCAATTAATTCACTACTACTTATACCCTCAACCGATAAAATAAAGAATATTGATTTCCAATGATTTGAGTCCGTACCATACAATTTATATGACTGTTGGTTTGCGTTATTAGGTGTACCATGATATGTTTTTCTATTAAGATTCTTATAGCTTAGACACTCTCTAAAACTATCCTGTAATTGAGTAGTGTCAAGTTTAGCTTTAATTATTCCACAAGCGTATGTAGATTCCACAGGAAATATCCGAACAGAATCATTGGTAAACAATCGTGGTGTATTCATCTTATCATATAAGACAATATCCATGTAAGTGGATTCATTTCCATCTGAATCAATTACCACCCCACTTAATACTCCTATCTTCTCTGGTAAAATCTCTTCAAGATTCTCTTTGAAAGTTTTCTCAATAAGCTTCCCTTTTTCTCCTGGAGTAGGGATAACTCCTTTGAATTGTTGGACAGATATTTCAAGTTTTTTCTGAGAAAAGTATAGTGATTCTTGATAACGTCTGTTGGACATAATTATTTTCCGTATAATTTTATATAGTAAATTGGATTAATTGATTGGCAAGAAACATAAGGAGAACTCCTTAGTATTTTATGAGATTAAGTAAACCATTACAAGGAGAATTCTAAGGTTATTTAGTTTTCTTATTTTCTGCTATATTTTTCACATTTCTATATAAACTACCTGTAGGTTGGGTTGAGGAACGAAACCCAACATGTAACGCTGGACATACAGGAAATGTTAGGTTTCACCTGTGGTTTAACCCCGCAGCATGCCATATGTGCATGCTGCGTTGATTCCCTACGAAATAAACTATCAGTAACTGATAATTCTTAAAACTAAATAACGCTTTTATGATAGTAATTACTGTACAATAGTAATAATTGGTTCAATATTCTTAAAGGATACAACTATAAATAAGGATGCTTAAATTTGTCAAGTTTAAATCCAAGACTCTTCTGTGGGAAGGGATTCCGATCCCCGATTTTTATATTTCTTCTGTAGGCGGGGAATGCCTAAATGGCATTCATACCCGGGGAATGACTAAACAATAAATATTAAAACTTTTTCCAATCACATCGTTCATACATCTAACATAATTAGGTATTTTATCTCATACCATTTCTAAATGAATAGTTCTCTTAAATTCACATGTAATATTATATTTGTTGAATCAAGGAATCAACGGTATGAACGCCTTATGAAGATTATAAAATACTTTGGGTAAACGTGGACAGGACATCCGATAACCTCACTTTACAATTTTTTTTGATTACATATAAGGTTACAAGACAAAAAACAACTTTATTTTTTTTTTTTTGCAAAATGTTATCCTATATTAAAGTAAGGAGTAAGTTGTACGATATAGAGGGTTATCGTACAGTCTGTTCAAATCATTAGTCGTGTAAAACCCTCTTATTTTTAATCACTTCGCATTCAACACATTTTCCATTTCGATTTGGACATGAATGTATATCATGGAAAAACAGTGTTGAAGGACTCATGTTGTAATAAAATTCTAATTCTATATTGGACTCAATTATTTCACTTGACTTTTGCAGGACAGGATTATCCTCTGCTTTTAACGCCATTTTGAAATTTCCACCGTTTTTATTATGTCTGGTTAAGATGCCTGTATAATTCTGTAAGTGTTCCTGTTTTAATTGGTATTCACTCATTCTACTTTACTCCTTTCTTTTACAACACAAACACTCCATGTGTGAAGTTTTGGTGGATTTCATCAAATAATTGACAATATGCAGTCTCACCATCCAGTTGTATACATAAATTCAGGTAGTGCTACTGCTGCGTTTGATGTTGAAAGGTTAATCGGTTGCAATGAGATCAAATGAATCTTACGTTTCAAATCCTAAACTCATAGTCAACCACATATTCAAAAGCTTTCAGATTAAATTCGTGGCAGCAGATAAATCAGTAGCAACAGGATATATACCAGTGTCAATACAAGTGCAAGAGGGACTATCCTTATTTTGTTATTTTTCTTTCCTCATTTAAAACCGTCTATTAATCTGTCCTTCCAAGGAAGTATAAAGTCTCTAAAATATGCGATATAAACTATAAGACACGCAAGAAGGAAAATAAACAATAACAACCAATACAAGAATATCTCCGTTAATGTTTTATTGGGCAACCATAGTTAATCTGATTCACAATTATAAATTTACCTCATTGGACTGTATGTATAAACTACTACTGATTAGGTTTATCAGGTGGGCGAGGTTGCGAGTCAAAACCATAAATTCGACGCATCGTTGGCGTCGCACGTTCAAAGACATCAGGCTTCAGATGATGAACAAAATCAAACATCGGTTTCACAAATGAACGACAACAAAAACATATCAAAGCAATCCTTTGACGATCCGTTTTGTTAGCACCGGCAGAATGCCAAATCGCTCCATTAAAAAGAAACACAGAACCCTTCGGAGCGGATAGTCGTACTTCTTCAGGATGATGTGTAGTTCCGGGTGGAGGTTTAATCCTTTGCAGATGAATACCCGGCACATGACGTGTACCGCCATTCTCCGGTGTGAAATCATCAAGCAACCACAAGCTATTGGCAACTAATGGAAAACTGGGTAACGGTTCAGGCATTCCACCCAACACACTATCTACATGGTATCCACCATCAGGTGCACCCGGATCAATAATATTAGATGTAAGCGTACTTAAGGTGTAATCCGCACCAAGTAGATGTTCAAAGAAAGGCATTACCTTAGGGTGTGCAACCATCCGTTCATAAATCTCACCCTTATTCATCAACCATCGTACATGTTGACCGTACCCTTCAGTATGCCGTAATGCAGAACCGTCCTGTTTCTCTGTCTCAGCGATTCGGAGAATATCTGCTCTATACATCTCTATTTCTTCATCTGAAAACACATCAGGTATGACAATACACCCTTGTTCATCTAACTGTTTCTTTTGAGATTCAGAAATACCCATAATTCATACTCCTGGACAATTTAATTTTGGTGTGAATAGAGTATCCAATATAACAATACTAACAGGTTGATTACGCAGCAAAAGTTTTCAGACAATCATCGTATACACCAAAACGTTCACCTTCAAGTTCTTCGGCATCAACAAGCTTAAGCCAAAGAGCACTATCCTTCTGTGGACCGCTTAGCTGCCGACGACTACCAAGATTAGATGGATCCGCTCCATTCCACACTACCTCACCACCTTGTAGATATATGAACTCCCCTCGATACTGATCAATCATATCTCTCTGGTTTTCAAGATATACCAATCCTTGTTCACAGGTCGTCCGACGCCAATTTGCAACTGTTTCCTGACTGTCTGTTTCAACAGAATCAAACTCAGCCAGTGGAGCTTTGACTTCACTTTCCCAATCAATCTCATCTAAGTTGACGGTACCATACCCGCGTTGTGCTGCAATCAAAATATGGTTTCTATCCCGCTTGAACGGTGGTGTAGGCCAATCAGATTCAGGATCATGACCCATCAGATGCATACCAACTGTATCGGTCGAAATTGGATGGTCGCCTGCAACCAATGCGTTACAAATTCTACCTTCACCACCCCATTCTCTACCCCACTGTCCTGTCAGGGCATCAATGATATTTAAACACGGCTTTGTAATCAAAGCAAGATCTGGTAAAACGTATGATAATCGAATGATATGGTGATAATAGCTTCGTGTTCTCCCTTCAGGTAACAACATTGGAGGCAAACCGAAAAGATTCTTGGTACATAAGGTAATCCCCATAAAAGCATGATTCTTCATCTTAGCAACCGATACCACTGCATCTGCGTCATCAAAACATGAACTCAATGTATAGCGATCAAACATTGAACCACCACCTGGTACATCATAAACCTTAAACGGAGGTAGGTTTGAATCCACAAATTGGACATCAAATTCCTTCAGATGGTGTTCATAGTTGAAGCCGGGTGGCATTCGATGACCATGTGTATAAGGGTTTGTATCAGTTGCAATCAGTTGTGCAGTTGTATGTTCTTTAAGTAATCTGAGAACAGCACGACATACAGCATCATCCACAAGCTCCCTACGTCGACCTTCAAAATAGATGATCCGTTCATGCGGTTTCATCATATTGAATTTAATGACAACCTTCTTAGCGTTTTCAATAGGTTTCCAAGCACGTTTAAGAGGATCCGTAATACGCCGCAAAACCTGAAATATCTCTTCTTCTGATGCCCTATAATCACAATGTGCTGCTCGTACTTTGAATTGTTTTTCTGCCATGATGACTCCTAACTGTATAATTTCCTTGTGTAAGCAATATAAAATAATAATCTTGCGATTTTCGATTGGTGTCCAACCTGTAGGGGCGGTGTTTCCCCGCCCGTTATTGACTTACAATTTGAATATTTAATATTGAAACTTGCTCAATAAGACTTTGATAGACGAAATTCTATCATAATTACCTGTTAATCACAACAATCGATTGCCCAGAGGCGTAATTTAAGTATTATCCTCGCATGGTAGGATGGATTCCGATCCCCGATCTTACATTTCTAATGAAAAGTAACATGTCAAAATCAATGAATGAGAAGAAAGAAAAAGACACAAAATTGGTCGCACTGTTAATTGGGGCAAATTCCTGTAACCTTAAAAAAGTGGTTGTAAACACAGTTTAGTACTGACGGGATAGCAGTTTTACCAATGTCACACCATGTGACAAAAAGTGTAACATTGCAAACGAATCAACAACAATTATATTACTGATGTGAACAACTAAAAAACAGTAAATTTACAGAAGAATTATCCTTGGTTCAATATAATACATGCCAAGAAAAAGAATGCTATCATCCGTGACATTCATGTCAAAAACTTTACATATTTTGTACCCTTTTCTTCATTTGAGCAAGGAAGTGATGCAAACAGACTAATAAGTAATTGCCACAATATCCATTGTCATAGCAACAAGCCAATGTATCGTTGCACCATAAATAAAAGATCGTGTTTCAAATGCTAAAACACCCAGAAACACACCTGCAAATATTGACCCAATCGCCTCAGGAAAAGGTTTGGAAAAGTGCATAACTGCAAATGGAATAGTCTGGATTAATATACTGTAATTACCGAATCGTTTCTCCAGACCGAATAACATATATCCTCTAAAAAAGAACTCCCATGAGTACATGTAAACGCCATAAGCCAACTGGTATAGGAGGAACGGTTTCCAGCTGATTGCTACAACCTTGCTAAGCGGATACTTCTCAAGGAATGCAGGATAAACTGCGACAGCAACCATAATTACTGGTATCATAGATAAGACTGCAACAACGGTAACCAACAATCCAAATTTCCTATTTCCAAGTCGAATTCCGTACTCTTTCAATGGCATTTTCGTACCAATTAAACCGACAATTATAGGTAATAGAAATAGGGTGATTGCTGTCGTTAGAAACCAGTAGTAGTAGGGGTAACTTTCAGAGAGGGGGAAGTCGGTAAAATAATCGGAAAAGTGTGTACGAAAAATACGCGTTCGACTAAATTTTCTATGAATTGTTAACAAGAAGGCAGAACTGAGAAGAATGACTGTTTCCTGCTGTTCCCATCCGTGTAGGTATGTATCTATAAGTCTTTGTAGATATGATTTCACCTTGACATCCTATCCGTTTTCTGTGTATTATACACTTGCGAATAGATTTTAGCAATTCCTATAAGATTATAGAAGAAGTACTCCAATGTATGCTCCCGGTGACATAGAACGCATCCTTATAATAAGACATGCACCACTGGGAGAAACGGTGTTGACAACTCCTGTCATACGAGCATTAAGACAACACTTTCAAAATGCATACATTGCCTATATGGTAGCACCAACACGTGAGGATTTAGTATCTGCGAATCCACACTTAAATGAAGTTCTCATCTATCAATCTTCAATCCCAAAATTATTATCTCAACTTATTCGTAGGAAATTCCAGTTAGCAGTAATATTACAACCCACTTTTCGTTTAGTCCTGCATACATTTCTTGCAGGAATACCATTACGTATCGGATTCCAAACTAATACTGCTGGAAAAAATCTGCTGAAACACTCTGTGCGAAATAATACCTCACAACACGAAACACAACGCTATCTTGATGTTGTTCGAACAATTGGTATTGATGTTGAAGATGATGAACCAGAAGTATTTATAGATGATGTTGGCAGGATATGGGTTGATGAATATATAAATAGCAACAATTTGGATGATGACAAACCTATCATTGGACTGAATCCAGGTGCAGCGACATCATATCGAAGATGGTCAGCAGACAAATTCGCAATACTGGGGAACATGCTTAATGATGAATATGATTGTCATATCGTAATTATGACAGGACCCCGAGAAGGAGAACTGGCTCATCAAATATCATCAAAAATGAAATTTCCATCCATAATTGTTGATAATGTAACACCCATGCAACTTGCTGCAATAATAAAAAGATGCGATCTATACATCAGCAACGATACTGGACCGATGCATCTAAGTACAGCAGTAAAGACACCTACGATTGCCCTATTTGGCGGGTCAAATCCTGTTCAATGGGGACCACCATGGGAAAAACATACTATAATCGCAAGGAAAGAGTGTGAGTATATGAATACATTGACGCCTAAAGAATGGGATGAATATGCTGAAGTTGCACACAAAAATCTTGATTGGATAAAACCTGAGACAGTTTTTACTGCTACGGAGAAGATGGTATGGAATCCTCAAGACTAATCATAAACTTTTTACACAATCTGCGAAAAAGATCACACCGTCAGGTAATAATACATCATGTGACTTTATCAATGTTATGGGTGATGTTTATACTTGCTTTGGTATTTATTGGTGTTCGGTTTATACCTTTTCCATATTCAATAACTATAGGAACATCAATATTAATCTTTAGTGCTATATTACTTGGTATAGTTCTAAGCTTTTTTAATAGAAAATCAATCCAGTATTTGGCTCATTATATTGATAGACACCAAAAATTAAAGGAACGTGTGAGTACTGCCCTAAACCTAATTCAGGAAAATAGAGATGATGCAGTTGCCAAACAGCAAATTCACAACACATCAGAATGTATTGCAGACATAGATCAACAGATTGTTCTCCCATATACACTACCAAAGTCTATAAAGTTGTTCTCTATACCACTTTTAATTATTATGGTATCTTTTACAATTCCACGACAATACTCATTCCCTGAACCACCATCTTCTAAAGAACAAATTGCAATTGACTCGACCTATAAAAACCTTGAAAGTATGTTAAACTCCATCAAAGATCAAAGCTTAAAAGATGAGATAAATGAGACTATAGGGAAACTTAGAAACGTTGAAGATGTTCCATCTGCACAAGAGCATTTACGTGATTTAAATAGATTTATTCAGGAACAAAAATCGAAACTTCCTGATGAAACAACGATTCAAGATGCCACACAAGCAACGCAGAACTTTAAAGGTATGAATGCTGATGACCTGGCAAATGAATTAGATAAATTACTAAATCAACCAGAACTTACTACTGAACTCAATGCAGATATCAAGAAACTACTCAAAAAACTCTCAGAAAGTCTGCCGGAAGGTGTATTGAGTACTACATTACAACAAGCTCAAACAGAAGTAGTTACCGAAGAAACACTAAAGGAAATTCTGAACTCATTAGATCAATTGAATCAACTGGATGATCTTGAAAAACAACTCACAGAAAGTAGGAAAGACATTGCATTAGCAGGTTTAGATTTTGAACAAACGAATGGTGGTCTTGCAAAAAGTGACAGTGCTGCTGGTGATGAATCAGGTAGTAGTGAAACACAAGGAACATTAGTAAATAATAACATGGCAAATTTTTCAAAAGATGAAAGTAATGTAGAATCTAAAATAGATAATACAGAATTAACAGAACCACTCACGGGAGATCAAACACCATCTATTGGAATTGATGGTACAGAATTAAGACTAAACTCCAATTCAATATCTGATATTAATCCCTCAACGAGAGTTTTCAGTGCAAATAACAGAGATACTGTGAGTGAATCAGACTATTTACCATTCAGTGATGTTGTACTCAATGCACAACGTGAATATGCACAAGCAATCCAGACAAACCGTATACCAGTTAAGTACCGAATACAGATCAAAGCATATTTAGAGGCAATTAACAAAATCAATGAATAATAAAGTCATCAAACTTGTAATTGCTCTTGGATTAATAGGTTTAGTATATATCCTGTTAAGAGTATTTGGCGTAACAAAATACATTGATCTTAAGAATGTACATCGGATCAAAGAATGGGTATCAGGATATGGGATTATTGCCCCTATAATATACATCTGTTTTTACATTGTAGGTACACTTTTCTTTCTCCCCGGATTACCAATAACAGTTCTATCTGGCATAGCTTTTGGACCGGTGTTCGGTGTTATATACGCTGTGATAGGTGCAATTATAGGCGTATCCCTTGCATTCCTTGTCGCACGATATGCTGCCCGTGATTTGGTTGAAGGTTGGGTTGAAGGAAATACTCAATTTCAAAAAATCGATGAAAGAGTTGAACAGGAGGGATGGCGTATTCTAATGTTTACCCGTTTAGTGCCTATTTTTCCATTTAATCTACAAAATTATGCATACGGTTTGACGGGAATCAAGTTCATTACCTATGTAATTGTTTCGGGTATTTTTATGTTCCCGGGTACAATTGCTTATGTCCAAATCGGAGGTGCATTGGTGAGTGGGGAGGGAAATCTTAAGAAGACTTTACTATATTTATCTGGTGCAGGAGTTCTGATTTTGTTGGTGTCTCTTATTCCAAAAGTTCTAAAGAAACGTCACGACATACGAATCAAAGATTAGAAAGTCATTCTCTATGTTTGTGAAGAAGTGTTTCAACTAAAGCGAATGCTTCTGCTCGTGTCTTAACCTCCCCAGTAAATTGTTTATCCTCAATCAATTTTAATATATTACCTACTTCCTTTCCTTCCATCAACTGAAACTTGTTGATAATATCTTTTCCCGTGATAAGCCGTCCTTGGTTAATAATAGGTAGAAAATGGTCGAAATAGGTATCCACTATTCTCTTGAATTGATGCGTTAAATTCGGGTTTATAGCAGCAGAAAACATCAGCACACCCCAAAGTTCTATATGGGTAATTCTTAGAAAATTGATAATCTCGTTCTCTGTTAAATGAGATGCCTGAATTAAATGGTAACCATCTAAAACAGTTTCGGTGAACTTAATCGCTTTCCTACTTAGACGAAGTACTTTCCCCATATCTTTATTGTCATTCATAAGGAGAGATAACTTAATTAAAGCATATCGAGTTGCTTCAGCACCTATTTCTTCCTTCAGATAAAGGTCAATTTCACTCTTATATTGGCTAAGTTCATCAGGAATTGTAATATCTTCAAAATTTATTAGACTTTGCTTCACATTATCTGATTCTTTGGATATAGGAAGAACTTGCGCTAATAGTCCAACATTTAACATTTCCTGAAGGTATTCAATTGAATTGTTGGTATTAAGTATTTTCAAAAACTCATCACGTATTCTTTCCTTAGAAACTTCTGATAACCAAAAAAAATGCTTATTTATATAAGACATAGATTCTTGAGAAATCTGAAAATCCAATTGTGCAGCGAATCTAAAAATCCTTAGTAAACGAAGAGGGTCATGAAGTATGACTTCTTCAGAGGGAAATTTGAGTATTTTATTCATTAAGTCATTTACGCCATCACATGGATCTATTAGTTCAGGTTGCTCAGTTCTCAGTAAAGAATTAAGCGGTATAGCCATAGCATTGATCGTAAGATCCCGCAATTGTAGATCTTCTACCAATGATGGTGCCCTATATTTAGCAAAGTCCATAGTAATATGATCATTACCAACTTTAGAATAGTTGGCGATCACGCGCGCCGTTGCGGGATTTTCCTCTAATTGAATAAAGGGTGCTTTTATACTTTCTGAAAATGCTTTAGCAAACTTAATAGCATCAGAGGCTAATGTAAAATCGAAATCATGCGTTGATCTCTTAAGAAGCAGATCCCGTACACTTCCTCCAACAAGAAAAAGGTGGACGTTCATTCCTTCTGCAAAGTCATTAAGCAACTTAATAGAAGGATTCAGTCGTAATTCTTTTGTTTCAACAAGCACTTGATTCATTATATAGTTTATGCTTTCTTTCAATTAGTTTTGCGTGCACCAAATAGAATTCCATCAAGGTAGAGATGTGATGCATAACCAATTAAACCCGCAAGATAAAAAGCAAATCCTCTTTGTGCTACTGCTGGAAGTTGCTCCCAAGTGATAAATGATACCATTTGCTCTGACAATATATCCCAATTCATACTCCAATGCCAATTAGAATATTCTGTATAAATTGGAACCAACATAAACAACGTCGGCAATAATATCATTGTTATTTTTGAATGCGTCCATCCGCGATGTTTGCTTAGAATAGGAAGCATAGCAAGCAAGCCAATAATTGCTGATTCCAAATATCTACGAAGAAACAGAATAAGGGAGAAATTGACTACAAATAACACGCCATAAAAAATCTTCTGACTTTTGCTTGTTATATCAACATCTGGCCACAATCCAAAAAGCAAAGCAATCACGAAACATCCAACAATTTCTAATGGATCAAGAGTTATTGTAGGATTCCAGTCAAAAGGGGATCCATAAAAAATTGAAACTGTCAGTGTAGTAATCAGTGATAAAATAAAAAAAACACTATAAGCAGTTAAACCACCTAACCAGTGTTCGCGAAACATACTCATAGTCAATAGTATAACATATCTATGTGATATGAAAAAAGGTATAAGAATGTAGATAAGTCATAGGTTGTTTTGATTTTTTGACAAAGTCTCAATGACTTGTCAGAGACATCAATTTAAACTAAATTTCCTCATTTTTAATTCCGTGAGTCAATACCGTATCTGTAGATGGAATCCATCAGGGGAGTCTACCCACCGAACTTACTAATAGGAGAATTCAATAAATTAAAACTACATCTCTCTTACTTCGAACTCTCGTTAAAATAGTTGTAAATACTATTACTATATGCTATACTTTAACGCAGTAGTGACTAACACTCTAAGCAAGGAGGAAAAGATAATGTTAGGTATAGGTTCAGCAGAAATATTTATTCTTCTGGTTCTGGCACTCGTTATCTTCGGTCCTCAAAAGTTACCAGAAATGGGTAAGTCTATAGGAAAAGCCATTAGAGAATTTAAAAGTGCCGGTGATGAAATAAAACAAGAAATTACAAAAGTTACTGAAGATATTGATATCGATCCTGAGAAAATTATAAAACCACCGAATCAACCAAAAGCCTAAAATCAGGTAGAATATGGAATCCAATGATGTTGGTATGACTTTTTGGGAACATCTTGAAGAACTCAGACGACGCATAATATTAATTGCTATCGTTCTCGGTGTTTTTACAATTATTTGTCTTTCTTTTAGTAAACCTATTGAAACGGTCATTAAGTTTCCTTTAGAAACATCTTTTAAAATACTACTGGCCGATACTTTGGATTCAGCCTTTGAATCTGAAGGAACTTTAATAGGTTTTTTTGCCTTATCGCTTAGAGCAGGGGCATCAAAAATACAAGCTGAACTCTTCAAGGTTGGTCCGATTGAAGGGATCATGGCGTATCTAAAATTAGGTATTACTGCTGGCTTTCTTCTGGCATCTCCCTTTGTTATTTATCATCTTTGGGCATTCATATTTCCTGCACTCACAATTAAAGAAAAGAAATATGCACTACCACTCTTTATAATTATTGTAATTTTCTTTATTATTGGGGCTACATTTGCATATTTTATTGTTACCCCTGTCGTATTAGAATTCTCTGCAAAACTATTTCCAGATTTCGCCAATAGATGGGATCTTGAGAAATACATCAGTTTCATTACTAAGATAATCTTAGGATTCGGTATTGCTTTTGAACTGCCCATTGTAATGGCTTTTCTTGCCCGTATCGGAGTTATTGATTGGCGTGGTTTTAGCAGTAAACAACGGCATGCATTATTAGGTATCGCTGTAATGTCAGCAGTATTAACACCCGCAGATCCATGGTCAATGCTACTCATGGCAATACCTTTATTCTTTCTTTATCAACTCGGTATTTTTTTCGCATTCCTCATGGAAAAGGAGGCTGAAATATAATGGCAAACGAATCTTTGAGACAACAACTCGCTAACCTATATAAGCTACAAGAGCATGATAGAGAGTTGTTGTCATTCCACCAACGTCTTACAGAAATTCCAAAACACATAAAGAAATTAGAATTAAGTGTAACAAAATTCAAGACTGATATCTCTACAAAATCTGATGAACTTGCTGAAATTGAAAAAAAACTACAGTCAATGAATGTCGAATTAGAAACAAACGAAGAACAAAGAGAGAAATTTAGAAACGAACAACGAGAAGTAACATCTAATGACGCATATGCCGCTCTTGAAAATCAAATTGAATACCTTGATCAGAAAGATGCTGAAACTGAAGAACAAATATTAGAATTGATGGAAAAAGTCGATCTGATGAAGGAGGAATTAGATAAACTCAATGATGTAGCAACAAGTGAAGATGAAATAAAATCAAAGAAAACTGCTGAATTTCGTAAAGAACAGAAAGCACTAAAGGCAGATATTGATAAGAGAATTCAACAACGATCCCAATTTCTACCTAAAATTGATAAAAAACTCGGTTATCAATATCAAAAATGGATTGAAAAAAATAAAGGGGATTTTGTAGCTATAGGAAAAAATGGAACTTGCGGTAGTTGTCGGCTTACTATCCAACCACAAAGCCTAAAGGAAGCACAGAAGTTTGAAAAATTGGTCTATTGTTCAAACTGTAAACGGGTTTTATATGTTGAACCACTTTCTACTGATGAGCCATACCCATAGACAATTAAGTTAACGGGAATTTGGTATTTGAAACATTTGGTGCCAACTTTAGACATACAGCCTTGGTAGAAGTTAAGGAAATAGGACTTCACTAGTCTTACATCGAACTTACATATATATAATAGGACTTTAATGCCATTTCTTGATATAAAATCACAACCTGAAATATGTGTTTTTGATGGAGTTACGATTCGAACAGTACATGGTGAGAAATTAATGCTCTCCTATGTGCACTTGGAACCACATAGTATCGTCGCAGAACATAGCCATCCACATGAACAGATGGGTATGGTATTAGAAGGAACATTCGAATTGACCATTGAAGGAGAATCCAGAACTCTTAAAAAAGGTGATACTTACCTAATTCCATCTAATATCAAACATAGTGCTAAAGCATTTGATAACCCCGCTATTGCACTTGATATATTTAATCCACCACGGGAAGATTATATCAATTGACAAAAAAACTATATATTACAGTTGAATCATTAGAATCTACCGGATTAGTCAAGGCAGGCATTAGTCAACGAATAGGTGGAGTAAGTCCACCACCATACAAGTCATTAAACCTCGCAACCCATGTAAGTGATAATCCCGGCAATGTCACCAGAAATCAACAAAAATTTTCTGAACAGATTGGGATAAAGACATTAAAGTATTGCCAACAAATCCATAGTGATAAAGTTATTGATGCAGACCAAATAACTCACTCATTCTGGAATGGAAATGTTAGTAAAGAATCCTCTCCACTCGGAGATGCTCTAATATCCAAAATCAATAATACTACCATAGGAGTGTTTACTGCAGACTGTATCCCAATATCTATTTTAGATCTTAACACACCATCAATAGGAATTGTTCATGCAGGATGGCGCGGAACAATCGCACAAATTGTTATAAAGACCCTTGATAAAATGAAAGACCATTATGGAACAAATGCCGATAACTGTCTTATCAATTTAGGTCCATCCATACAGAAGTGTTGTTATGAAGTCGGTTTAGATTTAATTACTCAATTTCGCCAAAAATTCGGTAACTCTGTTATCTATGATAATCACCTCTGTTTACAAACAGCAAATGTTAACCAGTTGATTGACTACTCAGTCCCTGATACTTCCATCTCAATTTCACCATTTTGTACCTCTTGTAATCTAAATCGTTTCTATTCTTATCGAGTTGAAGGTGAAAAAACTGGGAGGATGTTATCATATATTCAGTTAATATGATGTGGATCTAATAGCGAATACACACTTCCACAGGTAGGACCGGTAATCCAACCTTCTCATTTAAATTGTCTAATAAATTCTGAATTTTACCTTAGAGAATTCACCAACAATAACAAGTAAGAATCAGTGATTTACGAAACATAACCACTTCTAATCTTATTTGCTTTATTGTAAAATAAATGGTATCATTAACATACCGATTGTGGGTATTCGGTTGATACCAAGTGAGGATTTGAGTGCGTTCATTTTTTCTCACACTATCTATCTTATCCAGTCTGATCGGTCTCTTTTTTATTTTCCGAGGATGTATACATCCATCATTATACAATAAGGAATTATCCAAAGAGAATACAACCGCTGTAAGGGTTACACAAGTTTATACTGAGGCTACCTATCGAGTTGTTCTGGGTATCGGATTTACTTCGCTTGCTATCTCGGCAGCAATATCAGGATTATTGATTTCATCTAATGAGGTAAAAAAGGAGATTGCCTCCGTTATTGGAAAGATTACAAAGAGGACATCTGATACATCAAAACCAGACGTTTCCCAAGACGAGAAGGATGAATCTTGAATCAAATTATACAGAATCTTGATACAGTGAAGCAAAGCATTACAGATGCTGCCCAACGGAGTGGGAGATCACCGGAAACGATAAGACTTATCGCTGTAACAAAAGGTGTTAACGTTTCACAGATTCAGGGAATTATTGCTGAAGGAGTCACTGATATCGGTGAAAACCGGATTCAAGAAGCACGGCAAAAGTATAACATAATCAATCAAAGCAAAGAGAACGTAACACAAGAGAATAATACAAACTATAATTGCCAGTGGCATCTGATAGGACATCTTCAGAGAAATAAAGTAAAGACAGCATTAGAGATATTCTCACTTATTCATTCTGTCGATAGCATTCGATTATATAAAGAGATATCTGATAGGTCTATAGATAAAGAGACTCCAACAAAAGTCCTATTACAAGTCAATACCACTGGTGAAGTCAGTAAATTCGGTATAGCTGTAGATGAAGTGTTAAGTTTTATAGAGGATGCTCACACTTATCCTAATGTAGAGATATGTGGATTGATGACAATTGGAATTTTTAGTAGTTCACCCGAGGATAATCGTCCAGTTTTTGAATTACTCAGGAAAATGTCTGAGAATATTGAAAAACAAAAATTTCAAGGTGTTTACATGCAATACCTATCAATGGGAATGACCAATGATTTTGAAATTGCTATTGAAGAAGGAGCAAACATAGTTAGAATTGGAACAGCTATATTTGGATCGGATAACTAATTATTATTTCACTAACACTACTATTGAAATTGATAGTGGAATTGGATTCCTAAACGTAGAAAAAAGAAAGAATAAATGACGGTTAGTGGAGAAAACAAGTGCAAGAAAACCTGAAATTAGGTGTAATCGGTATAGGGAAAATGGGAGGAATAATTGTCAGAAGTATTGTCAATGACCTTCTTTCTCCACAACAAATCTCAATTGTTGATCTTGACCAAAAACTGGTATCCCAATTGTGTAATGAAACAGGGGTGACGGCGGTATCAGATATAACAGAATTGCTAAATGCTACAGATTACATTTTATGTGCTGTACCTCCCGTTGCAATTCCACATATCCTTCCTCAGATTTCCCAGAGCATTACACCAAAACAGTGGTTGATTAGTATAGCAGCTGGCGTATCAACATCAACTTTAGAGTCATATTTTGAGTCTCCCCCGCCAATTGTTCGGGTTATGCCAAATATTGCCGCTTCAGTCGGTGCCGCGGTTTCTGTGTTATCTGCTGGTATTGCTGCTAATGAGGAACATCTAAAGCAAACACAAAAGGTGTTCGATACTTGTGGCATTACACTAATCATGGAAGAACGTCATATTAATGCTGTAACAGGAGTTAGCGGTAGTGGTCCTGCCTACGTCGCTCTTTTTATTGAAGCATTAGCTGACGCAGGTGTACAGGTTGGCCTTCTTCGGCAAGATGCACAGACTCTTGCAATCCATACGGTATTAGGAACAGCAACTATAATGACGGAATCCAATGAACACCCAGCAACTCTAAAAAACCGTGTAACTACCCCTGGTGGAACCACTGCAGCTGGACTTCATGCACTTGAAAAGGGTGGATTAAGGGCGACAATTGCTGAGGCAATTCTTTCAGCTACTGAACGCGCTAAAGAACTTGATACGAATTAGTAGGAAGGTATAATACTGTGGATCATTTAGCTGGATTACTCAGTGGACTCTTGAACATTTATATGCTGGTTATAATCCTAAATGTAATTCTATCTTGGGTTGTATTCGGTACACAGAATTTAGTAATTCGTAGGATTTATCTGGTTACAGCACAACTCGTTGACCCTTTATTACAACCGATTCGATCTATTCTGAATCCAATGACTCGAAACATTGGAATTGATTTTTCTCCAATTATTTTAATAGTACTCTTAGGAATACTTGATTCTTTGCTATAATTGTAGAACCTATATTTTACTCTGACGTATAGACATTATTCTACTTAAACTTTATAAAAATAAAAATCTGTCTTATGAAAAAGACGAACACACCTACACGGGACTCCATATCAAATCCTTCTGAGAGTCAAACACCTAAAAAACCAGTTTCTACAAAAGTACAAGAGTCACCATTTGAATACAGGCTTGAATCTGATATAGTCCAATTTTGGACTGCACAAAATGTCTATTCAGGCAAGGAAAATACGACTGATCCTCCAACTTTTGTAATTCGAGAGATGCCTACCCCTGTTTCTACTCTTAGTTTTGATACATTAAGGAGGAAATTATACCAAGATACATACCTTAAGTATGAATTGATGCAAGGGAACTCTGTCAATTACATCCCATTATGGGAGACTTTTCCATTCAGTGTAGAATCTATTGTCATAAGAGACAATAATACCGCTGCGAATATGTCCAATTTTAGAAAGCGGTGTCGTCAAGTTTATGCACAATATCTAAAATCTCAACAAGAGAAATTTATAAATCTCGGAATTTTTGCAGATTGGACAACCGCTGAGAAATCCTTAGAGACACGATATGAAACAAAACTGTTTAGCCATTTTGACAGATTGCGGGAACATAGTTTTTTGAGTGATGAATTACGACTAAGTCATTGGTGTCCAAAATGCATTTTACCTCTCGAATCTGGAAAAACTGTTAACACTGTTTCTACTTCAGAATTATATACTTATGTTAAGTTTCCATTGAATATTGGTTTTGAGGATTTTGGAAAGAATGTCTACTTTACCATCCAATTTACAGAAAATCAACTATGGGAAGTAGCAGGAACTATTGCATTAGGAATTAGAAATAATATTACATATTGGCTAACTTACTATCAGGATGATTATCTAATTTTCGCTGAACCACACTTAAAGAAATTCGTCGGTAGAAGCACAAAACCAACAGAAGTTCCTAAACCTATTGCAAAAATAGATGTTGTCAAACTAAAAGATTGTACTGCTACACATCCACTTTTTGCTCTAAACGAACTACCTTTTGTTATTATTCCAGATGGAGTAATCTCTAATATTGCTGAATATGATAATCGAAAGGAATTAATCTCTGGAATCATTCCTATTAATCCAACACATCATACACTGAGTTATTCTATCTTAAACTCTTTAGATGATTCCGAAGAGACAGACTTAAAATCACTTATACATTCTACCTCAACTGCCCCAGTATTTGACGAAAATGGTCGGTTCACTGAAGATGCAGACACACTTTGTGGATTATATTTGTCACAAGTTACACCGTTTATAAGTGATGAATTTGAGGCAAAAGGACTGTTAATTAAAACGCGTAAGCAGAAGACCAAACAACATCAATGTCAAATTTGTGAAGGGACATCCGTATCCCGACCTTATCGACACTGGGTTTTTTCATTTGGAGCAAGTGAGATAAAGGATGAAGTAGCCAATTCCCTTGAATATTGGGAACATTATGATGAAAACCTACGAAATCTTATTCAGGGTGAAGTAGCAAATGTTAATGAATTGGTTGTATCTTCTGAAAGACAGTGGGGTATACCGCTACCTGTCTTAAGATGTGATAACTGTAATGAACTATTATCAGATAAGAAAATACTTAGAGCAGTGAGGAGTTCAATTCGCCGAGGGGCTGAACAATGGTTTCGCATGAGTGTTGAGGAACTCGTGCCTGCAGAAACTGTATGCGTGAGTTGCAATTCCAGAGAGTTTAGAAAAGAATCAACATATATCGAAAGCTACTTTGCAAATTTATTGCAAGCACTTGATACATCTGATTTTAAAAAGACGGCACATGAATCATGTAATAGTATTGCATTTGTACCCGAAGCTAAATTTATTGAGTGGTTGGGTCAATTGAGCATAATTTCTGCTTCCCTCCAACAAAGTAGACCAACAAAGGATAGTCATCCATATAAGAATCTACGATTAATTCCATTATCTGATATATCAAGTGATTCAGAAATTCAGGATAGTACTATTGAGAAATATCCAGCGGATGTAATAAGAACTGTTTCTTTAGGAACAAATCTACTGAATGCGGACCCTGGCGAGGAAATCCCTGAGTATCTTGATTCACAAATTAAAAAGTGTAATAGAAAATACATGCAATTGAAGAAAGTACTCACAAACGCAATAGAAGTTTGTATGAAGCTTGAAGATAGTGAAAACAAAAAACGGAGAAGAAGAAAATCTTTTAATCCGAATACTTTCAAAATACAAGACCTTAAAGAAAATGATGTAGTCGCATTATCAAGAATTAACGTTTCAATTAGTAGTATAGACAAAGCGTACCAAACAAAAGAGTTTCAAAATATCTTTGATTTACTATCGGATTTATGCCTAAAAGAATTTGATCAGTATATACAATTATGTCAAAATGGTCTTACAAAGAATGACTTCCAGTCTGCCCAAAGTACAATAACAGCAATTTTAAAAGTTGTAATTCAACGACTTGCTCCAATCACACCCTTCTTAGCAGAGGATTTAAACTCTGCAGTATTTACCTCATCAAAAAGTATTTTTGAAGAAAAATGGATTAACTTACCACAAACTAATTGGAATGATGACATGGTGAAAGAGTGGAAAACTCTCATATCAAAAAATCAATCTAAAAAATAAAACAATGGTGTGTTATATAACGTGCTGAATAATATTAAAAACCTAAAGACAGTATTACCATTAGCTTTTGTAGCAATACCAATTTTTGTACTTGATTATGGGACAAAGTTAATGATTCAAATGTATATTCCTAAAGGGACAGGATACGCTATAATTCCAGGTTTTTTTAATTTAAGACATGATAGAAATAGTGGTGCTGCATTTGGTATCTTAGCTGATCAACGTACCTTTCTTATTTTAGTAACAATTGTTGCATTGGTTTTCATCTTCTTTTATTATTTTCGATTTAAACACAGTGGATGGATGCGGATATCCCTTGGGTTTTTATTAGGCGGTGCTGTTGGAAACTTCATAGATCGAATTGTTTTAGGAGAAGTTGTTGACTTCCTTCAATTTGGAATTGCAAGTAAAAGACTATACTGGCCAACTTTTAATGTCGCTGATATTTCTGTTTGTATCGGGGCAGGGATGTTAATTGTTTATCTTTTTCGTCTTCAAAGTACAGAATGAGTATTGCAGCAAATTAATTGATGAACATAATTTTCATGGATAGATCTGTTCCATTTATATTAGGATGATATTAAATCAATGAATAAATATAGAATACTATACAGTTTTCTCCTATTATTTTTGCCATTCATGATAACCAATCAATCACTGGCACAATACCCATTGCAACAACCACAAGAGACACACGATTCTGAATATCATGAAAGCGCATTAAGGAGATTCGAAATTATCACCTTAAGTGCTCTTCCTTTCACTGCTGTTCATAGTTATTTAGGTGTTCGAGGGATACAAATGATACAACAGAATAAGATCGCTCCTGTCTTAACACCAAAGAATTATAGAACCATGGGAATTGCTGCTGTTTCATTTTCTGTGTTTATAGGGGTATGGGATTGGTTACATACACGCCATGTTGATAGATCTGCTCCCAGTATCCCTGGTCGGAAACCCCCAGCTCCAGAACAAGATGAGATTCCGGATGATGGAAGTATTGCTCGTGCAACCTTTTATGGACCATATTCGACTAATAAATATTGGGATATTCATTCGCTTAATGAAATACCCTCCAGGAAATCATTATGTGTAGGATTGAACCAATTGATGGACGAACAACCTACGCTGATTTCACTAACATTATTTGAAATGCGTTTTTAAGGGTAATGTTATTTCGATTTTATCCTTACCAAATTCAAATGAGATAACTTAGAAAATGCGTATACTCTTTATGGGAACAAGTGAGTTTGCTGTTCCCGCTCTAAATCAACTAATTCTCCAGAATTTTAATATCATTGGAGTTGTGACACAACCAGACAGACCAAAAGGCAGAGGAAGAAAATTAAGTCCATCCCCAGTAAAATCACTTGCTGCAGAATACAATCTTCAGATAATCCAACCTGAGAAAATTAAAAGGAAGGAATCTGTAGATGGATTGCTAAAACTCCAACCTGATGTTATTGTCGTTGCTGCTTTTGGACAACTTCTCCCTCAAACAATCTTAGACATTCCTCCTTGTGGTGTTATTAATATACATCCTTCCATACTACCAAAATACAGAGGGGCAGCACCAATACAATGGGCTGTAATAAATGGAGAAAAGGAGACCGGTGTTTCTCTCATGTTATTAGACCAAGGTGAAGATACTGGAGATGTTATATCTATTGATAAAGTAAGCATTAGTGATGAAGATACAGCACAAACTGTACACAACAAATTAGCGAATTTAGGGGCAGAACGACTCGCTGATCTATTATCCAATTTAACTGAAGGAAAACCTCCTTCAGCTATACCTCAGAATCATAATTATGCAACTCATGCACCACGGCTTACTAAAGAGATAGGGTACATTAATTGGAATCATAATGCTACTGAAATACATAACCTAATACGAGGAACTATGGGGTGGCCAGGAGCTTCTACGGTCTATGGTGAAGATTTACAGGTAAAAATTATACAGACTATACCTCATCAAAATAAAAACACTGGTGTTGATACAACATTAAAGAAACAACCAGGTACAATTAAGATTACTCCAGAACGCAAATTGTATGTAGTCACTGGCAATGGTGAACTTCAGATTCTACAAGTACAACCTGCTACAAAAGCTGTCATGGAAGTTACGGACTTTATCAATGGGTATCAGATTATGACTGGAGATCGTTTCTATATGTTAAATAATAATCCACAAAAATGTGATTGAATATGAATAAACTTAACCAAATACTATTACGATTAACTAACATTGCCATATATTTACTCATTGTGATGACTATTATCGGTTTCTTAATTGTTTTGGTCATTATTCCACAATGGGTTAAGTCAACCGAGATATTAGTTCCTAATCTAATTGGAAAGGACTATTGGCAAGCTGTAGATTCACTTGGAAATATAGGTCTTAAACCTGATGACATTATACAGGAAGCAAATAGTGATGAACCAAAAGGGCAGGTAATTACACAAGATCCACCAGCAAGTTTTAGCATTAAACCACATCACAAAGTTAAACTCACTGTAAGCATTGGGACCGACCTATCCCCTGTACCTTCTGTTATAGGAAAATCTATTGATGCTGCATACGAAACATTGGAAGCTGCTGGATATCGGGTTAAGACTTCAGCACGAGTACACTCGCCGATTTACCTTCCAGACATCGTAATCGCCCAGTCGCCATCTGAAAATAGCAAATACCAAACGAATACAGAAATAAACTTATTAGTTAGTAAGGGAAGAAAAACACAGAACATACAATTGCCAGATTTAACAAATCAACCCTTAAATGAGGTATTATCCACTCTTCAAGAATTGGGAATGGATGTTGATGTTAACTATAGTCCACACCCAACAATTCCAGATGGACACATCATTGGACACAAACGTCTACTACAGATAGGTGATCAAATCACTCTTAAAGTAAGTGGACAACGAGATTTAACTAAAAATAAGGGAAGATGGTTAAAACACAAACATACGGTTACAGAAATTGGGAATTTAGCAAAAAAAATCGAGATTGTTATTGTCGATGCATATAGTGAACGTAAAATAAAACCAGTATATATTTCACCCGGAACAGTAATTGACCTGGAGAAAATGAGAATTCGAGTTTTTGGTCCAACCCTTGTCATCGTTTTTGAAGATGGCAAGAAAGTTTCTGAGAGACAATATCAATAAGATAACTCCTATGAATAAAAATGACGGCACCCCTAAAATTTCCCCATCCCTATTAGCTGCTGATTTCAGTTGTTTTGGTGATGAGGTAGAACGAGTAACTCAAGCCGGAGCGGATCTACTTCATTTCGATGTCATGGATGGTGTCTTAGTCCCAAATTTTGGGATTAGTCCACCTCTAATTGCTGCTGTACGTAACAGGACTGAACTCGTATTTGATGTTCATATAATGGTAACACATCCACTTTCTTATATTGAGGCACTCGTTGACGCAGGGGCAGACATAATTACTTTTCATATTGAATCGCATGATGATCCAAATGCCGTTATCGAAACAATTAAGAGACATAATGTCTCTGTAGGAATCGCATATTCACCAAATACCAAAACAGAGGTTATTACACCATACCTATCCTGTATCGACCTAATTTTACCTATGAGTGTTGAACCGGGATTTGGTGGACAGAGTTTTTTGCCGAATACCTTTGAAAAAATTAAAGAACTGAATTATCTCATAAAAGATTTAGATAATACTCCTGATATATCTGTAGATGGTGGCGTGACAACAGAGATTAGTCCTCTCGCAATACAGAATGGAGCAACTATAATTGTTGCAGGTACTGCAATCTTTAAGAGTCATAATCCACAAGAAATTATAGAAAAGCTACGTACAGTAGAGTAGTATGAAATATAAATTCTGAGATGGATATGCATACGTTTTATATACCACCTAAAAAAATAAGTGGAGACTTTACGAAGATTGATGGTTCAGAACATCATCATTTACGTAATGTTCTGCGGCTTAATTCTGGGGATAATGTACGTATTATTGACGGTATCGGTAATATACTGATTGCAGAAGTTTCTAATATTTGTAATGACTCTACAATTGTCAACATAATTGACCATCAGTTTCAATTAAGAAAGAAACCTGAAATCACTCTTTTCCAAGGCATACCGAAAAACGATAAAATGGAGTTGATTCTACAAAAAACTACGGAACTTGGCTTATCTAAAGTCGTTCCAGTGATGACAAAACGATCACTACAGGAAGCGACTGAAAACCGAATTGAACGCTGGAAAAAAATCGTAATATCTGCTACTAAACAATGTCAAACTTCATGGTTACCGATGCTCAGTGAAGTACATGACTACGAAGAATGTCTAAAGCAATTACATTTCTATGACTTTAAGATAATCTTATGGGAAAATGAAAAACTGAATCATATAAAAACTATATTACAACAGACTAAAGATATTGGATCTATTGCAGTGTTAGTAGGACCTGAAGGTGGATTTGAGGAAGAAGAAGTAAAATTCGCAGTTGATTACGGATGTAAGCCAGTATCGTTAGGATCAAACATATTAAGATCAGAAACTGCTGCAATTGCAATAACTGCTATCATAAATTATGTATATCAAAACTAAGTGGTCAAAACGACTATGAAAACAGCAAAACTAATCACTATGGGATGTAAGGTTAATCAATACGATACCCAGTCTATGCGAGAAACGCTTACTCGTAATGGGTATAGGATTGTTGATGATAAGCTACATGCTGATCTATACCTAATTAATACCTGCACGGTAACCAACGTAGCCGATCAGAAAGCAAGACAAGTTATACGGAGAGCAATCCGACATAATCCAAATGCTGATGTTCTGGTTACAGGTTGTTATGCTGAAAGTGACCGTAAAGCAATAGAGGAAATTCCTGGGGTGACATTTGTCTTTGGCAACAGAGAGAAAGCAGATTTTCAATCCTACCTTGATAAATTGGATACTGAAACACCTATACAGATACAACCTGTTCAGCATGATGCGATTCGTGAACATGCCAGATTTAGCAGTGGAGTCAGTAATGCTGGGAACAGGACACGAGCATTCATAAAAGTCCAAGACGGGTGTAGTGCCTTTTGTACTTACTGTATCATTCCTTATGTAAGAGGAAGAATGACAAGTCGTTCACTACCAGAAATTGTTGCAGAGGCAAATCGTATCGCAGAAAGCAGTATCAAGGAAATTGTTATTACTGGAGTCCATCTTGGTGCTTATGGACAAGATACGGGTAGAGACAAAGATATAGCGGATATTTTAGAAAATATACACGAAGTAAATGGGATAGAACGAATCAGATTCAGTTCAATTGAACCTATGTATTTTCCAGATATTCTATCTGAACGCATGGCAGCACTACCGAAATGTATGCCTCACTTCCACATTCCGATCCAATCAGGTTCCGATTCGGTTTTACGGAGAATGCGACGAAGATATACTACAACACAATTCACATATCTAATTGATACCCTTCGGCAACGTTTCACCGAGGACGTTGGTATTACCACTGATATAATGGTTGGATTTCCTGGAGAAACTGATAGTGAATTTCACGATTCCCTTCGTTATGTTAAGGAAATTGGATTCAGTCAGTTACATGTATTCCGTTATTCTCCGCGTAAAGGAACACCAGCAGCCACCTATCCAGATCAAGTTACACCATCTGTTTCGGTTGAACGCAGCAAAGAGATGATTAGTATAGGCGAAGAACTGAGTAGGTCTTTTCGACTGAGAATGATTGGTAAACACAAGGAAGTACTAATTGAAGAAAGTAGGGAGGGTGAGAATAATATACTTGCGGGATTTACGGATAACTACCTCAGAGTACTCATTGATGGACCTGATACTGCAATTAATAAAGTTCTACCCATTAAATTAACCGCAATTACGAATGAACATTTACTTGGAATGTGTGTATAATTTATAATAATACTTTAGAACTTATCTTATTGGAGGACAATTTGTCAAAATTAAATATTGTAATTATTTTGCTTGTTATCTGCTTAGCAGGTTCTGGATGTGAGAAAATCACTGATACAGTTATGATTCCAACCGATATTCCAGAAAGCCAACCTCTCACTGTAATGACCTATAATGTTTATGTGGGTAGTAGTGCAGAACCACTCTTAAGCGTAGAAAATCTACTTCAAGCTCCTACGGAAGTTGCTATTATGTATAATAATGTTATGGCATCCGATTTCCCAGAACGAGCTATAGCAATTGCTAAATCTATAAATGAATATCATCCCCACATTATCGGTTTACAAGAAATCTCTCTTATCCGTAAACAAAGTCCAGGAGATTTTATCCCTGACAACCCTACACAGGCTGAGGAGGTAGTCTTTGATTATCTCAAATTATTGATGGATGCTCTTAAAGCAGAAGGTCTAAACTATCAAGTCGCTGCACAAATTGAAAACTTAGACGTTGAAATGCCGATGATTTCTGACACTGGTTTAGATGATGTTAGATTAACTGATTATGATGTCATACTTGCTCGAGACGATGTTGGTATTTCACGGCAAATTAGTGATAACTTTGATGATGCACTTAAAATTGAATTGCTCGGATTAGAAATAAAGAGAGGATACGCTGCCGTTGATGCCACTGTTTCTGGCACAAAATACCGAGTAGTAAATACACATTTAGAGGCAGTTACAGAGGTGAATCGAGTCCAACAAGCTAAAGAACTTATAAAAATTCTCAGCGATGAAACCCTACCAACAATTCTGTTAGGCGATTTCAATACACGCGCACCAGATGGAACGGCATACCAACTACTATTAGACGCAAACTATATCGATCTTTGGCAAATGGATACATCTGGGATTGGTTATACATGTTGCCAAGATTCTGATATACTCAATGAAATCAGTGATCTTACAGTAAGAATTGATCAAATATTTGTCCGTAATTTGTCTCTTCCCTCTTCTGTCATGACATATACAGTTGGTGATAAACCTACAGATAAATTACTATCTGGTCTATGGCCCTCAGACCATGCAGGTGTTGTCGCGCAGATCTCTTTTGAATAAGATTATATAATTTTATAAAACAAAGACCCGATTTCTGATATATATTGCAGAAACCGGGTCTTTGTTTTTTCATCTATGTATATAATCTACTCTGGCCCCTCAATTTCATATACCGTATCACTTCCCAACACCTTGTAGGGTTGTGGTTGACCATCTATTATTTGGAATACACCAACACTCTTCACTGGATGACGATTTACATCATAATTTGAAATTGAAGTTGCCCCTGTATAGTTAGCAATTTCAGATATAGCACTACGGATTTCCATAGGATCAGTTGATTGAGCATTTTCAATTGCTGTCGCCAAAATCCACATAGCATCGTAACCTGATGCAGCGATACCATTCGCAGTATTACCTTCAAACATTACTTCATAAGAAGTGATAAAATCTGTTGCATCTGGATCAAAATTGGTACAATAATAGGAATTTTCAAGATGTGGAATCGCATCCATATTTTCAAACATCAAAGGATCATCCCAACCATCACTACCTATAAATGTAGCTTGAATTTCCATGCCCCTTGCTTGTTTAATTATCAGTGGATTTTCAGGGGGAAAACTTGCAAGAAATAACACATCTGGGGCCTTATCTTTTATGTTTGTTAATTGTACATTAAATTCAACATCACCTGATTCATATATTTCTTTAGCAACAATGCTACCACCAAGTTCCATAAAATTCTCTTCAAACGCATTTACAAAACCAATAGAATAGACATCTTGATTCTGCCAAATCATCGCTGCAGTTGTTGCATTGAGTTCCTTAAATGCAAATTGTGCCATGAGTTTTGCCTGCAAGGCATTAGAACTTGCTACAAGAAATAAAAAATCACCTGTTTCGGTGACATTCGCACCAGTCGCTCCAAGCAGAACAGGTACAGTTGCAATTGGTCCTACTTTCACAGCATGACTTGAAAAAAGAGGACCTAAAATCGCAACTACGTTCTCATCTTCTATCAATTCAGTAGCAGATTGAACCACATCTACAGAAAGTTCTTCTCTATAGACAAATTCAACAGGCATACCAAGTACACCACCCGCTTGATTAATTTCAGTTTGAGCAAGTTCTGCACCTTCACCAAAACTAAAGTAAATTGGATGTGGTCGAATTAATCCGACTTTGAGTGTTGACATTGATTCTGTATCAATTGGAATTACTATACTATCGGTCACTACATTTTCAACTTTTTCACACCCTGTGATCCAGATCATTGACAATACAAAAAGTAGACAAAATGACAATTTAAATATTCTTGAATACATACTTACCTCAAATTCTAATTATTTAATTATAGCTCAAAATATCATTTCAAAATAAATGTATAATAACAAGGTATACCATTTCTAATTATTTTCTTCCATTCTTTCGTAGATTGGGTAGAGGAACGAAATCCGACAAATACAAAATGCACATTCATATAGTTGATTTGGAACTACGGAATAATGTTAAATAATAAATTAGAAATGGTAATATATAAATTAGGTTATATTTCTACCAATATCAGTTGGAAATATAACCTAATTGTTGTTAGAAGAGTAAGACCGAAATTTTAATCATTTGAATTTGAACGCAGTAGGTGTGCTCCCAAAGCTCCATTCAAAAGCGGTTGTAAAGCATCAAAAAAGATCCATACCAATGAACGAGTATCTGCTGAAATTGCTGTAAAATCTGCACCTACTTTAAGAATACCAAACCAATTCCAGAAGAATATAATCGAGCTAAATATAAAACCGTAAAATAGGGTATTAGCAGCAATAAACTCTTGTACACTTGAATTGTCTGTAATTCGGCTCAAACGTATATAGGAAAAAATTATCCCCAAGACTAACGAAATAGCTGATAAAGGGTTAATATAACCCCATATCGAACTATGTGGATTATCACTTTCCGGATCAGATGTATGATAAACTGGTTCGAGTATGGTGTTTAATGCAATTATTATTGCAATTAATATGAGAACAACACCAATTACTTTTTTAAGGGTATCCATGATTTACTCCTTTGTAAAGTGTAAATACATTGTTGTTTAGGACCTAAAATAATTATGTCAAACTGAAATTTAAATGTCAATAGGAAACGTAAGACAATATTGCCACCTTTATATTGACAACAACTAAACTATCTGAAATAATAAATAACTAAGTAATTATATCTAAATACATGTTGTAAACTGAATGTTAATTACTTATTTCGATTAAGATTGTTTGAAAATTAGTTTGTTATTCAGACAATATATTAATTAATTAAGGAGAGTAATAATGAAAATTCGAAACATCACTTTTTACCTTTCTACACTTCTTATAGTTGGTATTATTGCCGGACTTTCAAGTTGTGGAAGGTTTAGTGAATTGATGCCCGAACCGACAGATCCCAATGATATTACTATTGGTGTTATCACTTCTCTGACAGGGAAAGACGCTGTCCCTTATGGACTACCCATGAAACGTGGATTTATGTTGGCCCGAGATGAGATAAACGCAATGACTAACCTGAATATAACATTCATACTTGAAGATGATAAAAGTAGTGAAGAGGGTGCAATTGAAGCAGTAGAAAATTTGGTTGAGAGAAATGTTCCAGCTTTAGTGGGTATCGCTATCTCAGATTACCTGGAAGATGCCTTCCCAATTGCACAAGAAAATGGAATTGTTGCCTTTAGTTCTGTCTCTTCAGCTGCCGGTTTGAGTAGCATTGGTGATTATGTCTTTCGTGCAGGACTTGCTACAAATATCATGATACCAAGTGGTGTGATGCTTACGAAGGGGGCACTTGGGTATACAACTGCTGCCACCATTTATGACAGTGAGGACACCTATTCCAATAGCAGTAATGAGGAAGTGGTCAAAGCACTCACAGCAAACGGTGTTGAAATTCTAACTCAAGAAACCATTAAAACTGGGGATACCGATTTTGAAATGCAATTAGGTAGTATTATGAGTATGCAACCTGATGCACTTTTTATCTCTGCATTGTCAGATGAGATGACGGAGATTATTATTCAAGCAGGAAAAATTGGTATTACGGAAACTACTCAATTAATTGTTCCCGATCTAACAAATGCTGAAGTTCAGGCTGCTGGGGATGCAGCGGAAGGAGCTATCGCATTTACAAATTGGTTTAGAGAGTCAAATGCACCAGGAAACCAAATGTTTGTTCAGAACTATATGGAAGAATTCGGTATTGAAGCTGAACCGTGGGCTGCACAGTCTTATGCAACCCTATATATCCTTGCAAATGCTATCTCAAATGCAACAGATAATAGTTCAAGTGCAATTCGTGATTCACTTGCACAGACCAAGGATTTCCCAACTATCTTAGGTAATTTCTCATTTGATACAAATGGAGAGGCTTTGTATAATCCAGTTGTACTTATTGTCAAAGATGGGGTTCTCGTAGTTCCAGAGATTGCTGAAGTTAGTGTCCCCGATGAACCGGATGATCCTCAAGGTAGTACTCCTGAAGATTCAGATGATGCTGAAGATAGTACTCCTGAAGATACAGATGTTGCTGAGGATGATACTCCTGAAGATACACAGTAATATCAATCATTGGCTATATTGACAAAAAGCCGTCATCAAATTGTTGATGACGGCTTTTTTATACGGAATTATTACTTTCAAATATAAGAAATCAATTTCGTGCCTCAGGAATAACCTTGAGTTTCACCTGTTTTCCATCACGGGTCACAACCACCTCTACTGACTCGCCGATTTTTACTGCATCAAGTGCATAAGTATAATCATATATATTGGTAATCTTCTTTCCACCAAACTCAACTATTATATCTCCTCCCTTTAATCCGGCTTTATCTGCTGGACCACCTGCACGGACACCTGATATTTTTACCCCTTCACCTTCGGTTGTATAATCGGGTATGGTTCCAAGATACGCACGTAGAGTATCTCGGTTGCCACCTTCTGATGGATTCCGCTCAACTTTAACATATTCAGGATGTTTATCCGTATAGACTAATTCAGCGATTAGTCCGTATGCCAAATTTGAAATCCGTTCTAAACCAGCATAGTTAAGTTTCTCAGGATCGTCTGTTGGTCGGTTGTAATCTTCGTGACCTCCTGTAAAGAAATTCAATACAGGTATTTCTTTTGGATAAAAAGCCGTAACATCAGTTGGCAAATACGGATCTGCCTGTAATGTAAGATCAAAACCTATAGGTACATTTCGTTTCTCTATTAGCTTAGTCCATATAGGTGATGAACCTGTTCCTTGCAATATCAGCTTATTATCACGCAGACGTCCAACCATATCAAAGTTGAGATAGGCTGCAATATCCTGCAAAGGTAAAACAGGTTCATTCACAAAATGGGTTGAACCAATAAGACCGAGTTCTTCTCCTGACCATAGTGCAAAAATGATTCCCTTAGTGAATTTGCCAGGATTATGATTATATTCCTGACTAAACATTTCAGCTAATTTCAGTACAACTGCTGTTCCTGAGGCATTATCATCAGCCCCATTATGAATTTCACCTTCTTCATCCTTTCTTGCCAATGATCCAATTTCTCCATGACCAATATGATCGTAATGTGCTCCAACGACGATATATTCTGCTGTTCCCGTTGTTACATCTGGTGTGAACTTTGCAAGAACATTGCTATCTGTCTTCTTTACCTTTTCAATTGAAACAACAATCTTAACCTTTACATTTGGTAGAGGAAACTGTCCAAGAAAATGAGGGTTTTCCGTATCCAGACCAGTTTGAACATCAACCAGTTTCTTCTCATAGTTAGAAAAAAGTGTATTGGCAACTTCACTTGTAATTGATGCTGATACAATTCCCGAATCCGCAAGACTACTGTCAAAATCGAGTGGAATTAACTCACCTGCATTAGGAGAATTCGGTCCAGCAACAACAAGAAAACCCAAAGCACCGTTTTCACGTGCTTGCATAGCCTTATAACGTAGACCGGCATATCTATTGAGTTCTTGACGACGTTCTGAATTAATCTCTTCCGGTACATATCGTAATGCAACTACTATTTTATCTTTTACATCTATACCTGCATAGGAGTCGTAGCCTACACCCAACTCTCCAGGAACTGTTAGTCCATATCCCACAAAAACAACTTCACCTTCAACAACACCATTGCGAGAAAAGGATAAAGGTATGAAGTCTACATTGACATTAAACACAAATGACTCATCAGAATCTCCTGTGGTCTGCGTGATTATGAATTGATTCTCCTCGGTAATTACTTTCCTACCAGCAGTAAACTCAAAAGTTTGTAAATAACCACCCTCTTCACCTGCAGGTTGAAGATTGTATTTCGTAAATTGTTCAACGATATATTCAGCAGCATGTTTTGCGCCGTCCGATCCTGTCATTCTTCCTTCTAATGAATCGTCCGCGAGGAATTCTACATGTCGTTGAATACTGCTCATATTTTCAATATTGAAATCTGTATTTACCGTGTCAACGTGATTCTCTTCTTCTGATGAAGGTAAGTTACTCTGTACTTCAATTCTTGGTGAGACGGAAATTGCTTGTAAAGCAGCTTTATGATTCCATGAAGCAAGATATAGTTGTGAAATATTTTGACTATTACGGGTTGATGTCCAACACAGACGATTCCCATCAGCTGAAAAGACTGGTAAACCATCGAATCCATCTGTAAAAGTTATCTGTACTGGTTCATGTCGACCCATAGCATCTACTAAGAATAGTTCAAAATTAGAGAAACCGAGTTTGTTTGTTGCAAAAATTACATATTCACCACTTGGATGAAAATAAGGTGCCCAAGACATAGAATCGAAATCTGTTAAACGTCTCACACCCCTTCCATCTAAATTCATTGTATAGATATCCGCATTTGTCCCATCAGGTGTAAAATGTCGCCAAACAATACGGGATCCATCAGGTGTAAAGAAAGGTCCACCATCATATCCAGGCATATCCGTCAAACGTGTCTGGTTTGATCCGTCCGCATTCATAATGTAAATTTCACCAAAATATGCAGGATCGACTTCAAACCGTTTTAAATCCTTAGCAGATAATTCCACTTTTGGATAGGCATCACGTAATGAACAGAATACAATATATTTACCATCAGGCGAATATGATCCCTCCGCATCATAACCATGAACATCTGTTAATTGCACCAAGTTACTGCCATCCCGATTGGCAGAAAAGATATCCATCGACTCATCATAATCCCAACTGTATCGACGTTCTTTTCCAGATTCACGGAATTCGAGTTCCTCTTTCATCTTGGCTTCTGCAAATAGATCATGATGTGTTGAGGCATAAAGCACCTCATCTGTACCGGGACGGAAGTAGGCACATGTGGTTTTCCCAACACCAGGTGAAACCCTATGAGTATCACCTGTCAATAGGTCAAGGAGATAAATTTGATAAAATGGGTTATCAGATTCACGCTCACTCTGAAATATGAGAGAATTACCATCATCGGAAAAATAACCCTCACCGGCACGCTTGCCATCGTAAGTCAGTTGGCGTATATTCTCAAGAAATTGGGATTCTTCCGCAATAGTATATTGAGTAAATATCAGTACACAGAAAAACGAAAGACCTATAAACACGACACATTTCATCAAACGCATTTGAAATTCCTCAATGCTGTTATCGGTTAATCGTATTATCATATTTTGAATTATCAATTATTCTTATCACAGATGTAATTCGGTTTTAGAGATATTTGTCAGCCATTTCTCTTAAAAACGTAAGTCCTTCCGTCGCAAGACTCTCTGCACTTGGAGCAATATCACGCCAAATACATGTAGCAGCAGCGATTTCTTTAACAGCAGGTGTGAACGACTCTATAACAAGCCATCTGTTATAATTTATCTCAGCAAGTGCGCCAAACACACCTTCCCAGTCAACAAGTCCTGTACCAGGTGTTCCACGATCATTTTCACAACAGTGCATGTGATGTAAATAATCTCCAGTATTAATTATTGCATCTGCTTGATTTTTCTCTTCAATGTTCATATGAAATGTATCCAAATGAACTTTAAAATAAGGACTATCTACTGCTTCACACAGTTTTACTGCATCTTCAGCTATGTTAACAAAGTAGGTTTCAAACCGATTGAGAGGTTCACTTGCAAGTGTCACTCCATGGTTACCACCAAATTCCGCTACCTCTTGAAGACCTTCTACACACCATTCCCATTCCTGCACGTTTCTACCTCTGCCAACAAGTTTTCCAACAGCACTATACATAGGTCCAACGAGTGTGTCCGCGCCTAATTCCGCGATAACTTCTATAGTCTGTTTAAGATAACTCTTGCCGTTCTCACGGATTGTCGAATCTTCATCAATCGGATTTCTATCCCCTGCCATGATATTACAACCAATTGTTTCTATTCCGGAATCCTTCAACAATGATTGGGTGTACGGTATATCAACCGTATCTGGATCGAAAATAGGGATTTCAACTCCATCGAATCCCATTTCCGCGACTTTTGGTATCAAGTCGGCTGTTTCTTTATCAAACTTATCTGCCCAAAGTAATAAATTCACACCGATTTTCGCCATTTAAGTAGTCTCCTTGTTTTCAGGAATAATACCATTTCTGGTAATTATAGTCTCATTAATAGAATCTCTTTAATGTAGCACAAGCTGTCAGTTTGTGCAGTATTTCATGCCATGCATAACAAATGTTCATGGGATATACATTTTTAGAAATGGTATAATATAACACGTTATCTCTATATATCAAACGAGAGATTGAGCAATCTGGTTGACCATTTAATACATCATTTTTATCCTACCAGAACTACTTTTCTACATATTCTGAAGCTAATACATAATAGAACTTTGTTGTCAAACTATCAAGATTATTTCTGAATGAATCTTCAATTACATATTCCAACCGAGTTCCCTTTGGTAAGAATACCGGTTTTTGATAATAGTAGATATCTAACCATTCATCTAACCAGTCGATATCTGATTTCTTAATCCAAGCCATCTTGACCTGTTCGTTTTGGGGAGTAATACCAACGATCTTAATTCCAGGTTCCTCAACATACATGGGTAAGAGAACAGAAAACACAAAAACATCATTTCTGAACTCATAAGAATGCTTCATTTTTTGTGCATTTAGTTTTAATTGTTCTTGAGTATTCAATTTTAATAACGCTGTATGGAGATTAGCTGCCTCTTGCTTCTTGGATATATATAAACCTAACTTAAATGAAACATGTTCTTTTTTTCCTGTACCTCGGTATAACACATTCAAGATAATGTCCGTCCCTTTGGTTAATAAAAAACCCACACCATCTGGCAATACGTTAGGAAAGATTCCTTGCGACCACGTTCCAATTCTTACATCCAAATCAGAACTATTAACTTCTTTACTATCAGTTCGGTTTATATATGAGAAAGACTTATCGGTTCTATTATGTGAATCAAGTCCAACAATTATACGACGCACAATTTTGGAATTGGTAGTTTTGAAATCTATTCCACGTATATACTGATTTTTCTTAAAGTTAGTCTTGACGCGAACTACAAGTGAAGCATGTTTTCCTTCGGTTAGTTCATTAAACACAATTGGAATTTCATTGAGCAAATCAGGTTTCCCGAGGGACCATTGTTCTACTGGGTCATTATGTGGAGAGTCAGATAATTCGCCTTTTGGTGTACCCATTTTGACCCACGATGAAATCAAATCTACTTCACTATCGGTAAGTTGATGTGAATTAGTAAATTCTCCATAACCCTGTTCCAATCTTGTGGGAGGCATGAAACCAAGACTTATACTTCTAAGAATATCTGATGCATGTAACTGAACATCCATAAATTCATCAAGTCTGAATGGGGCAATACCGAATTTGTGATGACAGCTTTGACAGTTTTTTTTGAGAAGTGGAGCAATATGTTCTGTATAGGTAATTGGATTTTGGATCTTTACTTCAGCTAAATGAATTGTACAACCAAAGGCAGGTGTTTCTTCAATAGACACTCTTTTCCCAGAGATTACTGCAGTGAGGGCATCTATCAAGTACTCATGTTTCACACGAGTGACATATCTATTATCATCAATCGCACCACGATACCTAAGCACACCTGATCTATCAATTAAATGTGCTTGAGGAGTCATAGTAGCATTAAGGTGTCTTGCTAAACGTCCATCTGAATCTTTTATTATCGGGAATGGATACTCCGCTTTAATGAGATAATTCTTAACATCATCAATGGAATCATTTTCATTTGAATACACCCCAAAGACTAAAACCTGTCTATCTAAGTATTTAGAATACAAACGTTTTAAACGCATTGCATATCGTTGTGCTACAGGACATTCTGTTGAGAGAAATACAAAGACAACTGGACCTTGATTGAGTAAATCATTCAAATGGTAAGTTTCTTCTGTTAGGGATTTGAATGAGATATCATCAAGTTTTGTTCCGATTTGAACCTTACCAGAAGCTGTAGTAGATTCTTGAATCACACGATGTTTCCTCGGAATTGTAAATTCTTCTTGAGCGATAACAAAGTGAGATAGGCAAAAAATTAATAGAAGAAGGGCAAAGTGAAGTTTCATTTGGTAAGTGATCTATAGTACTGTAGCTACAGAATGTGTCTTCACTTAAAGTATATTCTTATTTCACTGACTTCGTCAACTGTTTTTTCATGGGTTACTTAGTTTTCGTATTTTCTGTTATATTTTATCGCATTTCTATATAAACTCCCTGTAGGTTGGGTTGAGGAACGAAACTCATAGGTGTCAATTTAAGACTTAAACTCTTCTGTAAGAGGAAATCCGATTCCCGCCCCTTCCATACTTCCTTATTCTCTTGCTCTTCTGTGGGAGGGGATTCCGTTCTCCAATCTTATACCATTTCTGATAATTAAGGTCTCTCTAATGTAGCAAAAACTTCCAGTTTGTGCAGTATTTCAAGACATAAATATCACCTAATCATGGGAGAATCATTTATAGAAATGGTATTAGATGTAAGACAATTAATAGCTCCAGCGGGGCGAAATGTGTGTAGAAATGCCATACCTCACCAAGGTCAAGCCTCAGCGAGGCGAAATGTGTATCGATTAAAACTGTCCAAACTATAGTAAATCAGCAATGAATAATCAGCATTCTCAACCCAACATATCAATGATCGTTGCGAAGCCAATAAACGACAGCATTCCAACTATCCTATGGTCATATGATACTATTTCAGTATCAACATCCTCCGAGTAGCAGTGAAATCGTCAGTAGTAAGCACATAGAAATACACGCCACTTGCTACATTTTCACCAATAGTATTTTTCCCATCCCAATACGCAGCATGACTTCGACTCTGATAGATACCAGCATCTTGATACCCTAATGCTAATGTGCGAACAACCGCACCATTCACCCCATAAATCGTCAAAGTGACATCTGTAGGTATTGCAAGGTGATACGGTATCCAGGTTTCTGGGTTAAACGGGTTTGGATAGTTTGGCAACAAAGCAGTGGTCGTAGGAAGAATCGTAAGTAAGAGGTTTTGAAGCACATAAATACCTCTACGGAAGGTATGACTACCATCATTCGCATTAATTGCTTCTGTTAACCAACTTTGAATTTGGTCAACAGTAGCATTATAAACACCCGGTGCAGCTAAACCTTCTTCACCAAATTGACTGGCAACAACAACCAAATCCAAAATATTGACAGTACCATCGTCATTCACATCTGCTCTGTCGTTCGACACATCAAACGCTGCAATGATAACGAGATCAAGGATATTGGTCACACCGTCTTCGTTAACATCCGATTTAGCATAGACTGTGTCATCATCCACCTTAAACCGGACAATTTCAGTGAAGTCATTAATTAACTTATTCCCCGCTTTATCAAATACAGTCATCTCAGCAAGTCCCCATGTACCAGGGGCGCTGCCGACAGGTAAAACTATTCTCTTATGATATTCCTTATTTATTGTAGGGTTACCTGGAAAATACAGTCCCCCAGTCCCGTTGGGATAATGATAGAACGAATGCATAATTCCCTGCGGATCTCTTAAGATTAAAAAACCAATATCATAACCACTGATATTATCCTTAATCCAAAATGATATATCCACGATTGTTTCACCATTCGGAGCTTCTGGTATCGTAGGTTCGGCATCAATATTTATCCGATTTACATCTAATACAGGTGGTTCAAGGTCTGGAGTTTTTGTTATAACCTCAATCGTTTTGGGAGCCTCGTCTGATTCAGCTTCTGTAAAGGTAACATTTGTCGCATTCAATGCTACATCTAACATGTCAATACTGTTCAGACTATATATACTGGTTGGCATATAATCGGGGAATAGAAATTTTACAACCACTCTATTTAAGTCGCTATCATAATGTCCATACTCAGTTTGCCTGAATGAAAATGTTTCTCTTTCAGTATCATTTAAGAGCGCAAATACATGTTTTATACCCGACGCTTCTATCACTTCCCAACTTGCAGTAACGATCTGATAAGGCTTCCCCTCAGATGTTGTCGCTTTAGATAATGAAAGTCTCATTGAGTCAGGGACATATTCTGGTGGTTCACAATCGGCAAGTGGGTTGTCAACGTAAAGTTTCCATCCAAAATCAGTTTGCCCTTCATTCCGATCATTAAAATGAGCATCCCAGGTAATTATTGTGTCTTGAGTCCAATATCCACTTGGTGCATAGCGTGATAACTTTTTTTGCCCACGTAAAATATGGGCAGCAGCAACGTGTATCCCTTCAGCATCAACAGGGGGCAACGCCTGAATATCAAAATAAGTGCCTTTATGACTAAAAATTCTGATATATGCTGATGCTGCAGCATCTAATTCATTTTCACCATGAATCTCAATCTCTACACTTATCAATTTATCCTCTTCAGGTTCACCCTCAACACGTATTTTGATTCGTGTAATTCGACCAGGATACACATAATCAGGATACAGATTGTATACTTCAAAGGTTAAATCTTCGCGAATTTGTGAGATATAACGGGTCCCATGCATAATCCGATTATGAATAAACTCATATTTTGCTGGGGCACGAGAACGGAGTTTGTCAGGTCTCACAATGTAAAAACTGATACTTTCCGCCATATCTTCATTCGGATTGACACCGTGAGCATATGCAGATACAAATTCGGTTTGCTTGGTTGTTGACCAACCGTCTTTATCATCAGGATTTTCATACCATCCACCAAGCTCAATCCAATCCTGTTTGAGTTGTTCATCAAAAAGGTGTGCCCATAGGAAATGTGCCTTTTCATGTAGAATTAAGCGGTGTATATAGTCAAGGCCTTGATCCTGAAACGCTGATTCCATAAATTCAATATAACCCGCAGCTGGCCACGCAACAGCAGGTGCTTCTGGATAAAGTGGATGTGGCGTGCCATCTAAACGACGCACAATGTAATTCAACCCTGGTATCTTGAGCATGCCTTGGGGAAACTCCTCAAGCATTGAAACAAGTGCCATCAACTCTTCATTCTTAAATTCAGAAAACCGTTCCGCATGTTCGCCTGTTGTATAACGTGTTAGTTGAAAATGATCGGGAACATCTATACTAATATCAAAACGCTCTCTTAATATCCGTTTAATTGCGTACCTGTCTTCACCACCATCCGTTACGAAACGAACCACAGCATGATGAAGCCTTTTGGAGAAATACCTACCGCGCACCCCTTCTATTTCCGTTATAAAAGGTTGAGCATACGTAAATGCATCCTTGGAAATAGTGACGACTTTTGTGTCTCCTTGAAATTCAATCTCAATGTCATCTTGGATGTGTCTGTCACTCAGCTTCCATAGTGAAATCGGATTGTTTCTTTCCTGCGGATAGTTTCTATCTTGCGGAATAGATTCAAATGTTTTTAACAATTTATAGGCATAAGCTCCGCTCCATTCGGTTCCTAAATGAACAGAATATCGTATCATCAACCAAAATGACGCACTGTGTGATGATATTTCTACCTGTTCATCAAGTATCGTTACTTCGACAGGTTCAACTATTGTAGCACTTTCTTGTCCTTCTGGTGTTTCATCTATTTTCCATTGGAACTCATAAGCACTACAATGAAAAACAATACCCCAGAAAAATATAATTGAGAATACTGTTAAAAGAGTAATTTTCATCATTTGTCCTTGAATACTTATTATTAATTGTAGATATACAACCTACATTATAGAAACACAACGTAAATGTCAATCTTCCTTTAGTGAAATATATTTCAATAGTGATATTACGACACCTGCAGAATGCAATCACATCCCACAAAAAAACCGAGTTTTTGAAAATACCTTCACTTCAAAAATAATTCTTTACCTCCCTACCAATAGACGTGCTTTTATCCAGTTGTTTGTAATCGTGTGTATACAGTGTGTCTCATAAATACGAATTGTTCGTACCAATACAATTTCTCTACGTAGGGGTGGCCAAATTAAGTTCAAAAAAGCCCCGTCCGTTGTTTCAATATATAGCAAATGGCAAGATCAAAGTATCGTCAAATATCTGATTTATGAGATATGTTATATTGACGTATAATAACCCTTTCGGATTTCCCATGTAAATTTTCTGTCTGAGGGGATTCCAATCCCGATTCTTACATCTCTTCTGTAGGAGGGGATTCCGATCCCCGATCTTACATTCTCTTCTCATCTGTGGGAAAGGATTCCGAAGGTTAACGTAATTCCTTGAATAGACATATAGGAGCAATCACAGTTAATATTACACCCCTTACAATTAGAAGAATTGTTAACGCTGCCCAAAGTCCATGATTTCCGTAGGGTGACAGCATATATATACTACATAGAAACAGTGCCATTGCAACAATCATTGAATTACGTAATGATTTTGATGCTGTCGCCCCAAGATAAATACCATCCCAAATATATGCAGTTATATTAATCACCGGGGCAACAACAATCCAAATAAGATAAGGTTTAGTTAGCGAAATCAGATCCTGCTTATCAGTGAATAGGTATAACAACCTATGACCATATAGGAGGAATAACAACGAAAACAATCCACTAAAGATAAAACCAAAAATGAAGATGTGTTTAATCGAAGACTTTATTCGCTCGACATCACCTGCCCCTTTATACTTACCAATCATACTCTCCGCTGCAAAAGCAAAACCATCAATTGCATAGGACATTAAATTTATGTATTGAAGCAATACTGTATTTATTGCCAAGTATGTATCACTCAAAGCTGAAGATTTAGCCGTGAAATAAGCATTACTAAATACAAGACATAGTGTTCGGATGAATATATCGTTACTGATACTCATAAAACGCTTTAATTTAGGAAAAGCGAAAATCTTCTTAACATCCCATGTTCTCAGAAGGATAGGATATTTACCTATGAATAGGAGTGTTGCAAAGATGACTCCAATATACTGAGCAATGACTGTAGCTAAAGCAACGCCATCTACCTTCATTCCATAAACTTTGACAAAAAGGATATTCAAAATTATGTTTATAGCGTTAACAATAATTGTCAACAACATTGGGTAGTGTGCATTCTGAAGTCCTAAAAAGACTCCGTGGAATACATGTAAGCAAAGTACAGCTGGTGCAGCATAGATCCGAATATCGAAATAGGTACGACCTAATTGTTCTACTTCAGAACCTGTAGTCATTAGATGAAAACTAATATCAATGATTAACCACTGGATACTCAATAGAAATAGACCAATAAAAATACTTAATGATAGTCCGCGAATTAACAGAAAACCGCATTCTAAATAATCCTCTTCGCCGTAGGATTGTGCTACCAATCCTGTGGTTGCCATTCGTAGAAAACCAAACCCCCAATAAATAAAACTAAATAGCATACCACCAATTCCCACTGCACCTAAGTAATGTTCTGTTTCTAAACGTCCCATTAACGCTGTATCCACTGCACCTAAAAGAGGAACCGAGAAATTACTAATTATATTAGGGATTGCAAGACGAAAGATTTGTCTCTTTATAGTCTGTGATTCACTCATCATTACCCGTAAAATAAATTAAGACAATATAAGTATGTAAACAAACAGAAATGGTATAGTCTTGTGAAGATTGTTAACATCTTGTTCTTAGTGTAAACACTACTAAATGCTGATTTCACACTTTTTTCTACACAATTGAAAATAAAATGAAGAAATATCTAAATCAAACATCTAACATTACCAAAAGCTACTTTATAATACAAACCTCCAGTTTATACATCTTTTTGACAGAGACTGGAAATGAAATCAAGAAATCAAGGAATCAAATAAATATTTCGGTAATTCAGTACATAAAATTATTGTAGGGACGGCCAAATTAAATATAAAAAGTCCCTGCCCGTATATTACCGAATGAATAACTTAATCTTCATAATGGTATACCCCGTGATACAGAATTGTGATAAATTAGGTTAACATACATATACTACAAAGTACTATAGTTTGGACAGTTTTAAGAATTAAACAGAGACTTGAAAGTCCATTCTTAATGTTGAGACACATCCCTCACTTCTGCTGCTTAGGATTTAATGTTAGATAGCATTCACCAGACTGTTGTTTGATAAGAACTTATTAATTGATGAGTTAAACCACAACCTGAAACTTGCCGAAAAAGATTGCTATTGACTAAATCGGCAGCACCAGCGGTGCGGAATGT